>NZ_JALJRE010000009.1:0-306399 GCF_024519855.1 Bradyrhizobium sp. Bra78 | reverse complement strand
CCTCACCATGAGGGTCTGATATCTCACCGCAAAACGCGACCTCATCCTGAGGGCCCGCCGTAGGCGGGCGTCTCGAAGGATGGGCCGCAGGCAAGCTGCCCGCCACGCTTTTCTTCATATGCGATAGCCCTGCGCTTGCGGTGGAGGTCGACGCGAAGCGGCGGGGGGGGGCTTTCTCCTCTTGGGGATTGTCCCGTTGCGGCGACACCCTCTCCCCTGCCCTCTCCCGCAAGCGGGAGAGGGGCGCACCGCCTTCGTAGCAACACCTCAGCTGAACCTCCCCTCCCGCCATCGCGACGAAGTGGCATGAACCCGTTGGCCAGTTCCGGCCGGGAAACGTCACGCCATGACCAGCTCGTCAGCGACCAGCACTGCTACGCCATCATCCCGCCGTCTTGGCATCATCGGCAGCATCGTCGGCGTGCTGGCGCTGATGGCCGCTGTCTTGCCGCATTGGGTCGTGCCGATGGTGTTTCCGCCGCCACCGGCGGACCAGGTCATCGTCGACACCGGCCATCGCATCAAGGATCGCGTGATCGCACGCGTGAAGGGTGTGGAATATCAGGCTCCCAGGATCGAAAAATCGGCCGGAAGAAGCTGGAGCGAAACGGCATCCGCGACCGCGATCTCGCTCGGCCTGCTTGCGATCCTGCTCTCGGTCCTTTCACTGATCTTCCGGGAGGAGCGGCTCCTGGCCGGCGTGGCCGCCATCCTCGGCACCGGCGCCATTGCGGTGGAGATCTCCTTCGTCATGATCGGTGCACTGATCCTCATCGCGATTCTCTACGTGGTGGCGAATATCATCGGCTTGTTCTAGGCCCTCCCCGCGCTCCTCACCATGAGGGTCTGGCAGGCACATCGGCGCGGGCGGCTGCGGCCAGCGCAATTGCTACCGCGCTCAATTCTCTGTAGTTTCCGCCCGAAACAGCCCGCCCCACCCAGCAGGACAGCGAGAGATCCCGTGGCGCCCATCCAGTACATCGTCGAAGGCGGTCACCGGCTCTCGGGCTCGATCGAGCCGTCCGGCAACAAGAATTCGGCGCTGCCGATCATCGCGGCCGCCCTGCTCACCGAGCATCCGGTGACACTGGAGAACGTGCCGCGAATCCGCGACACGGAGACGCTGGTCGAACTGATCCGCTCGGTCGGCGCATCCGCCGAATGGACCACCCGCAACACGCTTCATATCCACGCCAAGAGCATCCGCGCCGCCGATCTGGACCCGGAGCTCTGCGTGCGCATCCGCGCCTCGATCCTGCTGGCGGGGCCCCTGCTCGCCCGCTGCGGCGAAGTGATGCTGCCGCCACCCGGCGGCGACGTCATCGGCCGCCGTCGGCTCGACACCCATGTGCTGGCGCTCGAACAGCTTGGCGCCAAGGTCACCGCGACCGACCGGCTCGAATTCCGTGCGGCAAGGCTGGCCGGGGCTGACGTGTTCCTGGACGAGCCGAGCGTCACCGCGACCGAGAACGCGCTGGTCGCGGCGGTCGCCGCCGACGGCGTCACCTATTTGCGCAACGCCGCGTCCGAGCCGCATGTGCAGGACCTCGCCAACTTCCTGGTCGCGCTCGGTGCGAAGATCGAGGGCATCGGCACCAACACCATGGTCGTGCACGGGCCGGCAACGCTGGGCGGCGCGACCTACCGGATCCAGCCCGACCATATCGAGGTCGGCTCGCTGATCGGGCTTGCCGCCGTGACGCGCTCGCCACTGCGCATCCTGCGCGCCGGCGTCGAGCATCTGCGCTCGATCCGCATGGGCTTCGAGCGGCTCGGCATCGTCTGCCGCATCGAGGGCGACGATCTCATCGTGCCCTCGAACCAGACGATGAAGATCCAGGACGACTTTGGCGGTCACGTGCCGAAGCTGGAGGACCAGCCCTGGCCGGCCTTCCCGGCCGATCTGATGTCGATTGCGATCGTCACCGCTACGCAATGCGAGGGCGTGATCCTGATGTTCGAGAAGATGTTCGAATCGCGAATGTTCTTCGTCGACAAGCTGATCGCGATGGGCGCGCGCATCGTGCTGTGCGACCCGCACCGCGCCATCATCGCCGGCCCCAGCCGTCTGCACGGCGCGACGATGACCTCGCCCGACATCCGCGCCGGCATGGCGATGCTGCTTGCGGCGGTCTGCGCCGAGGGCACCTCGACCATCAACAACGCCGACCAGATCGAGCGCGGCTATGAGCGCATCGAGGAACGGCTGAACGCGCTGGGCGCGAAGATCAAGCGCGTGCCGGAACGGAAGGGCTGAGGCACTTCGCCTCCCAATCCGAAAATGATCTCGTGCGCCGGATGCAGCGCAGCACGTCAGTGATGCGCTGCTGAGCCGGGGCCCATACCGCAAAGACAGCGCTCGTGATCCTGGGTCGGCTCGCGCTCCGTGCATCCGGGACACGAGTGAGGCCATGTTTTCGTCGTCCGGTCGTGCTATTGAGCCGCCCATGCTCGACACCGCCCGACATCCTTCGCGGCCGCAAGCCGGCGTGCCGCCCAATCCTCTCGCCGACGAGTTCGTCGAGACGCTGCGGCTGGCCGTGCCGATGATGCTGACGCAGCTCGGGCAGATCGCGATGATCACGACCGATCTCGCGCTGATCGGACGGCTCGGCCAGGATGCGGTCGCCGCGGCCGCGCTGGCGCACACGGTCTATTTCGTCAGCTTCACCTTCGGGCTCGGGTTGATGGCGGCGGTGTCGCCGTTGGCCGCGCAGGCGTTCGGTGCCGGCGATGTCAGGCGCATCCGCCGCTCCCTGCGCGTCGGCCTCTGGGTCGCGTTTCTGATCTCGCTGCCGATGATGGCCTCGCCGCTCTATGGCGACCACATCCTGATCGCGCTCGGTCAGACGCCGCAATTGGCCGCACTTGCGCAGCACTATCTCTACGGGCTGGCCTGGGGCATCGCGCCGGCGCTCGGATTCATCGCGCTGCGCAGCATGATGAGCGCGGTGAACCGGCCGCAGCCGCCGCTGTGGATCACGCTCGCGGCGATTCCCGTCAACGCGGCGCTGGTCTACGTCCTGATCCACGGCCTGTTCGGCCTGCCGGAGCTCGGCCTGTTCGGCGCGGGGCTTGCGACCACGCTGGTCAATCTCGGCACGTTCGTCGCAACGCTCGCCATTGCCGGCCTGCGCAAGCCGTTCGCGGACTATCACCCGCTCGCCCGTCTCTGGCGGATCGACTGGCCCCTGATGCGCGAGCTGATCGCGATCGGCGCCCCGATCTCGTTCTCGCTGCTGCTGGAATATGGCCTGTTCTCGTCGGCGGCGCTGTTGATGGGGCTGATCTCGACCGCCGCGATCGCCGCCCATCAGATCGCGCTCCAGGTCACCGCGGTGTTGTTCATGGTGCCGCTCGGCATCGGCATGGCGGCGACGGTGCGGGTCGGCCAGGCCTTCGGCCGCGACGATCCGCTCGCGGTGAAGCGCGCAGGGCTCGTCGCGGCCCTGCTCGGCGTCGCGCTGGTCTCCGCGCTGACGGTCGCGATCATCCTCGGCCGCTATGAGCTAGGACGGCTGTTCTTCGGCAGCGGCGCCGAGAGCACCGCCACCGTCGAGCTGACCGCAACGCTGCTGGTGGTCGGTGCGACCTTCTTCATTGCCGACGGCCTCCAGACCATCATGGGCGGCGCGCTGCGCGGCATCAATGACACCAGGATGACACTGATGTTCGCCGCGATCGGCTATTGGTGCGTCGCATTTCCCGTCGCCTGGGTGCTGGCTTTCCACGCCGGGCTGGGCGCGGTCGGCGTCTGGATCGGGTTCTCGATCGGGACGTTCGTCTATGCCGGGCTCTTGATCTTGCGCTTCCGAATGCTGACGCGCAGACTGGCGGGATGATCAGGACGGTCCGCGAAGTCACCCCCGATGTCGACGCCGGCACGCTGCTTGCCGGCGCGCAGTTCATCGATGCGTTTCGCGTGGAGATCGGCGCAGCGGCCGTGAACGCCCGCGAGGCCTGCACGAGGATGGTGCTGCACGGGCCGCGCTGGATCGATGCGCTGATACGCCTGCGCAACATCCTGGTAACGCCGTTCGGCTTGAAGACATCGGGCGAAGGCGCACCGGCGCCGGGCGGCTTGATCGGCCTGTTTCCGGTGCTGAGCGAGACGCCGGAGCGGCTGGTCGCGGGCTTTGACGATTCCCATCTCGATTTTCGTCTTGTCGTTGACGTGACCGGCGATGCCGCAGCTCGCGAGGTGACATCGACCACGCTGGTTCGCACCAACAATCTGCTCGGCCGCAGCTACCTCACCCTCATCATGCCGTTCCACAAGCTGGTGGTGCGCAGCATGATGGCGCGGATCGTGGAGCCGGCGCGATGACGCCCGTAACGCTCCTTGCCGTCGACCTCTTCTATTCCTACCGCAGTCCCTTCAGCTATCTGGCGCTGCCCAAGACGCTGAAGCTGGTCGCGGAGTACGATCTGGCGGTGAACCTGCGGCCGGTCTATCCGCTCGCGGTCCGCGTGCCCGGCTTCTTCAAGAAAGCCAGCCCGAACTTCATTCGCTATGTGGTGCTCGACAGCACGCGCGTGGCGCAGCACGAGGGCATTCCGTTCCGCTTTCCGAGACCGGACCCGATCGTGCAGGACAAGGTGACGTTCGATGTCGCGGCGGAGCAGCCCTACATCCACCGCCTGACCCGGCTGGGCGCGATGGCGCAGCTGGAAGGGCGCTCGCTCGCATTCACATACGCGATCGCGCGCGTGCTGTGGGACGGCTCGGTCGCGGGCTGGAACGAGGGCGACCATCTCGCGCGCGCCGCCGAGGCCGCCGGCTTCGATCTTGCCGCGATGGATGCTGCGATCAGCGCAGATCCGGATCGTTACGAGCAGGTGATCGCGGAGAACGAGAAGGACCACGCCGCATCCGGCCATTGGGGCGTGCCGACCTTCGTGTTCGAGAACGAGCCGTTCTTCGGCCAGGACCGCATCGACCTGCTGCTCTGGCGCATGCAGGGCAAGGGGCTGACGAAACGGTAGCTCACTCCGCCAACCGCGCGGGCTTGTCGGACGCGGCCTCCGACCATTCGCCGACGACGCGGTCGAGATCGCAGAGATTCTGGTGCATCTGCTCCAGCGAGAAGCCGATGGCGAAGAAGCGCTCGGCGGTGTCGCCGGAATGGCCGCGGATCAGGCCGTCCTGGCGAACGGCGGCAACCGCGTCGGCGTAATGCTGGAGCGCGACATGCACGGGATGGATCGGCGGCGCGCCGGCACCCTCGCGCATGGCGGCGGCGGCCGAGCGCAGGAAGCGGTCGATCGCGTTCGAGACTTCCGCAAGCGGCGCGGCGAGGCGCATCTGCACCTCGGCCGGCAGCGGCACCACGGTGGCGCGGCCGATCATCACGACATCATGGCGGAGCCGCAAGATCGTGCGCAGCAACGGGCCGGTGTCGGGCCCGCCCGACAGCCGCGCGGCGCGCTCGCGCTCGGCCTCGGCGCCGATCGCATTGAGGCCGACCATTGCCGTGCCGATGCCGTCCTGGATCCGGTGCAGCGCATCGTTGTCGCGGCCGCGCGTCAGGCCGGCGAGCAATTCGGTGAAAGCCTCCGCGATCAATTCGAGCAGTTTTGCCGCGCTGGCGCGGATCTGCCGGACCGCGCGCGAGGGCAGCACCAGGAACGAGACCAGCAGCCCGGTAACGGCGCCAACCGAGACCTCGCTGACGCGATCGATCGCCGAGGCCATGGGATCGGCATGATGCATGGTCGGAAGCACGAGCACGATCACCGCCGTCACCGTTGCAGAGCTCAGGTTCGGATAGATCGCCGCGACAAAGGCAAGCGGCGCCACGGCCAGCACCAGCAAACCCAGAAGACCGAGTTCGCCGGAATAGGGGATCAGGATTGCGATCGCGCCACCATAGATGGCGCCGCCGATCGTGCCGATCATGTAGTCGCGCGTCGCCTTCAGCGAGCGTCCGACGCTCATCTGGGTCACGATGATGGAGGTGAGGACGGCCCAGAGCGGCAACAACAGGTGTAGGGCGGTGGCAAGTGCATAGGCCCCGGTGGCCGCCACCGTGACCCGGACCGCCAGCCCCAATTGCGTCTTTCGCGACCAGACCTGGTCGAACATTTGTCTTGCGAGTGCCATCGTCGAAAGTCCCGGTCCGATCCTCTTGCACCTGCCATAAGCATAGCTGGTGCCCGCGGCCGCAAGGCCGCTTGAAAGGCCCAATCAGCCCGCCTAATTTGCGCGCCAAAACGAGGAAACACGATGGCCCACGAAACCGCAACGCTCGCCGCCTATGTCGCCAGCCTGAAGTACCAGGATATTCCGGCGGAGGTGCTGGATCGCGCCAAGGTGCTGACGCTGGATTTCCTCGGCAGCGCGATCCGGGCCCGCAGCGAGGCGGAATCGACCCCCTCGATCCTGAAGATGCTGGAAGCGCTGGCGCTCGACACCAAGGGCGAGTCCACCGTGTTCGGCGATGCCAAGACCTGGACGCCGGCGGTCGCGGCGCTGCTCAACGGTGCGCTCGGCCATTCGCTCGACTTCGACGATACGCATGCCGATTCCTCGCTGCATCCGAGCGCACCGGTGGTTCCGGCGGCGTTTGCCGTTGGCGAGATGGTCGGCGCCTCCGGGCGCGACGTGCTGACCGCGATCGTGGCGGGCTATGAGGTTTGCTGCCGGCTCGGCAACGCGCTCGATCCGACCTCGCATTATGCGCGCGGTTTCCACCCAACCGCCACCGCCGGCACCTATGGCGCGGCGGCGGCTGCGGCCAAGCTGTTCGGGCTCTCCGAGCCGCAGATCATCGCCGCCTTCGGCGTCTCCGGCAGCCAGGCCGCGGGCTCGCTGCAATTCCTCGTCAACGGCGCCTGGAACAAGCGCTATCAGGTCGGTGCCGCCGCGATGAACGGCGTGATCGCCGCGACGCTAGCGCGCACCGATTTCGTCGGCGCGACGGAATCGGTGGAAGGCAAGCATGGCCTGCTCGCCGGATACACCGACGATGCGCATCCGGACAAGGCGGTCGCCGAGCTCGGCAAGGCCTATGAGACCATGAAGATCGGCGTCAAGCCGTATCCGAGCTGCCGCTACACCCATGCCGCGATCGACGCGCTGATCGCGATGCGGCGCGAGCACAATCTGACGCCGGACCAGGTCAAGCGCGTCGAGGTCGGCCTGCATCGCAACGGCATCACGCTGACCGGCGATGCCGCGACCAAGCGGCATCCGACCTCGATCGTCGGCGGCCAGTTCTCGATGTTCTTCACCGGCGCGCTCGCGCTCGACCAGGGCTCGTTCGGCTGGGACGACTATGGCCGCCTTGGTGACGCCGCCATCGACGCGCTCGCCGACAAGTTCGACGTCGTGCAGGACGACCGGCTCGAGGTCGGCCGCACCCATCCGTTCGGCGCCCGCGTCAGCATCACCACCGATGACGGCGTGCACGAGCGGCTCTACGCCGATCCCTCCGGCGAGCCGAATTCGTTCCCGGACGCACAGGCCATGCAGCAGAAGTTCCTGACACTGGCCCGCCCGGTGCTGAATGCGCGGGCGGAGAAGTTTGCGGATGCGATCATGACGCTGGAGCGGTTCGATCGCGTCGCCAAGGCGACGGAGCTGGGGCGGTAATAGAGTCGCGTTCGCGCGGCTTCGCTCCACCCTCCCCTGGCAGGGTGAGAGACAGCTCAATTCACTCCCGCCATCTTCCCCTTCTCGCGCGTCGCGGCGACCACGTCGCGGACGAGATCGAATACACCATCAGCTAGCGGTGGCGCGTTCGGCGAGCGACCGAGGCGCACAATCACCAGCCGCTCCGACGGGATCACGATGGTGTATTGCCCGATCGTGCCCTTGGCGAAGAAGGCATCGCGCGGCCAGCCGTGTGTGATGCGAAACTTCGCGCCAAAGCTGTCGCCCTGATTGGTCCAGAAGCCGGCGCCGATGCCGACCCAGGCGTGCGGCGTGGCCGTCGCGGAATAGTTCACCCAGCCCTCGGGGAGGATGCGCTTGCCGCCGGCGACGCCGTCGTTGAGATAGAGCTGGCCGAAGCGCGCCCAGTCGCGCGCGGACGCCAGCATTTCGCTGGAGCCCTCGATCGTACCGGCGCCGTCGAGCTGAAGCGTGACGTGCTTCATGCCGAGCGGCGCGAACAATTCGCGGCGCGCGAAGCGCAGCGCATCCTCGGGTTTTCCGCCGGCGGCGTTGCGGATCAGATGCGCGAGCATGATGGTGTTGCCGTCGTGATAATTCCACACCGTGCCCGGCGCGGTCGCGAGCGGCATGCTTGCGGCATAGGCAGCCATGTCATCCTCGGCGAATTTCATGGTGTTGACCGGCTCGAGCACGGAGCCCAGCGAGGCCTCCAACGAGCTTCCGAGCGCAATGCCGGCGGTGTGACGCAGCAATTGATCGACGGTGATGGCATGACGCGGATCATCCGGATTTTGCCAGGCGGCGACCGGCGCAGGCCCGTCGAGCTTCAGCTTGCCCTGGCGCACGAGGATGCCTGTCAACGCAGACATCACCGACTTCGTCATGGAGAAGCCGAGCAGCGGCGTCTCCGGTCCAATGCCATCCGCGTAGCGCTCGGCGATGATGCGGCCGGCCTTCATGACGACGATCGCGCGGGTGCGGCGATAGGGCGGCCGTGCGGGCTCGGCGAAGGCGCGGTCGAGCGCGGCTGACAGCTCCTCGCTTTGCGGCGACACCAGTCCCGGACCGGCAATCTCGGGAAGCAACGCCGTCTGCTTGTCGTCGGGCGGCAACGCGACGTCGGCGATCCCCTGTCCGTGTTCGAGCGTGCAGCCGAGGCCCTCGCGATAGACGGCGTGGCTGCGGCCGATGCCGAACAGCGTCACCGTGACATCCTTGCGAACGCGATCGACCTGAAGATTCATCGCCCAGGTGAGCAGACCCGTGCCCGGCATCGCGTCGGTGGTCTCGGCGAGGTCGCGCATGGGATCGAGGCCGGAGACGAACGTCTCCGAGCAGAGCGTGTCAGCGATGAAGCCGGTGGCAACCTTCGGCACGTCGCGGGCCCGCGCCGCGCCGAGGGCGAGGCCGGCAAAGGCGATGGCGGTGGTAGCGAGGATGATCTTGCGGCGGCGGGTCACGGGCTTTCTCCGGCTTCGGGGCGAGTGGCGGAGAAGGAGCCGGATGCGGGCGAAGCGTGCTCGCCGGATTTGAAATACGGCCTCGTCGAAACTGACCGGGGCTAGCCGAATTTGAAATTCTGGCGTTGTTTCAACGGGATAATAATCTAAGCCGCATCGGCCTTGAGCCGTCGATACTCCGTCGGCGTCACGCCGGTGACCGCCTTGAAGGCGCGGTTGAACGGGCCGAGCGACTGGAAGCCGGCATCCATCGCGATGGTAATGACGGGGACCTCGGCCTGGGTGGGATCGGCCAGCGCGGCCTTGGCTTCCTCGATCCGGTGATTGTTCAGGAACACATTGAAGTTGCGGTAGCCGAGCCGCTGGTTGATCAGCCGGCGCAGCCGGTATTCCGGAATTTTCAGCCGGCCCGCCAGCACGCCAATGGTGATGTTCTCCAGGCGATAGACCCGCTCATCCGCCATCAGGCGCATCAGGGCATCGACAAGCTTCTGGTCGGCAGTGTCGTCTGCCGCAGGCTGACTGAAAGCAGTCGGCGGTGCGGGCTCCGCCGCGGCCGGAAACAGGTCCGCCCCGTCAACGCGCATCATGGCATAGACGATCGCCGCAACGGTGCCGGCGAGCACGCCGGCATTGATGGTTTCGGCGACATCGCCGACGTGGTGCCCGGCGACGGCAATCTGGAGCACCGCGTTCAGCCCGCCATAGAGCGCGGTTGCGCAGACGATGAAGACGCGAGCGCTGCGGCGGCGCTCGACCAGGTCGGCCGGCCAGGAGGCCATCGTCTGCCCGACCGCAAGCGCGATGAAACCGAGCACGATCAGATTGACCACCGTCACCGAGAACCGCACATGGCCGCTGGGTGCAATCCAGGCGCAGCCCGCGAAGCTGAAGGCCGTCACCAGCGCCCAGACCGATCCGTGCCACCAGCGGAGGTGAAACTCGTCGTCGAACAGGGAGCGTGTGAACAGCCAGAACACCACGATGCTGCCGGTCGACAATGCGATCAGCGGTGCATGCCAGAGCGGGATCCGCGACGTGACATCCAACGAATAGCTCACGGCATGCGCGGCCGAACTCAGCGCGAACGCAGCGCCGAGCCGGGCCGCGAGCACATTGCGGAAATCCGAGACAAGTGACGCCGCCAGCACCAGCAGCAGCGCTACGGACGCGGCACGAAAGGCAAGTTCGGTTGCGGCAAGTGTCATCTGGTGATGCGATCGGTCGCGGTGGAAATCAACCAAACATCCTTCGTCAGGCCGCGCTTTTCAAGATGGATCACGCCGAATGAGGCGCAGTCTCGATCCCGGGACCGTCGACCTCGATCAGGTTTGCGCCCGGCTTGATCGGAGAAACCATCGTCCGCCCCAGTTTCCAGATTAGGTATCGCCGATATCGCACGATGACGGCAAATAGACCGTCGCGGCAATGCGGAGGCGTCGCGACGGGACCATCAAATCCTGTTACGATCGCCGCAATAAAAGGAGCCCACCGATGAGCTGGCAACCCTCGAACGATCCCGTGCTCGGCGATCCCATGTCCTGCGATGCGCTCGATCTCGTCATCGTGCCGCGCACGCGCGATCTCGGCGACGGCTTCGCCGTGCGGCGCGCGCTGCCGCATGGCAAGCGCCAGATGGTCGGCCCCTTCATCTTCTTCGATCATTTCGGGCCGGTGCAATTCGTTTCCGGCAAGGGCATGGACGTGCGGCCGCATCCGCATATCGGGCTTGCCACCGTCACCTATCTGTTCGACGGCTCCATCATGCATCGCGACAGCGAGGGCAACGTCTGCGAGATCCAGCCCGGCGCGATGAACCTGATGACCGCGGGCCGCGGCATCGCCCATTCCGAGCGCACGCCGGATGCGCAACGCGCCTCGGGCCAGCAGATGCTGGGCCTGCAAAGCTGGATCGCATTGCCGGCCGGATCGGAAGAGATCGCGCCGTCATTCCAGCACTACGGTGCCGGTGATCTGCCGATGATCTCCGAGCGCGATTTCACCGCGCGCGTGATCGCGGGCTCAGCCTTCGGCATCACCTCGCCTGTCACGATGGTCTCGCCCTGGTTCTACACCGAGGTCACGGCGGTTGCGGGCGCGAGCGTGCCGCTCGACCCCGACCACGAGGAGCGCGCGATCTACGTCGTCGACGGCGAGATCGAGATCGCGAACGAGCGCTATGAAGGGCCCCGGCTGCTGATCTTCCGGCCCGGCGATCGCATCACGGTGAAGGCGCTCAAAGCCACGCGGATGATGTTTCTCGGCGGCGATGCGCTGGAGGGGCCGCGACACATCTGGTGGAATTTCGTCTCCTCCAGCAAGGAGCGGATCGAGCAGGCCAAGCAGGACTGGAAAACCGGCCGCTTCGCCGCGGTTCCGCAGGAACATGAGTTCATTCCGCTGCCGGAATAGGCTATCCCGATCCTGGCCGGGCCATTCAGCGCGGCCGTGATCTCCTGTCGAAGGCCGTGCCTGCGAAAGATTTGCCGATGACCACCATGCTCTCCAGCGACCTGCCTTTGCCCAAGATCGGACGCGGCAAGGTGCGCGACATCTACGCCGTCGACGACGACCGCCTACTGCTCCTCACCACCGACCGCATCAGCGCCTTCGACGTCGTGATGGGCGAGACCATCCCGATGAAGGGCGCGGTGCTGACCCAGATCAGCGCGTTCTGGTTCAACGAGCTCGAAGGCGTGGTGCCGCATCACATGATCAGCGCCGACACCGACGAGATCATTGCCGCCGTGCCGGCCTTGAAGCCGCACCGCGCCGAGATCCTCGGCCGTGCCATGCTCTGCCGCCGCACCACCGTGTTCCCGATCGAATGCGTGATCCGCGGCTATCTCTCGGGCTCGGCCTGGAAGGAATATGCCGCCAGCGGCACGCTCGCCGGCGAGAAGCTGAAGGCGGGTCTGGTCGAAAGCGAGAAGCTGGAGCCCTCGATCTTCAGCCCGGCGACCAAGGCCGAGACCGGCCACGACGAGAACATCACCATCGCGCGGATGCGCGAAGTCGTCGGCGAGGAGGTCGCCTACACGCTCGAGAGCATGACGCGCGCGGTCTACACGCTCGGCGAGGAACTGGCGCGCGAGCAGGGCATCATCATCGCGGACACCAAGTTCGAGTTCGGCCGCGACAAGAACGGCCGCATCATCCTGATCGACGAGGTGATGACACCGGATTCCTCGCGATTCTGGGCGGCCAGTGCCTACAAGCCCGGCCAGCCGCAGGCGAGCTTCGACAAGCAGCCGCTGCGCGACTATCTCGACGTCGAGCGCCGCGCCGGCCGCTGGAACGGCGACGCCCCGCCGCCGCCTTTGCCCGCGAGTGTGGTGGAGGCGACGAGCAAGCGGTATCTGGAGGCCTATCGACGGGTGACGGGGAGCGAGCTGAAGATCTAGCCCGGCTGCTCGTCTCGCTCCGTCATTGCCGACCGGCTCGATGCCTCCCCGGCGCGTCCTGGCTTTCGCCAACACGACACCGATTGCAAGGCGGGCGCTTCGGCTCCTCCATCCACCACGTATGATTGGCCGTTCACACGCCATAGATCGCGCGTCCGACCGGCGCGGAACCTGCCGACGGCTGAAGCCATCAGCATCGCTCAAACTTGTCGGATAACTCATACTTGCAAGAATCCTGTTGCGCTAGGCTCGCAGTCGTCTACGTCTCGAACAGGAATTTTCATGAGCGAGTTTCACGGCGTGACCGATCCTGCAATTGGCTTCACTCCGTCGGCCGGGCTCAATCCGGCCCTCAAGCGTGCGCTGAATGACATATTGGGCGGGAGCGCCGCCAGCGTCCTGACCGTCACCTTCGGACTTTCCTACGCGCTGCTGATCTTCGCGGGACCGCTCTCGCCCTATCTGTCCTACGGCATCGCCGCGACCTTCATCAGTTCCGCGGTGCTCGCGGCCGTCATCGGGCTGGGAAGCTCCCTACCCTTCGCGGTTGCCGGCCCTGACAGCTCGACCGCCGCGGTGACGGGCATTTTGGCCGCCTCGCTGGTCGAACGCATCGAAGCAGCCGATTTATCGGCACCCCTGCTCTCGCCCGTCCTGATCACGCTAGGCCTCTCGACCGTGCTGACCGGGATCGTGCTGTGCGGACTGGGACTGACGCGGATGGGCCGCGCGATCCGCTACGTACCTTATCCGGTGATAGGTGGCTTCCTCGGCGCCACCGGGCTCCTGATCATCATGGGCGCGATCCGGGTGATCACCGATCATCCCATGCAGTTCGCCACGATGTTGCGCTTCACCAATGGCGTCACGCTTGCGGAACTGGGCGCCGCCTGCGCGATGGCGCTGGTGCTTTATCTGACGTGGCACCGCTCGCGCAGCCCGTTCGGATTGCCCGTCATTCTGATCGGCGGCATGCTCACGGCACATCTGGCGTTTTGGATCGCAGGGATCTCGCCGGAGGAGGCGCGTGCCCTGGGCTGGACCTTCCAGCCCCCGCCGCCCGCGGCCTTCATGCTGCCTTGGCACAGCGACGACCTCGCGCATTATCCGTGGTCCGCCGTGCCGGACCTGCTTGGCAATGTCGTCGCCGTCATCTTCGTCACGGCGTCCAGCACGCTGTTCAACACGACGGGAGTCGAGGTTGCCGTGCATCGCGAAACCAATCTGGAGCGCGAGCTGAACGTCACAGGTGTCGCCAACATCCTGACTGGCGCGCTCGCCGGCTATGCCGGCTGCATCTCGGTCAGCCGCACGATCCTGAATTTCAGCAGCGGCGGCCGGGGACGCCTGTCCAGCCTCACGGTTGCGGCCATCTCGCTGCTGATGCTCGCCGTCGCGCCGGAGCTGCTCGGCTTCATGCCGAAATTCGTGCTTGGCGGCCTGCTGCTCTATCTCGGCGCCGACCAGCTCCATAAATGGCTGATCGAGTCGCGCAAGCGGCTCTCAAGGCTCGAATATGTATCGCTGGTCGCCATCATCGCGATCATCGTCGTCTGGGGTTTCGTGCCGGGCATCCTGATCGGCGTCATCATCGGCTGCGCGACGTTTGCGTTCAGCGCCGCGCGGGTGAAGTCGATCAAATACAGTTTCGACGGATCGGAATATCGCTCCTCGCTCGACCGCTCGCGCGACGACCAGGACGTGCTGCTGGCCCATGGCGGCAAGATCCAGGGCCTCAACCTCCAGAGCTATCTGTTCTTCGGTTCCGCCAACCGGCTCTACCAGCACGTCAAGCGGCTGCTCCGGGAGCGCCCGGAATGCCGCTATCTGCTGTTCGATTTCAAGCTCGTCACCGGAGTGGATTCGTCGGCGGCCTATAGTTTTGCGCAGATCAAGCGCAGCGCAGGCGATCTCGGCGTCGAGCTGATCCTGGTGCATCTGTCGGCCGCGGCCGAGAAGGTGCTGCGCGCCAGCGACTTCGTCGGCGAGGGCGTCACCATCATCCCCGAGCTCGATCGCGCGCTGGAATGGTGCGAGAACGAGCTCATCTCGCAGCACCGGGAGCTGGCGCAGGAAGAAGCCAGCCTGCGCGACTGGTTCGCGCGCATCCTCGGCAGCGAGGACGACGCCGACGAGTTGATCCGCCGCTGCCACCGCATCGAGGTCGAAGCCGGGGAGGTGATCGTTGAGGCCGGCGACCCCGCCGATTCCATGCACTTCATCCTCGAAGGCCGCGTCGGCATCATGATCCCCGCCGACGACGACCGCACCACGCGCGTGCGCAGCCTCGGCCGCTACACCACGATCGGCGAGATGGGCCTGGTGTCGAACACGCCGCGCAGCGCTACGATCCAGGCCGAAGTCGACAGCGTGCTATACGTGCTCAACACGCATCAGTTCGACGCGATCAAGACCGAGGATCCCGCGCTCAGTCACAAGCTCTTGACCTACTTCGTGTCGGTGATGGCCGAGCGGCTGACGTTCGCGAACCGGACGATCGCGGTGCTGCGGCGGTGATCAAGCTACCTTCTTTCTGAAGACCACGGAAAGCTCACGTACTGATCGCGCGTGTCGTAGCAGATATTTCCGTACATCTTGAGGTAGTTATCCCGACGTGCGGGATCATTGAATACGGCCGCGGGATTCGCCAGGTCCGCTTCGTATTGACGGATATTCCCCGCCGTCAGCGCGCTTGGAAGAATGTCCATGGCTTGCGGAACGCTCTTGCCGTCCAGCCAGTCGGCTGCATGCTGACCCATGGCGTAACCGAACACCGAGGATGCGAGACTGATGCTGATCTTGTAAGGGCCGCCTTTCTTGATTTCAGTGACGGCTTCGACCTCTCCATCGATGCCGCCGAAGAACTGATCCGGCCTTTCCTTGCCTGCCTCCCTGACTGCCTGCAGAGCACCAAGGACGACGGTGTCGGCTCCCAGCACGACGTCCACGTCTGGATGCGCCAGCAGAATCGTTTGCATCATCCTGTACCCGCCTTCCTTGTTCACCGTCGGAGGGGAAATGTCCGCAACGACGTCGGCGCCGGGAATGTCCCTCAACACGTCGCGCATCGCCGCGAAACGCGGGGCGAGAAACTGCAGGCTGTCGTGAGTCAGCAGCACGACGTTGGCCTTGCCACCAAGCTTGATCCGAATGTAATTCGCCGCAGCATCGCCGAGCGCCTTGCCCGTGAGATATTGGGGCGCATTCAACAGGGACGTGGCCGGCGGCGGCACAACGGCGCCGACATAGGCGCCTTGCCAGATTGTTCTTCTCAAGGCCGGCGCCAACGATGCGGGATCGACGGGCGCAACAACAAGCCCACCCGTTCGCGCGGCTCGGAAGCCATCGACCTGTTCGACCATCTTGACCGCGTCGTTGTCTGCAATCGAAGTGGAAAAGCTGAGGCCACGGTCGTTTGCCGCCATCGCGAGGCCTCTCGCAATGCCTTTGACGAATTCGCGTTCATTGTCCTGCGCGAAGGCAAGAGACTTGGTAAGTGACGGAGGGAGACTGCAACCAGCGGCATTACGATCGAAGGGGTCAAAAACGCGAGGTATGGTGATGCCGGCTGGTCCGTCCTCCGCCCGTGCGCCCGCGTGACAGGCAATAAAGGTGCAGGCGATGAGGGCCGCGAACGAATTTCGTCTGTCAGATTTCATGCGGGCACGCTGTCGGCCACGGAAGGAAGAACCAGTTTGCGCGGCAAGACTATCCGGAAAGTCGTGCCCTGATCCAGTTCGGAGGTCGCAGTGATATCTCCCCCAAGATTTCTCAGAACCGTTCTCGCATAAGCGAGCCCGACACCCTCGCCGGTCTGGTCCAGCTTGCCGACCCTGCCGAACAGCTCGAAAATCCGCCCCAGATCCTGCGGAGCTATGCCTCGGCCATTGTCTGCAACCTCGATAGCGACCCGATCGCCGGGCAGCGTCGTACTGCTGACCTTGAGCTGAAGTGACCGTTCCTTCGCGCGATACTTGACCGCATTGTCGAAGAGGTTGCCGATCACCTGCTCCAGCGAAAGCCGATCTGTCACGATCGAGCTGACTTGAAACTGTGTATCGATCTTTCCACCCGCCGCCGAAATCTGGTGCTGGATCGCGGAGGCGCTCGAGACAAACGTCCGCTCGAGGTCCACGGCTTCCGGCCTTGGATCGCGGCGCCCGTCCCGCGACAGCAGGAGCACGGCGTTCAGGAGTGTCTCCATCTTGGACGCCGACTTGCGGATATAGCTGATGGCTTCGGGCATCTCTTCATTGGTGATCTTCCTTGCATGCTGCAGATTCGGATCGATCGACCCGGTGCTCGACTGCTCGAGGTATTGCGCGAGATCCCTCGCGCCCTCTGCAAGCTCTTCAGAAAATCCCACAATGCTGATCAACGGAGCGCGAATATCGTGCGACACGAGATGCGTGAAGCGCTGCATCTCTTCGTTGGCCCTCGCAAGAGCTTCCGTCCGGTGTTTGACCCGATCCTCCAGGGACACGTTGAGCGCCGCAACCTCGTCGCGCGCTTGCGTCAACTCGCTGGTGTAACGCAGAAGCGTTACAGTCACGGCGCCGACGACCAGCACAATCAGGACTGACGCCGCGATCGACGCGAACCTCAAATTCGTCGCGTTCACCCTCTGCTGCACGACGCCCGACGTAAGACGATTGTCCATGGCCCGAACGATGCCCGAGACGAACAGGTTCAGCTCATCCATCAGCGCCTTGCCGCGGTTGGTATTGATGATGGCGAGGGCTTGGTCGTCCTTTCGGTCGTTCTTCAGCGCGATGGTCTGGTCCATTTCGGCGAATTTATCGGCGGTGAGGACATCAAGCCGCTTCAACACCGTCTTGAATTGCGGGTCGTCGCCGAGATTCCGCTTCAGGCTATCGAGCTGCCGGTTTGCCGACGTCTTTGCGGCGCCGTAGGGAGAAAGGTAGATCTGGTTGCCGGTCAGCAGCAATCCGCGCTGGCTCGCTTCCGCCGACTGGACCGCGCTGCGAAGCTCGACCGCGGCGACTCGAACATCACGCAATCTGACCACTTCATCGAAATGCTCGTTCGCGCGATCGCCGAGCCAAACGGTCATGCCGACAACTGCGAGCAGCGCGGCCAGGCCGACCACAAGCAGAACCAGCGAGATCGGCACGATGAAACGCTTCGCAATATACATGTCTTGTCAATCCAGCCCGGATGCCGGGAAACTCAATAGGATTACAAGAGCTTAAGGACGAAATAACATCAAGGCCCAACCGCCGGGTTCCATCCGGGACTCGGAGCCTGCACCTCGAATGCTGGGTGCAAACGTGCCAGCGCCCCGGCCGGATGACGGCCAGGGCGCTGCGATCGGACTTGCTCAGTTGGTGGACGAGAGTTAGGGACGTCCCCGACAAAAGCCTCACACCCCCGCCATCATCACGTATTTGATCTCGACATATTCTTCCATGCCGTGATGCGAGCCTTCGCGGCCAAGACCGCTTTCCTTGACGCCGCCAAAGGGCGCGACTTCGGTGGTGATGAGGCCGGTGTTGACGCCGACCATGCCGGACTCCAGCGCTTCGGCGACGCGCCAGACGCGGCCGAGATCGCGGGAATAGAAGTACGACGCCAGCCCGAACGGCGAGGCGTTGCACATCGCGACGACGTCGGCTTCGTCCTTGAAGCGGATCACCGGCGCGAGCGGGCCGAAGGTTTCCTCTTGCGCCACCAGCGAATCCGGCTTGACGTCGGCGAGCACGGTCGGCTCGAAGAACGAGCGTCCGAGCTCGCTGCGCTTGCCGCCGGTGACGACCTTGGCGCCGCGCTTGACGGCATCGGCGATGTGCCGCTCGACCTTGTCGACGGCTTTCAGGTTGATCAACGGCCCCTGCGTGACGCCGCTCTCGGTGCCGTCGCCGATCTTCATTGCCGCGACCTTTTTCGACAGTTTCTGCACGAACTCGTCGTAGATCTTGTCCTGGGCGTAGAGGCGGTTGGCGCAAACGCAGGTCTGGCCCATGTTGCGATACTTCGAGACGATCGCACCTTCCACCGCGGCGTCGATATCGGCGTCGTCGAACACCACGAACGGCGCGTTGCCGCCGAGCTCGAGACCGAGCCGCTTCACGCCGACGGAGGCCTGCTGGTAGAGAATCTTGCCGACCGCCGTCGAGCCGGTGAAGCCGACGAAGCGCACCGCCGGATGCTCGCACAGAACCTTGCCGATCGGCGGCGCGTCGCCCGTGACAATATTGAGGACGCCCTTGGGGATGCCGGCCTTCTCGGAAAGCACAGCGAGTGCCAGCGCCGACAGCGGCGTCTCGTTGGCAGGCTTCAGCACCACGGTGCAGCCGGCGGCAAGGGCGGGCGAGACCTTCCGCGTGATCATCGAGTTCGGGAAATTCCACGGCGTGATGGCACCGCAGACGCCGATCGGCTGCTTGATCGCGAGCAGGCGCGCATCGGGCCGCTGCGTCGGGATGGTCTCGCCATAGACGCGGCGGGCTTCCTCGGCGAAGAACTCGATATAGGCGGCGCCGATGTCGACCTCGCCAAGCGCTTCGGCGAGCGGCTTGCCCTGCTCGGAGGTGAGGATCAGCGCGAGGTCCTCGCGGTTGGCGATGATCAGCTCGAACCATTTGCGCAGGATGTTGGAACGCTGCTTGGCGGTGTGCTTGGCCCAGGCCGGGAAGGCGCGCTGGGCGGCCTCGACCGCCTTGGTCGTCTCGTCCGCACCGAGCTGCGGGACCTTGGCGAGCTCGACGCCGGTCGCGGGATTGTTGACGGCGAAGACCGGCGAGCCGACCCAGGCGCCGTCGATGTAGCAGACCTCCTTGAGCAGCGAAGGGTCCTTCAACCTGTCCCGCAGGGTGGACGTGGCGTGCTGGGCGCGTGCGGCGGCAGTCGGGGTCATGGCGTTACTCCTCAGGGCACGATCGGATCGTGCCGGAATATAGGGACAGACGGCGCGCAATGCACCGTCCGGCAACGCACATCTGCCTATGACGAAATTGGGAGCCGCAGCCTCAGGCAGCGCCGCTCATATAGGTCTCGCGCCGGCCGATCATGCGCTCGGCGGCGGCCTTGGCATCAGCCTTCGAGGAGGTCGCGCACGTCCGGTATTCGAGATCGGGAGCGTCGGAGGTATGGCGGCGGCCGAACCAGGATTTCGAGCCGACCGGCAGCAGCGCCAGCGCCTGCGCCAGATTGTCGACCGCGCCGAAGGAATAGAGTGCGCCGGTGCCGGCGATCCGGACCTCGTAGATGCCGGGCGCGATCGGCGCCTCCAGATTGTCGCCCCGTCCGGGACGGGGATAGCGCTTCCATTCGCTCCAGGTCGAAATCATCTGAGGTCCCCCTCGCGGCCGGGTCGAAGGCCGCCAAATTTGCATCAAATCTGAATCTCGGCCGTCGATTGGGCCGGGTGCTGAACGCCGCAACGCACAAAATGTTTCAAGTGCTCGAAAACTTTCGAAACATATCGCCCGGGCCCATCCGAGGTCACGGCTCGTTGCGGCCATCCACCGCAGATTGTGACGGAGTGTTGCAGTTCAGCCCTTTCTCGTCCTGCGTGAGTGACGAAGCGTCAAGTCACGACATCGCGACCGGCGAAGGTACGTGGATGCGCTTGCCGCGCGAAGCACGCGGGAGGACAATCGATCGCTTCCAACAATAAACAAACCGGAGGAAACGCGTATGCAAAGCCAAGCACAGATCGACGAGATTCTGCGCCAGAAGAGCGAGGCCAAGGAGATTCCCGGCGTCGTCGCGATCGCCGCCAGCGGTAGCGACGTGCTGTACCAGGGTGCGTTCGGCAAACGCGATTTGTCGAAGCCCGATGCGATGACGGCGGATAGCGTGTTCTGGATCGCCTCGATGACGAAGGCGGTGACGACGGCGGGCGCGATGCAGCTGGTCGAGCAAGGCAAGCTGTCGCTGGATGCGCCGATCGGCGAGCTGCTGCCCGATCTCGCCAAGCCGCAAGTGCTCGAAGGATTCGACGCCCGCGGCGAGGCGAAGCTGCGGCCGGCCAAAGGGCCGATCACGCTGCGCCAGTTGATGACCCACACCGCCGGCTTCTGCTACAATATGTGGAACGGCGACCTTGCGGTCTATCTGGACAAGGTCGGCATCCCCGCCATCACCACCTGCCAGAACGCGGCGCTGAAGACGCCGATCATGACCGATCCCGGCACGCGCTGGGAATACGGCACCAATATCGATTTCGTCGGCAAGGCCGTGGAAGCCGTCAGCGGCAAGCGCCTCGATGCCTATCTGCGCGACAATCTGTTCGCGCCGCTCGGCATGGGCGACACCGCTTTCAAGATCACCGACAACATGCGCAAGCGCCTGGTCGGCATGCATGCACGCGGCGAGGACGGCCAGCTCGCGTCGATCCCGTTCGAGCTCGAGCAGGAGCCGGAATTCCACATGGGTGGCGGCGGCCTCTATTCGACCGCGGCCGACTACATCAAGTTCACCCAGATGATCTTGAACAAGGGCCGCGGCAACGGCAATCAGGTACTGAAGGCCGAGACCGTCGCGACCATGGGGCAGAACCACATCGGCGATCTCGCCATGGGCAAGCTGACCACGGCGGCGCCGATGTACACCAACGACGTCGACCTCTATCCGGAGCAGGTGAAGAAGTGGGGCCTCAGCTTCATGATCAACACCGCCAAGACGGCGGAAGGCCGCAGCGCCGGCAGCCTCGCCTGGGCGGGCCTCGCCAACACCTATTACTGGATCGATCCGGCGCGCGACGTCACCGGCGTGATCCTGATGCAGCTGTTGCCGTTCGCCGACGCGAAGTGCCTGGAAGCGTTCGCGGGCTTCGAGCGCGGGGTCTATGCCGGCCTCGATGCCGACAGCGGGCAAAAGGCGGCCTAACTCCTTAGTATGAGGCGCGCGGCGTCGCGCGCCTTCCCTGCAACGGATAGCCTCGTGCCCGAACGCCGTCGGCTTTGGGCACGAGGCGACAATCTGAGGAGACGAACTTGACGGGCGATCCTGCAGGCAAAGCCGACAGTTACGTTTGCGGCATCTCGGACACGCCGCTGCTCGGCGACACCATCGGTCGCAGTCTCGACCACGCCGTGCGGCGCTGGGGCGCGCGCGAGGCGCTGGTCTCGCCCAGCCAGGGGGTGCGATGGACCTGGACGGAATTCGCCGAACGCGTCGATGCGCTTGCAGCCGGTTTTCTCGCGCTCGGCCTGGAGCGCGGCGAGCGGATCGGCGTCTGGTCGCTGAACCGGCCGGAATGGACACTGACCCAGTTCGCCGCCGCCAAGGCCGGCCTGATCCTGGTCACGATCAATCCGGCCTATCGGCTCAGCGAGCTGGAGTTCGCGCTGAAGAAAGTCGGCTGCGCGGCGATCGTGACCGCGACGGCATTCAAGACCAGCCAATACATGGAGATGCTCAACACGCTGTTGCCGGAGCTGGCGAGCGCAAGACCCGGACAGTTGCAGGCGGCGCGCCTGCCGTCCCTGCGGATGGTGATCCAGATCGGCGGCCCCCGGGCATCGGGCACGATCCCCTTCGAAGACGTCGCGCGCATGGGCGGCGCCAAGCATCGCGAGCAGCTTGCCGCGCTCGGCGCGACGCTTCAGTTCGACGATCCCGTCAACATCCAGTTCACCAGCGGCACCACGGGATCGCCGAAGGGCGTGACGCTGACGCATCACAACATCCTCAACAACGGCTATTTCACCGGCCGGGCGATGCGGCTGACCGAACAGGATCGCATCTGCATTCCGGTACCGCTCTATCATTGCTTCGGCATGGTGATGGGCAACCTCGCATCCGTCACGCTGGGCACGACCATGGTCTATCCCGGCGAGGGTTTTGATCCGCTCGCGACTCTCCGCGCAGTCGAGCAGGAGAGATGCACCGCGCTGTACGGCGTGCCGACCATGTTCATCGCGGAGCTCGATCATCCTGAGTTCTCGAAATTCAACCTGAAATCACTGCGCACCGGCATCATGGCGGGCGCGCCCTGCCCGATCGAGGTGATGAAGCGCGTCAACACCGAGATGAACATGCGCGAGGTCACCATCGCCTACGGCATGACCGAGACCAGCCCGGTCAGCTTCCAGAGCGCGACAGACGACCCGCTCGAGCGGCGCGTCTCGACCGTCGGGCGGATTCATCCGCATGTCGAGGTGAAGGTCGTCGATCTCGAAGGCAGGATCGTCAGGCGCGGCGAACGCGGCGAGCTCTGCACCCGCGGCTACAGCGTCATGCTGGGCTATTGGGAGGAGAAGGAAAAGACGGGAGACGTGCTTGATGCGAACGGCTGGATGCACACCGGCGATCTCGCCACCATCGACGACGAGGGCTATTGCAACATCGTCGGCCGCATCAAGGATCTGGTGATCCGCGGCGGCGAGAACCTCTATCCACGCGAGATCGAGGAATTTCTGTACCGCCACCCCAAGATTCAGGACGTGCAGATTTTCGGCGTGGCTGACACTCGCTATGGCGAGGAGCTCTGCGCCTGGATCCGCGTTCGGTCCGGCGAGACGCTGACGGCCGAAGAGGTCCGCTCTTTCTGCGACGGCCAGATCGCCCACAACAAGATCCCGCGCTACGTCGAGTTCGTCGACGAATTTCCGATGACCGTGACCGGAAAGATCCAGAAATTCGTAATGCGCGAGGCGGTCGAGCAGCGGCTGGGGCTGAAGGCGGCGAAGACGGCGTAGCTTGCCAACCCCGTAGTCATTGCCAGCGCAGCGAAGCAATCCAGAATCTTACCGCGGCGGCAGTCTGAATTGCTTCGTCGTTGCGCTCCTCGCGATGACGGGAGAGAGAGAGAGACGAGCGTTACGCCGTCAGCCCGCGCTGCTGGGCCAATTCCTTCAGCGACACCTGCGGGCGCGCGCCGATGTGCTGGATCACTTCGGCGGCCGCGAGCGCGCCGAGCTCGCCGCACTGCTTGTACGGCAGGTTGCGCGCCAGACCATACAGGAAGCCGGCGGCGAAGAGGTCGCCGGCGCCGGTGGTGTCGACCAGCTGCTTGATCGGCGAGGCGGGCGCGGCAACGGCGTCTTCCACTGACACCACCATGCAGCCCTTCTCGCTGCGAGTGACGACGCCGAGATTGACGTCGTTGCGCAGCTGCTTG
The DNA here is from genome assembly GCF_024519855.1 of Bradyrhizobium sp. Bra78. NCBI lineage: Bacteria > Pseudomonadati > Pseudomonadota > Alphaproteobacteria > Hyphomicrobiales > Nitrobacteraceae > Bradyrhizobium > Bradyrhizobium sp. Bra78. The sequence goes on along the minus strand of NZ_JALJRE010000009.1, from coordinate 282,828 downwards.
AGCGCGGTGTCGAAATCCGAGGTCATGTAGAGCGAGTGCAGCTCGGATTCGTTTGAGAACACGATGTCGACGGTGCCGTTGCGCATCAACGATAGAAACTCGTCACGATAGCGATCGACGCAGAACGAATCCGACAGCGTCAGCGCCACCTTGCGCTTGGCGTCATGGGCGATCTTGGCGGCCTTGACGAAGGCGTCCTTGGCGTTCTTGGGGTCCCACAGATAACCCTCGAGATAGACGATGCCGGCCGCGGCGACCTCGGCCGGGTCGATATCGGCGGGCGACAAATCCTGTGCCGCGCCGAGATATGTGTTCATGGTGCGCTCACCATCGCCCGTCACCAGGATGTAGGAGCAACCTGTGGCGGGGCCGTCCTTCGCGGCGGGTGTGTTGAATGCGACGCCGGCGGCGCGGATATCGTGGACGTAGAGCTTGCCGATCTGGTCGTCCTTGACCTTGCCGACATAGGCGGCGCGTGCGCCGAGGCTGCCGATGCCGACGATGGTGTTGGCGGCCGAGCCGCCCGAAACTTCCGTCGCCGGGCCCATGTCCTGGTAGATGGCGGCGGCCCGCGCCTCGTCGATCAGGGACATGCTGCCCTTGGTCATGCCGTGCTTGGCCAGAAAGGCTTCATCGGTCCTGACCAGCACGTCGAACAGCGCGTTGCCGATGCCGAGAACGTCATATTTCACGTCAGCCATTCACTTTGATCCCGTTGCCCGATTGCAGACCGGCGGAAAATCAGCTTCCTGTCTGCCTGAAAATGTAGCTCGCGGCCTATCACGACCGGACCTGTGCGGGCAAGCAACGGTATTATGCAGTTCCGATGATCCGCTCCTTCCTGACCGTCTCGACGGGGACGCTGGCCTCGCGGCTGCTGGGCTTCGCACGCGATTCCCTGATCGCGGCGCTGCTCGGCACCGGCGCCGTGGCGGATGCGTTTCTGGCGGCGTTTCAGCTCGTGAATGTGGTACGGCGCCTGCTCAGCGAGGGAGCGCTGAATGCCGCGCTGATCCCGGCCTGGCTGCGGGTCAGAGACCGCGACGGCGAAGTGGCTGCGGCCGCGTTTGCGGGACGCGTGCTTGCCACCGTCAGCGCGGCCCTGATCGGGATCTCGATCGCCGTTGCACTGTCGATGCCATTGATCATCACCATCATCGCGCCGGGATTCCTCGGCAGCGGCACGCTCGACCTCGCCGTTCAGAACGCGCGGCTGATGCTGCCTTACCTCGCCTTCGCGGGACCCGTCACGGTGCTGATGGGGCTGCTCAACGCACAGGGGCGCTTTGCACTCACTGCGTTCTCGCCGCTGCTGTTCAACATCGCGCTGATCGCCGCGATCGCGACACTCATGCTGTGGCACACCGATGCGACCTTCGCCGCGTGGATGCTGGCGGCCGCCGTCGGCGTCGCCGGCCTGCTGCAATTGTTGATGCTGCTGTCGCAGCGAAGCGCCCGCCTCGCCGCGCCGCTGCGCGTGAGCTTCGACGAGCAGATGCGCGGCTTCTTCGCCAAGGCGATCCCAGGCATGATCGCAAGCTCGGGGCCGCAATGGCTGATGATCGCAGGTGCAATCATCGCCTCGGCCACGCCCTCCGCCGTGTCGTGGCTGTATTTCGCCAACCGCCTGATCGAGCTGCCGCTCGGCATCGTCGGCGTCGCCATGGGCACGGTGCTGGTGCCGGAGCTGACGCGCGCGGTGGCTAGCGGCGACCGTGATGCCGTCGGGCAAGCGGAATCGCGCGCGCTCGAACTCGCGACCGGGCTGGCGCTGCCCGCGACGCTCGGCCTGATCGTGCTGGCCGAGCCGATCGTACGGCTGCTGTTCGAACATGGCGCCTTCGGTGCCAACGACAGCACCGCGACCGCACGCGCGCTGATGTGGCTGGCGCTGGGCCTGCCGGCGCATGTGCTGATCAAGGCGCTCTCGCCGGCCTTCTACGCCCGCAGCGACACGATGACGCCGCTGCTCGCAACGGCCAAGGGTTTTGCGGTCGCGGTCGTCCTCGCCGTGCTGCTCGGCCACTACTTTGGCGCAAGCGGAATCGCGGCCAGCATCGCGGCCGGGGCCTGGAGCAGCGCATTCTCCCTGCTCCGAAAAGGCACCGGCGAATTCGGCTTCTCGGTCGACGCTGCCGCGCGAAAGCGGCTGCCGCGGATCGTGCTCGCCGCTTTCGCCATGGGCGCCCTGCTGTGGCTGAGCGCGGGCCTCGTGCCTTCGGAGGCCCACGGGCTGATCCGCTTCATTGCGCTGGGCTTGCAGATCGCCGCCGGAATCTCCGTCTATGGCGTGCTCCTGCAAATCCTCGGCGTCGCGTCGTGGCGCGAGGCGGCCGGTGCCCTGAAGCGCCCCGTCCGACCCGATCCGGGCGCCTGAGCTCACAGAAATACCCTTGACGGGGCAGCGCCGCTGTTGGAAACGACGCCCCGTATCTCGCAGGAAAGCTGCCATGGCATTCGTTGAACGGGTTTTTTCGGGCGTCCAGCCGACGGGCAATCTGCACCTCGGCAATTACCTCGGTGCGATCGTCAACTTCGTGAAAATGCAGGAAACCCACAACTGCATCTACTGCGTCGTCGACATGCACGCGATCACGCAGGGCGTGGACGTGTGGGGCGGGCCGGTCGAACTTGCGCGTAACACCCGCGAGGTGACAGCGGCGTTCATCGCGAGCGGCATCGATCCGAGCAAGCACATCGTATTCAACCAGAGCCAGGTCTCGGGCCATGCCGAGCTCGCCTGGATCTTCAACTGCGTTGCGCGCATGGGCTGGCTCGGCCGCATGACCCAGTTCAAGGAGAAGGCCGGCAAGGACCGCGAGAATGCGTCCGTCGGGCTGTTCGACTATCCCGTGCTGATGGCCGCCGACATCCTGCTCTACCGCGCCACCCACGTTCCGGTCGGCGAGGACCAGAAGCAGCATCTCGAGCTCTCGCGCGACATCGCTCAGAAGTTCAACAATGATTTCGGCGATTCGATCCGCAGCCACGGCGCCAATGACGGACTGTTCTTCCCGCTGCCGGAGCCGCTGATCACGGGACCGGCGACCCGCGTGATGAGCCTGCGCGACGGCACCAAGAAGATGTCGAAGTCGGACGCGTCCGACAATTCGCGCATCAATCTGACCGACGACGCCGACACCATCGCGCAGAAGGTGCGCAAGGCGAAGACCGATCCGGAGCCGCTGCCGACCGAGGAGAAGGGCCTGGAAGCGCGCCCCGAGGCCGACAATCTCGTCGGCATCTTCGCCGCGCTCTCCGACCGTTCCAAGGCCGACGTGCTCCGCGATTTCGGCGGTGGCCAGTTCTCCAGCTTCAAGAACGCGCTGGTGGATTTGTGCGTCACGAAACTCTCGCCGATCGCCGGCGAGATGAAGCGCCTCGTCGCCGATCCCGGCCATATCGACGCGATGCTGAACGATGGCGCCGACCGTGCCCGCACCATCGCCGAAGAGACCATGAACCTCTCGAAGGATATCGTCGGCTTCATCCGCCGGCGCTGATCGCAGCATCTACGAAACACGGCCTGCGCCGCGGCGCCGGCCGCTTCTCCTCTCCCCAAGCGCGGGGGAGTGTGGCAGCATGTCGGTTGCGCACACGCCGGGACATGCATGACCAGCCAGCGACTTTGCTTCGAGCCGGGTCACAAGCCCAAATGCCTCGTCATCGTCGACGACACCGCCGAATGGGACCGTGCGGTCTATTATGCCAGCCGCTGGGCGATCCGCGCCGGCGGCGGCGTTGTGATGCTGCGCATCATCGAGCCCGAACAGCAGACCCAGGAATGGCTGGGTGTCGCCGACATCATGCGCGCCGAGGCGCAGGAAGCGGCGGAAGCCGCGCTCGACCGCGCCGCTGGCCGCGCCAATGGCATCGCCGCGATCACGCCGGAACGGGTGATCCGCGAGGGTGCCGCGATGGAACAACTGCTCGCGGTGATCGACGCGGACCCCGACATCGCCATGCTCGTGCTCGCCGCCAATCCCGGCGCGGAAGGTCCGGGGCCGCTGGTCTCGCTGCTGACGAACGCGCTGGGGACGTTCCCGGTGCCGGTGACGATCATTTCCGGCGCCCTCAGCGACGGAAGCGTGGATTCGCTGTCGTAGGCCGCGTCCTGCCCTCCCGCGCAGCGTAAGCACCGCCCTAACCCTCTGAAAATCATGGACGAATGCCCTCCGCCCCCTTGACCGTGCGTTCGCCGTCGCCATCTGCTACTGGATAGCTCACGCGCCGGCCTTGAACCGGCGACGTCCGGAGAAAACCATGTTCATTCAAACCGAAGCCACCCCCAATCCCGCCACGCTGAAATTCATTCCCGGCCGCGTCGTCGTCGATGGCGGTCCGATGGAATTTGCGAGCCGCGAATCGGCCTCTCGCTCGCCGCTCGCCGAAAAGCTGTTCGAGGTACCCGGTGTCACCGGCGTGTTCTACGGATCGGACTTCATCACCGTGACCAAGGCGAACGGTGAATGGCAGCAGCTCAAGCCCGCGATCCTGGGCGCCATCATGGAGCACTACATGTCGGGCGCGCCGTTGCTCGCCGACGGTGCGGCGCAAAGCGATGCCGATCTTGACGACGAGGACGAGTTCTTCGACGAGGCCGACGCAGAAACGGTCGACATGATCAAGGACCTGATCGAGACCCGGGTGCGGCCGGCAGTCGCCAATGACGGCGGCGACATCACCTTCCGCGGCTTCAAGGACGGCATCGTCTATCTCAACATGAAGGGTTCATGCGCCGGCTGCCCGTCATCGACCGCGACGCTCCAGCACGGCATCCAGAACCTGCTCAAGCACTTCGTGCCCGACGTGGTCGAAGTCCGGCCTATGTAACCCAGGCGCCGGATGCCCCCACACCGTCATGCCCGGCCGCGAGCGCGAAGCCCGTCTTCGCGCTAGACGTGCCGGGCATCCACGTTCTGGGGCTGCAAAGACGTGGATGGCCGGGACGAGCCCCGCCATGACGACGAGCATTCCCTGACGGATGATGCTACGATCGTTCCATGCTGATCCTTGCCATCGACACCGCGCTGGAGGCGTGTGCGGCCGCCGTGCTCGACACCGACGCCGGGCAGCTGCTTGCGCAGGAGCAGCTTCTCATGAAGCGCGGCCATGCCGAGGCGCTGATGCCGATGATCGCGCGCGTCATGCAATCGGCAAATCTGGCCTTCACCTCGCTCGACCGCATTGCCGTCACCGTCGGCCCGGGAAGTTTCACGGGCCTCCGCGTCGGCATTTCGGCGGCCCGCGGCCTTGCGCTTGCGGCAAAGCGGCCCGCCGTCGGGTTGACGACGTTATCCGCCTATGCTGCCACCGTCGTCGGGCAGAGCGGAACGGCACCGGTGATTTCGGCGATCGATGCGCGGCACGACCACGTCTACTTCCAGATCGTGGCCGGCGACGGCAGCCAACTGGTACGGCCAGGCGTTGTCCCCATCGACGAGGCGATCGCGGCCTCGCAATTCGGCGCGCCTCACCTGGTCGGCAATGCCGCAAATATCCTCGCCGAGCGCTGGCCAAAGGATGCACCTCAGCCGGTCGCGGTCGATGCGCAGCCCGCGCCCGACATCGGCTGGGTCGCATGGCTTGGCGCCGCGGCCGATCCCGAGGCCAATCCGGCGCGGCCGTTCTATCTGCGCGCGCCCGATGCAAAGCCGGTCGCGCAGCCGCCGCTCGCAGCACGAGCCGCGACCTCATGATGAGATGGTTGTCGGAATGGTGGCGCGGCGGCACGGCCGCCGTCGACCCCGCATCCGCGCGCGACGCCGCGCGGCTCGCGCAGCTTCACGGCGCCTCTTTCGCGCGCGGGTGGGGCGAAAGCGAATTCGAGAGCATGCTCACCGAGCGCAATACGCTGGTGCACCGGTTGCGCCTCGGCCGCAAGACGGTCGGCTTCGCGGTGTCGCGGATCGGCGCGGACGAAGCGGAAATCCTCTCGATCGCGGTCGACCATGCCCATCGCGGCCGCGGCCTCTCCCGCACGCTGCTGATGACCCATCTCGGCCATCTCGCGGGGCGCGGCGTGCGCACAATATTTCTCGAGGTCGAGGAAAACAACCAGCCGGCACGGCGCCTCTACGACCGCGCCGGATTCGTGGTGGTCGGGCGCCGAGAACGCTACTATAACCAGCCGAACGGGGAACAATTGAACGCCCTTCTGATGCGGCGTGACTTGTCGTAACATTGATGGCAGAAAGCGCCCCGTCAGGCAGACAGATCATGACCGCACTGAAACCTTCCTCCGCATCCAAGGCGTCCGGCATCGAGGCGCGCTGTGCCGCGACCGGCATGCGCATGACCGAGCAGCGCCGCGTCATCGCCCGCGTGCTCGCGGAAGCGATCGATCATCCCGATGTCGAGGAACTGTACCGGCGCTGTGTCGCCGTCGACGACAAGATCTCGATCTCGACGGTGTATCGCACCGTCAAGCTGTTCGAGGATGCCGGCATCATCGAGCGCCATGATTTCCGCGAGGGCCGCGCGCGCTACGAGACGATGCGCGACAGCCACCACGACCACCTCATCAACCTGCGCGACGGCACGGTGATCGAGTTCACCTCCGAAGAGATCGAGAAGCTGCAGGCGGAGATCGCCCGCAAGCTCGGCTACAAGCTGGTCGATCACCGGCTCGAGCTCTATTGCGTCCCGCTCGACGACGACACGCCGACGTCCTAAGTGGCATGATCTTGTCGGAAAACCGCTTCACACTTTTCCGGATAATGCCTTAGTGCCGATAGATCTCATCATCTTCGATTGCGACGGCGTGCTCGTGGACAGCGAGGTGATCTCCTGTCGCGCGCATGCGGACGTGCTGACCAGGCACGGCTATCCGATCACATCGGAGCAGGTGTTCGAACGTTTCCTCGGCCGCTCGACGCGGCAGGCCAATCTCGAGATCGAAGCCGAGCTCGGCCGCAAGCTGCCCGAGGCCTATCACGGTGATCTGCAGGACGAGCTGTTCCGCGCGTTCGAAGCCGACCTCGAAGCGATCCGCGGCATTCACGACGTGCTCGATGTCGTGACGCAGCACGTCTGTGTCGCCTCGAGCGGTTCGCATCAGCGCATGCAGGTGAGCTTGGGGAGCACTGGCCTCTATGAGCGTCTCGCGCCAAACATTTTTTCGGCCTCGCAGGTAAAGAACGGCAAGCCGGCGCCGGACCTGTTCCTGTTCACGGCCAAGGAGATGGGTGTGGCGCCCGAGCGCTGCGTCGTGATCGAGGACAGTCTTGCCGGCATTGCCGGCGCTCGCGCGGCCGGCATGATCGTGTTCGGCTTCTGCGGCGGCGCACATTGCGGGGATGGCCATGCCGAGACCCTGCGCCGGGCCGGTGCCGACCTGACTTTCGCCGACATGCATCAATTGCCGGAGCTGGTCCGGCGGGTCGAGGCGGACGCCCTGGCGGGCTGATTTCGGCTATTTGGCCCATTTCGCAGCACCGCCCCGGCAATCTCGCCTCAAAACCTCTGGATTCCGGGTTCGCATTGGCGCCGCCCCGGAATGACGGCCAGAAGGGGCTTCATTGCTGGATTTTCGCCGCTCCAGTCTATATCTGAGGGCTGTCCCCCACCTCCATTCCGGGTTCCATGACGCCGCCGCGCAAGCTGCACATCAAATCATATGGCTGCCAGATGAACGTCTACGATGCCCAGCGCATGGTGGACACGCTGGCACCGGAAGGATTCGTGGAGACGGCCAGCGCCGAGGACGCCGACCTCGTCATCCTCAACACTTGCCATATCCGCGAGAAGGCCTCCGAAAAGGTCTATTCCGAGCTCGGCCGGCTGCGCCTTGCCAAGGACGAGGCCGCACGCGAGGGCCGCGCGATGCAGATCGCGGTCGCGGGCTGCGTGGCGCAGGCCGAGGGCGGGGAGATCGTGCGCCGCGCGCCCGTGGTCGACGTCGTGGTGGGACCGCAGAGCTATCATCATCTGCCGGAGCTTTTGAAGCGCGCCGCCGACGAGGGCCGCGCGATTGAGACCGAATTTCCGGCCGCCGACAAGTTCGGCTTCCTCGCCCAGCCCAAGCCCGACGCGATCCGCGCGCGCGGCATTTCCGCCTTCGTCACGGTGCAGGAAGGCTGCGACAAGTTCTGTACTTTTTGCGTCGTGCCTTACACGCGAGGCTCGGAAGTCTCGCGGCCGGTGGCGAAGATCGTCGACGACGTGAGGCGGCTCACCGAGAACGGCGTGCGCGAGCTCACGCTGATCGGGCAGAACGTCAACGCCTATCACGGCGAGGGACCGGACGGGAAAAGCTGGCCGCTCGGCAGGCTGCTGGAACATCTGGCGCGGATTCCCGGCGTCGCGCGGCTGCGCTATTCGACCAGCCACCCCCGCGACGTCGATGACAGCTTGATTGCAGCCCATCGCGATCTCGACGCCTTGATGCCATTCGTGCACCTGCCGGTGCAGTCGGGCTCGGACCGGATTCTGGCCGCCATGAACCGGAAACATACCGCCGATGATTACCGGCGTGTCGTCGACCGATTCCGGTCCGCCCGCCAAGACATTGCTTTTTCATCAGATTTTATCGTCGGCTTCCCCGGCGAGAGCGAGCAAGATTTTCTCGCCACACTCGCGCTTGTCACGCAAATCGGCTACGCTGCCGCTTATTCGTTCAAATACTCCGCCCGGCCGGGAACGCCGGCCGCGGATATGCAGGAGACGGTGTCCCCCGCCGAGATGGACCAGCGATTGGTGCGGCTCCAGGAACTGATCGACAGCCAGCAATCGGCCTTCAACAAGGCTGCGATTGGCTCAACGGTCGATGTGCTGTTCGAGCGTCCGGCCCGCAAGGACGGCCAGATCGTGGGCCGCACTGCATTTCTCCAGCCGGCGCATGTGATGGCCTCGCCCGACATCATCGGACAAATCCTGCCGGTCCGGATCGACAGTCTCGAACGCTACAGTTTCCTCGGTGAGCTCGCCACGGCACGCGAGCCCGCTTTATCGCCCATTGCCACTGGAGCTTGAACCCTTGCCAAAAAGCGCATCGGATTCGTCTTCTATCGCTTCCAGCCGCAAATTTGACCGCGACATGCAGGTTCCGCCCGAGACCCAGGTCGTCATCGACTTCGACGACAACCGCGCCGCTTCCGCGCTGGTAGGCCCTTACGGCCAGCATCTCGCGCAGATCGAGCGGCGGCTCGGCGTCGTCGTCGACTCCAAGGGCAACCACATCACCATCGGCGGCTCGCGCGACGGCTGCGACGCCGCTCGCCGCGTGCTGGAGACGCTCTACGCGCAAGCGGTGAAGGGGCAGGACCTCGACCAGGGCGAGGTCGAAGGCGCGATCCGTGCGGTGATCGCGCAAGGCTCACTGTTCGAGTTCGACGCCAAGTCGGCCAAATCGACCTTCGACAGCATCAATCTGCGCAAGCGCCCGGTCCGCGCGCGCACGGCCGCGCAGGATTCCTATATCCGGGCGCTGAAGCGCCACGAGCTGGTGTTCGGCATCGGCCCCGCCGGCACCGGCAAGACCTGGCTCGCGGTCGCGCATGCCGCGCAACTGTTCGAGCGCAAGGAGGTCGACAAGATCATCCTGTCGCGTCCGGCGGTGGAAGCCGGCGAGCGGCTCGGCTTCTTGCCCGGCGACCTCCGCGAGAAGGTCGATCCCTATCTGCGCCCGATCTACGACGCGCTCTACGACCTCATGGATGCGCGCATCGTCGAGCGTGCGCTGCAGACCGGCGAGATCGAGATCGCGCCGCTCGCTTTCATGCGCGGCCGCACGCTGACCAACGCCGCCATCATCCTGGACGAGGCGCAGAACACCACGTCGATGCAGATGAAGATGTTCCTGACCCGTCTCGGCGAGAACAGCCGCATGATCGTGACCGGCGATCCCTCGCAGATCGACCTGCCGAACGGCCAGACCTCGGGTCTCGCCGAGGCGACCCGGCTGCTGAGCGGCGTCGAAGGCATTGCGCAAGTTCATTTCAAGGCCGAGGACGTGATTCGCCACGAGCTCGTGGCGCGGATCGTCTCCGCCTATGAAGGGCAGCCGCAGCGGCCGGCCGCCGGTAAATCCTGACGACAACAACCGGACAATTTGGGCGCGGACGCAGGCGCCTTTTCGTTCCGAACAAAGAGAATGTCACACCCCAACCTTCCCATCACCGAGGTCCTCGTCGTCGCCGATTGCTGGCAGCGTGAGCCCGATTCCGAAGCCGTGATCCAGCGCGCCGTTGCGGCCGCCGCAGAGAGTGTCGATGCAGACGTCGCGGAGGCGGAAGTGGCTGTAATGCTGACCGATGATTCCGGCATCCGCACGCTCAACAGCAACTGGCGCGGCATCGACAAGCCGACCAATGTGCTGTCGTTTCCCGCGCTTCAGCCGGAAGGCGAATGGAAGCCGGGCGACGCGCCGCGCATGCTCGGCGACATCGCGATCGCGTACGAGACCATGCGGCGCGAGGCGGACGAGGAGCAGAAGCCGTTCGATCATCATTTGAGCCATCTCGCCGTGCACGGTTTCCTGCATCTGGTCGGCTATGACCACGAGAACGACGGCGACGCCGAGGAGATGGAAGCCCTCGAACGGGAGATCCTGGCTCATCTCGGCATCCCCGATCCCTATGCCGACCGCGCGGGGACGCACTGAGATGCCGGATTCCGAACCGATCCACGACAATCCGCGCAACACGGCCAATCTGCCGGCCGTGGTGACGCCGGGCGAGATGACGCGCCCGACCGCGGAAGGCTGGCTGCTGCGTGCCATCCGCACGCTGTTCGGCTGGAAGGCGGGATCGGTCCGCGACGACCTCCAGGTCGTGCTGGACGCCACGACGCCCGACGACACCGGCTTCTCGACCGTCGAGCGCACCATGCTGCGCAACATCCTCGGCCTGCACGAGCGCCGCATCGCCGACGTCATGGTGCATCGCGCCGACATCATCGCGGTGAAGCGCGACATCCCGCTTGGTGAGTTGATGGACCGGTTCGAGAGCGCCGGCCATTCGCGCCTCGTGGTCTACAACGAGACGCTCGATGATCCCGTCGGCATCGTCCACATCCGCGATCTGCTCGCCTTCATGACCGCGCGTGCCCGCGTGTCGGAGGCCACGAAGACCAAGCGCAAGAAGCCGCTGCCGGCCGGTCTCGATCTGCGTACGGTCGATCTGGCGCTGCCGCTTCAGGATGCGCGCATCATCCGCAAGCTGCTCTACGTGCCGCCGTCGATGCGGGCGATCGACCTGCTCGCGCAGATGCAGGCCACGCGCATTCATCTGGCGCTGGTGGTCGACGAATATGGCGGCAGCGACGGGCTGGTTTCGCTGGAGGACATCGTCGAGCAGATCGTCGGCGAGATCGACGACGAACATGACAGCGACGAGCCGCCCTCGATCGTGCGGCTGCCCGACAACGCCTTCATCGCCGATGCCCGCGCCAGCCTCGACGACGTCCGCACCGTGATCGGCGAGGATTTCGTCACCGGCGAGGCCGGCGAGGAAGTGGAGACGCTGGGCGGCTATCTCGTCAGCTTCGTCGGGCGTCTGCCGGTGCGCGGCGAAGTCATCTCCGGCCCCGGCCATTACGAGGTCGAGGTGCTCGATGCCGATCCGCGCCGCGTCAAGCGGCTGCGGATCTCGACGCGGAAGGAGCGTCCCGCGCCGCGCACCCAGCGCGAGAGCCGCCGCCGCGAGGTTACGCCGGATGGCAGTCAACCGGCGGCCAGCGACACGCCCACCCCGCCAAGCGACGGGACCGGTCCGCAGTGAGCCCGTTCCAGCGATTTCGGCAGATAGCGCTTGCCGTCATCCTCACCTGGGGATGGAAGCGCGCCGTCATCGCCATGGCCGCCGGCGCGCTGTCGGTGCTGGCGCTGGCGCCGTTCAACATCTTCCCGGTGCTGTTCATCACGCTCCCGGTGCTGGTCTGGCTGATCGACGGTGCCGGTGCCGGACGATACCGCGGCGTCCCGGCGGCGGCGCTGACCGGCTACTGGTTCGGGCTCGGCTATTTCGTCCCCGGCCTCTACTGGATCGGCTACGCCTTCTTCGTCGATGCCGATACATTCGCCTGGCTGACGCCGTTCGCCGTGCTTGGCCTGCCGGCCTATCTCTCGATCTTCACGGCGATCGGATTTGCGCTCGCCCGCCTGCTCTGGACCAAGGATGCCACGCGCATTCTGGCGCTCGCCGCAAGCCTCACCATCGCCGAATGGCTGCGCGGTCACGCGCTGACCGGCTTTCCCTGGAATGCCTTCGGCTACGCCTTGTCCGAGCCGCTGCCGCTGGCGCAGACGGCCTCGCTGATCGGCCTGTGGGGCATGACGTTCCTCAGCGTTGCGATCTTCGCGAGCCCCGCGGCGCTGATCGACCGCACGCCTGATCGCCGCCCGGCGTGGCGCGCTCCGGCCGCTGCGATTGCGCTCCTGCTCGTCATGGGCATCTTCGGCGCGATCCGCCTGTCGCTGCATCCGACCACGATGGTCGCGGGCACCAAGCTGCGCCTGATGCAGCCGGACCTCCAGCAGGACGCGAAATTCAACTACGCCGCCAAGGCGGAGGTGATGAAGAAATATCTGGCGCTGTCGGACCGCGCGTCCGGGCCGCAATCGACCGGCGTGCGCGATGCCACCATCCTGATCTGGCCGGAATCCGCCTTTCCGTTTTTCCTGACCCGCGAAGCCGACGTGATGGCGCAAATCGCCGAGCTTCTGCCCAAGGGCACGGTGCTGATCACGGGCTCGGTCCGCGCGCCCGACCTGCCGCGGGGCACGCCGATCACGCGCGCCTATAATTCGATCTACGTGATCGACCACGACGGCAGCGTGCTCGCGGTCTACGACAAGTTGCATCTCGTGCCGTTCGGCGAATTCCTTCCCTACCAGGACCTGATGGAGAAGCTCGGCTTCGAGCAACTGACGCGCGTGCGCGGCGGCTTCATTCCCGGCACCGTGCGGCACGCGCTTCCAGTGCCGGGCGCGCCCAGCGCGCTGCCGCTGATCTGCTACGAGGCAATTTTTCCCGGCGAGGTTGCCGGGCGCAACGAGCGTCCGGGCTGGATCGTGAACCTCACCAATGACGGCTGGTTCGGCATTTCGACCGGTCCCTATCAGCATCTCGAGCAGGCGCGGATGCGCGCGATCGAGCTCGGACTTCCACTGGTGCGCTCCGCCAATACCGGCGTCTCGGCGGTGATCGATCCGGTGGGACGAACCGTTGCCAGCCTCGGCCTCGGCGTCGAAGGCATTTTGGATGCAAGTCTGCCCGCCGCAATCCCGCCGACCGTCTATGCAAGGGTGGGCGACATCCCCGCAGCCATGCTCGTCGCGCTGGCTGTGCTTCTGGCGGTACGGCGACGTGTTGCCAAACGGCATCCGTGATCACACCTCGCTAGCGGTTTTCGGTCGAGGCGACCGGAATCCTTTGACAACCGTAGTCCCACGGTTGACAGACTGCACGCGGCCTCATCATTCTGCGCCGGCTGCAAAAGACAGTGGGCATTGCTAAATTTCTCCGCAATGTTTCCCAATAACAGGGTCTGATTTTGACGATGCTGACACCCGAGGCATTCCTGATGATTGCGCCGAAGGTGGTGTTTGGAGGCTGAGGAAATGTCGAAAGCGCCCAACCCTGTTGACAAATATGTCGGCAGCCGCGTGCGAATGCGCCGCATCATGTTGGGCATGAGCCAGGAAAAGCTCGGTGAAGCTTTGGGCCTGACTTTCCAGCAGATCCAGAAATATGAGAAGGGCACGAACCGGGTCGGTGCGAGCCGTATCCAGCAGATCGCCGAGATCCTCCAGGTGCCGGTGTCGTTCCTGTTCGAAGGCGGGCCGAGCGGCGTGGCCGGCCCGGACGGCTTCGCCGAAGGCGCATCGCCCTCCTATGTCTCGGACTTCCTCGCGACTTCCGAAGGTCTTGCTTTGACCAAGGCGTTCACCCGAATCACCGATTCGAAGATGCGCCGCTCGATCGTCGATCTCGTCGAGCAGATCGCGGCCCGCGAAGGTCCCGACAAACGCTGACGCCCGTCTCAATCCGATTTGAGACTGCGTCAAATCTGGCCTATGTCGTCATTTGCGGCCGCGTTTTGATGCGCATCCGCTCCGATGATGCGATACAAGGGCACAGATGCACTCATGATCAGCTCCAATTGGTTCGATTCCCAAACTATTCTCGATGGCATCCGCAGCTGGGTCGAGATCGAGACGCCGACGGACTCGCCTGAACAGGTCAACAAGCTGATCTCCGTGGTCGCGGAGCAATACCGCGATCTGCCTGTCACGCTCGAGCGTGTCGCCGGCGTCGATGGCTGCGGCGATCATCTCGTGGTGCGCTCGACCTGGGGCCAGGACCGGCCGGGCATCCTCGTGCTGAGCCACCTCGATACCGTCCATCCGATGGGATTCATCACGCGCCTGCCGTTCAAGGTCGAAGGCGACAGCGCGTTCGGTCCGGGCATCTACGACATGAAGGGCGGCGCCTACATCGCACATCATGCCTTTGGTGCGCTCTGCGCCACCGCCGATCGCTCGCCGCTCGGCATCACCCACCTGTTCACCTCCGACGAGGAGATCGGCAGCCCCACCTCACGCACACTGATCGAGACGGAAGGCCGCAAGGCCAAATATGTGCTGGTGACGGAGCCGGCGCGCGACGGCGGCAAGATCGTCACCGGCCGCAAGGGTGTCGGGCGATTCGAGGTCTTCATCAAAGGCGTGCCCGCACATGCCGGCACGCGGCCCGAGGACGGCCGCAGTGCGATCCGCGAGCTTGCCAATGTCATCCTGGCGCTCGAAGCGATGAACGATCCGGCCCGCGGCGTTACCGTCAATGTCGGCGTGGTGCGCGGCGGCACGCGGCCCAACGTGACGCCGGAAGAAGCCCATGCCGAAATCGACCTGCGCGTGCTGAGCCTTGAGGACGCGGACGAATTCGTCGGCAGGATTCTCGCCCTGACGTCGAAGACGGATGGCGTCACCGTCAGTGTCACGGGCGGGCTCAATCGTCCGCCTTACGAGAAGAGCAATGCCGGCGCCTCGCTGTACGAGCATGCGAAGACGCTCGCCACCGAGATCGGCTTCGAGCTGGTCGACACCCACACCGGCGGCGGCTCGGACGGCAATTTCACAGCCGCGCACACCGCGACGCTCGACGGGCTCGGCGTCGACGGCAAGGGCGCCCACACCCATTATGAGCAGCTCTATGTCTCGTCGCTCGCGCCGAGGGCGCGGCTGCTCCATCGCCTCTACCAGACGCTGCGATGATCGAACGCAAATCGGATCCCGATCGCGACGACAGCGAGCGCGCCTTTTTCGGGCGCCGCAAGGGCCACAAGCTGCGGCAGCACCAGGCCGAGCTGATCGATCATCTGCTGCCGCATCTCGCGCTCGACATCGACGGTGAGGCGCCGGCGAATGCCGGCGAGATCTTCGATCCCGCGGCGGACGATGTGCGGCTCGAGATCGGCTTTGGCGGCGGCGAGCATCTTGCGGCCGAAGCGCAGAGCTTCTCCACGACCGGCTTCATCGGCTGCGAGCCCTATGTCAACGGCATGGCGAAAATCCTCGCGCAGATCGAGGCGACCAACATCGGTAACATCCGCCTGTTCGCAGGCGATGCCGCCGAGCTCCTGGCCTGGCTGCCCAAAGCCTCGCTGTCGCGGATCGACCTGATCCATCCCGATCCCTGGCCGAAACGGCGGCACTGGAAGCGGCGCTTCGTCCAGGACCGGACCATCGCCGCGATGGCGCGCGTGCTGAAAGCCGGCGGCGAATTCCGTTTCGTCTGCGACATCGACGATTACTGCGCCTGGACGCTGTCGCATCTGGCGCGCTCGGTGGATTTCGTCTGGCTGGCGGAGCGCGCCGACGATTTCCGGCAGCCATGGGCCGGCTACACCATGACGCGCTACGGCCGGAAGGCTGCACGCGAGGGCCGCAAGGCGGCCTATCTGCGATTCAAGCGGCTCTAGATCGTCTGCCGGTTGCGCCAGAAATTCACGACGCGCTCGGCAGTGGCCGGCATCAGGCGCGTGAAGTTCACGCGCGCCTGCTCGATATCGGCATCGGCTGGCGTGCGATTCGGGCCGTACCACATCAGGATCAGTGCGCGCACCGTCGGCCAGCCGAGATTCAGCACGCGACCCAGAACCAGAATCGGATCGTAGCGGTCACCGGCGATCAGGCGGTCGAGAACCGAGAGGCGGACGCCGGACATCGCCGAGAGCGAGGCGATGGACTCCTCGTATTTGTGCGCCTTGGCGAAGCTGAGCAGCGCGCTCTCGCCGAGATGGCCGCCGCGATGCAAGGCCAGCACCGTGCGCTGTGCCGCGGAGAAATCGCGGCGCGGCCCCGGCGGCAGTGCCGCCTCCTCGATCGCCGCCATGGCGCGCTTGATCTCGACCTGGCGCGCGGGATTGACCACGCTCGAGAGGCGGCGGCGGATGACGTCGAGTGTGCCGTCGAGAAGCTGTTTCAGGTGCTCGCCGGAGAGATCGTTGCGCTGGCCGATCCTGAGCGTCAGCACGCCGTCCTGCGCGGCGCGCTTGATCAGCTCGGAATAACCATCGGGCGAGAACGCCGCGCCGGCATTGCCCGCGGCGCGGCGCACCACGTCGCGATCGCCGCGCTCGACCAGCACGTCGGTGACGACAGCGGACAGCAGGGGGCGCTCGGTCATCGCCAGCAGATGGCCCTGGCCCTTCAGCCGCGCGATCTCGACGAGAGCGGCGTCGTCGAGCACGGGCGAATGGCGCAGCACGGGGCCAGCCACCATGATCTCGTTTTCACGCGCGAGCTGGCTCACCAGATGCCGCGGCGCGTTGTTCAGGCGCGAGAAGCGTTCGGCGAGATCGACGCGCGAGGCGAGCTCGGCATGCGGGACGAGATCGATCAGCAGATTGTCGAAGAGATCGACGAGATCGGGACGGAGCTTCTCGGCGTCCTGGAAGAACAATTGGGCGATCGCGCTCGCGATCTCGCCGCGCCGCCGCGGGTCGCCGCGTTTGACGATATCGTCCAGTCCGGGAATGAGCGACGTGGCAACGGTCATGAAAACGCAAACTCGTACAGGGCACGCCGCGGGTGCGCCCTTGGTCCAAGCCGCCCCACGATCGGGGAATTTAGGCCCCGGAGGTGAAGGAAGCGTTGCGCGAGGGGCCGCGGACCGGACGCAAAAAGCCTCGCCCGCCCTGCGATGGGCCTTGTCCGGGAGGGCGGAAAGGGCTATATCAGCGCCAATTCATCTTCTCATACGATCCGCGTAGTGAGAGTGGGCCCGAAAGGACCCGCTCTTTTTTATTACCTGAACGCGGCTTGGTGGGAGATGCAGCCGACGCGCTGTCGGGAAAGTTCCGCAGCGGGCTTTCAAACTTCTTAACCAAGCCTTATCCAACGAGCGCCTTGACCTCTGATATGACCGAACCGAACCCTGGTTCCACGGATGCCGAATTGCTGGCAGAGCCGAGGCTCGTGGTCGAGCCGGGCGTGGCGGCACGGGTGTCCGCGGTCGCAGGCCCGGTGCTCGAGGGCATGGGCTACCGTCTGGTGCGGATCCGCATTTCGGCGGAATCCGGCTGCACCGTGCAGATCATGGCCGAGCGGCCGGACGGTTCGATGCAACTCGAGGATTGCGAGGCGATTTCGCGGGCGCTGTCGCCGGTGCTCGACGTCGCCGACCCGATCGATCGCGCCTATCGGCTGGAAATCTCCTCGCCGGGGATCGACCGCCCGCTGGTGCGGCGCTCCGATTTCGAGCGTTATTACGGCTATCTGGTGAAGATCGACATGGCCGTCGCCCATGAGGGACGGAAGCGGTTCCGCGGCACGCTCGGTGCCGTCGAAGGCGACCGCGTGCACCTGCATCGCGAGGACGTCAAGGCGGGCGATAGTCCCGACGTTCTCCTGACCATGGAAGACATCGGCGAGGCACGGCTCGTGCTCACCGACGAGCTGATCGCGGAATCCATGCGCCGCGGCAAGGCCGAGGAGCGCAAGATGCGCCGCGATCTCGGGCTGGAGCCGCCGGCTGCGCCGCACGCGGAGATCAGCGCGAAGATCACCAAGAACACCAAGCCGAAGAAGAAGCCGGCCCCGACCAACACAAAGAAGCATCGCCTGGCCGCCGAACGCGCGCGACGGGGCGAGATCGAGCCTGACGAAGGAGACTAGCCATGGCAGTCAGCGCCAATCGACTTGAACTGCTCCAGATCGCCGATGCCGTCGCGCGCGAGAAATCGATCGACCGCGGCATCGTCATCGCGGCGATGGAGGACGCCATCGCCAAGGCGGCCCGGGCACGTTACGGCAGCGAAACTGACGTTCACGCCGAGATCGACCCGAAGAAGGGCGAGCTGCGGCTGTCGCGCCACATGCTGGTGGTCGAGAAGGTCGAAAACCACTCGAACCAGATCTCGCTGGTGGATGCGCAGCGCGCCAATCCCGGCGCCCAGGTCGGCGACACCATCGCCGACACCCTGCCGCCGCTGGAATACGGCCGCATCGCCGCGCAATCGGCCAAGCAGGTGATCGTGCAGAAGGTGCGCGAGGCCGAGCGTGACCGGCAATATCAGGAATTCAAGGACCGCATCGGCGACATCGTCAACGGCGTGGTCAAGCGCGTCGAATATGGCAGCGTGATCGTCGACCTCGGCCGCGGCGAGGCCATCATCCGCCGCGACGAGATGCTGCCGCGCGAAGT
Source organism: Bradyrhizobium sp. Bra78 (assembly GCF_024519855.1). Taxonomy (NCBI): domain Bacteria; kingdom Pseudomonadati; phylum Pseudomonadota; class Alphaproteobacteria; order Hyphomicrobiales; family Nitrobacteraceae; genus Bradyrhizobium; species Bradyrhizobium sp. Bra78. The sequence continues at coordinate 264,178 of NZ_JALJRE010000009.1, read as the reverse complement.
GTTCCGCAACGGCGACCGCGTCCGCGCCTACATCTTCGACGTCCGCCGCGAGACCCGCGGCCCGCAGATCTTCCTGTCCCGCACCCATCCCCAGTTCATGGCGAAACTGTTCGCGCAGGAGGTGCCCGAGATCTATGACGGCATCGTCGAGATCAAGGCGGTCGCCCGCGATCCCGGCTCGCGCGCGAAAATCGGCGTGATTTCCCGCGATTCTTCGGTCGATCCGGTCGGCGCCTGCGTCGGCATGCGCGGCTCGCGCGTGCAGGCGGTGGTGAACGAATTGCAGGGCGAGAAGATCGACATCATCCCCTGGTCGCCCGACATCGCGACCTTCGTGGTCAACGCGCTGGCGCCGGCCGAAGTCTCCAAGGTCGTCATCGACGAGGACCGCGAGCGCATCGAGGTCGTCGTGCCCGACACCAACAACCAGCTCTCGCTGGCAATCGGCCGCCGCGGCCAGAACGTGCGTCTGGCCTCGCAGCTCACCGGCTGGGACATCGACATCCTGACCGAGCAGGAGGAATCGGAGCGCCGCCAGGCCGACTTCGAGAATTCCACCCGAGTCTTCATGGAATCGCTCAATGTCGACGAAGTCGTCGGCCAATTGCTGGCGTCCGAAGGCTTCACCTCGGTCGAGGAACTCGCGATGGTGGACCTCAAGGAACTCGCAGGCATCGAGGGCTTCGACGAGGAGACCGCGCAGGAGCTCCAGAACCGTGCCCGCGAATATCTCGAGCAGCAGGAAGCCGAGATCGAAGCCAAGCGCAAGGAGCTCGGTGTCGAGGACGCCGTCAAGGACGTGCCCGGCGTCACCTCCAAGATGCTGGTGAAGTTCGGCGAGAACGACATCAAGACCGTCGACGACCTCGCCGGCTGCGCCACCGACGATCTGGTCGGCTGGACCGAGCGCAAGGAAGGCGGCGAGCAGACCAAGTTCGCCGGCGCGCTCGATGGTCTCGACGTCTCCCGCGACGATGCGGAAGCCATGATCATGCAGGCGCGCGTCAAGGCCGGCTGGATCACCGAGGCTGACTTGGCCAAGCCGGCCGAAGAGGCTGAGGCGGCTGAAGATCAGCCGGCTTAAGGGCAAAGGAGAATGCCGCTCGGATGCTCGCAGATACTGACCACGATCTCGACAATGGCCCGCGGACCGAAAGGTCCGCGACCATGCGGATGTGCGCGGTCAGCCGCGAGGTCCGGCCGATCGACGAGCTGATCCGCTTCGTCGTCTCGCCCCAAGGCGATATAGTTCCCGATCTCAAGCGCAAGCTGCCGGGACGCGGCATGTGGGTCACCGCCTCGCGCGAGGTGGTTGCGGAAGCCGTGCGGCGTCACCATTTTGGTAGGGCCTTCAAGCGCGAGTTGCGCATTCCCCAGACGCTTCCCGCCGATATCGAGGCGCTCCTGGTTCGGAGCGTGACCGAAGCCCTTGGGATTGCCGCCAAGGCGGGCCAGATCGTGGCCGGCTTCGGCAAGGTCGAAAGCGCGCTTCGGGAAGGCACGGTCGAGGTCCTGATCCACGCCAGCGAGGGGGCCGCGGACGGAATCCGCAAATTGGACACGCTGGCGCGTCAAAACGGCGGAAATCGCGGCGGCAAGCCGCAGATTCCCGTCGTTACCGCACTGAAATCGATAGAATTGGATTTGGCACTTACCCGGTCAAATGTGATACATGCTGCCCTGCTCGCGGGCCCGGCGAGCAAGTCATTCCTGTCACGTAGCCAGATGCTGGTCCGATACCGGATGGCGGACGCTGACAAGACTGCCGAAAAGCCCGGCCAGGATTTCTGAGAGACAACGACGACCCGATAGGACGGTGCGGCAACGCACAACGCTAACAGATCAGGATTAGGACTGCTGAATGGTTGATACCAAGACCCCTGACGACAAGAAGCTGAGCGTTCCGAGCAAGACGCTATCGCTCAAGCCGCGCGTCGAAACGGGCACTGTGCGCCAGAGCTTCAGCCATGGCCGCAGCAAGCAGGTCGTGGTCGAGAAGCGCGGCAAGCGCCGGATCGACGGCAGCCCCGAGCCGCAGGCGCCCACGGTTGTTGCAAAGCCGGCACCGGCTGCGCCAGCGCCGTCTCGCCCCGCCCCGCCCGCCCAGCCGCGCAACGCCGGATCCGGCGTGGTGCTGCGTACGCTGACCGAGGACGAACGTTCCGCCCGCGCCAGCGCGCTGGCCGATGCCAAGGTGCGCGAAGTCGAAGAGCGCCGCCATGCCGAGGAAGAGGCCCAGCGCCGCGCTGTCCGCGAAAACGCCGAGCGCGCCGAGCGCGAGGCCGCCGAAGCCCGCCGCAAGGCCGAGGATGAGCGTCACCGCCACGAAGAGGAAGCCCGGCGCAAGGCCGAAACCGAGGCCAAGAAGCGCTTTGGCGAAGGCGAGCAACCGCAATCCGCGGCGCGCCCTGCAGCGACGGCCTCGGCTGCTCCTGCACCGCGGCCCGGAGCACCTGCGGCCCGGCCCGGGACGACCACCACGGCCCGCCCCGGAACGACGACGGCGCGGCCTGGAACGACCACGCAGCGGCCGGGAGGCCCGGTGGGCCGCGCCCCCGCTGTCGCAGCCGGACCGGACGAGGACGAGGGTCCGCGCCAGATCCGCCGCGGCCCCGGCGGCGCTGCGCGGCCTGTGGTAGCCCCCAAGCCCACCCACAAGCCCGGCCCGCAGAAGGAGCGCGGCCGCCTGACGGTCGTCACCGCATTCAATGCCGACGACGTCCGCGAGCGCTCGATCGCCTCGTTTCGCCGCCGCACCCAGCGCCTGAAGGGCCATGCCGCGAACGAGCCGAAGGAAAAGCTCATCCGCGAGGTGATCATTCCGGAAGCGATCACGATCCAGGAGCTCGCCAACCGCATGGCCGAGCGTGCGGTCGACGTCATCCGCATGCTGATGAAGCAGGGCGCGATGCACAAGATCACCGACGTGATCGACGCCGACACCGCGCAGCTGATCGCCGAAGAGCTGGGTCACACCGTCAAGCGCGTTGCCGCGTCCGACGTTGAAGAAGGCCTGTTCGACGCCATCGAGGATTCCACCGACACCGAGACGCGTTCGCCTGTGGTGACCGTGATGGGCCACGTCGACCACGGCAAGACCTCGCTGCTCGACGCGCTCCGCCATGCCAACGTCGTCTCCGGCGAAGCCGGCGGCATCACCCAGCACATCGGCGCCTATCAGGTGCTGTCGCCCGAAAGCGGCAAGAAGATCACCTTCATCGACACGCCCGGCCACGCCGCGTTCACCGCGATGCGCGCCCGCGGCGCCAAGGTGACCGACATCGTCGTGCTGGTGGTTGCGGCCGATGACGGCGTCATGCCGCAGACGATCGAAGCCATCAACCACGCCAAGGCGGCGCGGGTGCCGATCATCGTTGCCATCAACAAGATCGACAAGCCCGACGCCAAGCCAGAGCGCGTGCGCACCGAGCTGCTCCAGCACGAGGTGCAGGTGGAATCCTTCGGCGGCGAAGTCGTCGACGTCGAAGTGTCCGCCAAGAACAAGACCAATCTCGACAAGCTGCTCGAGATGATCGCGCTCCAGGCCGACATTCTCGACCTCAAGACCAATTCGGATCGCCCGGCCGAAGGCACCGTGATCGAGGCCAAGCTCGACCGCGGCCGTGGTCCGGTCGCGACCGTGCTGGTTCAGCGCGGCACGCTCCGTGTCGGAGACATCATCGTCGCCGGCGCCGAAATGGGCCGCGTCCGCGCGCTGATCTCGGATCAGGGCGACACGGTGCAGGAGGCGGGTCCTTCGGTGCCGGTCGAGGTGCTCGGCTTCAACGGTCCGCCGGAAGCCGGCGATCGTCTCGCCGTGGTCGAGAACGAAGCCCGCGCCCGCCAGGTCACCAGCTACCGCGCGCACCAGAAGCGCGAGAACGCGGCTGCCTCGATCTCCGGCATGCGCGGCTCGCTCGAGCAGATGATGTCGCAGTTGAAGACCGCGGGCCGCAAGGAATTCCCGCTGATCATCAAGGCCGACGTGCAGGGCTCGCTGGAAGCGATCCTCGGCTCGCTGGAGAAGCTCGGCACCGACGAAGTCGCCGCGCGCATCCTGCATGCCGGTGTCGGCGGCATCTCGGAATCCGACGTGACGCTCGCGGAAGGCTTCAACGCCGCGATCATCGGCTTCTCGGTTCGTGCCAACAAGGAGGCCGCTGCGGCCGCCAAGCGCAACGGCATTGAGATCCGCTACTACAACATCATCTACGACCTCGTGGACGACGTGAAGAAGGCCATGAGCGGCCTGCTCGCGCCGACCTTGCGCGAAACCATGCTGGGCAATGCCGCGATCCTGGAGATCTTCAACATCTCCAAGGTCGGCAAGGTCGCCGGCTGCCGCGTCACCGACGGCACCGTGGAACGCGGCGCCAATGTGCGCCTGATCCGCGACAACGTCGTCGTGCACGAAGGCAAGCTGTCGACGCTGAAGCGCTTCAAGGACGAAGTGAAGGAAGTCCAGTCCGGTCAGGAATGCGGCATGGCCTTCGAGAACTACCACGACATGCGCGCCGGTGACGTGATCGAGTGTTACCGCGTGGAGACGATCCAGCGCTCCCTGTAAGTCCAAATCTTACCGAAGCGCACGGATCTTTTTGAGCTGAAATAGCGAGAGTGCGGTGGCCGGATTTTTTCCGGCCATCCGCCTCTCATTCGTTTCAACAGGACAAATGACAATGCCCGTGTCCCAAACGCGGGCATGACGAGGTGATTTCCAGATGCCCCGCCATCATCAGAAGAAGAGTTCCGCGCCGGGCGGCTCGCAACGCCAGTTGCGCGTCGGCGAGCAGGTTCGCCATGCGATGGCCGAGATTCTGGCGCAAGGCAATGTGCATGATGCGGACCTCGAAGGTCACATCATCACCGTGCCGGAGGTGCGGATGTCGCCCGACCTGAAGCTCGCAACAGTCTATGTGATGCCGCTCGGTGGCCGCGACACCGGGATCATCATCGCTGCGCTCGACCGCAACAAGAAATTCCTGCGCGGCGAGGTCGCGCGGCGCGTTAACCTGAAATTTGCACCTGACCTTCGCTTCCGCGTCGACGAACGATTCGACGAAGCGGAACGGATCGAGAAGCTTTTGCGAACACCTGCGGTGCAGAAGGACCTGGAACAGGATCCGGATTCGGATCGGGAAGAAGAGCAATGACGATGGACCCGGCTCACGGCACGATCGGCGGCGAAGAGACCGATCAGCGCGACGCGCAGAAAAATAATTTTGCGGACATGAGCGGCAATTCGCAGCCGGATCAGGAGCAGCGCCGCGTCAACAACGATCCGCGCGCAGGCAAGCAGAAGGGCAACCAGCCGCGCCGCGACCGGCGCGACGTCCATGGCTGGGTCGTGCTCGACAAGCCGATCGGCATGACCTCGACGCAGGCGGTCGCCGTGCTCAAGCGCCTTTTCAACGCCAAGCGCGCCGGTCATGCCGGTACGCTCGATCCGCTCGCCTCCGGCGGCCTGCCGATCGCGCTCGGCGAGGCCACCAAGACCGTCCCCTTCGTCATGGACGGCCGCAAGCGCTACCAGTTCACCGTGTGCTGGGGCGAGGAGCGCGACACCGACGACATCGAGGGCCGGGTGACCGCGATCTCCGACCAGCGCCCGACACGGGAGGCCATTCTGGCCCTGCTGCCCCGCTTCACCGGCGTGATCGAGCAGATCCCGCCGCGCTATTCCGCGATCAAGGTCCAGGGCGAGCGCGCCTACGATCTCGCCCGCGACGGCGAGATCGTGGAACTGGCTCCCCGCCCGGTCGAGATTCACCATTTAACCCTTGTAGATCAACCGGATAACGACCGGTCCGTGTTCGAGGCGGAGTGCGGCAAGGGCACCTATGTCCGCGCGCTGGCCCGCGATATGGGCCGGATTCTCGGGACTTACGGTCATATCTGCGCGCTGCGGCGGACCCTGGTCGGCCCATTTGACGAAAACGACATGATTCCGCTGGATCAGCTGGAGGCTTTGTGCGATAGAGCCGCGTCCGGCGAGGGCAGCCTCGCCGACGCGCTTATGCCCGTTGAGACCGCGCTGGACGACATCCCGGCACTGGCCGTCACTCGGGCTGATGCGGCAAGGCTCCATCGGGGCCAGGCCGTTTTGTTGCGCGGACGGGATGCGCCCACTTGTAGCGGCACAGTCTATGTCACGGTGGCAGGCCGGCTTCTCGCGCTTGCTGAAGTTGGCAATGGCGAAATCATCCCCAAGCGTGTGTTCAACCTGACCGGCCTGACTGCCAGCTCCGGTCGCAACGAGAGAAATTGACGATGTCGATTGCCGCAGAACGCAAAGCGGAAGTCATCAAGACGAATGCCAACAAGGCCGGCGACACCGGCTCGCCCGAGGTTCAGGTCGCGATCCTGTCGGAACGCATCAACAACCTCACCAACCATTTCAAGACCCACGTGAAGGACAACCATTCGCGTCGCGGCCTCTTGAAGCTGGTTTCGACCCGCCGTTCGCTGCTCGATTACCTCAAGAAGAGGGACGAGGCGCGGTACAAGGCACTGCTCGAGAAGCACAACATTCGTCGTTAAGAGTTCTTGCGCGCGCCAACGGCGCGCGTTTTTGCGCGTGGTTTCGAACGAAAGCGTTTGTTCAAAGGTTTTTGATCGAGGCTGCGTGCGCGTCGGGTGCGGGCCCAAAGCGCGATAAGAATCGCACTTTGGATTGTTGTTTGAGCATGATCTTGTCGGAAAACCGCTTCGCACTTTTCCGGATCATACTCGAGTGACGATTCGTATCCGGGGCATGATCGGCGAAGACCGCGGTTCGGTGTTCGCGTTCGTGCCGACTGACAGTCCAGCGGCAATCCGGCGGCTGGGCAAAACGGGCAAGGCGCCCGTATGACCCGAAGGGATGGACGCCATCCGAAATCCAAAAACCATGGCAGGATCGCAGGACGCTGATCGCCCTCTTCGATCAACGTCCCGCAATCTTGCGCATGGTTTTTGTTTTTCGATCCGTCCTTCTTTCGAGAACCCATGAAAGAAGACATCTATGTTCAATAAGCATTCGGTCGAGATCGACTGGGGTGGACGTCCCCTCAAGCTGGAAACCGGCAAGATCGCGCGCCAGGCCGACGGCGCCGTCGTCGCCACCTATGGCGAGACGGTGGTGCTCGCCACCGTCGTCGCGGCGAAGTCGCCGCGCGAAGGCGTCGACTTCCTGCCGCTGACCGTCGACTACCAGGAAAAGACCTACGCCGCGGGCCGCATTCCCGGCGGCTATTTCAAGCGCGAGGGCCGTCCGACCGAGAAGGAGACGCTGGTCTCCCGCCTGATCGACCGTCCGATCCGCCCGCTGTTCGTCGACGGCTGGCGCAACGAGACCCAGGTGATCGTCACCGTGCTGTCGCACGACATGGAGAACGATCCCGATATCGTCGCGCTGGTGGCCTCGTCGGCTGCGCTGACCCTGTCGGGCGCTCCGTTCAAGGGCCCGATCGGCGCCGCGCGCGTCGGCTTCGCCAATGACGAGTTCATCCTCAACCCGACGCTCGACGAGATGGTCGACACCCAGCTCGACCTCGTCGTGGCCGGCACCGCCGACGCCGTGCTGATGGTGGAATCGGAAGCCAAGGAACTGAACGAAGACATCATGCTCGGCGCGGTCATGTTCGGTCACCGTCACTTCCAGCCGGTGATCAACGCGATCATCGAGCTTGCCGAGAAGGCCGCGAAGGAACCGCGCGAAGTCACCGTGATCGACAATTCGGCGCTCGAAAAGGAAATGCTCGGCATGGTCGAGCAGGAGCTGCGCGCCGCCTACGCCATTCCGGTCAAGCAGGATCGCTACGCCGCGGTCGGCAAGGTCAAGGAAAAGGTGATCGCGCACTACTTCCCCGAAGGGCAGGAGCCGAAATACGACAAGCTGCGCATCGGCGGCGTGTTCAAGGAGCTCGAAGCCAAGATCGTTCGCTGGAACATCCTCGACACCGGCAAGCGCATCGACGGGCGCGACAGCAAGACCGTGCGCAACATCATCGCCGAAGTCGGCGTGCTGCCCCGCGCCCACGGCTCGGCACTGTTCACCCGCGGCGAGACCCAGGCGGTGGTCGTGACCACGCTCGGCACCGGCGAGGACGAGCAGTACATCGACGCGCTGTCGGGAACGTACAAAGAGACGTTCCTGCTGCACTACAACTTCCCTCCCTACTCGGTCGGCGAGACCGGCCGCCTCGGCGGCACCAAGCGCCGCGAGATCGGCCACGGCAAGCTGGCCTGGCGCGCGATCCATCCGGTGCTGCCGCCGCATCACGAGTTTCCGTACACGATCCGCGTGGTCTCGGAGATCACCGAATCCAACGGTTCCTCGTCGATGGCTTCGGTCTGCGGCGCCTCGCTCGCGCTGATGGACGCCGGCGTTCCGCTGAAGCGGCCGACCGCGGGCATCGCGATGGGCCTGATCCTCGAAGACAAGCGCTTCGCGGTTCTCTCCGACATCCTCGGTGACGAAGATCATCTCGGCGACATGGACTTCAAGGTCGCCGGCACGGAAGCGGGCATCACCTCGCTCCAGATGGACATCAAGATCGAGGGCATCACCGAAGAGATCATGAAGGTCGCGCTCGGCCAGGCCAAGGATGGGCGTATCCACATCCTCGGCGAAATGGCCAAGGCACTCACCAACGCCCGTGCCGAGCTCGGCGAATATGCGCCGCGCATCGAGACCTTCAAGATCGCCACCGACAAGATCCGCGAAGTGATCGGCACCGGCGGCAAGGTGATCCGCGAGATCGTCGAGAAGACCGGCGCCAAGGTCAACATCGAGGACGACGGCACCGTGAAGGTCGCCTCCAGCGACGGCGAGGCGATGAAGGCCGCGATCAAGTGGATCAAGTCGATCGCCTCCGATCCGGAAGTCGGCCAGATCTATGACGGCACCGTCGTCAAGGTGATGGAGTTCGGCGCCTTCGTGAACTTCTTCGGCTCCAAGGACGGTCTCGTCCACATCAGCCAGCTCGCTTCGGCGCGCGTGCAGAAGACCTCCGATGTCGTCAAGGAAGGCGACAAGGTCAAGGTCAAGCTGCTCGGCTTCGACGACCGCGGCAAGACCCGCCTGTCGATGAAGGTGGTCGACCAGACCACCGGCGAAGACCTCGAAGGCAAGGGCGGCGACGGCGAGAAGGCCCCGCGCGAAGCGGCCGGCGAGTAATCGCTCGGGACCATCGGAAACACGAGGGGCGGCCGAGAGGCCGCCCTTTTTATTGGCCGTCAGCAGCCTGCATCACCGGAATGGCAATGCGCGATTCCGCCGCAGCGTCACAATGACTGCGATCGAAACCGGCGATGGTCGCTGCTGCGTACCTGTTGTCACGGCCGTCCGCCGTATCGGCGGATCGTCCCCAGACAGGAGAACCACATGTCATCCCTATCCCGGCGCCGTCTCATGGTCGCTGCAACCGGCCTCGTCGCGACTGCTGCTGCCCCGCGCCTCCTGTTCGCGCAGGCTGCCATGGCGGCCGCAGGTCCGTTCAAGCTAGAACCGCTGGCCTATCCGGCGAACGCGCTGGAACCGCATATCGATGCCAAGACGATGGAGATCCATCACGACCGCCATCACCAGGCGTTCATCACCAACCTGAACAATTTCGCCAAGGACAATCCGCAGCTCGCGGAAAAGCCGGTCGGCGAAGTGCTGGGCAATCTCGGCGCCGTGCCGGAAGCGATCCGCACCGGCGTCCGCAACAGCATGGGCGGCCACGCCAATCACACGATGTTCTGGCAGATCATGGGGCCGAACGGCGACAAGCCGGAAGGTGCCCTGCTCGCTGCAATCGACAGCGATCTAGGCGGCATGGAAAAATTCCAGACCGACTTCAACGCCGCCGGCGGGCGCGTGTTCGGCTCGGGCTGGGTGTTCGTGACTGTCGGCAAGGATGGCAAGCTCGCGATCGAGACGCGCCCCAACCAGGACAATCCGATGATGGACGGCAAGCGCGCGCTGCTCGGTAACGACGTCTGGGAGCACGCCTATTACCTGAACTACCAGAACCGTCGCGCCGATTATCTCAAGGCATGGTGGAACACGGTGAACTGGAAGGTCGTGAGCGAACGTTTTACAGCCGCCAAGGCCGGCACACTCGACGTGTGACGACGATCCGGGCCAACGAAAAAGGGCGACCTCTCGGCCGCCCTTTTGTTTATCGCTTGCTGATCGGGATCAGGCCGCGATGTCGTACCGGTCGAGGTTCATCACCTTGGTCCAGGCCTTGGCGAAGTCATTGACGAACTGCTCCTTGGAATCCGAAGTGGCATAGACCTCGGCGTAGGCGCGAAGCTGCGAGTGCGCACCGAAGATCAGGTCGGCGCGCGTGCCGGTCCACTTCACCGCATTGGTCTTGCGGTCGCGGGCCTCGTAGGTGCCGTCAGCCGCCGCCGTCCACTGCGCACCCATGTCGAGCAGGTTGACGAAGAAGTCGTTGCTGAGCGTGCCCACCTTGGCGGTGAGAACACCGTGCTTCGAACCGTTCGCGTTGGCGCCGAGCACACGCAGGCCGCCGACGAGCACGGTCAGTTCGGGACCGGAGAGCTTCAACAGCTGCGCGCGATCGACGAGGGCTTCTTCCTGCTGCAGGAATTGATGCCGCTTGCCGACGTAGTTGCGGAAGCCATCGGCCCGCGGCTCCAGCGGAGCAAAGGATGCAGCGTCGGTCTGCTCCTGCGAGGCATCCATGCGACCCGGCGTGAAGCCGACCTTCACGTCGACGCCGCCATCCTTCGCGGCCTTCTCGACCGCGGCGGTGCCGCCGAGCACGATCAGGTCCGCAAGCGAGACCTTCTTCGCACCGGCCGAGGCGTTGAACTCCTTCTGGATCGCTTCGAGCTTGCCCAGAACCTTCGAGAGCTGGGCCGGCTGGTTCACCTCCCAGTCCTTCTGCGGGGCAAGGCGGATGCGTGCGCCGTTGGCGCCGCCGCGCTTGTCGGAGCCGCGGAACGTCGAGGCCGACGCCCATGCGGTCGAGACCAGCTCGGAGACCGAGAGGCCCGAAGCCAGGATCTTGGTCTTCAGCGCGGCGATGTCCTGATCGCTGGCCAGCTCGTGATTCACCGCCGGAATCGGGTCCTGCCAGATCAGCGTCTCCTTCGGCACCAGCGGGCCGAGATAGCGCTGGATCGGTCCCATGTCGCGGTGGGTGAGCTTGAACCAGGCGCGGGCAAAGGCGTCCGCGAACTGATCCGGGTTCTCCAGGAAGCGACGCGAGATCTTCTCATAGGCCGGATCGAAGCGCAGCGAGAGGTCGGTCGTCAGCATCGTCGGCCGGTGCTTCTTCGACTTGTCGAACGCATCGGGAATGATCGCATCGGCGCCCTTCGCCGTCCACTGGTTCGCGCCGCCCGGGCTCTTCGTCAGCTCCCATTCGAAATTGAACAGGTTCTCGAAGAAATTGTTGCTCCACTTCGTCGGCGTCTTGGTCCATGTCACCTCGAGTCCGCTGGTGATGGAATCGCCAGCCAGGCCCGACGCGTGCTTGCTCTTCCAGCCGAGGCCCTGATCCTCGAGCGCGCCCGCTTCCGGCTCCGGTCCGACCAGCGACGGATCGCCCGCGCCGTGGGTCTTGCCAAAACTGTGGCCGCCGGCGATCAGCGCGACGGTTTCCTCGTCGTTCATCGCCATGCGGGCGAACGTCTCGCGGATGTCCTTGGCCGCGGCGACCGGATCCGGCTTGCCGTTCGGGCCTTCCGGGTTGACGTAGATGAGGCCCATCTGCACCGCGCCGAGCGGTTCGGCGAGTTCGCGTTCGCCACTGTAGCGCTCATCGCCCAGCCACGTGCCTTCGGGACCCCAATAGAGCTCTTCCGGCTCCCAGACGTCGGCGCGGCCACCGGCGAAACCGAACGTCTTGAAGCCCATCGACTCCAGCGCGACATTGCCGGCGAGCACCATCAGATCGGCCCAGGAGAGCTTGCGGCCGTATTTCTGCTTGATCGGCCAGAGCAGCCGACGCGCCTTGTCGAGATTGGCGTTGTCAGGCCAGCTGTTGAGCGGGGCGAACCGCTGCTGACCGGCGCCGGCGCCACCGCGACCGTCGGTGGTGCGATAGGTGCCTGCGCTGTGCCAGGCCATGCGGATCATCAGGCCGCCATAGTGGCCGAAGTCGGCGGGCCACCATTCCTGCGAATCCGTCATCAGAGCGGTCAGGTCCTTGATGACCGCGTTGAGGTCGAGCGACTTGAATTCCCTGGCGTAGTCGAACTCCTTGCCCATCGGATCGGACAGGCCGGAATTCTTGTGCAGCATCTCGATGCTGAGCTGGGTTGGCCACCAATCGCGGTTCGCCGGCACGCGTTTTCCACCCGAAAACGGGCACTTTGAAGTGTCGTCCATGAATACCTCCTCTGGTGGCGTCGAACTCGCGCCTTTGACCAGGTCAAACCACTCTAGGCCTCCCATTCCATCAGGGGAAGTTGACTTTAATGATCGCTGCGATAGGATTTTCTGATGGCCAACGTGACGATGCGCCAGCTCAGGTATTTCGACGCGCTGGCGCGTCACGGCCATTTCGGCCGCGCGGCGGAGGCAAGCGCCATCTCGCAGCCGGCCCTGTCGATGCAGATCAAGGAACTCGAGGAGGCGCTCGGCGGCCTGCTGCTGGAGCGCAGCGCCCGCCAGGTGGCGCTGACCCGGTTCGGCGAAGAGCTCGCGCCACGCGTCCGCGACATCCTGCGCTCGGTCGATGAGCTCGGCGATTTCGCGCGCGCCTCGCAGGACCGCTTTGCGGGCCGGCTGCGGATCGGCATGATCCCGACGATCGCGCCCTATCTGCTGCCCAAGATCACCAAGAATCTCACGCGCATGCATCCCGAGCTGGACATCCGCGTGCGCGAGACGATGACGCCGCGGCTGATCCAGGAACTGGTGGAAGGCCGGCTCGATACCGCCATCGTCGCGCTGCCGGTGTCCGAACCCTCGCTCACCGAGGTCGCGCTGTTCGACGAGAAATTCTTGCTGGTGCGGCCGGGTTCCGATGAAGGCACGCCGGTGCCGTCGCGGGAGATGATGCGCGAGATGCGGCTGTTGCTGCTCGAAGAAGGCCACTGCTTCCGCGATCAGGCGCTGTCCTTCTGCAACATGCAATCGGCGCCGCCGCGCGAGATGCTGGACGCGAATTCGCTGTCGACGCTGGTGCAGATGGTCAGCGCCGGCATCGGCGTGACCTTGATTCCCGAGATGGCCGTGCCGGTGGAGACGCGATCGGCCTCGGTCTCGCTGGCGCGTTTCCGCGACCCGCAGCCGTCGCGCACCATCGGCATGGTCTGGCGCAAGACCAGCCCGCTGGCTCGGCAACTCCTGCAAATCTCCGAAGTGGTGTGCCTGTCGGCCGGCAAGGCGCGCGCACGGCCATCCGTGCGCAGTCAGCGGGCTTGACGCGGCGATGTCGCATCCGATCATCCGCCCAGCCCGCGCCGACGAATATGACGAGGTCGGCCGCGTCTGGATGGAAAGCTGGGTCTCGACCGGGCTCGGCGAAGCGAGCGCCTTCCTGCTGGCAAACCTGCGTGCGCGGATCCACCGCGAGATAGAGGCCGGCTGGAGCCTGTTCGTCGCCGACGACAACGGCACGCTCGCGGCGATGCTGGCGCTGCATCTGCCGAAGCTCTATCTCGACATGCTGTTCGTCGCCCCCGCCTATCAGGGGCAATCGCTCGGCCGCCAATTGCTCGCTTTCACGCGCACGCAAATGCCCGACGAGATGTACCTGCGCTGCGTCCGCGAGAACGAAAAAGCCTGGCGCTGGTACGAGCGCGAGGGTTTTGTGTTCGAGAAGGAAGAGATCGAGCCCTCGAACGGGTTCATGATGAAGTATTACCGGTGGAAGAACAAAGGAAACGCGCCATGATCAAACTCTACTGGTCGCCGCGCTCGCGTTCGTTCTCGACGCTCTGGCTGATGGAGGAGAGCGGACTGCCCTATGAGCGCGTGCTGACGGACATTTCGACGGGCGCGCAGAAGGCGCCGGACTATTTGAAGATCAATCCGATGGGCAAGGTGCCGGCGCTGACCGACGGCGATGCCGCGCTCGGCGAAGCCGCCGCTATCTGCGCCTATATCGCCGATCGCTATCCGGATACGAAGCTCGCGCCAGACGTGACCGATCCGCGCCGCGCGCGTTACCTGCAATGGCTGTTCTTCTCGCCAAGCTGCATCGAACCCGCCATCATCCAGATCTTCACCAGGATCGAGATCCCGACATCGACCGCGGCCTGGGGCAGCGCGACGCAGGTCTTCGACGTGCTGGAAGCCGCGCTTGCCAAGGGGCCGTGGATCCTCGGCGAGGAGTTTTCGGCCGCCGACATCACGATCGGCTCGGGCCTGAATTTCGCGGTGCGCGTGTTCAAGATGGTGCCGTCGCGCCCGGCCTTCGATGCCTATATCGCACGCTGCATGGCGCGTCCGGCGTTCCAGCGCGGAGAGAAGATCGCGGCGGGGTAGCGGACCGCCCTAATCCGACGTTTTCAAATCGTCCGGCCTCGGCATCAGCACGGTGTTGTAGCCGGAATCGACATAGTGGATCTCGCCGGTCACGCCGCCGGAGAGATCCGACAGCAGATACAGCGCCGAGCCGCCAAGCTCGTCGAGCGTGACGCCGCGGCGGAGCGGCGAATGCTTTTGCATGAAGGCGAACATCGCGCGCGCCTCGCCGATGCCGGAGCCGGCGAGCGTGCGGATGGGACCGGCCGAGATCGCGTTGACGCGGATGCCGCGCGGTCCGAAATCGGAGGCGAGATAGCGCACCGAGGCTTCCAGCGCCGCCTTGGCGACGCCCATCACGTTGTAGTTCGGCATCGCGCGCTCCGAAGCGCCGAAGGTCAGCGTGACCATGCTGCCGCCCTCCGTCATCAGCTCCGCGGCACGCTTGGCGACTTCCGTGAAGGAGAAGCAGGAGATCACCATGGTGCGCGAAAAATTCTCGCGGCTGGTGTCGGCGTAACGGCCCTTCAGCTCGTTCTTGTCGGCAAAGCCGATCGCGTGGATCACGAAATCGAGCTGGCCCCACTTCTCGCGCAGCGCAGCGAAGGTGGCATCGACGCTGGCGATGTCCTCGACGTCGCAGGGCAACACCAGTTCCACGCCGAGAGACTCCGCCAGCGGCTTGACGCGCTTTCCCAGGGCCTCGCCCTGGAAGGTGAAGGCAAGCTCGGCGCCATGGGCATGCAGCGTCTTCGCCATACCCCAGGCGATCGAATGATCATTGGCGATCCCCATGATCAGACCGCGCTTGCCTTTCATCAAACCTTCCATTGCCTCGCAACTCCCATTATCCGAGGTCGTCGCTCACGCATGTGGGCGATACAATATTCTGGCGGCGATCATTGTAGGCCGGGAAACCGAAGGGTGCTGGCTCACACGTCCAGCCGGCTGAACACCAGCGTGGCGTTGGTGCCGCCGAAGCCGAAGGAGTTCGACAGCACGGTGCCGATTTTGACGTTGTCGATGCGCTTGCGCACGATCGGCATGTCGGCGAAGGCGGGATCGAGCTCCTGGATGTGAGCGCTCTCGCAGATGAAGCCGTTGTTCATCATCAGCAGTGAATAGATCGCTTCCTGCACGCCGGTTGCGCCCAGGGAGTGACCGGTCAGCGCCTTGGTCGCCGAGATCGGCGGACACTTGTCGCCATTTCCGAACACCCTGCGGAGCGCATCGATCTCCGGCGGATCGCCGGCCGGCGTCGATGTCGCGTGCGGATTGATGTAGTCGACCTTGGTCTTCACGGTCGACATTGCCATGCGCATGCAGCGCTCGGCGCCCTCGCCGGAGGGTGCGACCATGTCGTAGCCGTCGGACGTCGCGCCGTAACCGACGATCTCGCCGTAGATGCGCGCGCCGCGCGCCTTGGCATGCTCGAGCTCCTCCAGCACCAGCACGCCAGCGCCGCCGGCAATCACGAAGCCGTCGCGGTTGACGTCGTAGGGACGCGAGGCGGTGGCAGGCGTATCGTTGTACTTCGAGGACATCGCGCCCATGGCGTCGAACAGCACCGACAGCGACCAGTCCAGCTCTTCGCAGCCGCCGGCGAAGATGACGTCCTGCTTGCCGATCTGGATCGTCTCATAGGCGTTGCCGACGCAATGGTTCGACGTCGCACAGGCCGACGAGATCGAATAGTTCACGCCCTTGATCTTGAACCAGGTCGCAAGTGTCGCGGAGGCCGTGGACGACATCGCCTTCGGCACTGCAAACGGTCCGACGCGCTTCGGCCCCTTGGTGCGGGTGATGTCGGCAGCCTCGACGATGGTGCGGGCGGACGGACCGCCGGAGCCCATGATGATGCCGGTGCGGATATTGGAGATGTCGTCGGGCGACAGACCGGAATCCTGGATCGCCTGCTCCATCGCGACGTGATTCCAGGCAGCGCCCTGACCGAGGAAACGCATTGCGCGGCGGTCGACCACCGTCGAAGGATCGAGCGACGGCGCACCCTGCACCTGCGAGCGGAAGCCGAGCTCGGCATATTTCTCAGCCCGCGAAATGCCCGACTTCGCCTCGTGAAGGCTCGCAAGCACTTCCTGGGTGTTGTTTCCGATGGACGAAACGATGCCCATTCCGGTGACCACAACCCGCCTCATGACAGCCTCGCCTTACTCGTTGTCGTCTTGGTGATGCGCTCAGCCCAGGCTCGTGCCCTGCTTGAACAGGCCGACCTTCAAATCCTTCGCGCGATAGATAATCTGGTCGTCGACCGAAAGCCATCCGTCGGCGATACCGAGCACCAGCTTTGAACGCATCACGCGCTTGATATCGACGTTGTACACAACCTTGCGGGCCTCGGGCAGCACCTGACCGCTGAACTTCAGCTCATTCAGGCCGAGTGCCCGCCCACGACCCTCGCCCCCGGTCCAACCCAGATAAAAGCCGACCATTTGCCACAGCGCGTCGAGGCCGAGGCAGCCGGGCATCACGGGATCGTTCTTGAAGTGGCAGCCGAAGAACCAGAGGTCGGGCTTCACGTCGAGCTCGGCGCGCACCACGCCCTTGCCGAACTCGCCGCCATTGTCGCTGATGTCCGTGATGCGGTCGAACATCAGCATCGGCGGCAACGGCAGCTGGGCATTGCCCGGGCCGAACATCTCACCGCGGGCACATGCCAGCAGGTCTTCGTATTCGTATCCGTTGCGCCTGTTCAGCATGCACGAGCCTCTGTTCTAATCCCGATGGAGCGGCGTTTTGGCGAAAATGGGCCCGTCTCGGTCGGAGAGCAACGCCAATTGCCACCGTCAGGCGCGGCTTCCGCAAGCCCCGGATGGACTGCGGGCCTGGCCTTCAGGCCTGGCTGCCCCAAAATCGGCTGCGCGGAACCGCGGGCTCTCTAACACAGGCGATTTCAGTGGCAAAGCGCTCTCGTGAAGGTAAAATGACGTGGTCCTCGCCAGGTTCCAAGACTGATTAGAACCTCTCTAGTTGCGAGAAACTTGCATCTGCATCTTTCTGTTCTTATATTGCAGGGAGTTATTGTTCACGCGTGCCCGAAATCTGGAAATGAACGAGAATTCCGCGCCCCATCACGACGACGACGTCCATTCCGCGGCCCTTCTGTCCGGCCGCCAGCCGGCTTTGACCGGCTGCCCGTGGCACGATGTCAACGAAATGCTCCAGTCCGCGGGGCTTCGTCCGACGCGCCAGCGCATGGCGCTCGGCTGGCTCCTGTTCGGCAAGGGTGCGCGTCACCTCACGGCTGAAATGCTCTACGAGGAAGCGACGCTGGCCAAGGTGCCGGTCTCTCTGGCGACCGTCTACAACACGCTGAACCAGCTCACCGATGCCGGCCTGCTCCGTCAGGTCAGTGTCGACGGCACCAAGACCTATTTCGACACCAACGTGACGACCCACCATCACTACTACCTCGAGAACAGCCATGAGCTGGTCGATATCGAGGATCCGCATCTGGCGCTGTCCAAGATGCCGGAGGTGCCCGAGGGTTACGAGATCGCGCGCATCGACATGGTCGTGCGGCTGCGCAAGAAGCGCTGAGGTTTACCCGGCTGATTTGACCGTCATGGCCGGGATTTCCGGCCATTGTCGTTTCAGGCCGTCAGTTCACCTGCTCGTCCGAATAGACGCCCCAGAGACGCTCCTGCTGGATCCAGCCGTCAAAGCCGTTGCCGATGACGTGGCACCAGTTTGCGCTGCACTTCTTCACCTGCGTGACGACGCCGGCCTGGAGTTTTGCTGCAACCGCGCTCTCGGGATCGGCCTGATCATAGATCGGTGCAAGCTCGTCCTTGTGCTTCATGGTGACGACCGCGGTGCGGCGGCCCGACAGCAGCGAATGGTAGACCCAACCCTCGGCGCCCTCGGAATCGCGCACCCGGCGCCAGTTCTCGAACTCGGCGGTGATTTCGACCGGCAGGCCGGCGCGGGTATAGACCCAGGCGACGTCATTGTCCTTGGTCGGGCCGGCGCGGACGTTGACGTGATCCGATTTGAGGCTGACATAGCGCGGCACGGGGAGGCCGCTGGCGGTCTGGGGCGTGCTGTCCTTGGCTGAGTGCCCGGGGCTGACCGAGGCGCTCAACCAGGTGCAAACGAGCGCCATCACCGAACAAAAACGCCCCAACGCCATCAACCCGTCTCCTGTCGAAGACCCCTACCAAGCCGGGCCTTCACCTCAAAATTCCACAACCGCGCCGCATTCTCCCTGACCCGCCCCACGCGGGTGTTCCCGAGCCCTTTGCCCGTGGTTCTTGTCTTGGCCCGGCCTTCTGCTAGAGAGGACGGACATCTGAACAACCAGTTTGCCCGATTTTCCGGCCGGAAATGTCGGGAGAGCTTGAAGGAAACGCCGGGGACGACACGGCAATGGCAGTGTCGAACAACCGGGTTAATGAGGCCTCAACGGGCCGGCCTTTGGTGACAGAGGCGGCTTGCAACGCCTCATGAGGGCAGGACATGTCGGTGAAGAAAAAGCCCCTCGTCGTGGTGACGCGCAAGCTCCCGGACTCGATCGAGACCCGGATGCGTGAGCTGTTCGACGCGCGGATCAATCTCGACGACACGCCGATGTCGGGCGAGCAGATCGCGGAAGCCGCGCGCACCGCCGACGTGCTGGTTCCGACCGTCACCGATCACATCTCCGCCGACATCGTCAATCAGCCCGACTGCAGGCTTCGCCTGATCGCCAATTTCGGCAACGGCGTCGACAACATCGACGTCGAGGCCGCCCATGCCCGCGGAATCACGGTCACCAACACGCCGAAGGTTCTGACCGAAGACACCGCCGACATGACCATGGCTCTGATCCTCGCCGTGCCGCGGCGGATGATCGAAGGTGCCTCGATCCTGACGGAAGGAAAGCCCTGGCCGGGCTGGTCGCCGACCTGGATGCTCGGCCATCGCATCGGGGGCAAGCGCCTCGGCATCATCGGCATGGGCCGGATCGGCCAGGCGGTGGCGCGCCGCGCCCGCGCCTTCGGCTTGCAGATTCACTATCACAACCGCCGCCCCGTCGCGCCGAAGATCGCCGAGGAACTGGGCGCGACCTATTGGGAAAGTCTCGACCAGATGCTGGCGCGGATGGACATCATCTCGGTGAACTGTCCGCACACGCCGGCGACCTACCATCTGCTTTCGGCGCGCCGGCTGAAGCTGATCCGGAAAGACGCCTACATCGTCAACACCGCGCGCGGCGAGGTCACCGACGAGGACACGCTGATCAAGCTGATCGAAGGCGGCGAGATCGGCGGCGCCGGCCTGGACGTCTACGAGCACGAGCCCGCGGTCAATCCAAAACTGGTGCGGCTCGCCAAGGCCGGCAAGGTGACGCTGCTGCCGCATATGGGCTCGGCCACCATCGAGGGCCGCGTCGAGATGGGCGAGAAGGTGATCATCAACATCCGCACCTTCCTCGACGCCCACAAGCCGCCTGATCGCGTGCTGCCGAGCATGCTGTAAAGCGCTGCGGCCGGGGGCGCGCAGACTTGAACGGAGCGGCCGGCGTACCGCGGCCGCCCCGAGGCATTCACTGCTTCGCCAGGGCGGCCAGGATCGGGCCGGCTTCGGCGTCTTCCACGCATGGCGTGACAGTGATCTCCATGACGTTGGCCCATTGGGCGTACCATTGGTACATGGCCTTCGGGTCGTTGCTCTCCGAAATTGCAAAGCCCGTCCCGTTCATTCCGTGCCAGCGGCCGAGCATCTTCACGCCTTCCGGCGGCACGCCCCCTGTCTTCAGAAATTTTTCGATCGCGGAATCGATCAAATTCGGGGGCAATTTCCAGCTCGAGATGTACTTCATAGTAATCTCCAATCTGAAATATCCATTTGCCTTGCGGCGATGCGAATTCAATCACGAAGAAAGACACTTGCAAGTGTCGATTTAGGCCCGTCCTCATCCCTGTCGGGTAGGGACGACACGCAGGTTGCGACTGTTCCGCGCTGCAACGTACCGCTTCTCGGTCATCGCTTGTGCTCTCGTGCGGCGTGCCTACTCCCGATGGATGCTTAGATCATCGAACACAGGCCCATCGCCGTTGAGCGGATTGGCCGGATCGCGCCTGTAACGCAGCGTCTCGAAGCGCATCGCGCGCGCATCGATCATCAGGAGGCGGCCGACAAGGCCGTCGCCAAAGCCGACGATTTCGCGGATCGCCTCCAGCGCCATCATCGAGCCGAGCACGCCCGCGAGCGCGCCCATGACGCCGGCCTCCGCGCAGGCCGGCACCGTGCCGGGCGGCGGCGCCTCGGGAAACAGGCAGCGATAGGTCGGATTGAATTCGCCCTGCTCGTTTGTCTCATGCGCGCGGATGGTAGTGAGCGAGCCGTCGAAGGTGCCGAGCGCCGCCGTGATCAGCGGCCGCTTCGCGAAGAAGCAGGCGTCCGAAGCCAGATAGCGCGTCGAGAAATTGTCGGAGCCGTCGAGCACGAGGTCGTAGTCGCCGATCAGGTTGAGCGCGTTGTCGGCGTTGAGCCAGGTGGCGTGGCCGACGAAGCGGACATGCGGATTGAGCGCGGTGATCCGTTCGGCCGCGCTCTCGACCTTGTGCCGGCCGATATCAGGCGTGGTGTGGATGACCTGGCGCTGGAGGTTGGACAGCGACACCACGTCGTCATCGACCACGCCGAGCGTGCCGATCCCGGCGGCAGCCAGATACATCAGCGCAGGCGCGCCGAGCCCGCCGGCGCCGATCACCAGCACGGAGGCCCGCTTCAGCGCGGCCTGGCCGGGACCACCGACATCGCGCAGCACGATATGGCGGGCATAGCGTTCGAGTTCGTCCGGGCTCAGCATCGTCGTCCTTCGTTCTCTCAACCCTCATGGTGAGGGGCGCGGAAGGCGCATCTCGAACCATGAAGGCCCCGATATCACCCGCGGCCATCCTTCGAGACGCGGCCCAAGGCCGCTCCTCAGGATGAGGGCCTGCGTTCGTGGCCTCTATCGCCAACTGAACCACCCCAACATTGTTCGCGACCAACGAGATGTGCTTCAATGGCATTGCGTTCAATGGGCTGGCTGGATTTGTCATGAGATCGATGCTTGCGGCAACACTGATGTTTGCGGCTGCCACAGGCGCGAGCGCCCAGATGACGACGCCGCAGGTCCCCGGCACCAAGCCGAAGGTGGTCCAGACCGTTCCGATCCGTCCTCCCGCCTTGCAGACGGCATCCGAGACCGCCGATGC
This sequence comes from Bradyrhizobium sp. Bra78, assembly GCF_024519855.1. Lineage (NCBI taxonomy): Bacteria > Pseudomonadati > Pseudomonadota > Alphaproteobacteria > Hyphomicrobiales > Nitrobacteraceae > Bradyrhizobium > Bradyrhizobium sp. Bra78. The sequence continues at coordinate 242,554 of NZ_JALJRE010000009.1, read as the reverse complement.
GATGGCGCAGGCAGAACGGCTGTCGCTGCAGTCCGACCTCGCTTGGGTCGGCCAATATAACGGCGCCATCACCGGCGACGTCAGTGCGCGCATGGTCGACGCGATCAAGGAGTACCAGAAGAACAAGGGCGGCAAGCCGACCGGCGTGCTCAATCCGCAGGAGCGCGCCGCACTCGCCGAGACCGCAAGGCGGAAGCAGGACAGCGTCGGCTGGAAAATCGTGACGGAGATGACCAGCGGCGCCCGGCTCGGCATCCCCGGCAAGCTGGTGCCGCAGCAGGCGACCGACGCCAACGGCTCGAAATGGACCTCGCCGACGGGAACGGTGCAAGTGCTGCTCAGCCGCCGCAAGGAGGCAAACCCGAGCACTGCAAAGCTTGCGGAAGCGGAGAAGAAGGAACCGGCCGGGCGCAAGGTCGACTACACCGTGGTGAAGCCCGACTTCTTCGTGCTGTCGGGATTGCAGGGCCTGAAGAAGTTCTACGTGCGCGGCACCTTCAAGGGTGACGAAGTTCGCATCATGACGATCCTCTACGATCAGGCCACCGAGAACACGGTCGAGCCGGTCGTGATCGCGATGTCGAGCGCGTTCAATGCATTTCCGTCGGGCCCGCAGACCGGGCCGCCGCCGCGCAAGAACGTCGAATACGGCACCGGCATCGTCGTCAGCGACGATGGCGCGATCATCGCCGACCGGCTCGTCACCGATAGCTGTCTTGCGATCACCATCGCCGGCTATGGCAGCGCCGACCGTCTCGCCGAGGACAAGGAGCACGATCTCGCGCTGCTGCACATCTACGGCGCGCGTGGGTTGAAACCGCTCAACCTCGCAAATGGCGCGGCGAAGACGAGTGTCGATGTCGTCGGCATCGCCGATCCGCAGAGCCAGGGCGGAGCAGCCGGTGTGTCGAGCCTCAAGGGTGCGCTGGCGCCGGTCACGAGCAGCGATTCCGCACTGTCTCCGCCGCCGGCGGTCGGATTCTCCGGCAGCCCCGCGATCGACGGCGACGGCAAATTCGCCGGCGTCGCGCTGTTGAAGCCGGCGATGGTCGCAGGACCCGCGACAGCGGTGCCGGCGTCACAGGCGGTGATGGTCTCTGCGGAGACGGTGCGCGATTTCCTGAAGGCGAACGGTGTCACGGCGAACGGCACGTCGACGGATGCGAAGACCGCCGTCGTGCGCGTGATCTGCGTGCGGAAGTAGCGATCAGCTCAGCCTGAACCTGATCCCGGCCTTCGCGAGACCTCCTGAAATACCGACCGGCGTGCCGTCCGCGCGCCAGCAGGCGGCGCCGGTCATGGTGCCGTCGTCGTGGAAGGCGATGCCGTTCATGCCACCGGCGACCGTCGCAACGGGCTGGACCTTGTGACCGAGGCCCGTCAGCTTCGCACGCACGGCTTCCGGCACCTTCTGCTCGACCTCGAGCGCATTGCCCTCGGTCCAAACCCGCGGCGCCTCGACCGCCTCCTGCAGGCTCATGCCGTGGTCGATCAGATTGACCAGCGCCTGCATCGCGCTCGGGAAGATGCGTTTTCCCCCGGGCAGCCCGAGCGCGTAGCGCAGCTTGCCGTCGTTGAGCGCCATCATCGGCGACATCGAGGTCGTCACGCGCTTGCCCGGCGCCAGCGACAGCGCGTGGCCCGGACGCGGATCGAACAGGTTCATGTAATTGTTGGCGATGGCCCCCAGACCCGGGATCATGATCTTGGCGCCGAACAGATTGTTGATGGTCTGCGTGGTCGCAACCACGTTGCCGAACGCATCCGCCGCCGTCATGTGCGTGGTGTGCGCGCCTTCGAGCTGCGACACGCCGGCGCCCCAGGCCTGCGCCCGCGCCGGATCGATGGCGCGGCGACGCTCGTCGGCATAGGATTTCGAGGTCAGCTTCTCCACGGGCACGCCGACATAATCAGGGTCGCCGCTGGCGGCAGCGCGATCGGCAAAGGCGATCTTCAGGACCTCGGCGAGATAGTGGATGGTCTCGGATGTGCCGAAGCCGAGGCTGCCGATGTCATAGCCTTCCAGGATGTTCAGCATCTGCGCGATGTGCACGCCCGACGCCGCCGGCGGCGGCGGCCCAAAAATGGTCCAGCCGCGATAGTCCGCGCGGATCGGCTGCCGCTCGACCGTCCTGTAGCTGGCCAGATCGGTGCGACGGATGAAGCCGCCGGCCTTCTCCATGTAATCGGCGAGGATGTCGCCGAGCGGCCCCTCGTAGAGCGCGGTCTCGCCGTGATCGGCGATATGACGCAGCGTCTCGGCATATTCGGCCTGCACCACGCGCGCGCCGACCTTCAGCGGCTCACCATCGGGCAAATAGATCGCCGCGATCGGCCTGTCCTTGCGCATCTCGGCGGCGCTCTCGCTGATGCATTCGTGCAAGTACGGCGTCGCCGCATAGCCGCGCGCGGCGTGCTTGATGGCGGGCTGCATGACATCGGCGAGGCTCATGGTGCCGAACCGGCGCAACGTCTCGCACCAGGCTTTCAGCGAGCCCGGCGTAGCAACCGCCTTGGGGCCGTTGAGATTCTCGTTGCCGACGGTGTCGAATACGTCATGCGCCGAGCCCGGCCTCGAGGTGTAGCTGTTGTCGCGCACCGCCGAGGGCACGGTGCTCTGGCCGTCGATGAAGCGATGGCTGCCGTCGGCCAGCCTGATGTGGGCCATGCCGCCGCCGATGATGCCGACCATCATCGGCTCGACCACGGTCAGCGTGAACAGGGTCGCGATCGCGGCGTCGATCGCATTGCCGCCCGCCGCCAGCATCTCGGCGCCGGCGCTCGAGGCCAGCGGATGGTTGCTGACGACCATGCCGCGACTGGAGACCGCAGGCATTTTCTGGCATTCAAAGGTCGTGGTCGTCCGGTCGCGCCAGTTTCCGCTCATGCCGCTCGTCCCCTCTCTATTCACGGCGGCGAGCACATCACACGCAGGATTACGGGTCCAGTAATGGTACGGATTAGCTGGCATTCCCGATTCTGCCATCATTGTTACCGTTGATTCGGACCACCGCGATCCCCTTTGGATCGGGCCGGCACGTCCTGAGCGAGAAGAGCTCAGCATCGAGATCGATGCACGTTCGCGTGGCGTATTCCTGACCCAAGCACTCCAAAGGATACACCTTCAATGCACACGATCGTACTGGCCACCCAAAAGGGCGGCAGTGGGAAGAGCACGCTCGCCATCGGCCTCGCGCTGGCAGCCAGGCAGGCCGGCTTCACCGTCCGCCTGATCGAGACAGACCCGCAGGGCACCCTGTCCAACTGGCAGCGCCGCCGCGCCGCCGATGATCTCGTCGTCGAGCCGATCTATCACGCCGCCGACATCGCGCCGCGCCTGAAAATGCTCGCCGAAAGCGGCCTCCAGCTCGCGATCGTCGATACCGCGGCCGGCCTCAGCGCCGCCACCACCGCCGCGATCCGCCATTCCGACCTCTGCCTGATCCCGGCCCGCCCGAGCGTCGCCGACATCGAGGCGACCGCCTCGACGCTGAGCGTCGCGCGGGCCTGGAAGCGGCCCTTCAGCTTCGTGCTGAACCAGACGCCGATCCGCGGCCAGCGCATCGACAATGCCGCCAACGCTCTCGCCGAAGAAGCCGCGCTGGATCTCACCGAGGTGCTCGCGCGTCCTCTGATCGTGATGCGCAACGACCACCAGGACTCGCTCGCGAGCGGCCTTGCGGTGAGCGAATTCGCGCCGAACGGCAAGTCGACCGAGGAGATCCGCGGCCTCTGGCAGTGGATCGAGACCCGTCTCGAGCTCACCGCCACGACCAATGTCCTGATCGACCAGGTCCTCTCGGCTGCCGATGGCATGCTGCACGCGGCCTCGGAACTCGCAGCGGACGAGACCACCACACTGGCGTCCTGAGCGGGGCGATCGCTCAGACGGCAGCCTGCCCTTCACCATCCGGAAGGGCCCCCGCGACGAAGCAATCCGGCCACCAACCGGCCGGACCCTCGCAGAAACTCACGGCCTCGCGGCCGCAGGCCAGATTCTCACTTCTGACATTTCGGACACCAGAACGTCGAGCGGCCGTTCTGGGTGAAGCGCTTGATCGTGCCGCCGCAGCCGGGCGTCGTGCATTTCTCGCCTTCGCGGTCGTAGACCTTGAACGAATGCTGGAAATAGCCGAGCTCGCCCGAGGTCTGGCGATGGTCGCGCAACGATGAGCCGCCGGCCTTGATGGCGTCGTTCAGCACGGTGTGGATCGCACCGACCAGCCGCTTGGCGTGATCCGTCGGCTCACTTTTTTTCGTCGACAGCGTCGCGGCGATGCGGCGTGGCGACAGATGCGAGCGATGCAGCGCCTCGCAAACATAGATGTTGCCGAGCCCCGCCACCACGCGCTGGTCGAGCAGCGCGGCCTTCAGGCTCGTGGTCTTGTCCTCGCAGGATCGCGCCAGCATCGCGGCGTCGAATTCGTTGCCGAGCGGCTCGGGGCCGAGGTCGCGGAGCAGCGGCTCCTCCTCGAGCGCATTGCGCGCGATCACTTTCATGTAACCGAAGCGGCGCGGATCGTTGAAGACGATGTCGGCGCCCGAGGACATCCGGAACAGAACATGGTCGTGCGTGGTGTCCTTCCCCTTCGGATAATGAAACTCGCCCGGCGATGCATCGTTGTCCGGCTTGATGACGCGGAACGAGCCCGACATGCCCAGATGCATCAGGAGCACGTCGCCGGAGGCGAGATCGGCCATGAGATATTTTGCACGGCGGCCAAGCCCGGTGACGACCTGGCCCTTCAGCCGGGCCACGAAATCCGGCTGGAACGGAAAGCGCAGATCCGGCCTGCGGGCCTCCGCATCGAGGATTTTCGCACCCTCCATGACGGGCTGAAGGCCGCGGCGGACGGTCTCGACTTCGGGCAATTCAGGCATGGTCGGGCATTCACCTTATGAGGGCGGTGTGATAGCGCCATTGCGGCGGCCGCGCTATGGTCCGCCCAGTGGAGTAGAGTAATGGATCGGCCGGGCGAAACCACGCATTTTGGCTTCAGGGACGTCCCCCTGGGGGACAAGCAGACGCTGGTGAACGATGTGTTTCACAGCGTGGCTTCGCGCTATGATTTGATGAACGATTTGATGTCCGGTGGCCTGCACAGGGTCTGGAAGGACATCATGATCACCGCGCTCGACCCGCCGAGGGGCGACCGGCCGTTCGCGCTGCTCGACGTCGCGGGCGGCACCGGCGACATCTCGTTCCGCGCCGCCAAGGCGGCGGGCGCGGGCTTCCATGCCACCGTCTGCGACATCAATACCGAGATGCTGAGTGTGGGCCGCGAGCGCGCCGCGAAGCGGCATCTCGAGACCCAGGTCGATTTCGTCGAAGGCAATGCCGAAGCGCTGGCCTTCGCCGACCGCAGCTTCGACGCATATACGATCGCTTTCGGCATTCGCAACGTGCCGCGGATCGACCTTGCGCTGCGCGAGGCCTATCGCGTGCTCAAGCCGGGCAGCCGCTTCCTGTGCCTGGAATTCTCCACCGTCGAGATGCCCGGCCTCGACCGGCTCTACGACCTGTTCTCGTTCAAGGTGATCCCGCCGCTCGGACGCATGGTCACGGGCGATGCCGAGTCGTACCAATATCTCGTCGAATCGATCCGCAAGTTTCCAAAGCCTGCCGCCTTCGCCGACATGATCCGCGATGCCGGCTTCGCCCGCGTGAACTGGCAGACGTTGACCGGCGGCATCGTCGCACTGCATTCGGGCTGGCGTTTGTGATCTCTGCCATCACCCACACTGCGCGCCTGATGCGCGCCGCGTTCGTGTTCGCGCGCGAGGGCGTGTTCGGCTCGGTCGATCCAAGCCTCGTCCCGCCGCCCGGGCAACTCGCGCTGAAGCTGGCGCGCCTGATCGAACGGCGCGGGCCCAAACATGGACCAAGGCTGTCGCGCGCGCTGACGCGGATGGGCCCGGCCTATCTCAAGCTCGGACAATTCCTGGCGACGCGCCCGGACGTCGTCGGCGTCATCATGGCGCGCGACCTCGAAAGCCTGCAGGATCGCCTGCCGCCTTTTTCGCAGGAAGAAGCCGAGGCCGCGATCGCGACGTCGCTGGAACGGCCGCTGAAGGACGTGTTCGCAAGCTTCGGCCCGCCGGTCGCCGCCGCCTCGATCGCCCAGGTCCACCGCGCCGACGTGCTGCGCGACGATGTGCGCAAGTCGGTTGCGGTCAAGGTGTTGCGGCCCAATGTGGCCGCGCGCTTCCGCCGCGATCTCTCCGATTTCTTCTTCGTCGCGCACAAGGCCGAAGCCTATTCGTCCGAGGCGCGACGGCTGCGGCTGATCGAGGTCATCAATACCATGTCGCGCTCGGTCGCGATGGAGATGGACCTGCGGCTCGAGGCGGCAGCGCTGTCGGAGATGGCGGAGAACACGCGCGACGATCCCGATTTTCGCGTGCCGACCGTCGACTGGGACCGTACCACGCACAACGTTCTGACGATGGAGTGGATCGACGGCATCGCGCTGAACGATCACAAGCGTCTCGAAGACGCGCAGGTCGACCTGCCCGATCTCGGCCGCAAGGTGATCCAGAGTTTTCTGCGTCACGCGCTGCGCGACGGCTTCTTCCATGCCGACATGCATCCGGGCAATCTGTTCCTCGATGACGCCGGCCGTCTCGTTGCGGTCGATTTCGGCATCATGGGCCGGCTCGGCATGAAGGAGCGGCGCTTCCTCGCGGAAATCCTGCTCGGCTTCATCACCCGCGACTATCGCCGCGTCGCGGAAGTTCATTTCGAAGCGGGTTATGTCCCCGCGCATCACTCGGTCGAAAATTTCGCGCAAGCCATCCGCGCCATTGGCGAACCGATCCACAACCGCACCGCCGAGGAAATCTCGATGGCGCGGCTGCTCACGCTGCTGCTCGAGGTTACCGGCCTGTTCGACATGACGACGCGGCCCGAGCTGATCCTGCTGCAGAAGACCATGGTGGTGGTCGAGGGCGTGGCGCGCGCCTTCGACCCCAGGCTCGACATCTGGAAGGTCGCCGACCCCGTGGTGCGCGAGTGGATCGAACGCAATCTCGGACCGATCGGCCGGGTCCAGGGCGCACTGTCCGGTACCGGCGACCTCGCCCGCGTGCTGATGCGGCTTCCCGACATCGCACAACGCTCCGTCGTGGTGCTCGAACAGCTCGAGACCATGACGCGGGAGGGCATCCGGCTGTCGCCGGAGAGCATCGCCGCGATGGGCCGCAGCGAGGGCCGCAAGAACCGCTGGCGCACCGTGGCGCTCTGGATCATCGCAGCGACCTTCATCGGCATCCTGATCGCCGTCCGGAATCTATGATTGCACTGCAATCATTGGAGTGATAGCATCGCTATCATTCCGTGCTGGAGGGCGCCATGGCAAGCCTGACCATCCGCAAGCTTGACGAGGGTGTCAAAACCTATCTCCGCTTGCGATCGGCCAAGAACCGTCGGTCGGTCGAGGAAGAGGTCCGGATCATCCTGGGCGAACTGGTCGAGGGCCGCGAGGAGCCGCTGACACCGTTTGCGATTCCTTCCGCCGTTCCCACCCCCCAGCGCGCCGCCTCCCTTCCGGAGGCCAGCGTCACCCTGATCATCGGCGGCGGGATCGCGGCCTACAAATCCCTCGACCTGATCCGCCGCCTCAAGGAACGCCGCATCGAGGTGCGCTGCGTGCTGACCAAGGCGGCGCAGCAATTCGTCACCCCGCTGGCCGTGAGTGCGCTCTCGCATGAGCGCGTCTACACTGATCTGTTCGATCCCCAGAGCGAATTCGACGCCGGCCATATCCGTCTCGCGCGCGAGTGCGATCTGGTTGTCGTCGCGCCTGCGACTGCCGACCTCCTCGCGAAGATGGCAGGCGGCCATGCCGACGATCTCGCCAGCGCCATCCTGCTCGCGACCAACCGAAAGATCCTGCTGGCACCAGCGATGAATCCGCTGATGTGGAACAATGCGGCGACCCGCCGCAACATCGGGCAGCTTCAGCGTGACGGTGTGGTGCTGATCGGCCCGAATTCCGGCGAGATGGCCGAAGCGGGCGAGGCGGGCGTCGGCCGCATGTCGGAGGCGATCGAGATCGCCACCGCCGCAGAGCGCCTGCTGCGGCCGCCGGTACCGCGCCCGCTCGCCGGCAAGCGCGTGCTGATCACGGCAGGTCCAACTCACGAGCCGATCGACCCGGTGCGCTATATCGCCAACCGCTCCTCCGGCAAACAGGGCTTTGCCATTGCCGCCGCCGCACAAGCCGCGGGCGCCGAGGTGATTTTGGTCAGTGGCCCGGTCGATCTCGGCGATCCCCAGGGCGTGACGGTCAAGCGTGTTGAATCGGCGCGGCAGATGCTGGAGCAGGTGCAGGCCGCGCTTCCCGCCGACATCGCGATCTTCGCCGCGGCGGTCGCCGACTGGCGCGTCGCCAATGAAGGCGAGCAGAAGCTGAAGAAGAGCTCGGCCGGCATGCCGCCGCTTCAGCTGGTCGAGAACCCCGATATCCTCGCCACGATCTCCAGGCTGGCCGACAGGCGTCCGCCGCTGGTGATCGGCTTTGCCGCCGAGACCGAGCACCTCATCGACAACGCCAAGTCCAAGCTTGCCCGCAAGGGCTGCGACTGGATCGTCGCCAACGACGTCTCGCCGGCGACCGGCGTGATGGGCGGCGACCGCAACACGGTGCACCTCATAAGTCGCGGGGCCAGCGAGATCGCGGTTGATTCCTGGCCGGTGATGACCAAGGAACAGGTCGCCATCGAGCTGGTCGCGCGTATCGCAAAAAGCGTGGCCGACAAATCCCGGGAGCCGGCATCTTGAGCACGAGAGTCACCGTCGAACTGCAACGCCTGCCGCATGCCGAAGGCCTCCCGCTGCCGGCCTATCAGACCAGCGACGCCGCCGGTCTCGACCTGATGGCAGCGGTTCCGGACACCGAGCCACTGACGCTCGCGCCCGGCCAATACGCGCTGGTACCAACGGGGCTTGCGATCGCATTGCCGCCCGGGCACGAGGCGCAGGTGCGGCCGCGTTCCGGGCTTGCAGCCAAGCATGGCGTCACCGTGCTGAACTCGCCGGGCACGATCGACGCGGACTATCGCGGCGAGGTCAAGGTGATCCTGATCAACCACGGCCAGGCCCCCTTCGTGATCCAGCGCGGCGAGCGCATCGCGCAGATGGTGATCGCGACCATGGTGCAGGCCGCGCTGGTTCCAGTGGCCGAATTGTCGGCAACCGACCGCGGCGCCGGCGGCTTCGGCTCGACCGGTCGCTAACGCGCGCCAATCCCGGCCGAATCATCCCGAAGAACGACGCGAACTGGAACGCTGTGCCCTGCATTTTTTTGGGGCGCCCTTTGCGTTCACGATCTGGACTCTTACCGGCCGAGTCACGGTGAGGGTATTGTCGTTTGATTCGCGCGCGACGGGGGTCGTCGCGCGCAAATCTGTGCGATCTTGGGGCAATGATGTCAGGCGTGATCGTGTCGATGCGTCGGACGCTGCTGTCGTGCACATCGCTCGTGCGCGACGGGCTTGTGGGGAGCGCTCTTGCGGCGCTGCTGCCGGCTGGACCGGCTGAAGCCGCCGACCTCGTCGACACACTCTCAATGATGCTGGATTTCAACCGGCAGGAACTCGCGGTGCTGGCCACCGCGCTGGCCTTGCTCGGCTTTTCGGTTGTGGCCGCGATCCTCCTGATGCGCACGCGCGTGCGTACGGCGAAGAACGAGGCGCAGCTGCGCGCGCGGATCGGGGAACTCCAGCTCCAGGCCGACCGCTTCGGCGCGCTGCTGTTCGCCGAGCCGCAGATCCTGATCTCCTGGCCGGCGGGCAACAATCGCGCGCAGGTTTCCGGCGACATTTCCCTGGTGCTGCCGCGCGACTCCTCCCCGCAGCGCGTGCTCGCGTTTGGAACCTGGCTGCCGCCGGAACCCGCGCTCCAGATGGATCACGCAGTCGATGCGCTGCGCGACCGCGGTGACGGGTTCCAGCTGACGCTGACCACCGCGCATGGCCATACGCTCGAGGCCATTGGCCGCGCCATCGGCGGCCAGGCCATCGTCAGGATTCGCGAACTCTCAGGGGTCCGCCGCGATCTGGCCGAGACCAATCTTCGCTACAAGGCGCTCTCCGACGAGACCGAGATGCTGCGCGGCTTCGCCGCTGCCGCACCCTGGCCGATCTGGGCCAAGGGCGAGAACGGCGCGCTGGCTTACGCCAACCCCGCCTATGTCCGTGCGACCGAGGCGGCCAGCATCACCGATGCCCAGGAGCGCAAGCTCGAACTGCTCGACAGCGCCGACCGGATCGCGATGGAGCGGGGACTGAAGGAAGCGGCCAATTTCACTTCGCGGCTGCCGATCGTGATCGGCGGCGAGCGCCGCATCTATGACGTCCGCGCCGTCAATGTCGGCAGCGGCAATGTCGGCGTTGCCATCGATGCCAGCGAGGCGAATGGGCTGAGTACGGCGCTGGTGCGGATGGCGGAGGCGCATCGGCGCACGCTCGACCAGCTCTCCTCCGGCGTTGCCGTGTTCGACGGTCAGCGGCGGCTCGCCTTCTACAATGATTCCTACCGGCGGCTGTGGGACCTCGACCGCACCTTCCTCGACGCAAACCCCGACGATTCCAGCGTCCTCGACAAGCTCCGCGCCGCGCGGAAACTGCCGGAGCAGCCGGACTTCCGCGCCTGGAAGGCCAAGCTGCATGAGGCCTATCGCGCGGTCGAGACCGCCAAGGACACCTGGTACCTGCCCGACGGCCGCGCGCTCTCCGTCGTCACCACGCCCAATCCGGAAGGCGGCGTCACCTATCTGTTCGACGACGTCACCGAGAGCCTGGAGCTTGCCCGCCGCTTCGACGGCATGATCCGGGTCCAGCGCGAGACGCTCGACAGCCTCGCCGAGGGCGTCGCCGTGTTCGGCAGCAACGGCAAGGCCCAGCTGTTCAACCCGGCCTTCGTCCGGATGTGGAAGCTGTCCAGCGACGCCATGCGCGACGAGCCGCACATCCAGACGGTCGAGGGCTGGTGCCATCAGCTGTTCGACGATCCCGTGGTCTGGCGGCAGATCCGCGAGGCCGTCACCTCGATCGAGAGCCGCGCCGACGTGCCGCTGAAGCTCGAGCGCAAGGACGGCAGCGTGCTCGACGGCATGATCCGGCCGCTGCATGACGGCGCCACCATGCTGACGTTCCAGGACATCACCGACACCGAGAACGTCGAGCGCGCGCTGCGCGAGCGCAACGAGGCGCTGGAGGCCGCCGACCAGATGAAGGTGGATTTCGTCCACCACGTCTCCTACGAGCTGCGCTCGCCGCTCACCACCATCATCGGCTTTGCGCATTTCCTCAGCGATCCCTCGACCGGGCCGCTGACGCCGAAACAGGCCGAATATCTCGACTACGTCACCAAATCGACCAACGCGCTGCTGGCGCTGACCAACAACATCCTGGATCTCGCCACCATCGACGCCGGCGCCATGAAGCTGGAACTCGGCCCGGTCGACGTCAGCAAGACCATCGAGCTCGCCGCCGAGGGCATCCAGGACCGGCTCGCCACCGACCGCATCCGCCTCAAGGTCGAGATTGCGCCCGATATCGGCAGCTTCATCGGCGACGAGAAGCGCGTGGTGCAGGTGCTCTATAACCTTCTCGCCAACGCCGTCGGGTTTTCTCCACAGGATTCCACCGTCGGCATCAGCGCCCGCCGCACCGAACACAGCGTGGTCTTCACTGTGACAGATTCCGGGCCTGGAATACCTGCCGACATGAAGGACAAGGTGTTCAACTGGTTCGAAAGCCGCTCGCAGGGCTCGCGTCACCGCGGCGCCGGGCTCGGCCTGTCGCTGGTGCGCTCCTTCGTCGAGCTGCATGGCGGCATGGTGCGGGTGGATTCGATCGTCGGCCGCGGCACGGTCGTGATCTGCGACTTCCCGACCGACCAGGCGGCGCATCGCGACGCCGCCGAATGACTGCGCCAACCACATTCTCCGTCGCGCTTCACAACGAGACGGCGACTGCGCAATTGATGGCCGACCTCGCGCTGCTGGTCGGTCCCGGCGACGTCATCACGCTCACCGGCGACCTCGGCGCCGGCAAGACCGCAGCGGCCCGCAGCCTGATCCGCTATCTCGCCGGCGACGAGGCGCTGGAGGTGCCGAGCCCGACCTTCACGCTGGTGCAGGGCTACGAGCTGCCGCCGTTCCCGGTGATGCATGCCGACCTCTACCGCGTCGAGGACGAGAGCGAGCTCGAGGAGATCGGATTGTCGCCGCTCCCGGACGCCACGCTCGTGCTGATCGAATGGCCGGAGCGCGCGCCCTCGGCGATGCCGCAGGATCGCATCGACATCGCACTGACGCATCGGCCGGCGCTGGGCTCGAATGCGCGCGCCGCCGACATCACCGGTTACGGCAAGGCCGCCGCGGCCGTCGCACGGCTGCAGGGGCTGCGCGAATTCCTAGATGCATCCGGCTACATGGATGCGATGCGCAAGCGCATGGCGGGCGACGCCTCGACCCGCTCCTATGCACGGCTGCTGCGTGGCGACGAGATCGTCATTCTCATGAACTTTCCGCAGCGGCCCGACGGCGCGGCGATGTACAACGGAAAATCCTACAGCGCCGCGGTGCATCTCGCCGAGAACGTCCGACCGTTCGTGGCGATCGACGAAGGCCTGCGCGCGCAGGGAATCTCGGCGCCCGCGATCCACCATTCCGATCTCGACCATGGCTTCCTGATCACGGAAGACTTCGGCAGCGAAGGCGTGGTCGAAGGGTATCCGCCGCGCCCGATCGCCGAGCGCTACGAAGCCGCGGCCGACGTGCTGGCCGCGCTGCACGGCAAGACGCTGCCGGAGACGTTGCCGCTGGACGGGCAGACCTACGCCATTCCGGTCTTCGACACCGAAGCATTATTGATCGAGATCGGCTTGATGCCGGAATGGTACCTGCCCGATCGCGATGCGCCGCTGAGCGAGGCGAAGCGCGCGGAATTTTTCGCGATGTGGCGCGAGCTGCTGCGAAAGCCGCTGGCGGCGCCGAAGACGTGGATCATCCGCGACTATCACTCGCCCAATTTGATCTGGCTTGCGGACCGCAACGGCATCGAGCGCGTCGGCGTGATCGATTTCCAGGACGCCGTGCTCGGACCGCAATCCTACGACGTGGTGTCGCTGCTCCAGGACGCCCGCATCGACGTGCCGGAAGGCCTCGAGCTGACGCTGCTGTCGCGCTACATCAAGGCGCGGCGCGCGGGTGACGCCAGCTTCGACGCGGCCGGCTTCGCCGAGCTCTACGCCATCATGTCGGCGCAGCGGAACACGCGCCTGCTCGGCACCTTCGCCCGCCTCAACCGCCGCGACGGCAAGCCGCATTATCTGCGTCACCAGCCGCGGATCTGGACCTATCTCCAACGCTCGCTGGCGCATCCCGCGCTTAGCTCCCTGCGCGACTGGTATCTCGCTAACGTGCCGGCGCCCTAGCATGCAGCTGCAAGAGCGGCTCCGAGGCTGCTTCGGGGGCCGGATTTACCGGCTGTTAGCCAAGTCACCGGTAATCTGGCGCCGAGGCAGCCGGGTAATTACGGGCTGGAGCAGGGCAGATGGCGGTGAAGACGGACCAGCGCGGCAACAGCCGGGTTGTTTTCGAGCGCGGGATCGCGGCCCAGATGATGGGGATCGACGGCACCTGGCGGCGCGACTGCACCATGGAGGATGTTTCCGATAGCGGCGCCAAGCTGACCATCGACGGCTCGGTCGAGGGCCTGCATCTGAAGGAATTCTTTCTGCTGTTGTCGTCCACCGGACTTGCGTATCGGCGTTGCGAACTGGCTTGGGTCAATGGCGACCAGATCGGCGTCAATTTCCTCAAGCTCGGTGACAGGAAGAAAAAGGCGCGGTCCACAGCCGTCGGGGCGTGACGGCAACACCCGTCGCACAACCGTCACCGCAGCTGGCTAAGGCGGTTAAGACGCGGTGCGGCCGGTCCAACCTCGTGTTAGGATTGCTGCGAACGCGAAATCAGCAGGCTTGAGAAAGCGAAGGATGTCCGTCAAACCGACCAAAGCAATGGTGCTCGCCGCAGGATTCGGGCTACGCATGCGTCCGTTGACGGACAAGATGCCGAAGCCGATGGTGCCGGTGGCCGGCCAGCCGCTGCTCGATCATGTGCTCGACAAGCTCGGCCGGGCCGGCGTGACCGAGGCGGTGGTCAACGTGCATTATCTGCCGGACCAGATCATCGATCACACCGCATCCCGCCAGCACCCGCGCGTCACCATCTCGGACGAGCGCGATCAGGTGCTCGGCACCGGCGGCGGCGTGGTCAAGGCGTTGCCGCTGCTCGGGGATGCACCGTTCTTCCACGTCAATTCCGACACGCTTTGGATCGACGGCGTACGTCCGAACCTGACGCGGCTCGCCGAAAACTTCGATCCTGCGCGGATGGACATCCTGCTCTTGATGGCGCCGACGACGACCAGCATCGGCTATAGCGGCCGCGGCGATTACGGCATGACGCCCGACGGCGCCTTGCGCAAGCGCAAGGAAAAAGAGGTCGTTCCGTTCGTCTACGCGGGTGCCGCGATCATGTCGCCCTCGATCTTCGCCGACGCGCCGCAGGGCGAATTCTCGCTGACGAAGATGTTCGACCGCGCGGGCGAGCAGGAGCGGCTGTTCGGCCTCCGCCTCGACGGTGTCTGGATGCATGTCGGCACGCCGGACGCCGTGCACGCGGCGGAAGAGGCGTTTCTGGAGAGCGTGGCGTAAGTCGCCTCGAACACGGTGCCGCAGGATGGGCAAAGCGACTTGTCCGCCGTGGCTCGAAGAGCGAAGGCGGAAGCGTGCCAACCAAGCTGAAACTCGCGGCAGACATGGTGGGCACGGCGCAAGTACGCCTTTGCCCACCCTGCAGCACCTGTTCTAGCCCGGCGAACAGCGGGGAAGATCTCCCCGCACCCGTATCCATTTGAGTCCGCCCCCCTATATTGGCGCCTGATCCCCGAATCAGGCAGCCGATGCGCGTTTTCAGTGTTCCCATCTCAGTTCCGTTCCTGCGCACGGTCGTCTCGAGCCTGCTCGACGGCCGGCTGGTCGACGGCTTCGAGGCACGCAAGGAGCCGGCGCGACTGGCGGACGCTACGCTGTACCTGCCGACAAGGCGCGCCATGCGGGTCGTCCGCGAGATCTTCCTCGACGAGATGAAGGCCGACGCCGTCGTGCTGCCGCGCATTGTCGCGCTCGGCGACATCGACGAGGACGAACTCGCCTTTGCCGATGAAGGCGAGCAGTTTTCCGGCGCAACGCCGCTCGACATTCCGCCGCGGCTCGGCGAGCTCGAACGGCGGCTGACGCTGGCGCAACTCGTCGCGGCCTGGGCCAAGGGTCCGGTACTGTCGCCACTGGTGGTCGGCGGGCCCGCCTCGACGCTGGCGTTGGCTTCCGATCTCGCACGCCTGATCGACGATATGGTCACGCGCGGCGTCGACTGGAGCGCGCTCGATGGGCTGGTGCCGGACCTGCTCGATCGCTACTGGCAGCACTCGCTCGAATTCCTGCGTATCGCGCGCATCGCCTGGCCCGGCCACCTCGCCGAGATCAACCGGATCGAGCCCGCCGCGCGGCGCGATCTCCTGATCGCGGCGGAAGCAAAACGGCTGACCGCGCATCCCCGTGGACCCGTGATCGCCGCGGGTTCGACCGGCTCGATGCCGGCCACCGCAAAATTCCTCCACGCAGTCGCCTCGCTGCCGCATGGGGCGGTGGTGCTGCCGGGCCTCGACACCGATCTCGACGACGACGCCTGGCGGACCATCGGCGGCGTGCGCGACGCGCTCGGCAAATTCGTCGAGCATCCGGCGTCGAACCATCCGCAATACGCCATGCATGCGCTGCTGGATCGTTTTGGCATCAAGCGCAGCGACGTCGACAGTCTCCAGCCGCCGGCGGAAGGCGGTCGCGATCTCCTGGCGTCCGAATCGATGCGGCCTTCGGCCAAGACGGAAGTCTGGCACGACCGGCTGAAGCAGCCGGACGTGGCCGCGAAGATCACCGCCGGCATGAGCAATCTCGCTGTGGTCGAAGCGCCCAATCCCGAGATGGAAGCGCTCGCCATCGCCATCGCGATGCGCGAGGCGCGGCATCTCGATAAATCGGCGGCTTTGGTCACGCCGGATCGCGCGCTGGCGCGGCGGGTGATGGCGGCGCTGACCCGATGGGATCTCGCGTTCGACGATTCCGGCGGCGACGTCTTGATGGAGACCTCCGCCGGCGTTTTCGCGCGTCTGGCATCGGAAGCGGCGACCAGGGGATTGGAGCCGCCGACGCTGCTGGCGATGCTGAAACATCCGCTGTGCCGGCTCGGACGGCGACCTGGCGCGTGGAAGGCCGCGATCGAAGACCTCGAGCTCGCGGTCTTGCGCGGCACGCGCCCGCCTGCGGGCACGGCCGGGCTGCTGCGCGAGTTCAATCGTTTTCGCGAGGAGTTGGCAAAGCTGTGGCGCAGCGAGGTTTCCGCCCTGCACCGCGCAGAGCCGCGCGCGCGTCTGAAGGCGGAGGATCTCGACGGCGTCCAGGCACTGATCGATGCCTTGCGACGAGCCTTGGCGCCGATGGAGAGCCTGGCGTCGTCGAAACCGTATGACTTTGCCGAGCTCGCGCACCGGCATCGCGAGATCCTGATCGAACTGTCGCGCGACGAGCAGGGCATCCCGCTGGCTTTCGAGGAACGCGAGGGCCTCGCACTCGCGAGCGCCTTCGACGACCTCCTGCGCGGCGGCACGACGAGCGGATTGATGGTGCCGCTGCCCGACTATCCCGACGTGTTCCAGACCGCGTTCAGCGATCGCGCGGTGCGGCGGCGGGACAGACCGGGCGCGCGCCTGCAAATCTACGGCCCGCTGGAATCGCGCCTGATGCAGGCCGACCGCGTCATCGTCGGCGGGCTGATCGAGGGCGTCTGGCCGCCGGCGCCGCGCATCGATCCCTGGCTTAGCCGACCGATGCGGCACGAGCTCGGCCTCGATCTGCCGGAGCGCCGTATCGGCCTCTCCGCACACGATTTTGCGCAGCTGCTCGGCGGAGATGAAGTGATCCTCACCCATTCCGCCAAGGCCGGCGGCGCGCCGGCGGTGGCCTCGCGCTTCCTGCACCGGTTGGAGGCGGTCGCGGGCGACGCGCACTGGAAGGCCGCCATTCGCGCCGGCGAGAAATACGTGCAGTTTGCGAGCGCACTGGATCGGCCCGCCGAGGTCACGCCGATCAAGCAGCCCGAGCCGCGGCCGCCGCGCGCGACGCGGCCGTTGAAAATGTCCGTCACCGCGATCGAGGACTGGCTGCGCGATCCCTACACGATCTACGCCAAGCACATCCTGCGGCTCGACGTGCTCGATCCGGTCGACATGCCGCTGTCGGCCGCCGACCGCGGTTCGGCGATCCACGAGGCGCTCGGCGAGTTCACCGAAACCTATGCAACGAATCTGCCCGACGATCCCGCCGGCGTACTGCGCGCGATCGGGGAGAAGCATTTTACGCCGTTGATGGAACGGCCCGAAGCGCGCGCGCTGTGGTGGCCGCGCTTCCAGCGCATCGCGCGCTGGTTCGGCGAGTGGGAGACGGCGCGGCGCGGCACCATCGAAGCGATCGCTGCCGAGACCCGCGGCCAGATCTCGATCCGGCTCGACAACGAGCGCAGCTTCCAGCTCTCCGCCCGCGCCGACCGCATCGAGCGGCGCCAGGGCGGCCGCTACGCCATCCTCGACTACAAGACCGGCCAGCCGCCGACCGGCAAGCAGGTCCGCATGGGCCTGTCGCCGCAGCTCACGCTGGAAGCCGCGATCCTGCGCGAGGGCGGCTTTCCGGACATCGACGCCGGCGCCTCGGTGAGCCAGCTCGTCTATGTTCGTCTCAGCGGCAACAATCCGCCCGGCGAGGAGCGCATCCTCGAGCTCAAATTCAAGCAAGGCGACGAGCCGCAGCCGCCGGACACCGCGGCCGCAGAAGCGAGGGCCAAGCTGGAGGCGCTGATCCGCGCCTTCGAGGACGAGAATCAGCCATACACCTCGCTGAACCTGCCGATGTGGACCAACCGCTACGGCACCTATGACGATCTCGCCCGCATCAAGGAATGGTCGGCGGCCGGCGGCCTGGGGATCGAGGAATGGTGAAGGCTCCGCGCCCCATCCCGGATGAAGTGCGCGCCAGGCAGGCCCGCGCGTCCGATCCGACTTCGTCGGCCTTCGTGTCGGCCAATGCCGGCTCGGGCAAGACGCACGTGCTGGTGCAGCGCGTGATCCGTCTCCTGCTGGCGGGCGTGCCGCCGGAAAAGATCCTCTGCATCACCTTCACCAAGGCCGCCGCCGCCAACATGGCCGAGCGCGTGTTTACCACACTCGGTCATTGGGTCACGCTGGACGACACGGCGCTCGATGCGGCGATCCGCGCCGTCGGCATCCCGCACCCCAATGCTAAACTGCGGCGCGACGCACGAAAGCTGTTCGCCTGTGCGCTGGAAACGCCGGGCGGGCTGAAGGTGCAGACCATCCACGCGCTGTGCACGCGTCTGCTCCAGCAGTTTCCGTTCGAGGCCAACGTGCCGGCACGCTTCGCCGTGATCGACGAGCGCGACCAGACCGACATGATGGAGCGCGCCAATCTGAAGGTGCTGCTGGAGGCCGCCCGCGATCCGGAGAGCATCACCGGCCGCGCACTGCTGACCGCGATGGCGAGCGCCGCCGACGTGACTTTCAAGGAGGTCGTGCGCGAGGCTTGCCTGAGCCGCGATCATTTCATGGCCTGGACCGACGAGGCCGGCAACGCGGAAGCTGCCGCGGCGCAGATGGAGGCGGCGCTGGGCGTGGACGCGAACGACCGCATCGAGGACGTCGAGACGGAAATTCTCGACGGTCCGTTCCTGCCGCGATCCCGCTGGGACGACATTGCCTTTGCGCTGGAAGACGGCAGCAAGTCGGACAATGACCAGGCCAGCCGCCTTCGCGAGGCAAAGGCGTTTTCCGGCGCGGCGCAGGTCGATGCCTATCTCGGTGTTTTCCTCACCGACGAAAAGCTGCCGCGCAAGGCGGTGCTGACCAGGAAGTTTGGCGATCACAATCCTTCGGTCGCCCGCCTGTTCGAGAACGAGGCGCAGCGCCTCGGTGGACTGATCGAGACGCGCCGCGCGGTGACCATGCGCGACCGCACCGCGGCCCTGCTGCATATCGCGACCGCGGCTGCCGCGAACTACCGCCGCGAGAAGCAGGAGCGCGGCCTGCTCGACTATGACGACCTCATCGACAAGACGCTGGCGATGCTGGACCGCGTCTCGTCGGGCTGGGTGCATTACAAGCTCGACCGCGGCGTCGATCACGTCCTGATCGACGAGGCCCAGGACACCAGCCCGCGGCAATGGGACATCGTCGCGCACATCATCTCGGAATTCACGGCCGGCGAAGGCGCACGCGAGGGGCTCAACCGCACGATCTTCGCCGTCGGCGACGAGAAGCAGTCGATCTTCTCGTTCCAGGGCGCGCAGCCCCGGGAATTCGACGCACGCAGGCGCGAGCTGAATCGCAAGTTCACCGCGGCCGGATTGAAGTTCGACCCGGTCGCCTTCACCTATTCGTTCCGCTCGGGTGCGTCGATCCTGCACTCTGTCGACCACGTCTTCCGTGAACCCGAGATCTACAAGAGCATCCATTCGCCCGAGATCGGCCATCCCCTGCACAATGCGCTCGCCGACGCCGGTCCCAGCGTGATCGAGCTATGGGACCTTGCGGAGGCCGACGACCGGCAGGACATCGAGGGCTGGCGCGCGCCGTTCGACGGCGTCGCCGTCACCAGTCCCGAGGTCAAGCTCGCCCGCCGCATCCAGATCGAGATCAAACGGCTGGTCGAGAGCGGCACGCTGACGGGGCACGAGGGCGAGCGCCGGCCGCTGCGCTATGGCGACATGCTGATCCTGGTGCGCCGGCGCGGCAATGCGTTCGATGCCGTGATCCAGGCGCTGAAGCACGCCAACGTTCCGGTGGCCGGCGCCGACCGGCTCAAGCTGACCGAGCACATCGCGATCATCGACCTGATGAACCTCGCCGACGCGCTGCTGCTTCCGCAGGACGATCTCGCGCTCGCGGTGGCCCTGAAGAGCCCGTTGTTCGGGCTCGATGACGACGACCTGTTTATGCTCGCCTGGAATCGCAAGGGATCGCTGCGCCGCGCGCTTGGCGAGCATGCAGCCACAAGCGAGAGGTTCGCCGCGGCACTGCGGCGGCTAGAGGCCTGCGAGGCACGCGTGCGCGAGGAAACGCCGTTCGCCTTCTACGCCTGGCTGCTCGGTGGCGACGGCGGACGGGCGCGCATCCTGCGCCGCCTGGGTCACGAGGCCAACGACGCGCTCGACGAATTCCTCGAGCTCGCGCTGAACTACGAGCGCAAGGCGCCGGCCTCGCTGCAGGGTTTCATGGCCTGGCTGCGTTCGGCCGACACCGAGGTGAAGCGCGACATGGAGATCTCGCGCGACGAGGTGCGGGTGATGACGGTGCACGGCGCCAAGGGCCTGGAAGCCTCGGTCGTGTTCATGGTCGACACCACATCGTCGCCCGCGGACTCGCAGCGGGTCCGGCTGATCCACGTGCCGCGCGGCAATGGCGGCGAGGTCGTGGTCTGGGCCGGCCGCAAGGCCGACGATCCCAAACCGGTCGCCGACGCGCGCAAAGCCATGATCGAAGAAACCGAGGACGAATACCGCCGCCTGCTCTACGTCGCGATGACGCGCGCGGCCGATCGTCTGATCGTCGGCGGTTGCATGCCCGGCAATATGAAGACGGTGCGCAAGCTGAGCTGGTACGATCTGGTCGACACCGGCCTCGCCGGCTCGGGCCTGGACAAGCAGATCATCGAGACGCCGCTCGGCAAGGTGACGCGATTTGCCCGGCCCGGGGATATCGAGGCATCAGGCACGCCGGCCACGTTCGTGGACCAGACGATTGCGCTGCCTGACTGGCTGCGGATGCCGGCGGCTCGCGAGACCCTTGAAGACGATACAGTGCGCCCGTCGGGCCAGTCGGCCGAGGAAGGCCGCGCGGTGCGGACCGGCGAATCAGTGCAGTCCCGTTCGCTCGCACTGCAACGCGGCACGCTGGTGCACCGGCTGCTGCAATCCCTGCCCGACATCGCCACCGAGCGCCGGCGCGAGGCCGCGCTCGGCTTCATGGCCCGCAACGCCTCGGACTGGGCCGAGACCGACCGTGTTGCACTGGCCGACAAGGTGCTGGCCCTGATCACCGAACCGCGGTTTGCGCCGGTCTTCGCCGCCGGCAGCCGGGCGGAGGTCGCCATCGTCGGCAGGCTGGAGCGGCCGGGCCGCAGCCCGGCGCTGGTGTCGGGACAGATCGACCGGCTGGTCGTTCGTCCAGACGAGGTTTTGATCGTCGATTTCAAAACCAACCAGGCGGCGCCCAGGAGTGCAACCGAGGCGCCAGCGGCCTATGTCCGGCAGCTTGCGCTGTACCGGGCGGTGCTGGCCCGGCTTTATCCCCAAAAGCCTGTTCGAGCCGTCCTGCTCTGGACTGAGGCCCTTGAATATATGGAGATTTCGGCTCCCGCGCTGGACGCGGCGCTGGCATCCCTTCATGTCGACGTGAGCATCCTTGACCCGGCAAGGGGCCGTTCATAGGTTGACGCCATGATCCTTGGCGCGATTCCAGGTCGCGCCGATTCTTTCAACCGAGTGAGGTACTCCCATGGCCGTTGGCAAGGTTTCTGACACCGATTTCGAAGCCGAAGTGCTCAAGGCGAACGGCCCTGTCGTCGTTGATTTCTGGGCCGAGTGGTGCGGCCCCTGCCGCATGATCGCGCCCGCCCTCGACGAGATCGCCGGCGCGATGGGCGACAAGGTCAAGATCGTGAAGCTCAACGTCGACGAGAGCCCGAAGACGGCGTCGAAGTATGGCGTGATGTCGATCCCGACCCTGATGATCTTCAAGGGCGGCGAGATGGCCTCCCGCCAGGTCGGCGCGGCGCCGAAGGCGAAGCTGCAGCAGTGGATCACGTCGGCGGTCTGATCCGCGTCGCAAGTAACTGAGAATTCTGCAATGGCCGGCGATACGCCGGCCGTTTTGTTTTTTCACGATTTGATCCACCCCGTCGCCAGCGCGTTCGCCAGCTCCGGCTGGTTATTGCGACGTGCGAGCGCGGCCATCGTTTCGTGATCATAGGCGATGTTGCGGAAAGTGACCTGCCAGACACCGTCCGCCAGTTCGAGGATCGCATAACGCGCATGCGGCGTACCGGCCTCCACCACATGCGGGAACGGATGCTTGTCGCGATAGCCGGGGCTGCCGACGCTGCCTGGATTGACGATCAGCCGGCCGTCGTGAAGCCGCACGGCGCGGGCGAGATGGGTGTGGGCGCACAGGATCAGCGATTGCGAGATGCCTTGCGCGAATTGCTCGATCCGGTCGAGCGGGGATAGCGCGACCGTGCCGTCGGGATGCACGGTATCGAGCCAGTAGATCTCGTCGTTCCCGGGCGTCGCGTGGCACAGGAACACCTGGTCGCGAAACACCCGCGTCATCGGCTGCGCGCGCAGCCAGTCGAGCTGCGCTTCGTTGAGCTGGGCGTGAGCAGGACGATCCCACGAGCCCATCTTCTCCGGAGGACGGTCGAGCAGATAGCGGTCGTGATTGCCGAGCACGTGCACGGCATCGAGCTTCATCAGGATCTCGACGGTCCGACGTGCATCGAGCGGGCCGCTCAGCATGTCGCCAAGATTGACGATGTCGGCGATGCCCTGGGCGCGGATGTCGGCGAGCACCGCCTCCAGCGCCAGGTAGTTTCCGTGCACGTCGGCAATCGCAGCAAAACGCATTGGCATTCCCAAGCTCGTATCCAGGACACGAGACTTTCTATGCAGGAGGCGTGCCGTTGATGGCGAGCACGTGGCCGGCGAGATAGAGCGAGCCGGTGATCAGGATGCGCGGCGGCACCTCGTAGGCGAGCTTGGCCAGGGCGTGCAGCGCGGCCTCGATGCCGGGCGCAATCTCGACGCGCATGCCGAGGCTGCGCGCGGCATCCGTGACACGGTCGACCGGCATCGCGTTCTCGGTGTCGGGGATCGGCACCGCAATGATGTGACGGGTCAGGCCGGCGAAATTGGCGAGAAAGCCCCGCGCGTCCTTGTTGGCCATCATGCCGGCGATCACCACCAGCGGCCGCGACACCCGCTCCTCGAGATCGCCGAGCGCGGCCGCCGCAACGCGGCCACCTTCGGCATTGTGCCCTCCGTCGAGCCAGATCTCGGACCCCTGTGGGCCGAGAGCGAGCAACTCGCCCGACGTGATGCGCTGCATCCGCGCCGGCCATTCCGCACCGACGATGCCGGCCTCGAACGCCGCCTGATTGATCTTGAAATTCGGGATGGCACGCAGCGTCGCGATCGCCAGACCCGCATTGTCGAACTGGTGGCGGCCGAACAGGCGCGGCGCCGTGAGATCCATCAAGCCGCGATCGTCGGAATAGACCAGGCGCCCATGCTCGACATTGACGTGCCAGCTTTCGTTCGCCGCAAACAGCGGCGCGCGCATGCGCTTGGCCTGCGCCTCGATCACGGCCATCGCCTCGCCCGACTGCTCGGCACAAACCACCGGCACGCCGCGCTTGATGATCGCGGCCTTCTCGCCGGCAATCGACGTCAAGGTGTCACCGAGAAAGTCCATGTGATCCATGCTGATCGGCGTGATCACGCAGGCCGCCGACGTCTCGATCACATTGGTCGAATCCAGCCGCCCGCCGAGGCCGACCTCGAGCAACACGACATCAGCCGGGTTCTGCGCGAACAGATGAAACGCCGCGGCCGTCTTAAGCTCGAACACGGTCGCAGGCTCACCCGCATTGACACGCTCGACCTCTTCCAGCGCCGCGCGCAACTCGTCATCGCCGACCAGCACGCCGCCGCCGGCGCGGCCGAGCCGGAAGCATTCGTTGATGCGGACGAGATAGGGCGAGGTGTAGGCGTGGACACGCAGGCTGGCGGCCTCCAGCGTCGCGCGCAGATAGGCAACGGTCGAGCCCTTGCCGTTGGTGCCCGCGATATGGATCACCGGGGGCAGCTTTCGTTCGGGATGACCGAGCCGCTCGAGCAGGCGGTGCATCCGCTCCAGCCCGAGATCGATCCGCTTCTGATGCAGGGCCGACAGCCGCCCGATCAATTCGCCGAGCGGCGGCTTTGCGCTGTCAGAGGACGCGTTCACGCGTGCGGCGCGGCCGGCGCCGTCTCGGCCGCCGATACGATCTGCGCCGGGCTGACGACCGGCTGCACCGATTTCGATGCGGTCTCCTGCGCCGGGGCCTTGGTCAGCAGGCGGCAGAGCCGCGCCAGGGTCGGACGCAGCTCGTGGCGATGCACGACCATGTCGACCATGCCGTGCTCCTTCAAATATTCGGCGCGCTGGAAACCCTCGGGGAGCTTTTCGCGAATGGTCTGCTCGATCACGCGCGCGCCGGCAAAGCCGATCAGCGCACCGGGCTCGGCGATCTGCACGTCGCCGAGCATCGCGTAGGACGCGGTGACGCCGCCGGTGGTGGGGTTGGTCAGCACGACGATGTAGGGCTGTTTTGCTTCACGCAGCATTTGCACCGCAACGGTGGTGCGCGGCATCTGCATCAGCGACAAAATGCCTTCCTGCATGCGCGCGCCGCCGCTCGCGGCGAACACGATGAAGGGCGATTTCTTCTCGACCGCGAGCTCCAGCCCGCGCACGATGGCTTCGCCCGCGGCCATGCCGAGCGAGCCGCCCATGAAATCGAAATCCTGCACGGCGACGACGACGGCGGCACCTTCGAGCCTGCCATAGCCGACCTTGATCGCGTCGTTCAGATTGGTCCGCGCGCGGGCATCCTTGATGCGGTCGACATACTTCTTCTCGTCGCGGAATTTGAGCGGATCCGGCGTGACGTCGGGCAGCGCAACGTCGTACCAGGTCTCGTTGTCGAAGATCGACTTCAGGCGCGCCACCGCGCCCATGCGCATGTGGTAGTTCGAGCCGGGGATGACGAACTGGTTGGCCTCGACGTCCTTGTAGAACACGAGCTGTCCGGAATCCGGGCATTTGATCCAGAGATTCTCCGGCGTCTCCCGCCGCAGCATGTTGCGGATCTTCGGCCGGACCACATTGGTAAGCCAGTTCATGGTTTGCTCCGATGTGCGACCCCGCGCAGGGGATCGCCTGAAGGGATATATGGCGGCCGGACCTCGGCCCGGCAACCCGCCGTGTCAGCCGCCCCAAAAGCGGAATTATGGCCTATTCCGCCGCCTGTTGCGCGCCCTTGACGCCCTGGGCCAGCGCCGCCGTCAATTCGGCGACGGCGTTAACGGTTTTAGCGGTCGCCCGCCCTTCCGAATCGAGGCTGTTCTTGAGCGCATCGACCAGCGCGGTGCCGACCACCGAACCATCGGCCTTCTCGGCAATGGCGCGCGCCGCCTCCGGCGTGCGGATGCCAAAACCAACGCAGATCGGCAGCTTGGTATGCCGCTTGATGCGCGCGACAGCTTCACCGACGGCATTCGCATCCGCCGCCGCTGCACCGGTGATGCCGGCGATAGAGACGTAATAGACAAAGCCTGACGTGTTCGCGAGCACCGCGGGCAGGCGCTTGTCGTCGGTGGTCGGGGTCGCCAAGCGAATGAAGTTCAGGCCCGCCTTCAGCGCGGGAATGCAGAGCTCGTCGTCTTCCTCCGGCGGCAAATCGACGATGATCAGGCCGTCAACGCCGGCCGTCTTGGCATCGGCCAAAAACTTGTCGACGCCGTAAATGTAGATCGGATTGTAATAGCCCATCAGCACCAGCGGCGTGACGTTGTCGTCCTTGCGGAAGCCGCGCACGAGATCGAGCGTCTTCTTCAGCGTCATGCCGACCTTGAGCGCACGGAGCCCGGCGGCCTGGATCGACGGACCATCCGCCATCGGATCGGTGAAGGGAATGCCAAGCTCGATGACGTCGGAGCCTGATTTCGAGAGCGCCTTGACGATCTCGAGCGATGTCGCCGGATCGGGATCGCCGGCCATCACATAGGTAACGAAGGCCGCGCGGCCCTGCTTCTTCAGCTCGGCGAAACGGGTATCGATACGCGTGGTCACTTGCTCTTGCCCCTCAGGATGTCGCCGACCTGCGGGACGTCCTTGTCGCCGCGGCCGGAGAGGTTGACGACCATCAGGTGATCCCTTGGCCGCTTCGGCGCGAGCTCCATCACCTTGGCGATGGCATGCGCGGGCTCGAGCGCGGGAATGATGCCTTCCAGCTTCGACAGCAGCTGGAAGGCAGCCAGCGCCTCGTCATCGGTCGCAGAGAGATAGTTCACGCGGCCGATCTCGTGCAGCCAGGAATGCTCGGGGCCGATGCCGGGATAGTCGAGGCCGGCCGAGATCGAATGCGCGTCCTGGATCTGGCCGTCGGCATCCATCAGGAGATAAGTGCGGTTGCCGTGGAGCACGCCGGGACGGCCGCCCGCGATCGACGCCGCATGCAGTTGCGTCAGCCCGTGGCCCGCTGCCTCGACGCCGAAAATCTCGACGGTGGAATCGTCGAGGAACGGATGGAACAGTCCCATCGCATTCGAGCCGCCGCCGATGCAGGCGACCAGCGAATCCGGCAGCCGGCCTTCGACCTCCTGCATCTGCACCTTGGTCTCGTTGCCGATGATCGACTGGAAGTCGCGCACCAGCATCGGATAGGGGTGCGGGCCCGCGACCGTGCCGATGCAATAGAAGGTGTCGTGCACGTTGGTGACCCAGTCGCGCAGCGCCTCGTTCATGGCGTCCTTCAGCGTGCGCGTGCCCGACTGCACCGGGACCACCTTTGCACCCAGCATCTCCATGCGGATGACGTTTGGCTGCTGCCGCTCGACGTCGACAGCGCCCATATAGACCACGCAGTCGAGGCCGAAGCGCGCGCACAGCGTCGCGGTGGCGACACCGTGCTGGCCGGCGCCGGTCTCGGCGATGATGCGCTTCTTGCCCATGCGCCGCGCCAGCATGATCTGGCCGAGCACGTTGTTCACCTTGTGCGAGCCGGTGTGGTTGAGCTCTTCGCGCTTGAGGTAGATTTTCGCGCCGCCGAGATGCTCGGTCAGGCGCTCGGCGAAGTAGAGCGGCGAAGGCCGGCCGACATAGTTCTTGAGATAGCCGTTCATCTCGGCCTGGAACGCCGGATCGGCCTTGGCCTCGGTATAGGCCTTTTCCAGATCGAGGATCAGCGGCATCAGGGTTTCGGCGACGAAGCGTCCGCCGAAAATGCCGAAATGGCCGCGCTCGTCGGGGCCGCTGCGGTAGGAATTGGGTTTGGCGATATTCATCGGACGCTCAACTCTTGGGTGGCGCGCGCGGCGCGAATGAAGGCTTTGATCATCTCCGGATCCTTCACACCGGGAGCGCTCTCGACACCGGAGGAGATATCGACGCCGCCTGCGCGGGTGACGCGAACGGCTTCGGCGACGTTCTCCGCATGCAGACCGCCCGAAACCATATACGGCAGTTTGAGCTCGAGGTTTTCGAGCAGGTGCCAATCGAAGGCTGTGCCGAGCCCGCCCGGCCGAGTCGCGTCCTTCGGCGGCCTCGCGTCGAACAAGATGCGGTCGGCGACCGCAGCGTAGCCTGGTAGCACGGCGAGATCGGCTGATGTCTCGACCGGCAGCGCCTTCATCACCGGGCGGCCGAATTTCTGCTTGATGTCGCGCAACCGTGCGACGCTTTCCTTGCCGTGGAGCTGGAAAATGTCCGGCGATAGCGCATCCATGATGTTGTCGAGCGTCGTGTCGTCGGCATCGACGGTCAGCGCGACCTTGAGCGCGCGCCGCTTCACCTGGCGGCCGAGGTCACGGCCGAGTTCCAGCGACAGATGCCGCGGCGACGGCGGAAAGAACACGAACCCCACCATGTCGGCACCGCCGTCGAGCGCTGTTTCGAGCGTCTCGGGCGTGGACAGGCCGCAGATTTTGACGAGCAGGGACATGTTCTCGAGGGATATGGGCTCAAAGCAAAGGGAGGCCGCGGGTCTGCGGCCGAAAACCGGGGTTTTCGGTTGCGGCCGCTTCTACAACGTCGCGCGCTGCTTGTCTCGCCCGACGGGCCCGTAAAGGCCCACCCCGGAGGGAACGGGGAGACGCTGGGGCTCGGGCCTTGCCGCGGCCGCCTGGGCCCGCAGACCGGCCAATTCGGTTCTGGCAGCCCGTGCATCCGCATCGTTCCGGCGCGCCGCACGGCGCCAGTGCCGCTGGCCGAACCAGACGGCACAACCGCCCGCCAGGACACCGACGGCGGCCACCAGGATCAGGAGCAGGAACAGCGGCAGCGTGACCGAGAAAGACGGGTCGTCGGACACGAAGGGATCGAATGAGACCGTGACGAAATGCCGGTTGGCGACGGCGAAAGTCACCAGGACCAGGCCCAGCGGAATCACGATCAGCGCGGTCAGAAACTTTCGCATCTCGCTTCGCTCGCCTTGAATCAAGCTTCGGGCCGCACCGTCGCGACCGCGGGAAACTCCGACGCCGGCCTCAGTCTGGCGCGCCTGGATCCGGATGGTCGCGATTCAGCCGTTCGCGCATTTCCTTGCCGGTCTTGAAGAACGGAACGCTCTTCTGGTCGACAGGCACATGAGCGCCGGTCCGCGGATTACGCCCGGCGCGTGCAGGGCGATGCTTGACCGAGAAGGCACCGAAGCCACGCAACTCGACGCGGTCACCGCGCGCGAGTGCCGCTACGATCTCTTCGAGAATCGCGTTCACAATGTTCTCGACATCCCGCTGGTACAGATGCGGGTTGTGCTCGGCGATACGCTGAACAAGTTCGGATTTGATCATCGAGAGATAGGACCCGGGAGCGTGCGGATGACCATTTCCGTGAAAATACCTTGATCTGTCAAGACGCTAAATCAAGGTTGAGCGTCGTGAAAATGCGTGACAAATGCCGAAAAAGCGGGCTGGCCCGGCACGCGTCAGACGGGAAAAACCTCGACGGCTCGCTCTGGTACCGTCAGTTCGACGCCGCCGGCTGCCACAGGGCAAGCATTCCATCCATTCCGAGCCGATCGACCGCCTGTACGACGCCGGTTTGCCCGATTTGATGCGCAATCGAGCCCAAACCCAGCGCTTCCAGCGTTACGGCGGCCGCCGCCTTGAGGAACGGCAGATCGCCGAAGCGCGGCTGGAGCTTGTAATCGCGCACGGAGAGACCCTTCTTGACGCCCTTCTGCTCGACCAGCCAGGCCACCGCAGTCTTCTCGTCGCCGATCTGGTCGATCAGCTTGAGATCGATCGCCTGGCGTCCGGTGAATACGCGGCCATCGGCCACTTTCTCGAGCAGCGTGTCATCCATGCCACGCCGTTCCTTCACCAATCCCTTGAACCAGGCGTAGGAGTCCTTCACCAGCGCATCGAGCGCGGCCCTTGCCTCGGGGCTGGTCGGCTCGAAACCGTTGGGCGCGGCCTTCAGCGGCGACGACTTCACCTCCTCGACCTTGACGCCGACGGTCTTCAAGAGCTCGGAGACGTTGGGAAACTGGAACAGCACGCCGATCGAGCCGACCAGCGAGCTCTGCTGGGCGACGATGTGGTCGCTGGCGATCGCCGTGATGTAGCCGCCGGAGGCGGCGAGGCCCTCGACCACGACGACGAGCGGCTTCTTCGCTTTCAGCCGTACCAGCGAATCGTAGAGCTGCTCGGAGCCGGCGGTGGTGCCGCCCGGCGAGTTGATGTGGACGACGACGGCGGCGGCCTGGGAATTCTCCAGCCGCTCCAGCGCCTGGGTGCGATCGGAATCGCTGCGGATCAGGCCTTCGATCTGGACCCGCGCGATCGAGCCGGCGGATGCGAACGTGCCGCGCGCACCGGGTATCGCGATCAGCGCGAAGCCCGCGATCGCCGCGATCGCGATCAGCGCGGCCACCACGCGCCAGAACGTCAGCTTGCGGCGGATCCTGCGGCGGTCGACGATGATGTCCGAATCGAGCGACATCGGAATATCTCCAAAATGAAAGACCACGCGCGTTGTGCCGTCACAGCGTGACCATTGGCTTATCTGGATACATCAATTGCGGCCCAATTTGTAGAAAACAAGGCCCGATGGCCGACTTCCCCGAAGGACCGGGACGTTGCCACACACTCCTCGTCGTCCCGGCGAAGGCCGGGACGACCATACCAACAAAAAAGCCCCGGCTCGCGCCGGGGCTTTGATGACAGCGAAACTTGCGTCTCGCTTACTTGCTGTCGCGGTTCTTGAGCGCGGTGCCGAGGATGTCGCCGAGCGTCGCTCCCGAATCGGAGGAGCCGTACTGCGCGATGGCTTCCTTCTCTTCGGCGACTTCGAGCGCCTTGATCGACACCTGGACCTTGCGGGCCTTCTTGTCGAACTGGATCACGCGGGCATCGACCTTCTCGCCGACGGCGAAGCGTTCGGCGCGCTGGTCGTTACGGTCACGGGCGAGCTCCGAGCGCTTGACGAACGTGGTGAAGTCGGTACCGGCGATCTTCACCTCGATGCCGCTCTCCTTCACTTCGAGCACTTCGCAGGTCACGACCGCGCCCTTCTTGACATCGCCCGGCTCGGCGAATGGGTCGCCTTCGAGCTGCTTGATGCCGAGCGAGATGCGCTCCTTCTCGACGTCCACATCGAGCACCACGGCCTTCACCATGTCACCCTTCTTGTAGTTGTCGATCACCTGCTCGCCCGGAAGCTTCCAGTCGAGGTCGGAGAGATGGACCATGCCGTCGACGTCGCCCTCGAGGCCCAGGAACAGACCGAATTCGGTCTTGTTCTTGACCTCGCCTTCGACCGTCGAACCGGTCGGGTGACCTTCGACGAAGACCTCCCAGGGGTTGCGCATGGTCTGCTTGAGGCCGAGCGAGATGCGGCGCTTGACGGAATCGACTTCCAGCACCTGCACTTCGACTTCCTGCGAGGTCGAGACGATCTTGCCGGGGTGCATGTTCTTCTTCGTCCACGACATCTCGGAGACGTGGATCAGGCCTTCGATGCCCGGCTCAAGCTCGACGAACGCGCCGTAGTCGGTGATGTTGGTGACACGGCCGGTGAAGCGGGCACCCAGCGGGTACTTGGCTTCGATGCCCTGCCACGGATCGTCCAGCAGCTGCTTCATGCCCAGCGAGATGCGGTGCGTCTCGTGGTTGATCTTGATGATCTTGACCTTCACGGTCTGGCCGATCGAGAGCACCTCGGTCGGGTGGTTGACGCGGCGCCACGCGATGTCGGTGACGTGCAGCAGGCCGTCGATGCCGCCGAGATCAACGAACGCACCGTAATCGGTGATGTTCTTGACCACGCCGTCGATGACCTGACCCTCTTCGAGATTCTGCACCAGCTCCTGGCGCTGCTCGGCGCGGGTCTCTTCGAGAACCGTGCGGCGCGACACCACGATGTTGCCGCGGCGGCGGTCCATCTTGAGGATCTGGAACGGCTGCGAGTTGTTCATCAGCGGCGCAACGTCGCGGATCGGACGGATGTCGACCTGCGAGCGCGGCAGGAAGGCCACGGCACCGTCGAGGTCGACAGTGAAGCCGCCCTTGACCTGGTTGAAGATGACGCCGTTGACCTTCTCGTTGTTCTGGAACGCCTTCTCGAGCTTGCCCCAGCTCTCTTCGCGGCGCGCCTTGTCGCGCGACAGCACGGCTTCGCCGAGGGCGTTCTCGATGCGATCGAGGAACACTTCCACCTCGTCGCCGACCTTGATCTCGCTGTCACGGCCGGGGCCGGAAAATTCGCGAAGGGCGACGCGGCCCTCGGTCTTCAGGCCGACGTCGATGACGGCCATGTCCTTTTCAATTGCAACCACCTTGCCCTTGACGACGGAGCTTTCCTGCAGGTTGCCGCCTGCGAAGGACTCGTCGAGCATCGCGGCGAAATCGTCACGCGACGGGCTATAGGTATCAGCGGAAGTCGAAGCCATTTGTTCTCCAGTTGCGGATGTCGTGCCGGCCGTTGGGTTCATGGGCGGATCGCACGCGCAGTGTCGGAAGGTCCGCAAGACCTTCGAGCGACCGCTCGCTGCTCCGGCCTGGAGGCGGAACAGCGGAAGCGGGCCGGCTGAGGCCCGCGCGTTCGATACGTGGAAATCTGTGTCCGGAGCCTGGATCGCGACGGGCCCGAAACAGGGACCGAAGGTATCGACCTCATAGAGCGGGAGCGGGCGCTTCCTCCAATGACGGCAGCGGCTTAACCCCGCGACCGGCCCGCTCGGACGGCCTCGATAATGTCGATGGCGGCCCGGACGCCGCCCTCTATATCCAGTTGGGAGTTATCTAGCAAGTAAGCATCGGCGGCCGGCTTCAGGGGCGCAATCGGCCGGTTCTTGTCGCGTTCGTCGCGCTGGATGATGTCGGCGAGCACGGCCGCCTCGTCCGCCTCCTCGCCCCGCGCCCTGGCCTCCATGGTCCGGCGGCGGGCGCGGACCCTGGGGTCGGCGACGACGAAGATCTTCACGTCGGCATGCGGGCAGATCACGGTTCCAATGTCCCGGCCGTCCAGCACCGCTCCCGGCGGATCGGCGGCGAATTGCCGCTGGAAATTGATCAGGGCCTCGCGGACCCTGGGGATGGCCGAGACGATGGAGGCGCCCTCGCCGGCCTTCTGGGTTTTCAGGGCGGGATTGCCGAACTTTTCAGGATCGAGTTCCAGCGCCGCCGCGACCGCCGCCGCCTCGTCCCGGAGATCATGACCGGACTGCATCAGGGCGTAGGCCACCGCGCGATAGATCACGCCGGTATCGAGATGACGGTAGCCATAGTGGTGGGCAAGACGCTTGCCGAGCGTCCCCTTTCCCGAGGCCGCGGGCCCGTCGATGGCGATGATCATGAAAACTCGGCCCCGAGCGAACGCATCATCGGAATGAAATCCGGAAAGCTGGTGGCGATGAAGGCGGTGTCGTCGACGGTCACGGGCCGATCGGAGGCGCAGCCCATCACCAGCGCGGACATCGCGATGCGATGGTCCATGTGGGTGGCGACTGTGCCGCCGCCAGGGACGTGGCCGCGGCCCTCGACGATCAGATCGTCGCCGGAGACCTCGACCTTGACGCCGTTGACGCGCAGCATGTCGGCGGTGGCTTCCAGGCGGTCGGATTCCTTCACGCGCAGCTCCTGCAGGCCGCGCATGATCGTCGTGCCCTCGGCGAAGGAGGCCGCCACCGCCAGCACGAGATATTCGTCGATCATCGACGGTGCGCGCTCCGGCGGCACCTCGACTCCGCGCAGTTTCGAGGCGCGCACGCGCAGCTTCGCCATCGGCTCGCCGGCGTCGCCGCGCACCTCGCTTTCCTCGATCGAGGCGCCCATTTCGCGCAGCGTCGTGAAAAGACCGGTCCGCAGCGGATTGGTCATGACGTCGGACAGGACGATATCGGAGCCTTCGACGATCAGCGCGGCAACGACCGGGAACGCCGCCGACGAGGGATCGGCGGGCACCACGACGGTGGCGCCATGCAGCTCGGGCTGACCCGTGAGCGTAATGCGGCGGCCGTGCAGGCCCTCCGGCACGGAGATGATCTCCGCACCAAAATGCTTCAGCATCAACTCGGTGTGGTCGCGACTGGCCTCGGACTCGATCACCGTGGTGGCGCCGGGCGCGGCCAGGCCCGCCAGCAGCACGGCCGATTTGATCTGGGCCGAGGCGACCGGGGTCTTGTAGGTGATGGGCAGCGGATCGCGCGCGCCCTGGACGGTCAGCGGCAAGCGGCCGCCCTCGCCACCGGAGACGACCCGCGCGCCCATCTTTTCCAACGGATCCAGGATCCGGCGCATGGGGCGGCTGCGCAACGAGGCATCGCCGTCGAAGACCGCCGAGATCGGGCAGCCGGCGACGGCGCCCATGACGAGCCGGCAGCCGGTGCCGGAGTTGCCGAAATCGAGCGGCGCCCTAGGCTGGGCGAAGCCCGCGACGCCCACCCCCTGCACCTTCCAGGCGAAATCGCCGATGCGCTCGACCTTGGCGCCCAGGGCCTGCATGGATTTGGCGGTGTTGAGCACGTCCTCGCCCTCGAGGAGGCCCGAAATCCGGGTCTCGCCGACCGCGAGCGCGCCCAGGATGAGGGCGCGGTGGGAGATCGACTTGTCCCCGGGCACCCGTACCCTCCCGGTCAGGGGACCGCTTGCGCGCGACTGAAGCGGCGTCGGCTTGTCGGAATGGGTCAAGATTGCGTCCTTGGATAGGCCCAAAACATCCCTGCCGGGTTTCCGGGGCAGGTACCACATGGTCTCCCCGCCGTCACGGGCATGTCTTTCTCCCGTAATGCGCTATTGACAGCGGGCCGCCAACTAGCCAAGTGAAGCACCGCTTTTCAGACATCTCCAGGATTCCTGCCGTGGCCAAGTCCGAACTCGGAACCAAACGTATTTGCCCGACCACGGGCAAGAAATTCTATGACCTCAACAAGAATCCGGTGATCTCACCCTATACCGGTGAAGTCGTGCCGATTGCGCCCGTGGCGCCGGCGCGCGCGCCCCGCGGCGCCGAAGCCCGCCACGCAGCAGCCGCCGACACCACGCCGGAGCCGGCGGAGGTCGAGGAGGTCTCGCTCGAGGAGGCCGATGCCGAGGAAAACACCGGCAAGGTCAAGGCCGTGGTGCCCGAATCCGAGGACGACATCGAGGTCGACGAGACACTCGACGACGACGATGACGATGATTCGACCTTCATCCCCGACGAGGAAGAAGGCGACGAAGACGTGACCGACATCATTGGTGACGTCGGCGGCGATGAAGAGACTTGAGATCAGCCCTGATCTGTGAAAAAGGGTGCACCGCGCGAGTCGCTTAGGGCTCGCCGGCCGGGACGGGTCCCCCAGGACCCACCCAACTGGAAGACTAAGGGGCCATAGCTCAGCTGGGAGAGCGCTTGCATGGCATGCAAGAGGTCGGCGGTTCGATCCCGCCTGGCTCCACCAGCCTTCGCAGGCTGCGCCTGCTTCGGCTGGGCAAGCCCCATCGTAGCGAAGGCTGCCTCGCCGTAGCCCGAAGGGCGACGGCGGGCCTGGGCAAATTCCCAATCGCATCCTTAGACTGGTTTTGTATCCTGTCCTCGTGGGGGGTATGGGACACGAAGTACGTCTACATTCTCGAAAGTCTCGACCACGAGCATTTTTATGTGGGCGTCACCGACGACCTGCGGGCTCGTTTAGCCAAGCATAATGCCGGAGAGGTTCCTCACACGTCGAAATATGGTCCCTGGAGAATACGAACCTATTTCGCATTTGATGATGCCGCACGCGCCGTCGCATTCGAGCGATATCTTAAATCCGGCTCGGGGCGAGCTTTCGCAAAGAAATACTTCTGATTGCCCGCGCTAACCGCCCTACTCCCCGATCACCGCATTCAGCCGGTCGCGTAGCGCGACGATCTCGTCCTTCATCGCGACCAGTTCCGAGACCGAGCAGTCCGACGCCGCCAGGATCGATTGCGGAACGGCGCGCGCCTTGTCCTTCAGGGCGTGGCCCTGCGCCGTCAGCGCGATCAGCACCTGGCGTTCGTCCTCGCTCGAGCGCGTGCGCTTGACGAGATGGGCGGCCTCGAGCCGCTTGAGCAGCGGTGTCAGCGTGCCGGAATCGAGGAACAGCCTTTCACCGATGTCCTTGACCGGCACGTCGTCGCGCTCCCACAGCACCAGCATCACCAGATATTGCGGATAGGTCAGGCCGAGCCGGTCCAGCAGCGGCTTGTAGACGCGGTTGAAGGCATGCGCTGCGGAATAGACCGCGAAGCAGATCTGGTTGTCGAGGCGAAGCGGCTGGTCCGCTGCCGAATGTTTCCGGGGCATCGAGAATCTCACGGGGCTTTCCTCATTCTGGGCCCGGCGGGCGGCACATTCAATTGCGAACAATTAAATGTGAGACAGTCCGATTTCAATTGCGCACAATCTAATTGTTTGCGATAGAAACGTCACCCCAACCCGAAGACCTGAGGAGACGAAAATGTCCGTGAACGTCCTCTACAAGACCAGCGCAAAAGCCACCGGCGGCCGTGACGGCCATGCTGCGACCCTCGACGGCGCGCTCGACGTCAAGCTCACCACGCCGAAGGAGCTCGGCGGCGGCGGCGGCGCAGGCAACAATCCCGAGCAGCTGTTTGCGGCCGGCTATGCCGCCTGCTTCATCGGCGCGATGAAGTTCGTGGCCTCGCAAGGCGGCCCGAAGGTTCCCGGCGATGCCTCCGTGACCTCGACGGTCGGCATCGGCCCGCGCTCGGCCGGCGGCTTCGGGCTCGACATCGATCTCGCCGTCTCGTTGCCGGGCCTTGCCCGCGCGGAGGCCGAGGCGCTGGTCGAGAAGGCGCACCAGGTGTGCCCGTATTCCAACGCGACGCGCGGCAATGTCGACGTTCGCCTGACGGTCGTCTGATCCAACGGCGGATTGGCTGGCCCGGGATCCCCCTCGGGCCGGCCGCTTCGGTTCGATTTGCCAGATTCTTGATTTGCCATCCCGCGGGATGGCGCGGCGGCACCGCATACGCCCCTACGCACCAAGCCATTGCTGGGGCAAAAAAACCTCGCTAGGCCTGTGATCAATGATCGACACAGGGGAAGCGAAGGCATGACTGAAGCCGCCAGTTCTGGAGCCGCACCAGGCGCAATGAGTGGACTGCGCGTCATCGATCTCACGCGCGTGCTCGGCGGCCCCTATTGCACCCAGATTCTCGCCGACCATGGCGCCGACGTGATCAAGGTCGAGCCGCCCGCCGGCGACGAGGTGCGCGACTGGGGCCCGCCCTTCCACGAGGAGGACGCGGCCTATTTCGTCGGCATCAACCGCAACAAGCGCTCGATCGGCCTCGACCTCGCCTCCGAAGGCGGCCGAACTGTTCTGCTCAAGATGCTGGAGACGGCCGACGTCCTGATCGAGAATTTCAAGCCGGGCACGCTGGAGAAATGGGGCATCGGCAGCGAGGTGCTGCGCGAAAAATTCCCGCGCCTCGTGCATTGCCGGATCTGCGGCTTCGGCGCCGACGGGCCGCGCGGCGGCAATCCCGGCTATGACGCCATCATCCAGGCCATGACCGGCATGATCGCTGCAACCGGCTCGCCCGAGAGCGGGCCGATGCGGATCGGCGTGCCGCTGGTCGACATCACCACCGGGCTGTATGCGGCGATCGGCATCCTGATGGCACTGTCGGAGCGGCAGCGCTCGGGCCAGGGGCAGTTCCTGGAGACGACGCTGTACGAGACCGGCCTTGCCATCATGCATCCGCACACTGCGAACTATTTCATGCATGGCAAGCCGCCGTCGCTCACCGGCAACGAGCATCCCAACCTCGTGCCCTACGCGATCTTCCCGACCAAGACCGACGACATCTTCATCGGCGTCGGCAATGACGGCACCTTCCGCAAGCTCGCCAAGGAGATCGGCAAGCCCGAGCTCGGCACCGATCCGCGCTTCGCCCGCAACAAGGACCGCATCGCCAATCGCGAGGCGCTGCGGACCGAGCTTGCCGCCGTGTTCAGCCAGCACGAGGCCGAGCCGCTGTGCAATCGCCTGCTTGCCGCGGGCCTGCCGGCGGGCCCTGTGCAGAAGATCGACCAGGCGTTGACGAACCCGCACACGATCCATCGCGGCGACATCATCGAGAAGGACTGGTACAAGGGTGTCGCCTCGCCGATCCGGCTCGATCGCAGCAAGCCGAGCCTGCGCCGCCTGCCGCCGAAATTCAGCCAGCACTCCCAGGAAGTGCTGGGCGAGTTCGGCTACTCCAAGGCGGAGATCGACGCGATGGTCGAGAAGGGCACCGTCTGCGGCCCCGAGCGCAAGCGCTGAGATAGGACGAAGATCGAGCGGCAGCGCAAGTGCGCTCCCTCCTCCGCTTACGGGGGAGTGTTGGGGAGAGGGTGTCTCCGCAATGGGACAATCCCCCGGAGGAGAGAACACTCACCCGTGCTACGCGCGACCTCTCCCGCAAGCGGGAGAGGTTTTGAACCCGCGGCCTGTTCGTCAGCCTCACAGATCCAATGCCGCACTGCGGCGCGGGCGCGCATGTGCACCGCGAACGGAGGCGGCTGCACGCTCGGCATTCGCCTATTTGACGGCTTCCCTTTTCCAGCGCTTGCCGCTTTCGTTTCGGCCGCTTACACAGTCATGTGAACGTCATATGGCGCTGCTAGCGCAAGCGATCATTTTGACGACCCAAGGGAGGTTTACTTGATGGCTCTTCGACGCTTTGGAGCGGCTGCCGCTGTTGCAGCCATGGTTGGTTCGGGCGCTTCGCCCGCGTGGGCCGTGACCGAAATCCAGTGGTGGCACGCGATGACCGGCCCGAACAACGACGTCGTGGTCAAGCTTGCCAACGATTTCAACGCGTCTCAGGGCGACTACAAGATCGTCCCGACCTTCAAGGGCAGCTATGCCGACACGTTGAACGCCGGCATCGCGGCGTTCCGCGCCGGCAACGCACCGGGCATCATGCAGGTGTTCGAGGTCGGCACCGCGACCATGATGGCCGCCAAGGGCGCCATCAAGCCCGTCTCGGATCTCATGAAGGAGCAGGGCGAGAAGTTCGATCCGCAGTCCTACCTGCCGGCAATCACCGGCTACTACTCGACCGCGAAGGGCGAGATGCTCTCGTTCCCGTTCAACTCGTCGAGCATGGTCATGTGGGCCAACCTCGACGCCCTGAAGAAGGCCGGCATCGACGCGCCGCCGAAGACCTGGCCCGAGGTGTTCGCGGATGCCAAGAAGCTGCATGCGACGAGCCCGACCTGCGGCTTCTCGTCGTCCTGGGTCACCTGGGGCTTCATCGAGCAGTTCTCGGCCTGGCACAATATCCCGATCGGCACGAAGGCCAACGGGCTCGACGGCTTCGACACCGTGCTGGAATTCAACAATCCGCTCGAGACCAAGCTTCTGGAAAATCTCGTCGAGCTGCAAAAGGACAAGAGCTACGACTATTCGGGTCGCACCAACACCGGCGAAGGTCGTTTCACCTCCGGCGAATGCGCGCTCTACATGACGTCCTCGGCCTTCTATCCGAACGTCAAGGCGAACGCGAAGTTCAACTATACGGCGGTTCCGATGCCCTATTTCCCGGACGCCAAGGACGCGCCGCAGAACTCCATCATCGGCGGCGCTTCACTGTGGGTCATGGGCGGCAAGTCCAAGGAAGAGTACAAGGGCATCGCGAAGTTCTTCACCTTCCTGTCCGACACGGACCGCCAGGTCTACCTGCACGAGGTCTCCGGCTATCTGCCGATCACCAAGGCGGCTTACGACAAGACCAAGGCGTCGGGCTTCTATGAGAAGAATCCGATTCTCGAAGTGCCGCTGAAGGAACTGACCAACAAGCCGCCGACGGACAACTCCCGCGGCCTGCGCTTCGGCGGAATGGTGCAGATGCGCGACGTCTGGTCCGAAGAAATCGAGGCAGCGCTCGCCGGCAAGAAGTCGGCCAAGGAGGCGCTCGATGCCGCGGTCTCGCGCGGCAACCAGATGCTGCGTCAGTTCGAGCGCACCGCGACCAAGTAGCGTCGTCACATCGTGGCTGCGGACGGGCCGCAGCCACGATCACACAATTGAGGCGGGGGCTTCATGGAGAACCGGGCGATCTTCTCAGGCAGGCTCCTCGCCTGCCTCCTGGTATTTCCGCAGCTTGCGATCTCCCTGATCTTCTTTTACTGGCCGGCGGCGCAGGCGCTCTGGCAATCCTTCCTGGTGCAGGATGCCTTCGGGCTCTCGACCGAGTTCGTCTGGTTCGAGAATTACGTCACCCTGCTGAAGACGCCCGAATATTATCACGCGATCGGCACCACCTTCTTCTTCTCGCTGCTCGTGGTGTTCTTCTCGCTCGCCATCGGACTCCTGCTCGCCGTCATGGCGAACCGCAACATCGCGGGCGTGCAGATCTATCGCACCTTCCTGATCATCCCCTATGCCGTCGCCCCTGCCGTGGCGAGCGTGCTGTTCATCTTCATGTTCCAGCCGGGGCTCGGCATGATCGCGCGCGCGCTCCAGCGCAACGGCATCGACTGGAATCCTGTGCTCAACGGCAACCATGCGATGATCCTGATCGTCATCGTCGCGGTCTGGAACCAGATCAGCTACAATTTCCTGTTCTTCCTCGCCGGCCTGCAGTCGATCCCGAAGAGCGTGATCGAGGCGGCCGCGATCGACGGGGCGAGGCCCGCGCGGCGGTTCTGGACCATCGTCTTCCCGCTGCTGTCGCCGACGACGTTCTTCCTGATCGTCGTCAACATCACCTATGCCTTCTTCAACACGCTCGGCATCATCGACACCGCAACCGAAGGCGGCCCGAACGGATCCACGTCGACGCTGGTCTACAAGGTGTTTCTCGACGGCAAGGCCGGCTCCGATCTCGGCGGCTCGGCGGCGCAATCGGTGATCCTCATGATCATCGTCATCGGGCTCACCGCGATCCAGTTCCGCTACGTCGAAAAGAAAGTGCATTACTGAGCCATGGTAGAGCATCGCCGATTTGGAAATCTGTTGCCTCACCTGGTGCTGCTGGCCGGCGTGGCCGTGGTCGCCTTCCCGGTCTATCTCGCGATCATCGCGTCCACCCACGACAACACCGTCATCGCCAACGGCCAGATGCCGCTCTATCCCGGCAGCCACGCGCTCGAGACCTATTGGAACACCATCGTCTCCGGTGCCGGCAGGACCACGCGCGAGCCGGTCGGCAGCATGCTGATGGCGAGCTTCATCATGGCGGTGGGGATCGCGGTCGGAAAAATCGCGATCTCCATCCTCTCGGCCTACGCCATCGTGTTCTTCAACTTCCCGTTCCGCATGGCGACGTTCTGGACCATCTTCGTCACGCTGATGCTGCCGGTCGAGGTGCGCATCTTCCCGACCTACAAGATCACGTCCGACCTGCACATGCTGGATTCCTATTCCGGCCTGATCCTGCCATTGATCGCGTCCGCGACGGCGACGCTGCTGTTCCGGCAGTTCTTCATGACCATCCCGAAGGAGCTGGTCGAGGCCTCGAAGATGGATGGCGCCGGCCCGATCCGCTTCTTCTTCGATACGCTGCTGCCGCTCTCGGTGACCAACATCGCCGCGCTGTTCGTCATCCTCTTCATCTACGGCTGGAACCAGTATCTCTGGCCGCTCCTGATCACCACGCGCGACGACATGCAGACCATCGTGATCGGCATCAAGAAGATCATCGATGTGAAGGACGCACTCACGGAATGGTCGGTCGCGATGGCGACCGCGGTGCTCGCGATGCTGCCGCCAGTGGCGATCGTCGTGCTTTTGCAGCGCCTGTTCGTGAAGGGCCTGATCGAAACGGAGAAGTAGGCCTATGGCCAATGTTACCCTGCGCAACGTCCGCAAGGCCTATCCCAACGGTTTCGAGGCGATCAAAGGCGTCGACGTCGATGTCGCCGACGGGCAGTTCTGCGTGCTGGTCGGTCCATCGGGCTGCGGCAAGTCAACGCTGCTCCGGATGGTTGCGGGGCTCGAGACCATCAGCTCGGGCGAGATCGACATCGGCGGACGCGTCGTCAACCAGGTCGAGCCGGCGGACCGCGACATCGCGATGGTGTTCCAGAACTACGCGCTCTATCCGCATATGAGCGTCTACAACAACATGGCCTACGGCCTGCGCAATCGCGGCATGCCGAAGCCCGAGATCGAGACGCGAGTGCAGGAAGCCGCGCGCATTCTCGAGCTCGGCACCATGCTCGATCGCAAGCCCGGACAATTGTCCGGCGGCCAGCGTCAGCGCGTCGCGATGGGCCGCGCCATTGTGCGCCAGCCTAAGGTGTTCCTGTTCGACGAGCCGCTGTCGAACCTCGACGCGAAACTGCGCATCGCGATGCGCGTCGAGATCCGCAAATTGCAGCGCCGGCTCAACACGACGTCGATCTACGTCACCCACGACCAGCTCGAGGCGATGACGCTCGCCGACATTCTGGTGGTGATGAATGGCGGCAAGGTCGAGCAGGTCGGCAATCCCCTGGCGATCTACGAGAAGCCGGCCACGACCTTCGTCGCCTCCTTCATCGGGGCGCCGCCGATGAATCTGATGTCGACGCGCGCCGACGAAATCAAATCGCAGCTCGGCAGCGCCGACGCCGGCATCCTCGGCATCCGTCCCGAGGATTTCGTCATCACCGACCAGACGCCCGCCGGCGGCGTCGCGCTTGCGTTGACTGTCGAGGCGATCGAGCGTGTCGGCGCCGAAACCTTCGTCTACGGCACGCGGGCGCAGGACGAGCAGCGCATCGCAGCCAATCCGGGCGAGCTGCCGCCCGGCGAGGTCATCGTCCGCATTCCCGGCTCCGAGGCGCCGCCGATCGGCCAGAAAATCCGCGTCGCAGCGGTGCGCCAAAAGCTGCATCTGTTCAGCGACGACGGACGGACGCGGATCGAGGCCTGACCGGTTTCGCAGGTCCGCGACCAAAACGGCGAAAACAACCCCATGCACAGTAGCCGGGGGGTTGTTTTCATTGGGATAAATCGCCCGCAGATTCGTCGTGCCCGGCTTGTCCCGGGCATCCACGTCAGAGGGCGGCGATGAAGGTCGAGGATGGCCGGGACGGTCCATCCACAGCCCCGGCTACGTCCTTGAACCGACATGGGGATATGACCATATTGCTGACCAAGGGGTGCCGTTTCAGGGCCCTGAAATGCCAAAGTCGCTTCGAGAGGACTTTGTAAACTATGTCTCGTGTTCCAACGCTTTCCAGTCCGTTCCTTCTGGGCTTCGACGAGATCGAGCGCGTGCTCGACCGCGTCGTCAAAGGCGCCGACGGTTACCCGCCCTACAATATCGAGCGGTGCGACCGGTCCGACGGCCAGCCCGAGCGGCTGCGCATCACGCTGGCGGTCGCCGGATTCACCCGCGACCAACTCGATGTAAGCATTGAGGAAAACCAGCTCGTGATCCGCGGGCGGCAGCAGGACGACAAGACCCGGCAATACATCCATCGCGGCATCGCCGCGCGCCACTTCCAGCGCACCTTCGTGCTGGCGGAGGGGATGCTGGTGCTGGGTGCGGATCTGAAGAACGGGTTGTTGTCGATCGATCTGGCCCGGCCGGAACCGGAGAGGATCGTTAAGACAATCGCTATCAATGAGCACGAATAATGGAACGAGTAGCGGACTCGACCGCTTAGTTTCTGTGAAGGAGTCGAGACCATGAGTGAAGGTCACGTTGCGTTCGAATACGAAGCCAAGAACGTCTCTGCGGAGACGCTGGCAACCCTCGGCGAAGGCCACATCGCCTATGTGAAGCAGATCCGCTCCGAAGACGTTCCGGGCCTGTTTCCCGAGGCGCCGAAAATCGCGCCGGGCCTCAAGCTCTTCGCGCTCCACGCCGCCGACGGCACCCCGATCATGCTGACCGACAGCCGCGAAGCCGCGGTCGCCAACGCCTGGAGCAACGAGCTGCAAGCGGTGAGCGTGCACTGAGCACGCGCGCGTCGCACGAATAGAGTTTCAAGCGGGCACGTCTTCAGACGAAGGCGTGCCCGTTTTCATTTGCGCAATGATGTCTTCGCGTCGGCAATGACGGAGTGTGAGGCTACGGCGCGCTCAACTCTCGCGTCCAGGGTACGAGAGCGAGATGAAACACTCGCACTCTCGCAGTCAGTGAGAAATTACGCCGCGGTCGCCGGCGGCAGGGCGAGCACCGAATAGATCGCCTGGGCATCGCGCGAGGCGCGGAGCTTCTTGGCGATGTCCTGGTCGCGGAGGAGACGGGCGATGCGGGCGAGCGCCTTGAGATGATCGGCGCCGGCGCCTTCGGGGGCGAGCAGCAGGAAGACGAGATCGACCGGCTGGCCGTCCATCGCCTCGAAATCGATCGGGCGATCGAGCCGCGCGAACAGGCCGAAGATCTTTTCCAGCTTGGGCAGTTTGCCG
Source organism: Bradyrhizobium sp. Bra78 (assembly GCF_024519855.1). Classification (NCBI taxonomy): domain Bacteria; kingdom Pseudomonadati; phylum Pseudomonadota; class Alphaproteobacteria; order Hyphomicrobiales; family Nitrobacteraceae; genus Bradyrhizobium; species Bradyrhizobium sp. Bra78. Next base: position 198,726 of record NZ_JALJRE010000009.1, on the reverse strand, counting down.
TGCGGAATGGCGACGCCGTAGCCGACCGCGGTGGTGCCGAGCTTCTCACGCTGCAGCAGCACCTCGAACACGGAGCGCTCGTTCTGCCCGGTCAGCTCGGCGGCCTTCGCCGCGAGCTCCTGGAGCGCCTGTTTCTTGCTGTTGACCTTCAATGCCGGGAGAATCGCCTCGGGTGCGACCAGATCGGTAATCGGCATGGAAATTTTCCGAGGTGAATTAAACCGTCAGGTTCCGAATTGGCCAGCTTGGAGAGAAACCATGCCGGGCCGGCGTCAAGAAGGTGAAGCAGGAAGAGGACTTAGCCCCGATCCTGATGTGGGGCGCTTCTACTCCAACGCAATCCCGGTGCCAACTGCTGCGTGCGGCTTTGCCCCGGTCATTGTTAAGGCCTGCGGATGCTACGGGGCCCGGTTCCGGCCCTAGCCGTCCGGTTTGGCCCCCGGCGGGTCGATCCAGCCCACATTGCCGTCGGCGCGGCGGTAAATGATGTTCACCCGGCCGCTGGAACCATGCTGGAATACCAGGCAGGGCGCTCCGCTGAGGTCGAGCTCCATGACGGCCTCGCTCACCGACAGCGGTTTCAGGGCGGTGGTGGCCTCGGCAATGATGACGGGGCTGTAGCCGGTGACCTCTTCCTCGTCCTCACCCTCGCCCGGCGCTTCCAGCACGTAGCTCGTGGCATCCATGGCCGCGAGCGCGGCGGACGCGACGTGGGCCTTGCGGGCGGAGCGGTCCTTGAGCCGGCTCTTGTAGCGCTTGAGCCGCTTCTCGATCATCAGCAGCGCCTGGTCGGCGCTGGCATAGGCGTCCGGCGCGTTCGAATCGGCTTCCAGCGTAATTCCGGAATCGAGGTGCAGCGCACAGTCGGTCCGGAAGCCGAAACCGTCCTTGCTGAGCGTGATGTGGCCGGAATAATTGCCGTCGAAATATTTACGCAGGACCTCTTCGGTCCGGTCGGTCACGCGGCCGCGCAGGGCCTCGCCGACGCTGACGCTCTTGCCCGAAATCCGAAGAGTCATGTGATGCCTCGCTTGGTTTGCGCCCGCTGCGATGACGCGTCATCGCAGCCGGGGTTGTTCCCTGCGCGTGATCCGTTTTGCAAAACCACTTCACACTTTTCCGGATCATGCGCGTGCTTGGATCGGCCGCGAACGGGGGAGCCAGAGTAGCGCGATTTCGCGCCAGCGCAATCAGGCCGGCTCGGGGTTGCGGGAGCGATCGGGCATTGCGTTGGAGAGGACGTTACCAAGAGCGCTCTGCTTGTCGCGACGGCGTTGCACCGAGGATGGAATGCGCATGGCTTCGCGGTACTTCGCGACCGTGCGGCGGGCAATATCAATGCCCGAGGCGCGCAAGCGTTCCACGATGGTGTCGTCCGACAGGATCGCGGCAGGTGCTTCCGAATCGATCAGCTGCTTGATGTGGTGGCGCACGGCTTCGGCCGAATGCGCCTCGCCGCCGTCGGCCGACGCGATCGAGGCCGTGAAGAAATATTTCAGCTCGAACGTGCCGCGATTGGTCGCCATGTATTTGTTGGCGGTGACGCGCGACACCGTGGATTCATGCATCTGGATGGCGTCGGCGACGGCCTTCAGGTTAAGCGGCCGCAGATGCGCCACGCCGTGGGTGAAGAAGCCGTCCTGCTGGCGCACGATCTCGGTTGCGACTTTCAGGATGGTGCGGGCGCGTTGGTCGAGCGCTCGCACCAGCCAGGTCGCGTTCTGGAGCGCGTCGGTGAAATAGGACTTGTCGCCGTCCTTGCCGATCTTCTTCGACAGCTCGGAATAATAGGTCTGGTTGACCAGCACGCGCGGCAAGGTGTCGCTGTTGAGCTCGACATGCCAGCCGCCGTCCGGACCCGGGCGGACATAGACGTCAGGCACCATGGTCTGCAAACGGGCCGAGCCGAACTTCATGCCGGGCTTGGGATTGAGCCGGCGGATCTCGCCGATCATGTCGGCGATGTCCTCGTCGTCGACACCGCACAGCTTGCGCAACGAGGCGACGTCGCGCTTGGCGAGCAGATCGAGATGCTCGACCAGCGCCTGCATCGCCGGGTCGTAGCGATCGAGCTCGCGGAGCTGGATCGCCAGGCATTCGCTCAAATTGCGCGCGCAAACGCCGGGCGGATCGAATTTTTGCAGCACGGCAAGAACGGCCTCGATGTCCTGCTGCGGGGCGCCAAGGCGCTGGGCGGCCTGGCCGAGATCGGGCGGCAAATAGCCGGCCTCGTCGACGAGGTCGATCAGGTACTGGCCGATCATGCGCTGGGCAGGGCCGGCGAAGGCGACCGAAAGCTGCTCGGCCAGATGGTCGCGGAGCGTGGTTTCCGCGGCGACGAAGGCTTCGAGATTGTAGTCCTCGTCGCCGGAGGCGCCGCCGCCCCATTCCGTATAGGTGGTCGGCGCCACGTCCTGGGCGTTGCGGGCGGCAGCCTCGGCCGGCTCCTCGGAGAAGACGTTGTCGAGGCCAGTGTCCAGGGTCTGCTCGATCTCGGCGCGGGTGCCGAGATCCTTGTTCATCCAGTCTTCCTGGCCCGGCTCGAAGGCCTCGCCGCTGCCGCCAAAGCCGTCATCGCCCTGTCCGTCGCCCTGTCCGTCGCCTTGGCCGCCGGACTCCTCGCCATCGCTGAACTGGCGGGCCTCGGCGGGAGCCTCGCCCGCGGGGGGCTCGTCGTTGGCCCGTTCCAGGAGCGGATTACGCTCGAGTTCCTCTTCCACGAAGGTCGTGAGATCGAGATTGGACAATTGCAGCAGCTTGATCGCCTGCATCAACTGCGGCGTCATGACCAGCGACTGCGATTGCCGGAACTCTAATCTCTGCGAAAGCGCCATGAAGCAAGAACCGATCCCGAAAAGTTGGTCCGATTTTTGCTTATCCTAGTCCGCGCCCGATGTACACGGCTTGACGAATTGGAAAAATGGGCTAGAGGCGGAATTCCTCGCCAAGGTAAAGGCGGCGCACATCCGGATCAGCGACGATCTCATCCGGGCTGCCCTCGGTCAAGATTTCACCGGCATAGACGATATAGGCGCGATCGGTGAGGCCCAGCGTCTCGCGCACATTGTGGTCGGTGATCAGCACGCCGATGCCGCGATTGGTGAGATGGCGGACCAGATCCTGGATGTCGCCGACCGCGATCGGATCGATGCCCGCGAAAGGCTCGTCGAGCAGCATGTAGTTCGGACGCGTCGCCAGCGCGCGCGCGATCTCGACGCGGCGCCGCTCACCGCCGGACAGCGCGATCGAAGGCGATTTGCGCAGCCGCGTGATGTTGAATTCGTCGAGCAGCGAGTCGAGCTGCTGCTCGCGCTTCTTGCGCGACGGCTCGACCACTTCGAGCACGGCGCGGATGTTCTGCTCGACGGTGAGGCCGCGGAAGATCGAGGCTTCCTGCGGCAGATAGCCGATGCCGAGCCGCGCGCGCTGATACATCGGCAGCTTGGTGACGTCGTGGCCGTCGAGCTCGATCGCGCCGCGATCGGGCTTGATCAGGCCGGTGATCATGTAGAACACGGTGGTCTTGCCGGCGCCGTTCGGACCGAGCAGGCCGACCGCTTCACCGCGGCGCACGTAGATGCTGACACCGCGCACCACCTTGCGGCTACCGAAGCTCTTTTCCACGCTATGCACAGCGAGGTAGCCCGGCCGCTTCAGGAGCTGGGGCCCGCCGGCGCCATTGGGCCTGGTGGCCGACCTGGCGGGGTGAGCCGCCTGCGCACGCTGCGGCTCGGCCTGATAATCGGTCTGGAACTGATCCGGCGCACGCATCGGCTGGTCGCGGGCAATCGGCGGTGTGTCCCTGACAGGGCTGGGCACGAGCCCCCCGACGCCGTCACCGAGCGCGGTGATATCCTGACGCGCAAATCCTGGCCGGCCGCGCTTGGCGGGGCGCCGACGGAACATGCTGAAGAGATCGACCATCCCCGCCTTCTAGCCTTCCACGACGATCCTGAACGACATTCGCGCGATCTGCCGCGCCGGCCTTTCGTTTTGCCGACGCAGCATGAGTTGAGGAATGTCTCATGCCCAGTGAAACACGCCCGAAAAGCGGCGGACCCCGCTTCGAAAGCCCTTCGCGGTAAATACAGTCTCGCCGGCCAAGCTTCAACCTCGGATCGGGAGGCGTCAGCCCAACTTATTGAAGTTACTTTGGTTTACTTGCGCCGGGCAATTGCAGAGGCGCGCCCGGGCCGGGCTTGGCCGGGCTGCCGGATCCGCACTCGCTGCCGGCGCCCTGCGGCAGCAGTGCCTGCACCCGGCCGGTGTCGGATTCCACACGCGACACGCCCGTGGTCATGTCGACCGCCAGCCGGTCGCCGCGCAGCACGTTCTTGCACTGCGTCAGCACCACGCCGCCGAGCATGGTGATGAGGTTGGTCTTGGTGTCGAACACGGCGGTCTCGCCCGTCACCACCTGGTCCTTCTGGGTGACGACGACATTGCCGCGCGCTTCCAGCCGCTTGATCGAGGAACTGCCGCCCGGACCCGGCGTCGCCGACTGAATCGGCGCGGACTTCGCACCCTTGGCAGACGCAGGCTGCGGCGTGGCGGGCTTGTCGCCGCCGGACTCGTAAAACACCACCAGCGTCTTCGAGGTCATGGTGGTATCGCCCTGGATCACCTTCACATTGCCGGAGAAGGTCGCTTCCTTCTTCTTGTCGCGCATCTCGAGCGAGGCGGCTTCGATCTGGATCGGCTGGTCGCGGTTCTGCGAAAAACCCTGCATCGCGTTCGGCACGCCTTGCATCGTGCTCTGCGCGGTTGCCGCACCGGCCAGCACGACGCCGACGGCGAGCGCGGCGACGCTGCCGATGGCGCGCCGCTTGTTATCGTTGCGCGAGAAAAAAGGAGCCATGAAAATCACTTTGAATTGGCAGACTTGTTCTGGGGCGTACGCGTCTTCACCGGCGGCGCGGGCTCGGGCGGTGCAGGCTGAACGGCGGGGTCGTCCAGCTTGTCCAGGTGCATCACGACGTTGCCCTCGAAGCGAATGACGTCGCCGCCTTCCGTGATCCGCAGCCGATCGGCGGTCAGCGTGCCGTTGGTCAGCTTGACGTCGACATGCTCGTCCGAGGAGACCGTGCCCTTGCCCATGTCGACGAAGGCGGAGTTCAGCCGCGCCTCGTAGCCGGTCGAGGTGCGCAGGAAGATGTCCTTGTGCAGGTCGAGCTGCTGCTGCTTGTTGTCGAAGCGGCCGGTACGGGCGTCCAGGAACAGGGTGGATTGATCTTCCATCAGCACCTTGGCGCGCAGGTCGTGAAGATCGACGTGATCGGGATCGGTGATGTCCTGCGTTGCCGTCTTGGCCCAGAGCTCGTAGGGCCGCTGGTCCGGGGTGAAGCCGGCCATGTGCGGCGATTCCATCGTGATCTTGGTGCCTGACACCACCATGTTTCCGGAATCGAGCGGCAGTTTCGGCATCAGCATGCGGAACGGATTGAAGATCGAGACGCCGAGAATGGCGGCCAGGGACAACAGCACCGCGCCCGGCACGGCAATGCGCAGAATCCGCACCAGGCGGCTGTGGCGCGCCGCGCTGGCAAACTTCGCCGCAAGCGCGGCGTCGTAGGTGGGATTATGGGCCGAATTCACCTGGGCTCCTGAGGTGTCGCTCGCCGTGTCCGGTTGAAGGTCGCCCCATTGTAGCTGGCAACGCCCAAACATGCAGCCAGCGACAGGCCGTTACGAAAGTGTCCGAAACGGGGCGGCAACTCGCCTCAGCAGCCGGCCGAACCGCTCAGGAATGCGCAAAAATGTCCTCTTCGGCCCAGCCCTGGAGATCGAGCAAGGCGCGGGTCGGCAGGAAGTCGAAACAGGCCTTTGCCAGCGCGGCGCGGCCCTCGCGCACCAGCATGGCATCGAGCCGCTCGCGCAAGCCGTGCAGATGCAGCACGTCGGAGGCGGCGTAGGCGAGCTGCGGCTCGGTCAGGCTGTCGGCGCCCCAGTCGCTGGATTGCTGCTGCTTGGAGAGGTCGACATTGAGCACCTCGCGCACGAGGTCCTTGAGGCCGTGGCGGTCGGTATAGGTGCGGGTCAGGCGGGAGGCGATCTTGGTGCAGTAGATCGGCCCGGTCATGACGCCGAAGGTCTGGTACAGCACTGCGACGTCGAACCGCGCGAAGTGGAAGATTTTCGTGTTGGCGGGATTGGCCAGCAGGGCCTTCAAGTTCGGCGCATCGGTGTGGCCCTTGGGGATCTGCACCACGTCGGCGCTGCCGTCGCCGGGCGAGAGCTGCACCACGCAGAGCCGGTCGCGGTGCGGGTTCAGGCCCATGGTCTCGGTGTCGATCGCCACCGCTCCGGTGTAGCGGGAGAGGTCCGGCAGGTCGCCGCGATGCAGGCGTACGGTCATGGCGTTTCAAAACCTCGGGCGAATCGGTTGCGTCGGCACAATAGGCTAATTCGGATTGGCCGCGATGTACCCATTGCAGCCCGGCCGCGCAAGCACGGGCGTCCGCGACGGAGCGACCAGATCAAACGGGTGAAAAAAGCGACGACGTCGATCGCATCGCGCATGTCGCGGTGCGATCAAGACCTTACGATCAAGACCTTACGATCAAGACCTTACGATCAAGACCTTACGATCAAGACGTTGCGACCAAGACCTTACGACAAGACGTCGCGACACTGCGGCACACCGTGCGGAGCATCCCCCAAGGGGAGAATCGAACGGGAAACAGTGCCAAAGATGGTGCCCAGGAAAGGACTCGAACCTTCACGGCCGTTAAGCCACTGGCACCTGAAGCCAGCGCGTCTACCAATTCCACCACCTGGGCATGCCGGTTGGGCACGGAGGCGGTTACTACGGTTCAGTGACGCCGTTGTCAATTCATGCGTGCCCCGGGCTGGGGATGCGGATTGCGCATCGCAAACCGGCCCGATACAAGCCTGATAACACGCAGTCTTCCCGCAGGAATGGATCCCATGGCATCGAATCTGGAAACTCTCGTCACGGTTTTCGGCGGATCGGGGTTTTTGGGCCGGAATGTCGTCCGCGCGCTGTGCCGGCGCGACTATCGGGTCCGGGTCGCGGTGCGGCGGCCGGAACTAGCCGGATACCTCCAGCCCTCCGGCAAGGTCGGGCAGGTCCACACCGTCCAGGCCAACCTGCGCTATCCGGCCTCGGTCGAGGCGGCGCTGCGTGATTCGCATGTCGTGATCAACCTGGTCGGCATCCTCGCCGAGGGCGGCGCGCAGACGTTTGACGCGGTGCAGGCCAAGGGCGCCGAGGCCGTGGCCAAGGCCACCGCTGCGGCAGGTGCGCGCCTGGTGCACGTCTCGGCGATCGGCGCCGACGCGGAATCGCCCTCGCACTACGCCAGGGCCAAGGCGGCCGGCGAGGCCGCGGTGCTGGCCGCGGTGCCGTCGGCGACGATCTTCCGTCCCTCCGTGGTGTTCGGCCCCGAGGACCAGTTCACCAACCGCTTCGCGGCGCTGGCGCGGATGTCGCCGGTGCTGCCGCTGATCGGCGGGACGACCCGGATGCAGCCGGTCTATGTCGGCGACGTCGCCACCGCGATCGCCGATGCCGTCGACGGCAAGGCCAGGCCGGGCGCGACCTACGAGCTCGGCGGGCCGGAAGTCCTGACCATGCGCGAGATCATCGAAGCCATCCTGGAGATCACCGACCGCGAGCGGATGCTGGTGCCGCTGCCGTTCGGGCTCGCCCGCTTCAAGGCCAACTTCCTGCAATTCGCGCCGGGCGCGTTCAAGCTGACGCCTGACCAGGTCACGCTGCTCGAGCGCGACAATGTCGTGTCGGATGCGGCCAAGGCCGCCGGCCTGACGCTGGAAGGTCTCGGCATCACCGCCGATTCGATGGAAGCCATCGCCCCGCAATATCTCTGGCGCTTCCGCGCCGCCGGGCAATTCCAGCGCAAGAGCGCGTAGGGTCTCTTCGCCTCGCCGTTCGCGGGCGCGGCGGCCCGTTCGACCTCTAGCGGCCGAGCGCCAGCGCGATCAGGCCGAGCGTGCCGACGATGACGCGCCACCAGGCGAACACCACGAAGCCGTGGCGGGTGACGTAGGACAAAAACGTCTTCACCACGATGATCGCGGTAATGAACGACACCACGAAGCCGATCGCGACGACGCCGATGTGGTCCATCGTCATTTCGGAGCGGTTCTTGTAGAAATCGTAGGCGAACGCGCCGATCATGGTGGGGATGGCGAGGAAGAACGAGAACTCCGCCGCCGCGCGCTTGTCGGCACCCAGGAACATCGCCGCCACGATGCTGGCGCCGGAGCGCGACACGCCCGGGATCATCGCCACGCACTGCGCGATGCCGATATAGAGATACATCAGCAGCGGAAACCGGGTGGCGTCGTGCTCACGCGCCTTGAAATCGAGCCGATCGACCCAGAGCAGGATGGCGCCGCCGACGATCAGCGAGAAGCAGACCACCCATGGATTGAACAGCATGCTCTTGATGTATTTGCCGGCGACGAGACCGACGATGACAGCGGGCAGGAACGCCACCAGCACGCCGATCACGAAGCGGCGCGCATCGGCGTCGCCCGTGAACATGCCGATCGCGACGTCCCACAATTTCTTGAAGTACAACACGACGATCGCGAGGATCGCGCCGAGCTGGATCAGAACCGTAAACGAATCCCAGAACGCGCCCTCGCCGAGATGGAAGAAGCGCTCCGCAAGCAGCAGGTGACCGGTCGAGGACACGGGAAGGAACTCGGTCACACCCTCGATGATGCCGAGGATCACTGCCCGTATTGCATCTGACATATTTACGGTCCATTTCCGCTGGAAAAACGGGGCTCTTCTCGCCCATCCGCCTCTTTCCCGCAATCGCAAAATTCGGCATCGCACCCTTGCTTCGCGGTTTTGAAGGACTAGTGTGGCGCCGCACAAACATTGATGGATTCTTAAGCACCATCAAATAGTCAAAGGCTTCATGTTTACGCTGTTTCATCATCCGTTCTGTCCGCATTCGCGGTTCATCCGCCTGATCGCGGGAGAATACGGGCTCGACCTGAAGCTGGTTGAAGAGCGCAGTTGGGAGCGGCGCGAAGCCTTTCTGCTGCTCAATGCGGCGGGCGCGACGCCCGTGCTGGTGGACGACGAGCAGCCGCCTATCCCGGGCGCGGCGATCATCGCCGAATATGTCGACGAGTCCTATGGGCACGACATGGGCCCCAAGCGGCTGATGCCGGAAACGATCGGCGAGCGCGTCGAGGTGCGCCGGCTGATGGCCTGGTTCAACGAGAAGTTCTTCGAGGAAGTCTCACACCCGCTCGTCACCGAGCGCATCTACAAGCGCTTCATGAGCGAGGACAATGGCGGCGGCGCGCCCTCGGCCGACGTGATGCGCGCAGCGAAGGCAAACGTGCGCTATCATCTGGCCTATATCGGCTGGCTGGCGCAGACGCGTAACTTCCTCGCCGGCGACCGGCTCACCTACGCGGATCTCGCCGCCGCGGCGCATCTCTCGGCGATCGACTATCTGGGCGACGTGCCATGGAGCGAGGACGACGCAGCAAAGGCGTGGTACGCGCGGGTGAAATCCCGCCCGTCGTTCCGTCCGCTGCTGAGCGAATGGCTGGCGGGCGTGCCGGCATCGCGGACCTACGTGGACCTCGACTTCTGAACTCCGACCCGACTGAACTGAAGGCAGCGCTGGCCAACGAGGCACGCGCGCTCGGTTTCGACTGCATCGGCGTAACGGTACCAGGCACGATCGAAAGCGCCGGACAGCATTTCCTCGAATTCATCGCATCGGGCGGCCATGGCGACATGGACTGGCTCGCCGCGCAGCCGGAGCGCCGCGTCGATCCGCGCGGGCTGTGGCAGGACGTGCGCAGCGTCATCATGCTCGGCGTCAATTACGGCCCCGACCAGGATCCGCTCGCGATCCTGAAGCAGCGAACGCGCGCGGCGATCTCGGTCTATGCGCAGGGCGACGACTATCACGACCTCATCAAGAAGCGCCTGAAGGCGCTGGCGCGCTGGCTGGTCGCGGCCGCACCGTCCGAGGTGAAGGTGTTCGTCGACACCGCGGCGGTGATGGAGAAGCCGCTGGCGCAGACCGCGGGTCTCGGCTGGCAAGGCAAGCACACCAATCTGGTCTCGCGCGAGTTCGGCTCCTGGCTGTTTCTCGGCGCGATCTACACCACGCTGGAGCTGCCGCGCGACCCGGCCGAGATCGATCATTGCGGCTCGTGCCGGGCCTGTCTCGACATCTGCCCGACCGCGGCATTTCCCGCGCCCTACAAGCTCGATGCGCGGCGCTGCATCTCGTATCTCACCATCGAGAACAAGGGACCTATCCCGCGCGAATTCCGCAAGGCCATCGGCAACCGCATCTATGGCTGCGACGATTGCCTCGCCGCGTGTCCCTGGAACAAGTTCGCGCAGGAAGGCCGCGAGGCAAAGCTCGCCGCGCGCGAGGCATTGCGCGCGCCGGGTCTTGCCGAGCTCGCACGGCTCGACGACGCTTCGTTTCGTGCGCTGTTCACGAAGTCGCCGGTCAAGCGCATCGGCCGCGACCGCTTTCTGCGCAATGTGCTGATCGCGATCGGCAATTCCGGCGATGCGGCGCTGGCTGAGGAGGCGCGGCGATTGCTCGACGACGCGAGTCCGCTGGTGCGCTGCGCGGCGGTGTGGGCGCTGGCGCAGCTGCTGTCGCGCGATGAGTTCGAGGCGATCAAGTCTGCCGCGATGAACAGCGAGCGCGACGACGGCGTGCATGAGGAGTGGCGGGCAGCTTCCCGACCCTCATCCTGAGAAGCGTGCGTCTTCGCGCGGGTCTCGAAGGATGCGGGCCAAGCTGCAGCAGCGGGGCTCTCATGGTTCGCGACGCGCGTGCCGCGCGCCTCACCATGAGGGTTGAGCATCTTGATTTCCCCGCCGCTTCCTTCAAGCTCGCGGGCCATGACAAACATGCCTTTCTTCACCCGCGACGGCGATACATTCCATCCGACGGAAGTCGCCAACGGTCCCTGGGATCCGAAATCGCTGCACGGACGCGTCATCGTCGGCCTGCTCGGCTTCGCCATCGAGGAGCGCCATTCGGGCCCGGAATTGGTGCCGGCGCGGCTGACCGTCGACATGTTTCGGCTTCCCACCATCGACAAGCCGATCGAGGTGACGACGCGGCTGGTGCGCGACGGCTTGCGCATCCGCGTGGTGGAAGCGGAGTTCCTGTCCGGCGGCGTCAGCATGGCACGCGCCTCGTGCCAGCTGTTGCGGCGGACGCAGAATCCGGACGGCAACGTCTGGTCGCCGCCGAACTGGGACGTGCCGAAACCGGCCGACATCCCCAAGCCGACCGATCCGCGGCTCGGCATGAACGGCAAATGGGCGACACGGCCGATCGTCGGCCATATGGGCTCGCTGGGTCCGCGCCGGCTCTGGATGAGCGAGGTGCGCGAGCTGGTCGCGGGCGTGCCGATGACGCCCTTCGTCCATGTCGCTGTTGGAGCCGATTTCGCCAGCCCGTTTGCAAACGCCGGCGACAAGGGGCTCGGCTACATCAACAGCGACGTCACGATCTATCTGCACCGCCTGCCGGTGACGAACTGGATCGGCTTCGACGTGGTGAACCACCAGGCCACCGATGGCGTGGCGATCGGCGAATGCTGGCTCTACGACGAACAGGGCCCGATCGGCACCGCCACGGTCGCAGCCCTGGCGCAGCGCAAGCCGATGGCGAATCCGTCGAAGCGGTAGTGCAGCTAAAGCAGATGCCGCTTCATCTCCGGCCGCGCCTTCAGTTCCGCACCCTGCCTGGCGACGATCTTCGCGATTCTTTCAGGCGCGAACTTCAAATCGACGAACGCCGGCGCGGTGTTGGCGACCTCGTGATAGAAAGCGATCCTGCCGTCACGCAGCGTCATGATCGCGACACCCTCGAACATCGCCCGCGCGCCGTTCGCTTCCGGCAAGGTTGTTCTGTAGCTGAAGGTGTAGCGCGCATAGAGCGTGGTGCCGTCGGTGACGGGATCGTGCATGTCCCAGCGGAAATCGGTCGCCGTGCGATAGAACCAGTCGTCAATCAGCGCGGCGATCTTCTCGCGGCCTTCGAAGGCGCCGTAGAACACGTCGTGATAGACGCCGTCCTCGGTGAAGAGATCGGCAAAGGCACGGCCGTTGCGCTGCTCGACGGCATCGCAGAAGGCGCGCAGCATTTCGGCGCTGGTCATCGGCGTTTCTCCCGGCTTCGCGTTTGGAGACACTTCACCCGATCTCGGCGACCGCTGCAAGAATGCGCGCGATGTCCTGCGGGCGCGACAGCCGATGGTCGCCGTCCTGGATCATCGTCAGTACGACATCGTCGGCCGGCAGGCGATGGGTCAGCGCGAAGGCGTGCTGCCAGGGCACGTCCGGATCCTGTGCGCCTTGCAGGATGCGGACCGGGCAGCCGAGATCGATCGCGCTGCCGAGCAGCAGATGATTCCGCCCTTCCTCGATCAGTTTCCGCGTGATCGGATAGGGCGAGCCGTCGCCATAATCCGACGGCCGCATCCAGACGCCCTTGGTCTCGATCTCCTGCTTTACCGCGGGCGAAAAATTCTTCCACATCAGCTCCTCGGTGAAGTCGGGTGCCGGGGCGATCAGCACCAGGCCTGCGAGCGACGCCTTGGCTTGCGGTTTCTCTTGCCGCTTCCCGATCTCACGCGCGAGCAGCAGCGCCATCCAGCCGCCCATGGAGGAGCCGATCAGAACCTGCGGGCCGTCGCAGAAGCGTTCGACCACCGCGACGCTTTCCTCAAGCCAGCGCCCGATGGTGCCGTCGGCGAAATCGCCGCCGGATTCGCCGTGGCCGGAATAGTCGAACCGGACCACAGCGCGGCCCTGCGCCCGGGCCCAGTCGTCCAGCGCAACGGCCTTGCTGCCCTGCATGTCCGATTTGAACCCGCCGAGCCAGACCAGCCCGGGTCCTTGGCCAGATTGTTGGCCCGCGCGGCGGCGCACCGCGATCCTGCGCGCAGACTGGCCCTCGCCCACATCGATGAAGTCGAGCACGGCATCGGGAATTGCGTTGGTCATGGAACGTTTACTCTGGCTGTGCGGTTTGAGCTGCTCGGATCTGCTTTGCGGCGCATTGGACACCGGCATTGGCCCTTTGGGACGCTTGCGGAACAGAAGCAAGGTGTCTATGTGGTCAGCGTGCCCGGGCGTGGCCAAAATGCCTCGCATTTGAGGCTTTTTCGCCCCTCGCACGAGCGAATTGCTTGCCGGCAAACGTATCTTCCTGCAAGATAGCTGCCTCTTTCACAACTTTGGAGAACCACCCATTCGCCGTCCCAATAAAGCCCCGCCCGTTGCCGCCAAAGACGGGCCGCGCATCAATGACGATATTCGCAATGCGCAGATCCAGCTGATCGATCAGACCGGTGACAACAAAGGCACGGTCGAGACCGTCGCGGCTATCCGCATGGCCCAGGAAGCCGGCATGGATCTGGTCGAGATCTCGCCGAATGTCAGCCCTCCCGTCTGCAAGATCATGGACTACGGGAAGTACAAATATTCCGCGCAGAAAAAAGCCGCCGAAGCCCGCAAGCGGCAGAAGATCGTCGAGATCAAGGAGATCAAGCTCCGCCCGATGATCGACGACCACGATTACGAAGTTAAGATGCGCGCGATGCAGCGGTTCTTCGAAGAGGGTGACAAGGTCAAGATCACCCTGCGTTATCGCGGCCGCGAAATGGCGCACCAGGAGATCGGCACCAAGCTGCTCGACAAGATCAAGACCGACGTCGCCGAGCTCGCCAAGGTCGAGCAGGACGCGCGGTTCGAGGGCCGTCAGGTCGTCATGGTGCTGGCACCGCGCTGACACCGGCTCTTGAGGCCCCGGCTCTTTAGGCCAAGGAATTCAACGGCCCGTCCGGATCTCCGGCGGGCCGTTTTGTTTTGGGCGAGGTGCAAGCCGCAAGCGCCGCTGCAACCTCTCCCGCCTGCGGGAGAGGTTGCCGATCGCCATCTTGGCGGTCGCTTTCCTCACTAGTTCCGCGTCGCCTGCCAGGTGCCGCTGCAGCGATCGCCGGAGATGATTCCGTTCCAGGAGCCGGTCCCGGCGACGCCGGCGAGCCGGCCGCCGCCAGTGGCGTGGGACGCCCCGACGGAAACCTGGACCGCGACGGCGCCGCCGCGATTGACCTTGCCGGAGACCCGGCCTCCGCCGGCGGACGAGACCCGGCTGCCGGTGACGGTGAAGGGGACGCTGTAGCCGGAGCTGCAATTTCCGCGCGTGGTGGCGAAGGTGACGTTCCAGACGCCGTCATATCCGCCGAGGCGGGCATCTGCGGTCGAGGGAAACGCAGCCACGGCGAGCACGGCCAACAGCGCCAGGCGGCGCGGACGAGCGACATCGGTCAAAGACGAAAGCATTCGGGAAAAAGGGGCCATTTGGGTCCTGCTCCGGGCGACAAGGCTTGGACATGAGGTCGCGATTCCGGATAGTCGCCGGGCAGGTTGCGCCGGTTCATCGTTGCCAATCGGCCTGTCCTCTGGCATAAGCCCAGCCTTCATCGCCCGGCTGATTAAGGGCTGCCGTGGCGGTGTTCCGTGCGGGTTTTGCGCTAGTTCGCAAAAACCTGAGCACAATCAACGCTCTAATAGAGCATTTTGACGGCCCAGCCGCCTTCGCGGGCGGATTTCTGTGGCCATTAGGAGAGCCAAATGCCCAAGCTGAAGACCAAATCGGGCGCAAAAAAGCGCTTCAAGGTGACTGCCACCGGCAAAGTGATGTTCGCCCATCGCAGCAAGCGTCACGGCATGATCAAGCGGACGAAGAAGCAGATCCGTCAGCTGCGCGGCACGGCCGTGCTGTTCAAGACCGACGGCGACAACGTCAAGAAGTACTTCTTGCCGAACGCCTGATCGCGTCCACGATCATTGCCGCCAGCGCCGCAGCTTTCGCGGCGATCCCAAAACTAAGTCATCTTTCGAAGGATATTTGTCATGTCTCGCGTCAAACGCGGTGTGACCGCCCACGCCAAGCACAAGAAAGTCTACAAGGCCGCCAAGGGTTTCCGCGGCCGCCGCAAGAACACCATCCGCACCGCCAAGCCGGCGGTCGAGAAGGCTCTGGTTTACGCCTTCCGCGATCGCAAGCGCAAGAAGCGGACGTTCCGCGCGCTCTGGATCCAGCGCATCAATGCCGCCGTCCGTCCGTTCGGCCTGACCTACAGCCGATTTATCGACGGCATGGCCAAGTCCGGCATCACCGTGGACCGCAAGGTGCTATCGGATCTCGCGATCAGCGAGCCCGCGGCGTTCCAGGCGATCGCCGAGAAGGCCAAGGCCGCGCTGGCCGCCTGAGGCTTGCGCTAGCGGGCCTTCTGGCCCGCAGCCTTCAGCGCGCGTTGCGAGTAACGCTGGGCGACCTCCGCCCGGCAGAATGCAGTGAACGAGAGATACATGGTGCCGGACTTGTTCCGGTACTTGCCGTCGCACACGCGCATCTCGCGTTGGTAGGCCTGTGCCTGCGCGGCGTTGAGGCCGGGCTTGAAGTCCGCCTCGCATTTCTTCTCGACGGCGGCACCGAGTTCGACGTCGCCGCTCGCGGTCAATTCGCAATCCTTGAAGACCTTCATCGCGCTTTCGCAGCTCTTCTGGGCACTGATGGCGTCGGCGACCTCGTCCAGAGTCATGGATTTGTCCATGCAGACCATGGCGCGCGCAGGCGTCCCGGCGACGGATAGAACGACGGCGAGAGCGGCAAGAAGAACTTCAAGGCAGGATTTCGAAAGCATCGCGGAAGTCTCCTCGTTTCCCCCTTGGTGCCGGGCCCCCGCGTGAGGTTCAACCCAGCCGTTCTTCAGCCCGAAATGACCGGCTTTTTGCTTGACGTTACGGCCTTCGGGCGGCGACAACCCAGCCGAATTTGGCAGCAAGGATTTGACTGTGTCCGACCTCGCAACGCTCGAAACATCCATCCTCGACCAGATCGCCGCCGCCGGCGATGAAGCCGCCCTCGAAGCGGTGCGCGTCGCAGCCCTCGGCAAGAAGGGTTCGATCTCGGCGCTCCTAGCCACGCTCGGCAAGATGTCGCCGGACGAGCGCAAGACGCAGGGCGCTGCGATCAACCAGGCCAAGGACAAGGTCACCGAGGCGCTCACCACGCGGCGCGACGTGCTCAAGTCCGCAGCGCTCGATGCGCGGCTCGCTTCCGAAACCATCGACGTCACCCTGCCGCTGCGCGATGCGCCGACTGAGGCCGGCCGCATCCACCCGCTGAGCCAGGTCTGGGACGAGCTCACCACGATCTTCGCCGACATGGGATTCTCGGTCGCCGAAGGCCCCGACATCGAGACGGACGACTACAACTTCACCAAGCTGAATTTCCCGGAAGGCCATCCCGCGCGCGAGATGCACGACACCTTCTTCTTCCATCCGAAGGAGGACGGCTCGCGCATGCTGCTCCGCACCCACACCTCGCCGGTGCAGGTGCGCACCATGCTGAGCCAGAAGCCGCCAATCCGCGTGATCTGCCCGGGCCGCACCTACCGCATCGATTCGGATGCGACCCACACGCCGCAATTCCACCAGGTCGAAGGCCTCGTCATAGACAAGCACTCGCATCTCGGCCACCTCAAATGGATCCTGCACGAGTTCTGCAAGGCGTTCTTCGAGGTCGACCACATCAACATGCGCTTCCGTCCCTCGTTCTTCCCGTTCACCGAACCGTCGCTCGAAGTCGACATCCAGTGCCGCCGCGACAAGGGCGAGATCCGCTTCGGCGAGGGCGAGGACTGGCTCGAGATTCTCGGCTGCGGCATGGTGCATCCGAACGTGCTGCGCGCCTGCGGCATCGATCCCGACGAATACCAGGGCTTTGCCTGGGGCATGGGCATCGACCGCATCGCCATGCTGAAATACGGCATCGCCGATCTGCGCCAACTGTTCGACAGCGACGTCCGCTGGCTGTCCCATTACGGCTTCAAGCCGCTCGAAGTGCCCACGCTCGCGGGAGGGCTGAGCTCGTGATGGCTGCGCCCGGACACACGAAGGCTCTCTCCGTTCCCTCCCCCCTTGTGGGGGAGGGTCAGGGAGGGGGGTAGCCGCGGATGCCGCACGCAGTTGTAAGCGAACGTCAACGCCGCCGGGCGAAGCAGCTTCGCCAGGCGATGACGCGCGCCGAAACACTGCTGTGGCGATATTTGAAAGCCAATCGCATGGACGGTGTCGGCATCCGACGCCAGGCGCCGGTCGGAAATTACATCGCTGACTTCGTTTGTTTCTCCTCAAAGCTCGTCATCGAGGTCGATGGTGAATCTCACGATTTCGAAGAGCGTCAGAAGATGGACCAGCGTCGCGATGCATTCTTCGCAGCCGAGGGCTTTCGCGTTCTTCGTTTCACCAATGAGCAGGTGATGTCGAACCTGGAAGGCGTTGTTGAGGCCATCCGCCAAGCAGCTTCCGCCGGAGCCCGCGGCTCACCCCCCCCCCTGACCCTCCCCCACAAGGGGGGAGGGAACACTGACACCGACCAAAGCAATTCCACCGACAAGAGCCGAGGCAGACAGCCATGAAATTCACCCTCTCCTGGCTGAAGGATCATCTCGAGACCGACGAGCCGCTGGACAGGCTCGCCGAGAAGCTCACCATGATCGGGCTCGAGGTCGAGAACATCGAGGACAAGGCGACGGCGCTGAAGCCTTTCACCATCGCGAAGGTGATCTCGGCCGAGCAGCATCCGAATGCGGATCGCCTGCGCGTCTGCATGGTGGACACCGGGAACGGTGCCGCACCGGTGCAGGTCGTGTGCGGCGCGCCGAATGCGCGTGCGGGACTGGTCAGCGTGTTCTCAGCCCCCGGCACCTACATTCCCGGCAAGGACATCACGCTCGGTGTCGGCACCATCCGCGGCGTCGAGAGCCGCGGCATGCTGTGCTCGGCGGCCGAGCTGCAGATCTCCAACGACCATGACGGCATCATGGAATTGCCGGCGGACGCGCCGATCGGCGCTGCTTACGCCGAATGGGCCGCGCTCGGCGATCCCGTGGTCGAGATCAATCTGACGCCGAACCGGCAGGATTGCACCGGCGTGCACGGCATCGCGCGCGATCTTGCCGCCGCCGACATGGGCAAGTTCAAGGACCCGACCATCAAGCCGATCAAGGGCGAATTCCCCTGCCCCGTGAAGGTCACGGTCGAGGACGCGACGCTCTGTCCGGGCTTCGCGCTTCGCCTCGTGCGCGGCGTCAAGAACGGGCCGTCGCCGGAATGGCTGCAGAAGCGGCTGACCGCGATCGGGCTGCGCCCGATCAACGCGCTGGTCGACATCACCAACTTCATGACCTACGACCGTGCGCGGCCGCTGCACGTGTTCGACGCCAGGAAGGTCAAGGGCAATCTCGTGGTGCGCCGCGCCCGCGACGGCGAGACGCTGCTGGCGCTCGACGGCCGCAGCTACAATCTCGATCCAGCTACTTGCGTGATCGCGGACGAGCACGGCGTCGAATCGCTCGCCGGCATCATGGGCGGCGAGGCCTCGGGCTGCGACGAGGCCACCACCGACGTGCTGATCGAATCGGCGCTGTGGAACGAGATCAACATCGCCCAGACCGGGCGCAAGCTCGGCATCAATTCGGATGCACGCTACCGCTTCGAGCGCGGCGTCGATCCGGCCTTCATGGTGCCCGGGCTGGAGCTCGCCACGAAACTCGTGATGGAAATGTGCGGCGGCACGCCGTCGGAGAACGTCGTGGTCGGCAAAGCCTTTGGCGATGACCGCGTGATCGATTTCCCGGTGACGGAAGTTAAGCGCCTCTCCGGGATCGAGGTCCCGCAGCCGGAGATGAAGCGCATCCTGACCCATCTCGGCTTCATGATGGCGGGCCCGGGTCCGGTGGTGAAGGTCGCGGTGCCGTCCTGGCGCACCGACGTGCACGGCAAGGCCGACATCGTCGAGGAAGTCGTCCGCATCTATGGCGTCGACAAGGTGCCGATGACGCCGTTCGAGCGCGGCGAGGACGCCCGGAAATCCGTGCTGACCCCGCTTCAGCTCCGCACCCGCCGCGCCAAGCGCGCGCTGGCGGGCCGCGGCATCGTCGAAGCGGTGACTTGGTCGTTCATCACGAAAGCTGCGGCAAAGCTGTTCGGAGGCGGCCAGCGCGAGCTCGAAGTCGCCAACCCGATCGCGGCGGATCTCTCCGACATGCGCCCTACCCTGCTGGCGGGCCTGATCGCCGCGGCGCAGGCCAATGCCGATCGCGGCTTTGGCGATGTCGCGCTGTTCGAGGTCGGCCAGATCTTCAAGGGCGATCGGCCGCAGGATCAGTTCATGGCGGCAAGCGGCGTGCGTCGCGGCTTTGCGTCGTCCGAGGGTCTCGGCCGGCACTGGTCGGGCTCGGCGCAGGCTGACGTCTTCGATGCCAAGGCGGACGCGCTCGCTGTGCTGGCCGCGGCCGGCGCGCCGATGCAGGCGCTGCAGATCATCGCCGGCGGTCCGGCCTGGCTGCACCCGGGCCGCTCCGGCACGATCCAGATCGGGCCGCAGAACGTGCTCGGCCATTTCGGCGAGATGCATCCGCGCGCGCTCGAGGCGCTCGGCGCCGACGGCCCGCTGATGGTGTTCGAGGTAATCCTCGACCGCGTGCCCGAAGCAAAGAAGAAGCCGACCCGCGCCAAGCCCGTGATCGAGCTGTCGGCATTCCAGCCGGTGTCGCGCGACTTCGCCTTCATTGTCGACCGCACCGTGAAGGCCGGCGACATCGTGCGCGCAGCCCAGGGCGTCGACAAGAAGCTGATCACCGGCGTCAACGTGTTCGACGTCTACGAAGGCAAGGGCATCGATGACGACAAGAAGTCGATCGCGATCGCAGTGACGATCCAGCCGCGCGAGAAGACCCTGACCGACCAGGAGATCGAGGCCGTCGCCGCGAAGATCGTGGCCGAGGTCACGAAGAAGACCGGCGGCACGTTGAGAGCATGATGCCGAAAAGTGCGAAGCGGTTTTCGGACGACATCATGCTCCAGAAACCGAGAGCATGACCCTCACTGACTTTCTTCCCAAGGACGTCAGCCTCACCATTGCGATGGCGCTCTGCGCCGTCGCTTTCGTTTCGGGCACCGCGCGCGGCTTCTCCGGCTTCGGCTCGGCGCTGATCTTCATGCCGCTGGCGAGCAGCATCGCGGCACCGCGTCTCGTCGCCGCCCTGCTGCTCGTGATCGATTTCGTCGCGGCCGCGCCGATGCTGCCCGATGCCTGGCGCAAGGCCGACCGCAAGGCCACCGCCGTGATCGTGCTGGGCGCGCTGGTCGGCGTCCCCGTCGGCACCTATTTCCTCAGCGTGCTCGAGCCCGTCACCACGCGCTGGATCATCTCCTGCTTCGTCGCCGCGCTGCTGCTTCTGCTGCTGTCGGGCTGGCGTTATCGCGGCAAGGACCACGCCTGGCTCTCGGTCGGCATCGGCGGCCTCTCCGGCTTCTGCAGTGGTCTCGCGCAGACCGGCGGCCCGCCGATCGTCGGCTATTGGCTCGGCCGTCCCATCGCCCCGATCGTCGCGCGCGCCAACATCGTGCTGTTCTTCGGCGCCTCGGATCTGTTCTCGATGATCAGCTACGCGACGACCGGGCTGATCAGCCGCGAATCGCTGGTGCTCTCGCTCATCGTCGGCCCGGTCTATGCCGTCGGCGTCGCGTTCGGCGCATCGCTGTTCGGCCGCGCCAGCGAAAAGGTGTTTCGCGGGATTTGCTACGCGCTGATCGCGACGGCGGTGATCGCGGGGCTGCCGGTGCTGGATGGCGTCTTGCGCTAGTTGGCCTGCCGCCGCGGCGCGCGCCGCTTCTTCGTCGACTGCGTCGGGACATCGGCCGGCTCGTCCTTGAGTGCGCCGATCTTGCGCAAGGCCGCATCCGCGGCGCGCTCGCCGCTGTCCCAGGCGCCGTCGACGGTGCCCCACAATGTCTCGTGCGTGGCTTCGCCGGCGAGGAACAGATTGCCGATCGGCTCGCTCAGGATTCTGCGCGAAAGCTGCCCGCCGGGTGCGGACGCCGACATTGCGCCCATCGCGAAGGGCGAGGCATTCCAGCGCGTCGCGCTGGCCTTCTGCACGGCAGCGGCGACTTCGCTGCCGAACAGTTTCGTGATCCATTCCCTGGCGAAGGCCGTCATCGCCTTTTCGCCCTGCTCGGAAAGATCGCGGCCGAACGAGCCGCCGACATCGATCGAGCACAGCGAGGAGCCGCCGATATTGGCGAACATCAGCGCCGTGCGTGTCGAATTGCTCTGCTCGATGAGGATGTCGTCGCGCGCGAGGCCGAGCGGATTGCCCGGCAGTTGCAGCACGATGTGATCGTAGCTGCCGAGGCTGAGCTTCGCGGCGGCATCGAGCGTGCGCTTGGGAATGTCAGGCCCGAACTTGATCGCGCCCGATGTCAGCACATTTGTCGAGACCGTGATGATGGCGGCGCGCGCGGCGATCTTGCCGGCTTGCGTCTCGACGCTGACATCGCGATTGCTCCAGGCGATTCGGCTTGCCGGCGTCGCCAGTGCGACCGGCACCTGCTCGCCGAGCCTGGCGATCAGCGTGCCGAGGCCCTGGCGACAGGCGATCGCGGCATTGCGGTCCTGGGCACGCGCCTTGTCGATCGCAGAAAACTCCTTAAGGTCCTTGCCGGCGAAGCTCGCACCCAGCATGAACTCGGCCGCGCCGGCCCAGTCGCCGAGATCCTTCGGCAGCACCGAGGCGCAGGCGGTGTCGAGCTTGCCGCGCGCGGCCTCGTCGATCGCGCGGTTGGCACGTACCAGCGCCGCCAGAAATTCCTCGGTCTCGCCGGCGCGCGCGTTGCGGCGGCCGATGCGCATCTTCTGGCCCGACGGCGCGGGCAGCACGTCGAGCCCAGCACTGCGGGCCAGCCGGATCATCGGATTGGTGTCGGGATTGTGCATCCAGCGTGCACCGCGATCGAACGGCGTGTCGAAGGTCGTGGTGTCGGTGATGCAGCGCCCGCCGATCTGGCCTGCGGCTTCCACCACCACGACCTTGCGGTTGGCCGCCATGATGCGCCGCGCTGCGGCAATTCCGGCTGCGCCCGCGCCGATCACGACGATGTCAGCCTCGCGCGGCAGGGGTGCGGCGGTTGCGCGCAGGACCGGCATCGCAACAAGGCCCGCCGACGCCGATAGGAAGCTGCGGCGCGTGATTGTCATGTCATGGTTTCCGGGGACTTGCGGCGAACGGGAACAGCCAGAGAACCTTGCCGTATCTGATGTTGCGCGGCAACCATCATGGTGAATCAATCGTGCTTGATCTCACAGAGCGATGAACCGAATTGCAACACGTTCCGACCATGATAGAGAAGGGAAAAAGGTGGCCGGAAAAGGCCGCGGGGGGAGTTTGAAATGGGGACGGTCCTGGATTCAGTCGGCAAGCTGATTGCCGCGTACCTCTCGAAGGAGGTGCCGGGCTACGAGCCGTTCACGCCGAGCGACCCGGAGCACCTGCGCGGCGTCATCGAACCCGGCGACGTGCTGCTGGTCGAGGGCAACAACCGCATCTCCGGCATCATCAAATATCTGACGCAGTCGACATGGTCGCATGGCGCGCTCTATGTCGGCCCGATCGAGGGGGCGCAGGAACCCGACGGCGAGCCGCACGTGCTGATCGAGGCCAATATCGGCGAAGGCGTCACCTCCGCGCCGCTGTCGAAATATTTTCCCTATCACACCCGCGTTTGCCGTCCGGTCGGTCTGTCCTACGAGGACCGCACCACCGTCTGCCGCTATGCGATCAACCGCATCGGCTTCGGCTACGACACCAAGAACATCGTCGATCTCATGCGCTTCCTGTTTCCGCTGCCGATCCCGCAGCGCTGGCGGCGCCGCATGATCGCGATCGGCTCGGGTGATCCCACCAAGATCATCTGCTCGGCGCTGATCGCGCAGGCGTTCGACGCCGTGCGCTATCCGATCCTGCCGAAGATCACCAAGGCCGGCAGCCGCGCGGCCCGCCGCGAGATCCTGCACATCCGCGATTCCTCGCTCTACATGCCCCGCGACTTCGACATCTCGCCCTATTTCGAAGTCGTCAAACCCACCATCGTGCACGGCTTCGACTACACAGCCCTGCACTGGGCCGACAAGCAAAAGCCGCTCGAGGAGGTAGCAGGCTCATTCGGGGTGTTTCCAGAAGCGATCAGTGCGCCGCCGCTCGTTCCTGAAGCGGTTGACGAGGCGGCGCAAGATGAAATTCCGGCTGAGGAAGTAATGAGCGAAGCGGCGGCGGAGATGGCCGTCGCTTTCTCCGAGCATTTTGTGCTGCTCACCGAACTCGCGATCTACCGCGCGCGGGGACGGGCGCAGGAGATGGCGGCATAGCCGTCCTCGCTCCACCGTCGACAATGACGGCAACCTACCGCTCCGCCCGACCGATCACCGCCATCAGCTCCGCGATCTTCTCGCGCTGATCGGCCTTGTCGCCGCTCGATATCGCGTGCTCGACGCAATGGGCGACGTGGTCCTTCAAGACCTCTTCCTCGACCCGGCGCAGCGCGGCGCGCACCGCCGAGATCTGTGTCACGATGTCGATGCAGTAGCGGTCCTCCTCGACCATTTTCGAGAGGCCGCGAACCTGCCCTTCGATCCGGCCGAGACGTTTTCCGACAGATGCCTTGATGTCCTTGCGCATGCCGCCTATATACCCCCCTAGGGTATAAATTGCAAGGCTGGAGCGAGGCAATGAACGACACCGAGCACGGGCACCATCACCAGTCGGAAACACCTTCCGGATGCGGCTGCTCCGCCAAGCCTGTTCCACCCGCCGACAAGCCCGCGGCTTCCTCCTGCTGCGGCGGGCACGGCGATCATGCCGGCCACGGCGCCGCTGCCGCAAAAGTCCGCGATCCCGTCTGCGGCATGACGGTCGATCCTTCGACCTCGAAGCACCGGTTCGAGCATCACGGCGAGACCTTCCATTTCTGCTCGGCCGGTTGCCGCACCAAATTCGCCGCCGATCCCGCCAAGTACCTCGCCAAGGACAAGGCGAGCGAGCCCGAGATGCCCGCGGGCACGATCTACACCTGCCCGATGCATCCGCAGATTCGCCAGGTCGGACCCGGAAGCTGCCCGATCTGCGGCATGGCGCTGGAGCCGGAGGTGGCGAGCCTGGAGACCGGCCCCAACCCGGAGCTTGCCGACATGACGCGGCGGCTCTGGATCGGCGGCACGCTGGCGCTGCCGGCCGTGGTGCTGGAGATGGGCGGCCATCTCGCGGGTCCGCACAACTGGATCGACCAGACCCTCTCCAACTGGATCCAGCTGGTCTTCGCCACGCCCGTGGTGCTGTGGGCCGGCTGGCCGTTCTTCGTCCGCGGCTGGCAGTCGCTGCTGACGCGCAACCTCAACATGTTCACGCTGATCGCGATGGGCACCGGCGTCGCCTACGTCTACAGCCTGATCGGCACGCTCGCGCCGCAGATCTTTCCTGCCAATTTCCGCGCCCATGAGGGTGCGGTCGCCGTTTATTTCGAAGCGGCCGCCGTCATCACCGTGCTGGTGTTGCTCGGACAGGTGCTGGAGCTTCGCGCCCGCGATGCGACCTCGGGCGCGATCAGGGCGCTGCTCCAGCTCGCGCCGAAGACCGCACGCCGCGTCGATGCCGACGGTGGCGAGCATGAGGTCGAGATCGAGACGCTCCACGCCGGCGATCGTCTGCGCATTCGTCCGGGCGAGAAGGTGCCGGTCGACGGCACCATCCTGGAGGGGCGCTCCTCGCTCGACGAGTCGCTCGTGACGGGCGAATCCATGCCGGTCACCAAGGAGAGCGGCGCAAAAGTCATCGCCGGCACGCTCAACCAGTCGGGCGGCTTCATCATGCGCGCCGACAAGGTCGGACGCGAGACGCTGCTGTCGCAGATCGTGCAGATGGTCGCGGACGCGCAGCGCTCACGCGCGCCGATCCAGCGGCTGGCCGATCAGGTCGCCGGCTGGTTCGTGCCGACCGTCATTGCCGTTGCCATCGCGGCCTTTGCGGCCTGGGCCTGGTTCGGCCCGGAACCGCGGCTCGCCTTCGGTCTCGTCGCCGCCGTCAGCGTTCTGATCATCGCCTGCCCCTGCGCGCTTGGCCTTGCGACCCCGATGTCGATCATGGTCGGGGTCGGCCGCGGCGCGCAGGCGGGCGTGCTGATCAAGAACGCCGAGGCGCTGGAGCGGATGGAGAAGATCGACACGCTGGTCGTCGACAAGACCGGCACCCTGACCGAGGGCAAGCCCAAGGTCGTCGCGATCCTGCCTTCGGCCGGATTTGCGGAAGATGACATCCTCCGCATGGCTGCCAGCATCGAGCGCGCCAGCGAGCATCCCATGGCCGACGCCATCGTGCGCGCGGCAAAGGAGAAGCAGCTCGCCCTTGGCGAAGTCGAGCAGTTCGATTCGCCGACCGGCAAGGGCGCGACCGGCAAGGTCGACGGCAAAACCATCGTGCTCGGCAATGCGCGATATCTGACATCGATCGGCATCGATACCAAAGCGCTCGACGCCGAGGCCGAGCGCCTGCGCGGCGACGGCGCCACGGTGATCAACATGGCCGTCGACGGCCGGCTCGCCGGCCTGTTCGCGATCGCCGATCCCGTCAAGGCTTCGACGCCGGAGGCGCTGAAGGCATTAGCTGCCGAAGGCATCAAGGTCATCATGCTGACCGGCGACAATCGAACCACGGCGGAAGCGGTGGCGCGCCGGCTTGGCATCGCCGAGGTCGAAGCCGAGGTGCTGCCGGACCAGAAGAGCGCGGTGGTGACAAGGCTGCAAAAGGCCGGCCGCATCGTCGCGATGGCCGGAGACGGCGTCAACGACGCCCCGGCGCTGGCCGCGGCCGAAGTCGGCATCGCCATGGGCACCGGCACCGACGTGGCGATGGAGAGCGCGGGCGTCACCCTGCTGAAGGGCGACCTCATTGGCATCGTGCGCGCGCGAAAACTGTCGCAGGCGACGATGAGCAATATCCGGCAAAATCTGTTCTTCGCCTTCATCTACAACGCGGCCGGCATTCCGATCGCCGCCGGTATCCTCTATCCGTCGTTCGGCATCCTGCTGTCGCCGATCATCGCCGCAGCAGCGATGGCGCTGTCCTCGGTCAGCGTGGTCGGAAATGCGCTGAGGCTGCGCGCGACGCGGCTGTGAGGGTCGCAAAATCCGTGTAAAACAGCTCCATTCGGCGTACGCGGAGAAGACCTGATGCAGCGGATTACGATCACGATCGAGGACGATCTCCTGGCGGAGATCGACGCGGCGGCCGAAGCGCGCGGCTACCAGAACCGCTCCGAGATCATCCGCGATCTCGCCCGCGCCGGCCTGCAGCAGAGCAGTGAGGATACCGCGCAGACCGGTTCTTGCGTCGCCGGCCTCGTCTATGTCTACGACCACGCCGCGCGCGATCTGTCGAAACGACTGGTGCAGGAATTCCACGGCCACCACGACCTCGCGCTGGCAACGCTGCACGTTCATCTCGACGACAACAATTGCATGGAGATGACCGCCCTGCGCGGCGACGCCGGCGAGGTCAAGCATTTCGCCGACCACATCATCGCCGAACGCGGCGTGCGCTACGGGCGCGTGGTGATGATCCCGACGGGGGATGGCAAGCAGGCGAAGGTGCGCAAGCACGGGCATCGGCATGAGTAGGTCGAACTGACAGCACGGTCCACTTCCCCTCTCCCCTGCTTGCGGGAGAAGAGAAGAAAACCTCACGCCGCCTTCGCCGCGGTCCCGCCCGGCAGGCCCGCCCGCGCGATGCCGCCGTACAGCGCCTCGTTCGGCATTTCCTCGCGCAGGATCCTGCGCACCGCGATCAGCTTCTCGAGATCGATGCCCGTCGCAAAACCCTTGCTCTCGCAGAGGAACACCAGGTCCTCGAACACGACGTTGCCGGTTGCGCCGGGCGCGAAGGGGCAGCCGCCGAGGCCGCCGAGCGAGCCGTCGAGGATACGGACGCCTTCGTCGAGCGCGGCCGCCGCATTCGCAATGCCCATGCCGCGGGTGTCGTGGAGATGGATGCAGATCGGCTTTGGTCCCGCGAGCTTAACCGCAGCGCGCGTCAGCTCGGCCACCTGTTTCGGCCCGGCATAGCCGACGGTATCGGCGATCGCGACGAAGTCGACGCCGGCCTCAAGGCATTTGTCGACCAGGCGAAGCACCTCTGCAGGATCAACCGCGCCGGTGATGGAACAGCCGAGCGCCATCGAGATCGCGGCATTCACCAGCGGCTTGTGGGAGCTCGCATCGCGCATGTCGCAGAGACGTTTCACATTGGCGATCGCGGATTCGCGCGAGCGGTGCGCATTGGCCTGGCTGTGCTCTTCCGTGGCCGAGACCACCGAGGCGATCTCGCCGACGCCGGATTGCAGCGCCTCGTTCACCCCGCGCTCGTTCAGGGCGAGCGCGATGCCATGCGCGCCGGGCAATGCCGCGACGGTCGCGACGACGTCGCGGACATCGACGAATTGCGGAAAGGTCTTTGCCGGCAGGAACGATCCGACCTCGAAATGCCGCACGCCGGCGGCATATTCCTCGCGGACCCAGCGCTGCTTGGCGCCTGTCGGCGGAATTTTCTTCACGAGCTGGAGCCCGTCGCGCAGACCCACTTCGCGCAGGCTGACGCGGTCTGCGGGGTAGATCTCCTGAATCCGGCTCATGCGCGCCTCCCTGTTTTTGACGTGACGTCTTGATCGTCGATCTCGGCGCGAACCGTCGCGGTGTCGGCGCCGAGCGGCGCGACCTTCAGGCCTTCGCCGATGTTGCGGCCGTTCCACTCGATCGGCAGCGCCGGCACCCGGAACGGTTTGCCGTCGGCGGTGACATTGTTGACGAGCCCGCCCGGCCGCAGCACATGGGGATCGGCAAAGAGATCCTCGGGCCGATTGATCGGCGAGAAGCAGATGTTGAGCGCATCGAGCTTCTCGGACAGCTTCGTCACGTCCCACTGCCTCACCACCTCTGCGGCGCGCGGAATGATCCGCCCGCGCGCGAGGATGCGATCGGTCGTGGTGCGCAAGGCGGGATCATCGAGAAACTCGGCCAGGCCAAATTCGCGGCAAAAGCTCCGCCAATGGCCTTCGGTGACGACGCCGATGAAGATGCGCTCGCCGCCGGCGGTCTCGAAGATGTCGTAGATCGGCCAGGCGTGCTCGCGCTCCGGCATCGAGCGCGGCTTGTTGCCGGTCATCTCGTATTCGACCATGTGCTGGGCGACCAGGAACAGGCAGTTCTCGAACAGGCCGATGCGGATGTCGGCGCCGTCACGTTTGCCTCCGCGCTTCTGGTAGAGCGCCGCGAGGATCGCGATCACGCCGAACATGCCGCCCATGATGTCATTGGCGGACGAGCCGACGCGCTGCGGTTTTTCCTTGGTGCCGGTCATGGCCGCGAGTCCCGACATCATCTGCACGACCTCGTCTAGCGCAGGGCGATGCTCGTAGGGGCCGGACAGGAAACCCTTGTGGCCGGCGATGATCAGATGCGGATGAAGGCGGCGCAATTCGTCCGCGCCAAGTCCCTGCTTCTCGAGCTGGCCGTCGCGGAAATTCTCCAGGAACACATCGGCGCTCGCGAGCAGCCGGTGCATGGTGTCGCGATCATCCGGCTGCTCGAAATCCAGCACCACGCTGCGCTTGCCGCGGTTGAACAGCGGAAAGAACGCGGTGCCCATGCCGCCAAGGGAGCGGGTCTTGTCGCCCGCGGGCGGCTCGACCTTGATCACCTCCGCGCCCAATTGGGCGAGGATCATACCGCAGGTCGGGCCCATGACCATGTGGGTCATCTCGACGACGCGCACGCCTGCAAGCGGCAGTCCGGTCTCGGCCATGCGTGTCTCCCTGTTCGTCCATCCCAAAGACTAGGCCTTCACAAGCCATCTGAAAAATATAATCTATCGAAGATTATCTTCACGATTATAGAACGCTTTTCTGCCATGGATTCACGCCAGCTCCGTTATTTCATCGCCGTCTACGAGCAGCGGAACCTGTCGCGTGCGGCCGACCAGGTCAATGTCGCGCAGTCCGCGCTGAGCCATCATATTTCGAACCTGGAGGCCGAGTTCGCAACGCCCCTGTTCGAGCGCAAGTCGCGCGGCATGGAGCCGACCGCGGCCGGCGAGCGGCTCTATGAACACGCGCGCATCATCCTGCGTGCGATGGCGGAGGCCGAGACCGAGGTGCGCGAGGGCGCTCGCGTCATTGCCGGCGACATCTCGATCGGCATGGCAAATTCCGGCGTCAAGGCGATCGGCGTCGAGCTGATGCGCACGGTGCTCACCAAATATCCCAAGCTCAAGATGTCGCTCACCGAGAGCCTGTCGGGCGCGACGCTGATGCATCTGATGGTGTCCAATGTCGATCTCGCGCTGGTCTACAATCCGCCGTCGGAGAAGGAGCTGATCACGGAAGCCGTGCTCGAAGAGGAGATGTTCCTCGTCGGCATTCCAAAACTGGTCGGCAAGAGCAAGGCGCCGATCCGCTTCGAGGAGCTGAACCGGCTGCCGCTGATCCTGCTTCGCTACGGTCTCGGCCTGTCCTCGCGCGCGCTGCTGGACGATCCGGTGCTGCTCAAGCGGCTGGAAGGCGGCGCCATCCTGCACGCCAACTCGATCACAGGCATGACCGGCGCGCTGGTGGAAGGACTGGGCTGCACCATCGCGACAAAGCTGTTCGCACGGGAGGAGCTTGCGGCGGGCCGCCTGGTCGCGCGCGAGGTGATCGAGCCGAAGCTGACCCGCACGCTCTATCTCTGCCGCCTGCGCAACCGCCCGATGACCTATGCCATGGAGGAGATGCGTCGCCTGATGCTGGCGCTGATCGCCGGGCAGGTGCGCAGCGGCGGCTGGCAGGCGACGCTGGCGGAGTAGACACGATGGTGCGCTCCCTCTCCCGCTTGCGGGAGAGGTAACCGGGTTCGCCGAGCGTCTGTCCTGCCTCTCATAGCCGAGTTCGAAAATCTCGAACGCTTCCATCGATATGTTCGTCTGGATTTCTGGCTCGCGGACGCCAACATGGCCGCGATCCGGCAGAGCTTCAGCAAGAAAGCCGCCGGGAACCAGAGCCGCACGCAGATGCGCGCTCTTCCGGGGAGGATTTCATGAGCGTTGTCGGCATCGGCACTGGCTTTGAGCTCGGCACCGCATCCGCGGCACCGGATGAAATCTCGCAGCGCCTGGAGGCGATGCCCGGCTCCGCTTACGTCTGGCGCCTCGTCGTCCTGCTCTCGCTCGGCGGCTGCTTCGAGATCTACGATCTGTTCCTCACCGGCTATATCGCGCCGGGCCTCATTCGCAGCGGCCTGCTCTCCACGACGACGCAGGCCTTCTTCGGCTTCTCCGGCATCGGGGCTTTCGTCGCCGCGACCTTTGCCGGCCTGTTCGTCGGCACCTTCTTCCTCGGCTTTCTGGCCGACCGCTTCGGCCGCCGCGCGATCTTCACCTATGCCCTGCTCTTCTATACCGCGGCATCCGTGATCATGGCCTGCCAGACCTCCCCGGAAGGCCTGCTGTTCTGGCGCTTCCTCGCCGGCATCGGCATCGGCGTCGAGGTCATCACCATCGACGCCTACATCACCGAGCTCGTGCCGAGCCGGATGCGCGGCCGCGCTTTCGCGGTGAACCAGTCGATCATGTTCATCGCCGTGCCCGTCGTCGCCTTTCTCGCCTGGTGGCTGGTGCCGCTCGCGCCTTACGGCATCGACGGCTGGCGCTGGGTGGTGCTGATTGGTGCCGCCGCCAGCATGATCGTCTGGGTGCTGCGGCTGTTCCTGCCCGAAAGCCCGCTCTGGCTGGCGCGGCACGGCCGCGCCGAGGAAGCCTATCGCATCCTTGCAAGACTCGAACTGGCAAAGCTTGGAGCCGCCGGCGGAAACATTGCTCCGGCGCGACCGGCGCCGCCGCCCGCACCGCTGGCCACGCGCTCGGCCGCGGACGTCGGCTTCGCCGACCTGTTCCGCCCGCCTTATCTCTCGCTCGTCGTCCTCTTCATGGTGTTCAACCTCTGCCAGGCCTTCGGCTTCTACGGCTTCGCCAACTGGGTGCCGACGCTGCTGGTGGAGAAGGGCATCAACATCACCAAGAGCCTGCAATATTCCTTCATCGTCGCCTTCGCCTATCCGATCGCGCCGCTGCTGGCCTCGAGCTTTGCCGACAAATTCGAGCGCCGGTGGATCATCGCCGGAGCCTGCGTCGCCATCATCGTCTTCGGCATGGCGTTCGCGCAGCTGACCGAGCCCGTACTGCTGATCGTCTGCGGCGTGCTGCTGACGGCCTGCAACACGACGATGTCCTACGCCTATCACGCCTACCAGACCGAGGTGTTTCCGACCCAGATCCGGGCGCGCGCCTCCGGCCTCGTCTATTCGATGAGCCGGCTGAGCGCGACGTTCTCGGGCTTCATCGTCGCCTACATGCTGAAGGAGGCCGGCGTCACCGGCGTGTTCGGCCTGATTACCGCGGCGATGCTGATCGTGGTGATCGCCATGGCGCTGTTCGGCCCGAACGTGCGCGGCAGGCCGCTGGATACGGTGTGACGTTCCGCACGTCATGGCACTCAGCTGGTGCCGCGGTCGTCGTGCCGATGCCGTTGAGGAAGATCCGATAGCCGGCGGCGGGATCGGCGTCGCCGAGCTTGCCACGACGTGCTCCGCCTGCGGCCGGAAGACGGATTGTCGCGCCTCAACTCTAGGTGTAGTCTGAAGTCTGGATTGGTTCAGATACTGCGCGCCTTTTTTCCAGAATTGCCTTTATTGAACGACGGAACCGTCTGCGGCCCGAACCGGCACGCGATCGGTCAATAGCCCCGACCCATTCGACACCAATAAATTCGATCTAGGATTGTAACCGCCGGCCGACTTGGCCGACCAATGAAAGACGCTTGTCGAAGTCAAGCTGCGGAGACGCGTATCGCGGCGTGGCCTCGAGCCGGCGCTTTTGCCATCGCGGACAACAAAAACGGATGATGATTCAGGGAGAGCAGAACGGCCATGGCACAGATCACGATCAACGGCATCACGATCGATCCTTCGGCTCCGCATGCGGAACGCGCAGCGCTCTCGCTGGATCATGCTAATGCGAAGGAATCTGACTACATCATCGTGCAGACCAACCAGCCGCTCAATGCCGAGCGCAGAAAGCAGCTTGCCAAGGCGGGCGCCAAGATCCTGGAAGCCGTCCCGGGCAGCGCCGTCATCTGTCACTTTCCGGCGTCCGGGCTCGACAAGGTCCGGAAGCTGCCGTTCGTGACGTGGGCAGACGTTTATCCGGGCATCGTAAAGATCGCGCCGGCGCTGCGAAATCTGGACACTCAACCCGGCGGGGTCGCCGCGGCGCGCGCGCTTGCCGCAAAGCCGGCGGCGCTCGATCGCACCAGCGTGACCGTCGACGTCATGCTCCACCGCAATATCGGCGTGAAGGCCGCCGCAAAGGCGATCGCTGAAGCGGCGCATGTGCATCTCGACGACGTCGTCCCGGGCACCGCCAAGGTTCGCGTGACGCTGAAGATGCGCCGTCTTGCCGACGTCGCGGCGCTCGACGAGGTCCGCAGTGTGGAGAAGGTGTTTCCCCGCAAGCTGTTCAACAACATCGCGCGGGGAATTCTTCGCGTTCCCGCGGCGGCGCCGGGCAATGGTGGCGAGGGCACCGGCGAGATCATCGCGATCGCCGATACCGGTTTCGACAAGGGATCGACCACGAACACGCACCCGGCCTTCAAGGGGCGCGTCAAGAAGCTCTATGGGCTCGGCCGTCCCGGACGCAAGGACGATCCGGACGGCCACGGCACTCATGTTGCGGGTTCTGCCCTGGGCGACGGCGTGTCGAAGAGCGACGGCCCGATCCGCGGCACCGCTCCCGGCGCCAAGCTGGTCCTGCAATCCGTGCTCGACAGCGGCGGCAATCTCGGCGGCCTGCCCGACAGCCTCGATGCGCTGTTCGGCCCGCCCTACAAGTCCGACAAGGCGCGAATCCATTCCAACTCCTGGGGCAGCGTCGGAAACTTCGGCGTATACGACTCCCAGGCCAACGAGCTCGACACGTTCGTCTATGCGCATCGCGACATGCTGATCTGCTTCGCCGCGGGGAATGAAGGCAGCGACAAGGATGGCAACGGTCAGGTGGACCCCAACTCCGTGACACCGCCCGGTACGGCCAAGAACTGCCTCACCATCGGCGCCTGCGAGAACAATCGCCCCAACCAGACCATGACCTACGGAGCGGCCTGGCCACACGATTTTCCAGCCACTCCCATTCGATCCGATCGCGTGGCCAACAATCCCGAAGGGATGGTGGCGTTCAGCAGCCGGGGACCCACCAACGACGAACGCATCAAGCCCGACGTCGTGGCGCCGGGATCGTTCATCCTGTCAGCGCGCTCCCGCACCACGCAATCGGAGGGATGGCAGCTCTCGAAGGACCCGCTCTACATGTTCGAGGGCGGCACCAGCATGGCAACCCCCCTGGTCGCCGGGTGTGTTGCCGTGGTCCGGGCGTTCCTGAGAAAGAGCCACGGACTGAAGTCGCCGAGCGCGGCGCTGCTCAAGGCGCTCATCATCAACGGAGCACGCAGTCTTGCCGGACAATACAATCCGTCGGAGGCCGGCTCCGTCGCAAACAACAGTCAGGGCTTCGGCCGGGTCGACGTCCAGGCCGTGGTCGGCCCGCTCGCTGCGAAGGAAACCTTGCAGTTCTTCGACGAGAAAAAGAAGCTCGACGCCGGCGACCGCGAAGACCGCACGGTGACGATCCCCGCGGGAGGCCGTCGCCTGAAGATCACGCTGGTCTGGACCGATCCGCCCGGCGAAGGCCTGCAAAGCGACCTCGACCTCGTCGTGGTCGCCAACAAGCAGGAACGTCACGGCAACATGCCGGCCGGCTCGACGGATTTCGACCGCAGGAACAACGTGGAGCAGGTCATCTTCGACAATCTGCCGCCCGGCGAAGCCGTGATCTCCGTCATCGCGCATTCCATCGCCCTCGCGCCGCAGAATTATGCCCTCGTCATCAGGGTGAGCTAGAGCGTTCCCGGAAGGCTCGGCCTCTTGCTGAACCTTCCGGGTATGTCTACCTCTCGCGGGTGGTTTTCCCGAGAGGTACTCCCATGCTGGATGCCGCCGTCAAGGCGCTGTCGCAAATGATCTCGCCGCCGATGCGCTCGATCCTGTGGCGGTCGATCGGCGTCGCACTGGTGCTGATCATCGTGCTGGCGATCGGCCTGCAGCGGCTGCTCAGCTGGTTTGCGATCTATGGCGAGGTCTGGCTCGAAGGCCTGCTCGGTCCCGGCTGGCACGGCTCGCTCGAGGTCCTGGCCTGGATCGTCTCGATCGCGGCGGGCCTTGGCGTCGTGTTCGGCGCAGTGTTCCTGATGCCGGCGATCACCTCGCTGGTGGCGAGCCTGTTCGTCGACGACGTCGCCGACCATGTCGAGCGCGAGCATTATCCCGCCGAGCGTCCCGGCGTCGCGCTGCCGGTCGGCCAGGCGATCTACGAGGGCGTCAAGACCGCATTGTTGACCATCCTGGTCTATCTGATCGCGCTGCCCTTCGTGTTCCTGGCCGGCGCCGGTTTCCTGATCTTCTTCCTCGCCACGGCCTGGCTGCTGGGACGCGAATATTTCGAGCTCGCCGCGATGCGCTTCCGCTCGCCGGAGGAAGCCAAGGCGATGCGGCGCGACAATGCCGCGACCATCTTCGCTGCCGGCCTGATCATTGCGGCCTTCGTCTCGATCCCGATCGTCAATCTGGCGACGCCGATCTTCGGCATGGCCTTCATGGTCCACATGCACAAGCGGCTGTCGGGTCCACGGCCCGAGCTGATCGAGCCGGCACGGCAGATGCGGTGACGCTGACTTAAGTCACCTGCACTCCAAATTTGCGCAACAGCATCCTGGCGAAGCCGAACGGCGCCGGCGTGAACGGGCCGGGCGGCGCGCGGGTGAGCAGCGCGATGCAGCCGAGCGCGGCCATTGCCACCCAGAAGCACAGCCAGAAGCCGTCGATATAGGCGAGCACATTGGCCTCGCGCTGGACCAGGCCCGCGAGCGTGCCGACCGCGCGGGCCTGCGCCGAGCCCGCACCATGGGCCGCGAAATGGTTGGCGAGCTGCTTCAGCATGCGAACCACATCGACATCACCGACGCCGAGATTCTGGCCGAGATAGAAGGAATGGACCTGCTCGCGGACGCGCAGCCACGTCCCCATCAGCGCCACGCCGATCTCGGCGCCGCCGAGCCGCATGATCTGGATATAGGCGGCAAAGGAGGTCGCGCGGCTGGGATCGGAGTTGGACAGCAGCGTGATGATCAGCGGCAGCAGGGTCAGCGACTGCCCGATCGCCTGCAGCAGCACGATGCCGGCGAAATCCTCGCGCGCCCAGTCATGGCTGAGCTGCGTGCCCCAGAGATTGGCGGCGGCGAAGCAGGCAAATCCCACGACCACCACCGTCCGCGTATCGAAATGCCGCAGCAGCCAGATCGAGAGCGGCACCAGCACGAGCATCGGCAACGCGCCACAGGTGAGAAGCAAAAGGCCGCTCTGCTCCGGCCTGAGCAAGGCGATGGCGCCGAGGAAATTCGGCACCAGCGAGGCGTTGGACAGGCTGGTCAGCGTGTAGAGCAGGATCAGCACCAGCCCCAGGCCGATATTGCGCGAGAACAGCACGTTGACGTGCGCCCATGGCTGCCTGACCAGGGACTCGTTGACGAGGAAGCCTGCGAACAGCACCGCACCGGCGGCCAGCAACGCCATCACCGTTCCCGATCCCAGCCAGTCCAGCCGATTGCCCTGGTCGAGCCCGGCATAGATCATCGAGACAGAGGCGCCGAGCAGCAGCATGCCGCCCCAATCGGCCTCGCCAAGCAGCGTGCGATTGACCGGCTCGTTGGGCGTGCCGAGATAGACCATCAGGCCCATCAGCGGCGCGATCACGACGCTTTGCCAGTACAGCCATTGCCAGCCGAGATGGTCGACATAGAAGCCGACCAGCGAGCTCGACGTGTCCAGCGCGAAGCCGACGCGGATCGAATAGATCGAGATCGCCGGCAGCCACCAGCGGATCGGCAGATTGCGAAACACGATCATCAGCGTCGCCGGCACGAAGGTGCCGAGCAGCAGGCCATGCACGACGCTGAAAGCGAGCAGCGTCGGGTAATCGTGCACGAACGGGATGATCAGCGACACGCCGGCATAGACGAGGCTGGGGATGCCGAGCACGCGGCGCAGGCCGAATACGGTGGCAAGCCAGGCCACCGCGGGCGCGATGAAGATCTGCGAGCCGATGCCGGCCGTGGAGAGCCAGGCGCCCTCGTCGAACGAGAGCGAGAAAGCGCCGCGCAGGTCGGGCAACCCGACCGTGGTCAGCCGGCTGTCGAAATTGGCGAGGAACGAGCCGAGCAGCACGGCCGCGACGGCGAACAGGGGCTGTGGCGCGACGCCACCGCGCGAGAGGGGTCCGCGGCCGGCATCGTCACTTTCCGCCATTCGCGGCCTTCGTGTCGATGCTGGTGACGACCGACATGCCCGGCACCAGCCGCGCCGTGATCGGCTGGTTGTCGTCGAGCTGGATGCGGACGGGAATGCGCTGCACCACCTTGGTGAAATTGCCGGTCGCATTGTCCGGCGGCAACAAGGCGACTTGCGAGCCCGTCGCCGGTGCGATGCGCTCGACCCTGCCGCGCAGCGTCTCACGCGGGAAACTGTCGACGGTGATCTCGACCGGCTGGCCCGGCGCCACGTGCGTGAGCTGGGTCTCCTTGTAGTTCGCGATCACGTAGACCTTGGGCAGCGGCACGACGTTGATGAGGTTGGTGCCGATGTTGACGTAGTCGCCGGGCTGCACCTGACGCTCGCCGACGACGCCATCGAACGGCGCCGCAATCTTCGTATAGCCAAGCTTGAGTTTTGCGCCCGCAAGCGCCGCCTTGGCCGCCTCGACATCCGCGGCGCGCTGCTTCCTGGTGCCCTGCAGGACTTCGAGCTGATGCTGCTGGGCGGCGATCACGGCGCGGCTCGCGCGCACGTCGGCCTGCGCCTTGGCATAGCCCGCGACCGCCTGCTCGAACCGCTGCCGCGTGCCGGATTCACTCTGCGACAGCGATTGCTGGCGCTCCTGCTCCTGTTTCGCCTCGACCTCCAGGGCTTCGGCCGAGAGCCGCGCGGCTTGCGCCTGCGCGATCGTCGCATATTGCAGCTCGACCTGGTTGGCCAGATTGTCGAGCGCGGCCTGAGCGGCGGCGACCGCAGCTTCGGACTGCGCGACTTGCGCCTGATAGTCCGCAGGATCGATCTGGACCAGCAGATCGCCGGCCTTGACGCGCTGGAAGTCGGTGACCCCAACGGTAAGCACTTCGCCGGAGACGCGGCTCGCAAGCTGTGTCAGCTCGGCGCGCACATAGGCGTCATTGGTGGTCTGGATCACCGCGTTGCCGACCCATTCGTCGAAGCGCTGCGTTGCCAGCGCGACGAAGCCGAGCGCGACGATCACCGCGAACAGCGGGATCGCGAGCCGGCTCCACAGCGAGCTCGCCGGCGGCTGCGTGGGCTTCGGCGGCGGGGCCGGCGCGGCGACCGGTGATGGCGACGAGACTTGTTCCTGCTGACTCACGACATCCCTCAAAACGACTTTGCCCCCAAGCGACCTTGCCCGAACGCAAGTCTTGCCGTTACCTCAGACCGTCTTCTCCGGCCAGCGGCAGAGATCGTTGATCAGGCATACCTCGCAGCGCGGCTTGCGCGCGAGGCAAGTATAGCGGCCATGCAAGATCAGCCAATGATGGGCGTGGAGCATGAACTCTGCGGGGATCACCTTTTCGAGACCGAGCTCGACCTCCAGCGGCGTCTTGCCGGGCGCAAGGCCGGTCCGGTTGCCGAGACGGAAGACATGCGTGTCGACCGCCATGGTGTGCTCGCCAAAGGCCATGTTGAGCACGACGTTGGCGGTCTTGCGCCCGGCACCAGGCAGCGATTCGATCTCGGCCCGCGTGCGCGGCACTTCGCCGCCGAACTCGCTGAGCAGTTTTGCCGAGAGCCCGATCACGTTTTTCGCCTTGGTGCGGTAGAGGCCGATGGTCTTGATGTAGTCGCGTAAGGACTCCTCGCCGAGGTCGAGCATCTTCTGCGGCGTATCGGCGACCTCGAACAAGGCGCGCGTCGCCTTGTTGACGCCGGCGTCGGTGGCCTGTGCCGACAGCACCACGGCGACCAGCAGCGTGAACGGGTTGACGTGCTCGAGCTCGCCTTTCGGTTCCGGGTTGGCTTTGCGAAAACGGCTGAAGACCTCGTGGATCTCGGCCGGCGTCCAAGGTTTGATAGATTTGATAGAATTGGGCCTTGTCGCTTTCAGGGATTTTTTGGCCGGCGCCGATTTTTTAGCGGGAGGCTTGGGCTTCGCGACCGTTGCCGTTGCCGTTGCCTTTTTCTTCGGCACGGGCTTTTTGCGCGGGGCCGGCTTGCGGGTGATTTTCGCCATGATCGGGATATACTGAGGGACGATGAGCACAGGCAACGAAATTGAGCGCGACAGCGAAGTGCAGATCTTCTCCGCGCTGCTGACCCCGCACCGCTCGCTGAACCGTACCGGCTTCCTCGCCGTGATGCTGTTCCTGAGCGCCGTCAGCTTCGTCACCGGCCTCGTCTTCCTGATGATGGGGGCATGGCCGGTGTTCGGCTTCTTCGGCCTCGACGTGCTGGTGATCTGGTGGGCCTTCAAGGCCAATTTCCGTAGCGCGCGCGCCCGCGAGGAGATCGTGGTCACGACATCCGAATTGCGCGTGCGGCGCGTCAGCCATCGCGGCCAGGTCGCCGAATGGACCTTCAATCCGCTCTGGGTCCGGCTCGACACGGAAGTCGACGAGGATTTTGGCATCGAGCATCTCTATCTGATTTCGCGGGGCCGCCAGATCCAGATCGCCCGTTTCCTCGGACCGGACGAAAAGGCAAGCTTCTACAAAGGCTTGATCGAAGCCTTGAACGCCGCCAAGCGCGGCCCGACCTACAATCCGGTGACCTGAGCGCTGTCGGAAATCGGGTGGTTTCGAAGCCTGCCCTCTCCTACATTTGCGGGCATGATGACACTCGCGATACATGACCAGCGCCTGGCCAGGCCGGGCTCCCAGAACGCCGCGCTGCGCGACTATGATTCCGTGCGCCGGGCGATCGCCTTCATCTCCGAAAACTGGCGCGCACAGCCGACCATCGAGGCGATGGCGGATGCGGCCGGCGTCACGCCGGACGAGCTGCACCATCTGTTCCGGCGCTGGGCCTCGATCACGCCAAAGGCCTTCATGCAGGCCCTGACCCTCGATCATGCCAAAGGCCTGCTGCGGGATTCAGCGAGCATCCTCGATGCGGCGCTCGACTCGGGCCTCTCGGGCCCGGGCCGCCTGCACGATCTGTTCGTCACGCACGAAGCGATGTCGCCGGGCGAATGGAAGAACGGCGGCGCGGGTCTCATCTTGCGCTACGGCTTCCACCCCTCGCCGTTCGGCACGGCGATCGTGATCGCAACGGACCGCGGACTGTCCGGGCTTGCCTTCGCCGACCCCGGCGAAGAGAAGATCGCGCTCGCCGACATGACGCGGCGATGGCGGAACGCGACTTACGTCGAGGA
The DNA here is from genome assembly GCF_024519855.1 of Bradyrhizobium sp. Bra78. Taxonomy (NCBI): domain Bacteria; kingdom Pseudomonadati; phylum Pseudomonadota; class Alphaproteobacteria; order Hyphomicrobiales; family Nitrobacteraceae; genus Bradyrhizobium; species Bradyrhizobium sp. Bra78. Next base: position 159,189 of record NZ_JALJRE010000009.1, on the reverse strand, counting down.
TCACGAAGGCACCGCGCCGCTGGCACAGCGCATCTTCGACACCAAGCTGTGGCGGCCGGACCAGCCGCTGCGTGTGGTGATGATCGGCACCGATTTCGAGGTGCGGGTGTGGGAGACGCTGCTGAAGATCCCGATGGGCCGCGCGGTGTCCTATTCGGACATCGCCTGCAACATCAACAGCCCGAAGGCCTCGCGCGCCGTCGGCGCCGCGGTCGGCAAGAACCCGGTCTCGTTCGTCGTGCCCTGCCACCGCGCGCTCGGCAAGAGCGGCACGCTCACCGGCTATCACTGGGGCATCACCCGCAAGCAGGCGATGCTGGGCTGGGAAGCCGGGCAGCTGGGGATGCAGTAGATTTCGTAGGGTGGGCAAAGGCGGCGCACTTCGCGCGCCGTGCCCACCATTCTTTTGCGATCGTTGATGCATGGTGGGCACGCTACGCTTTTGCCCACCCTACGGTGTCGGCGCTACCCAGCCAGATCCAGCTTCGACGCCACCGTCGAATCCGCATTCAACCGATAGATGATCGGCACACCGGTGGCGAGCTCGCGCTTCAGGATGCCTTCGGGCGACAGCTTCTCCAAGACCATGATCAATGCGCGCAGCGAGTTGCCGTGGGCGGCAACCAGCGTGCGCTTGCCGTTGAGCACGCCGGGCAGGATCTCCTGCACATAGTAAGGCAATGCCCGCGCGAGGGTGTCCTTCAGGCTTTCGCCGCCGGGCGGCGGCACGTCGTAGGAGCGGCGCCAGATCAGCACCTGGTCCTCGCCCCATTTCTTGCGGGCGTCGTCCTTGTTGAGGCCGGAGAGATCGCCGTAGTCGCGCTCGTTCAGCGCGAGGTCCTTGCTCGTCGGCAGGCCTTTCTGATCGAGCTCGCCGAGGATGAGATCGAGCGTGTGCTGCGCGCGCGTCAGCACCGAGGTGTAGGCGACGTCGAACACGAGGCCCTGCGCCTTCAGCTTGCGGCCGGCTTCCTTTGCCTCGGCCACGCCGAGCTCGGTGAGATCGGGATCCTTCCAGCCCGTGAACAGGTTCTTCAGATTCCATTCGCTCTGGCCGTGGCGCACGAGCACGAGAAGACGTTCACTCATCAACTGCTTTCCGTTTTGTTCAGATGTCGGATAGGCCGAGCACGTCGGCCATGGAGTAGTGCCCCGCCGGCTTGCCATGCGCCCACAGCGCCGCCTTCAATGCGCCATGAGCGAACAGCATGCGGTCCTCGGCCTGGTGCGACAGCGTCAGCCGCTCGAACGGGCCGAGGAAGCTCACGCTGTGATCGCCCGCCACGGTGCCGCCGCGCAACGAGGCGAAGCCGATATCGCCGGGCCGGCGCGCGCCGGTGATGCCGTCGCGGCCGCGCGCCGCATGCTCGTCGAGCGCAACGCCGCGGCCGGCAGCAGCCGCTTGGCCCAGCATCAGCGCGGTGCCCGAGGGCGCGTCGATCTTCATGCGATGATGGGTTTCGACGATCTCGATGTCGAAGCTCTGGTCGAGCGCCTTGGCGACGCGCTTGACCACGGCGGCGAGCAGATTGACGCCCAGGCTCATATTGCCGGACTGCACCACGACGGCGCGGTTGGTGACGCTCTTGATCACGGCATTGTCGGAACCCGACAAGCCCGTCGTGCCGATGACGTGGACGAGGCCGCGCTCGGCCGCGATCGCGACATTGGCGAGGGTCGCAGCCGGCACGGTGAAATCGAGGATGCCGTCAGCCTCCTTCGACATCGCCCAGAGGTCGGCCGAGAGCTTGATCCCGTTGGCCGGCAGGCCTGCGAGCACACCGGCATCCTTGCCGAGCAGCTCCGAGCCCGGCGCCTCCAGCGCGCCCGCCAGCACCGCGCCTTTGCTCTCGGCGATCGCCCGCGTCAGCGCCCGGCCCATCCGGCCGCCGGCTCCAGCAACAATCAGGCGCATGTCCGACATGGTGTGATCCTCTTCGGGGCCGTTTTAGCGGGAGGACGCAGTTCCGGCAACCGAGGGGGATCGGGCAGGGTCGCCTGCGGCCATCCTTCGAGACGCCCGCCTGCGGCGGGCCTCAGGATGAGGTCGCGTTTCGCGGCGGGATATCAGACCCTCATGGAGAGGAGCCCGCGCAAGCGGGCGTCTCGAACCATGCAGGCCTGAGATCGCGCCTCAGCCGTCTGACGGCTGCGGGCCGTCATAGCCATCGATGATGATGAGGTCGGCGATGGAGTGCGGCTGGCGTACCTTGATGTTGGCCTGGTACTCCGGCGAGTTGTAGCAGGCGATCGCGGTGTCGTAGTCCGGGAATTCGATCACGACGTTGCGGGTGCGGCTGGCGCCTTCGACGGTGGTGAACTTGCCGGCGCGGACCACGAAGCGGCCACCCCATTTCTTGAAGATCGGACCGTTGGCGACGGCATAGGGCTTGTAGCCCTCGTCGCTGCTCACATCGACGCGTCCGATCCAGTAGCCCTTTGCCATTGTTCTTCTCCCTGTGTTGTTGTTGATCTCTATTTGAGCATGATCTGATCGGAAAATCGCTGCACACTTTGCGCTAACGCGGCCCTTCGGGTCCGGATCATGCTCCGAGCGCCTGCGCGATCTCGGCCTGGATGGCCTCGGCTATTGCCTTGGGATCGGCGGCTTCCACCACCGGACGCCCGACGACGAGGTAATCGGCGCCCGCAGTGATCGCGCGCCCCGGCGTCATGATGCGTTTCTGGTCACCGGTTGCCGAACCCGCCGGGCGGATGCCGGGGGTGACGAGGCTCATCTGGTGGCCGACGATCTTGCGCAAGGCTCCCACCTCCTCGGGCGACGACACCAATCCATCGATGCCGAGCACCTGCGCCTGCTGCGCGCGCGCCTCGACCAGCTCGGAGACGCTGAGCCGATAGCCGGCTGCATGCAGATCGTCGTCGTTGTAGGAGGTCAGCACCGTGACGGCGAGAATCTTCAGGCTGGCACTGCCGCGGCCTTCGACGGCGCCCTTCATGGTCTGCGGATAGGCATGCACCGTGACGAAAGTTGCGCCCAGCTTCGCCACGCTCTCGACACCACGCGTCACCGTATTGCCGATGTCGTGCATCTTCAGATCGGCGAACACCTTCTTGCCCTTGTCGGCGAGCTTGCCGATCAGCGGCAAGCCGCCGGCATAAGCCAGCTGATAGCCAATCTTGTAGAACGTGACGCTGTCGCCGAGCTTCGCGATCATCGCCTCCGCGGCATCAACGCTCGGCAGATCGAGCGCAACGATCAGGCGGTCTTTCGGGGCGATCTCGGCTTGCGTCATGTCACCTCACATCATGCGTTGGGAAATGTCGATCAACTGCCGCACCAGCTCCTTCAACGCGGCGATATCGCCCTCGTTCTTCAGCCTGTCCATATCGTCATAGGCCTGATCGGCAAAGGCGAGCGTGAGCTGGCTGGCAATCACATTGGCGTGGCAGGAGGTCAGGATCAGCCGCAACGCCTGCAGCGCGCGAGCAGCACCGAGCCGGCTCTGCGAGGCACCGGCGAGCGCGAAGACACGGTTGCGGAAGACGTCGCCGCGCGCCTCGTGCAGCTCATGCACCCGGCTGACCCAGTCGATTGCGTTCTTCAGCAGCGGAGGCACCGAAGCATTGTATTCGGGCGAGACGATCAGCACGCCATGGTGCGCGCCGATCATGCGCTTGAGATTGATGGCGTGCTTGGGCACGCCGGATTTGGCCTGGAGATCGCCGTCGTAGATCGGCAGCGGAAAATCGGCGAGCGAGATGCGGGTGATGTCGACACCGGCCTTCGCGAATTCATGGGCAGCGACCGCCGCCAGCTTCGCATTGTGCGAGCCGGTGCGCAGCGAGCCGGGAATGACCAGGATTTTGGGTGCGGACATCCACTTCCATGCGTTCGGCGAAACGAGCCCGCCGCGCAAACTAAGGATGCCGGCGGAATTAGTGCTTGCGATACACCCAGACGCGGGCCGGCGGAAGGTTCATCCAGATCCGTTCGGAGGCCTCTGTGGACACGCCGGGCAGCGATTTCGGGATCGGCGGCACCACCGCATAGGTGAACTGGACGAAAGGCGCGCCGGGCGCCAGCGCGGTGAAGGCGTCACGGATGAGCCGCAGCCGCGTCAGCATCGGTTTTGTGACGAGCGGCAGGCCGGAGACGACCGCGGAAGCCGGCGCGCTCAGCACGTTCCAGAGCGTGTCGCGCAGGCGATAGGCATCGCCCTGCACCACCTTGGCCTGCGGATAGCGGTCGCGCAGCAGCGCACAGAAGCCGGGATTGTATTCGACCAGGACGAGACGCTTCTGATCGACGCCGCGCTCGATCAGGGCCGAGGTGATGGCGCCGGTGCCGGGCCCGAGCTCGACCACCGGAGCGTCCGAATTGACATCGACGTAATGGGCCATGGTCCGGGCCAGCAGCTTGCCCGACGGCATCACCGCCCCCATGTGCAGGGGCTTTTCGATCCATGACCGGAGAAAACGCACCTCGTCGTCAAGACGAGGCTTCTTCAACGCACGCGCGGACGACGGCAATGGCATGTCTGGACCGGACGGGACGAGACCGCGTGACCGCGGCGTGTCAGAAAATGGTCATAAACAGGTATAGGCCGAAGGCGGTACGGTCAAGACGGCTCAATTCGCCCGATTACCGAAGAAATCCTTGACCTTGGTGAAGAAGCCCTCGGATTCCGGCTGGGTGTTGCCGGAGGAGAGCTTTTCGAACTCGGCCAGCAATTCCTGCTGCTTCTTGGTGAGATTTTGCGGGGTCTCGACCACGACCTGGACGTACATGTCGCCCATCTGGCGCGAGCGCAGCACCGGCATGCCTTTTGACGCGATGCGGAATCGACGGCTGGACTGGGTCCCGGCCGGGACCTTCACCTTGGTCTTGCCCTTCTCGATCGTCGGCACCTCGAATTCGCCGCCAAGGGCGGCCGTCACCATCGAGATCGGCACGCGGCAATGCAGATCGGCGCCGTCGCGCTGGAAGAACTGGTGCTGGGCCAGCGACAGGAAGATGTAGAGGTCGCCGGGCGGGCCGCCGCGGACCCCGGCCTCGCCCTCGCCGGCGAGCCTGATCCTGGTGCCGTCCTCGACGCCCGGAGGAATATTGACCGACAGCGTCCGCTCGCGGGTGACACGCCCCTGGCCCGAGCAGGACGGGCAGGCGTCCTCGATCATCTGGCCGCGGCCCTGGCAGCCCGGACAGGTCCGCTCCAGCGTGAAGAAGCCCTGCGACTGCCGCACCCGGCCGGCGCCGCCGCAGGTCGAGCAGGTCTTCGGCTTGGTGCCGGCCTTGGCGCCGATGCCCGAGCAGGCCTCGCAGGTGACCGAGACCGGAATCTCGATCTGCGCGGTCTTGCCGCCGAAGGCTTCCTCGAGGGTGATTTCCATATTGTAGCGCAGGTCGGCGCCGCGCTCGCGGCCGCCGCGGCCACGTTGTCCAGCCATGCCGAACAGGTCTTCGAAAATGTCGGAGAAGGAGGAGGCGAAGCCCGCGCCGAAACCGGCGCCGCCACCGCCACCCTGCTCGAAGGCGGCATGACCGAAGCGGTCATAGGCGGCGCGCTTTTCCTTGTCTTTCAGGACCTCGTAGGCCTCGTTGATTTCCTTGAACTTGACTTCGCTGGTGTCATCCCCGGGATTGCGGTCGGGGTGGAACTTCATCGCCAGCTTGCGGAACGACGATTTCAGGACGGAATCGTCAGCATCGCGTTCGACTTCGAGAGTCTCGTAATAGCAGCGCTTGGTGGACGTGGACATGATGAACTCGGTCTATCCAATCGCGATTCAAGTCGGAGCGAAACAACGTCGCCATGCGACGATATAAGCGCCATTCCGCCTCGCGGCAGAGGACTGCAAGGCAGCGTTCAGAATAACAACTGGGAATTGATCGATCGTAACGAGGCCAGAGCCCTGGCCTGTCGAGCCCGACACGGCGGCCTCCCCCGCGAGGGAGGAGGCCGTTAGCGCGTGTGGGGTCCAAGCCGTCCGCATCATCACCCTCTTGGGGATCAGGCGGACTTCTTGTTGTTCTTGTCGTCGTCGACTTCGGTGAATTCCGCGTCGACGACGTCGTCCTTGGCCGCGTCCTTCTTGGCGTCGGCCTCGGCCTGCTGCTTGTACATGGCCTCGCCGAGCTTCATCGACGCCTGGGCCAGCGTTTGGGTCTTGGCCTTGATCGCCTCGGCATCGTCGCCCTTCAGCGCTTCCTTGAGGTCGCTGACGGCATCCTCGATGGCGCGGCGTTCGGTCTCGGCGACCTTCGAACCGTGCTCGGCAAGCGCCTTCTCGGTCGAATGCACCAGACCATCCGCCTCGTTCTTGGCGGTCACGGCCTCGCGGCGCTTCTTGTCCGCCTCGGCATTGGCCTCGGCGTCCTTGACCATCTTCTCGATGTCGGCTTCCGACAGGCCGCCGGAGGCCTGGATGCGGATCTGCTGCTCCTTGCCGGTAGCCTTGTCCTTGGCCGAAACGTTGACGATGCCGTTGGCGTCGATGTCGAAGGTCACCTCGATCTGCGGCATGCCGCGCGGAGCCGGCGGAATGCCCATCAGGTCGAACTGACCGAGCATCTTGTTGTCGGCGGCCATTTCACGCTCGCCCTGGAAGACGCGGATGGTGACCGCGTTCTGGCTGTCCTCGGCGGTCGAGAACACCTGGCTCTTCTTGGTCGGGATCGTGGTGTTGCGGTCGATGATGCGGGTGAACACGCCGCCCAGCGTCTCGATGCCCAGCGACAGCGGGGTCACGTCGAGCAGCAGCACGTCCTTGACGTCGCCCTGGAGCACGCCGGCCTGGATCGCGGCACCGATCGCCACGACTTCGTCCGGGTTGACGCCCTTGTGCGGCTCCTTGCCGAACAGCTGCTTCACGACTTCCTGGACCTTCGGCATGCGCGACATGCCGCCGACCAGAACCACTTCGCCGATCTCACCGGCGGTGACGCCGGCGTCCTTCAGCGCCTTGCGGCAGGGCTCGACGGTCTTCTGGACGAGGTCGTCGACCAGCGCCTCGAACTTGGCGCGGGTGAGCTTCATCGTCAGATGCTTCGGGCCGGTCTGGTCCGCGGTGATGAAAGGCAGGTTGATCTCGGTCTGCGTCGTCGACGACAGCTCGATCTTGGCCTTTTCAGCGGCTTCCTTCAGGCGCTGCAACGCGAGCTTGTCGTTGCGCAGGTTGATGCCCTGCTCCTTCTGGAACTCGTCGGCCAGATAGCCCACGAGGCGCATGTCGAAGTCTTCGCCGCCGAGGAAGGTGTCGCCGTTGGTCGACTTCACCTCGAACACGCCGTCGCCGATTTCCAGAATGGAGATATCGAACGTGCCGCCGCCGAGATCGTACACCGCGATCGTGCCGGTCTTGGTCTTGTCGAGACCATAGGCGAGCGCGGCCGCGGTCGGCTCGTTGATGATGCGCAGCACTTCAAGGCCCGCGATCTTGCCGGCGTCCTTGGTCGCCTGGCGCTGGGCGTCGTTGAAGTAGGCGGGAACGGTGATGACGGCCTGGTCGACCTTCTGGCCGAGATGGGCTTCCGCGGTTTCCTTCATCTTCTGCAGGATGAACGCCGAGACCTGCGAGGGCGAGTAGGTCTGGCCATCGGCCTCGACCCAGGCGTCGCCGTTGGAAGCCTTCACGATCTTGTACGGAACGAGCTTCTTGTCCTTCTCGACCATCGGGTCGTCGTAGCGGCGGCCAATGAGGCGCTTCACTGCGAAGAAGGTGCGCTCAGGATTGGTGACGGCCTGGCGCTTGGCCGGTTGGCCGACGAGGCGCTCACCGTCGTCCGTGACGGCGACGATCGAAGGCGTCGTGCGCATGCCTTCGGAATTCTCGATGACTTTGGCGTTTTTGCCATCCATTACGGCAACGCACGAATTCGTGGTGCCGAGGTCGATCCCGATGACCTTTCCCATGGTCCTGATATCCTTCTTTTTGCGGCAGGTTGGCTGGGCCCAGAAGGCACCCGAACCGAAACCCCCTAAGATCAAACATTCGCGATATTGCGATGGTTGACGCTCATATAGGAGGGGGGGAGGGGCCCGCAAGGACCGAAGCTACGTTTCCGCCGTGAAAACATTGGGTTTTGGCAGATCATATCCGGGCTTCACCGCCCTTGCGGGTGAGGAATTATTAACAGGTCCGGGCCTCGGCAAGCCCCGCCACCGCGATCACCCCCCACCCCTGTTGCGGCAAGGCCAAAGCCGCTAAAAGGCGGCCGGCCGGACCGAAGCCGCGAGCCTGCTTCGCGCGACAAAGCGGCCCAGTGGCCGACCATCGAACGGCCTCAATGTGAACCAATCAGAGTGCCCATGACGCTGATCCGCCCCCTAGCCGCGCTCGCCCTCCTCGTCGCCTCCGCGCTTCCGGCCCTGGCTGCCGACGCGGTCTTCCCGCCCGGCCTGCGCCTCGGCATGGTGCCGCTGATCGGCCTGAGCACGGCAAAGACCTTCCCGGGCTTCGAAAGCGAGGACGGCAACGTCAAGGTGCTGATCACCGAGCTGCCGCCGGCGGCCTATGGCGAGGTCGTGAGTGCCTTCAATTCCAATCCGGCCGGCGCCAATGGCGTCAAGCAGGACAAGATCGAGACCCCCGCGGGTCTTGCCTATTTCACCACCGAAAGCGGCAAGGCCGGCGAGACCCCGGTGAAGCGCTATTCGATGATCGTGCCGGGCGCCGGCTTTTCCGGCTATGTCGCGGTGCAGATCCCGGACAATGCGACCAAGATCTACACCGACGAGGCGGTGCGGCAGATGTTCGCGAGCACCGTCACCCGCAAGCAGGTCTCGGCCGACGAGCAGATCGCGCTGATGCCGTTCAAGATCACCGATCTCGCCGACTTCAAGGACATCCGCACGCTGGCGCCGGGCAGCAGCATCATCCTGGCCGACGGCGACGAGACCACGGGCTATGAGTCGAAGCCGTTCATGATCCTCGGCCTGATCGGCGCCACCCCGCAGCAGGCCGACGACCGTGCCCGCTTCGCCCAGGAGGCGGCGCTGCAGATTCCGGGCCTGCGCGAGTCGCGCGTCACCATGTCCGAGCCGATCCGCATCAATGGCCAGCAGGGTTTCGAGACCCGGATCGACGGCATCAGCGGCAAGGACAAGACCGCGGTGACCGTGGTGCAATGGATCCGCTTCAGCGGCGGCGGCGCCTCGCTGCGCATCATCGCCAGCGCCCCGCGCGACCAATGGCCGGCCGCCTTCACCCGCTTCCGCGCCGTGCGCGACGGCATCCAGCCGAAGGGGTAGAATCATAGGGCCGACAAGCCCGGCCACTCGCCAGGACCGCCTGCATTTTCGGGCTTCTGTTCGTGTACGAACGGAACTAGGCTCCCCCTTCCGTTGGATCATCCTGGAGGGAGGCGAACGATGCTTGATCGACGACAAATTTTGGCAGCGCTCGGGACCACGGCGCTGGCGACCCTCGCGCCAACCGCACTTCTTGCAGCGGCATCGATCAAGCCGGACGAGACATCCGCGCTGCTCGTGATCGACGTGCAAAACTGCTTCCTGCCGGGCGGCAGCCTCGCAGTGAAGGAAGGCGAGCAGGTGGTGCCGGTCATCAACAAGATGGCCAAGGCATTCGCGAACGTGGTGATGACGCAGGACTGGCATACACCCGGCCACGTCTCGTTTGCGTCGGTGCATTCGGGCAAGAAGCCGTTCGAGACCATCGATCTTCCCTACGGCAAGCAGGTGCTGTGGCCCGACCATTGCGTGCAGGGCACCGACGGCGCCGCGTTGTCGAAGGACCTCTCGATCCCGCAGGCCGAGCTGATCATCCGCAAGGGTTTTCACAAGGACGTCGACAGCTATTCGGCCTTCCTCGAAGCCGACGGCAAGACCTCGACCGGCCTTGCCGGCTATCTGAAGGCGCGCAAGATCAAGCGCGTCTTCGTCGCGGGGCTGGCGACCGATTTCTGCGTCGCCTGGACCGCGCTCGACGCGCGCAAGGCGGGCTTCGAGGTCTATGTGGTGGAAGACGCCTGCCGCGGCATCGACACGCAGGGCTCGCTGGCCAAGGCCTGGACGGATATGGCCAAGGCCGGCGTGAAGCGGATTCAGTCCGCGGACATCGCGGTCGGCGCGTAATCGACGCGAACAACTGCAAGACCCTCACCCCGAGGAGCGCGCTTCTTCGCGCGCGTCTCGAAGGATGAAGGCACCGCTGCGGCAGCTCGGCCTGCATGGTTCGGGACGGCGCTGACGCGCCTCCTCACCATGAGGATCGATCAATTCGCCGCGCTGTTCGGCTCGTTGGTGTTGGCCGCGGGCGCGGCCTTCGCGCCGCCCTTGGCGACGCCGACCAAAGCGGGGCGCAGCACGCGCTCGCCGATGGTGTAGCCGGCCTGCATGACCTGCACCACGGTGCCCGCGGGCACCGACGCGTCGGGCACCTCGAACATCGCCTGCTGGAAGTTCGGGTCGAACTTCTGGCCCGAGGGGTCGAACTTCTTCACGCCGTGCTTTTCCAGCGCGTTGAGCAGCGAACGTTCGGTGAGCTCGACACCCTCGATCAGCGAGGTCAGGCCGGGATCGGCCGCGGCACGTGTTTCGGCCGGAATGGCATCGAGCGCGCGCTGGAGATTGTCGGCGATGTCGAGCACGTCGCGGGCAAAGCCGGTGATGCCGTAGAGACGGGCGTCAGCGACTTCCTTGGTGGTGCGCTTGCGCAGGTTCTCCATCTCGGCCAGCGTCCGCAGCATGCGGTCGCGCGCCTCGGCGACTTCCTTCTGCAACGTCTCGACCGAGCCGGGCTCCGGATCGTCGGGCATGATGTAGGGTTTTGACACCACGGGCTCGCCGGCCGCAGCACTCGTGTCTTCGGGTTGCCGGTCTCGATCGGTCATCGGCTCTCTTTTCGCATTCGTCTCAGGAGTTTTCTGGCCCGGATATCGTGCTTCGGGCGCCGAAAATCAAGCGCCCGTGATCGGGGGGAACTTCGGTCAGCCGCCCAGAAGCCGGCTGACGATGCGGGCGGCGTAGTCCACGGTCGGGATCACGCGGGCATAATTCAGCCGTGTCGGTCCGATCACGCCCAAAACTCCGACAATTTGGCCGGCGGCATCCCGATAGGGCGAGATGATCGTGGACGAGCCCGACAACGAGAACAGCTTGTTCTCACTGCCGATGAAGATCCGCACGCCTTCCGCTGTCTCGGCCCGGCCGAGCAGGTCGATCACGCCGCGCTTGGTCTCGAGATCGTCGAACAGCAGGCGAACGCGCTCGAGATCCTCCAGCGCATGCAGATCCTCGAGCAGATTGGCGTGGCCGCGGACGATGAGCTGACGATCCTCGTTGTCGCCGCCGGACCAGTTGGCGATGCCGGCCGAGATCACTTTCTGCGTCAGCTGATCGAGCTCGGTGCGCGCCTCTCCGAGCGCGGTCTCGAGCTCGAGCCGCGCCTCGGCCAGGGTCCGGCCCCGGATTCGTGCATTGAGGAAGTTGCCGGCTTCTGTCAGCGCCGAGGATGGAACTCCCGGTGGCAGCGTCAAGACGCGGTTTTCAACCTGCCCGTCCTCGCCGACCAGGATCACCAGTGCCTTTTCCGGTTCCAGCCGGACGAATTCGATATGTTTGAGCCGCGCATTGGATTTCGGGGTCAGCACGACGGCGGCAGCCCGGGTCAGGCCGGAGAGCCGCGTCAACGCCTCCTCCAGCGCCGCCTCGACCGATTGCGCGTGGCCTACGGAGGTCAACTGGCTCTGAATCGTCTGCCGTTCGCTGTCATTGAGGTCGCCGACCTGCATCAGGGCATCGACGAAGAAGCGCAGGCCGAGTTCCGTCGGCAGCCGGCCGGCGGAAGTATGCGGCGCGTAGATCAGGCCAAGCTGTTCCAGGTCGGCCATGACGTTGCGGACCGACGCCGGCGACAGCGGCATGGCGATCAGGCGCGAGATATTGCGCGAACCTACGGGCTCTCCGGTCGCCAGATAGCTTTCGACAATTTGACGAAAGATGTCGCGGGAACGCTCGTTGAGCTGGGCAAGGCCTGCGCGCGGCGCGATCAGATGGATCGGATCGTGATGGGCCACAGACGGCAACTCCTGTCAGGTGCTTGTAATCTGTCCATCCGCGAGGTCCCTGACAAGCGTGGTTTTGCACTTTGCCTGGGGACCGAAAAGGCCTTGCCGCTCACCCTCACCCCACCTACAAGCACCGCGAACAGCCTTTCCCGTGAGTTTTGGAGGATTTCCCATGCGGCCAAGCCGCCGTGCGCCCGACGAATTGCGCCCCGTGACGCTGGAGCGCGGCGTGGTCAAATATGCGGAAGGCTCCTGCCTGGTGAAATTCGGCGACACCCATGTGCTGGTCACCGCCACGCTGGAAGACCGCCTGCCGCCATGGCTGAAAGGCCAGGGCCGCGGCTGGGTCACCGCCGAATATGGCATGCTGCCGCGCGCGACCTCCGAACGCACCCGCCGCGAAGCTGTCGCCGGCAAGCAGAGCGGCCGCACCGTCGAGATCCAGCGCCTGATCGGCCGCTCGCTCCGCACCATCGTCGATCTCGAAGCGCTCGGCGAGCGCCAGATCACGGTCGATTGCGACGTGCTCCAGGCCGACGGCGGCACCCGTACGGCGTCGATCACCGGTGCCTGGGTCGCGCTCGCCGACTGCATCAACTGGATGAAAGCGCGCAACATGATCAAGGCCAAGGTGCTGCGCGACAACGTCGCCGCGATCTCCTGCGGCATCTACAACGGCACACCGGTGCTCGATCTCGACTATGCCGAGGATTCGGAAGCGCAGACTGACGCCAATTTCGTCATGACCGGCGACGGCCGTATCATCGAGGTGCAGGGCACCGCGGAACGCGAGCCGTTCACGCAGGACGAGTTCCTGGCGCTGATGGCGCTGGCCCAGAAGGGCATTGCGCGCCTCGTGGACTTGCAGAAACTGGCTGTCGCGTAGTCAATAGGCCCATGCACCGCCGAATCACCGGACAGCTCGTCGTCGCCACCCATAATCCCGGCAAGCTCGCCGAGATGAAGGAGCTGCTCGCGCCTTACGGCATCGAGGCGGTGTCGGCCGGCGAGCTCGGCCTGCCCGAGCCGGAAGAAACCGGCAATGATTTCCGCAGCAACGCCGCGATCAAGGCGATCGCGGCGGCGCGGGCGACCAAGCTTCCGTCCTTCGCCGACGATTCCGGCATCGTGGTCGACGCACTCGACGGCGCGCCGGGCATCTACAGCGCGCGCTGGGCCGGCCCCTCCAAGGATTTCGCCGCGGCGATGGCGCAGATCGAGCGCCTGTTGCAGGAGCGCGGCGCCACCACGCCCGACAAGCGCAAGGCGCATTTCGTCTCCGCGCTCTGCGTCGCATGGCCCGATGATCATCTCGAAGAGGTCGAGGCGCGCGTCGACGGCACGCTGGTCTGGCCGCCGCGCGGCACCGCCGGCTTCGGCTACGATCCGATGTTCTTGCCTGACGGTCACAACCGCACCTTCGGCGAGATGATCAGCATCGAGAAGCATGGCCTGCCGCCGCTCGGCCTCGGCCTGTCGCACCGCGCCCGTGCCTTCGTGAAACTGGCGGAGATCTGCCTTGAGCCACGCTAAGGAAGCCTTCGGCGTCTACGTGCACTGGCCGTTCTGCCTGTCGAAATGCCCCTATTGCGACTTCAACAGCCACGTTCGCCATGCTGCGATCGACGAGGCGCGCTTCGCTTCCGCCTTCGCGCGCGAGATCGCGGCGACCGCCGAGCGCGTACCCGGCCGCGAGGTCACCTCGATCTTTCTCGGCGGCGGCACACCATCCCTGATGCAGCCCGCGACCGTCGGCGCCGTGCTCGATGCCATCGGCAAGCACTGGAGCGTGGCGAAGGACGTCGAAGTAACGCTGGAAGCGAATCCCACCAGCGTCGAGGCCACGCGCTTCGCCGGCTATCGCAGCGCCGGCGTCAATCGCGTCTCGCTCGGCGTGCAGGCGCTCGACGATGCCTCGCTGAAAGCGCTGGGCCGCATGCACAGCGCACGCGAGGCACTCGATGCCGTCGCGATCGCGCGCCGCTCGTTCGACCGCTATTCGTTCGACCTGATCTACGCCCGCCCCGACCAGACCCCGGCGATGTGGGCCGATGAGCTGCGTCTCGCGATCGATGAGGCCGCCGAGCACCTGTCGCTCTATCAGCTCACGATCGAGGAAGGCACGCCGTTCTTCGGCCTGCACCAGGCCGGCAAGCTGAAGACGCCGGACGAAGCGGTCGCGCGCGCGCTCTACGACGTCACGCAGGAGACCTGCGACAAGCTCGGCCTGCCCGCCTACGAGATTTCAAATCACGCGCGGCACGGCGCCGAATGCCGGCACAATCTGGTCTATTGGCGCGGCGATGAATACGCCGGCATCGGCCCCGGCGCGCACGGAAGGCTCGATATCGACGGTATCAGGCACGCCACCGCCACCGAGAAGCGTCCGGAAGCCTGGCTGATGCGCGTCGAGACCAACGGCCATGGAAACGTCACCGACGACCTCCTCAACAGCGAAGAGCGCGCCGACGAATTCCTGCTGATGGGATTGCGGCTGGCCGAGGGCATCGACCCCGAGCGTTACAGGGCGCTCTCCGGCCGCCCGCTCGATCCCAAGCGCATCGCGCTGCTGCGCGAAGAGGGCGCGATCACCGTGGATGCGACGGGCCGCCTGCGCGTAACGAGCAGCGGTTTTCCGGTGCTGGATGCGGTGGTCGCGGATCTGGCGGCGTAAATTTGAGCCAGATCGGCGGTGCGCTCCCTCGCCCGCTTGCGGGAGAGGGTTGGGGAGAGGGTGTCTCCGCAACGGGACAATCCCCCAGAGGACAGAACCCTCACCCGGCGCTACGTGCCGACCTCTCCCGCAAGCGGGAGAGGTGAACCATCAAGCCCCGAAACTCTTCGGCGATCCTGCCACCGCAACACCACCACCGTTCGTCACCTTCATTACCGCGAGCCCGCGCTCGTTGGTGCCGTCGGCGCGGAACCGGAACAGGCCGTCGATGCCGGCAAAGCCGGAAGGGTTGGTGAGCACGTCGGACGAGAAGCGCGTGGTGCCTTGCGTGCGCGCGAGCGCGGCGACGAGGGCGACGGCGTCATAGGCGAGCGTTGCCGTGCGGATCGGCTCGGCGCCGTATTTGGTGCGATAACGGCCGGAGAAGGCGCGGAAGCCGGCCGGGTCCGGCGCGGCGTAGAGGCCGCCTTGCAAGCTCGGGCTCGCATAGACCCGCGGGCTGTCCCACAGGCCGGTCCCGAGCAGCTGGATGTTGCGCAAATTCGCGCCCGCCGCGGTCATCGCGTCGGCCACTGTGACGACGGCATCGCCGTCATCGGCAATGAAAAGTGCGTCCGCACTGCCGAGCTGCTGCGCCACGGTGCGCGCCGGCGTGGCGCGATCGGCGCCGTATTTCTCGAACGCGACGATGCGCCCGCCCCGCCGCGGCACCGCCGCCTTCACCGCGGCCTCGACGACATTGCCATAGGCATTGTCGGGCACCAGCACGGCAACGGAGCGCTTTCCGATGCTGGCGGAATATTCGACGATGCGATTGACGTCGGACTCCGGCAGGAAAGAGAGCAGATAGACGCCGCGGCCGGCGATGCTGGAATCGGTCGAGAACGCAATCACGGAAATGCCGCGCGTGCGCGCGACCTGCGCGACCGCAGGCACCGATTGCGCGAACAGCGGCCCCAGGATGATCTCGGCGCCTTCGTCGACCGCCTGCTGCGCGCCGGCCTGGGCGCCCTGCGGGCTGCCATTGTCGTCCTTGATCAGGAGCTGGATGTTCGGATTCTGGAACTCGGCCAGTGCCATCTCGGCGGCATTGCGCATCGATTGCGCGGCAAGGCCGGCATTGCCGGCGGCCGAGAGCGGCAGGATCACCCCGACCTTCACCCCGCCGGTGCCGGCGGTCGTGGCCTGTTGCGGCGGGCCAGCCGGCTGGGCCGGCGCCGAGGAGCTGCTGAACGGGCTGGAGAACTGGCTCAGGCTCTGCTGCACGCCGGCGCAGGCCGACAGCACGGGCGCGCCGAGCAAAAGGCCGAGCGCGCTGCGCCGGGTCGCTCCCGACAATCGGGGCCCCTGAATGGGAGACTTTGGATCACGCGGGCCCGGCATCGCAGCTTCTCTTCCGACCGGCCGTCGCCAGCCGGTCACAACATTCTTTCCACGACACAAGCCGCGGATTCAGGCATATTGTCGGCAAATAGTTAACTAAAACAAAAGGATAATAACCGCTTAACGCGGCCCCACCGCAAGTCCTGGCTAGCTGTCCACCGTCCGTCACCCAGCATCAAGGCGGCGTTTCCGCCGCGAATATGGCGCTGACGCTTCATTCCCTCTGGAATGTGATGCCGAATGGATCACATTCCAGTCCTTCCTCAGTCCTTGCCTCGCCCTGGCCTCGCCGCGATCTTTTTCGGAGGACCGGTTCCCAGCCTCGGGGATCATGCCTAAGTTCGTTTCATTATGCGCGCAAAGCCGGCCCCGATAAATACACCTGAGTCTACGGACGCCGCCTCGCGCGGTTTCTCCATCGACGCCCATCGGCTTGCCGCCCCGAAGGCCGCGCCGGGCCTGCACCTGGTCGCGACCCCCATCGGCAATCTCGGCGACATCACGCTGCGCGCGCTTCAGACCCTCGCCGGCGTCGACGTCATCGCCTGCGAGGACACCCGCATCACCCGGCGCCTGACCGAGCGCTACGCCATCACGGCGCAGCTCAAGCAGTATCACGAGCACAACGCGGAAGCGGCCCGTCCAAAGATCCTGGAGGCGCTTGCGGCAGGCGGTTCCGTCGCGCTGGTGTCGGACGCCGGCACCCCGCTGATCTCCGATCCCGGCTTCAAGCTGGTGCGCGAGGTCTGCGCCGCCGGCCATGCGGTCTACGCGCTGCCCGGCCCGTCCTCGGTGCTGGCGGCGCTCTCGGTCGCAGCGCTGCCGACCGACCGCTTCTTCTTCGAAGGCTTTTTGCCGGCGAAATCGGCCGCGCGGCGGTCGCGCCTGACGGAGCTCGCCCGCATCGATGCGACGCTGGTGATGTTCGAATCCGGAAACCGCGTGCAGGACACGCTCGCCGAGCTCGCCGGGATCATGGGCAGCCGCGAGGCCGCGATCTGCCGTGAGCTGACGAAACTGCACGAGCAGATTTCGCGCGCGACGCTGCATGATCTTGCACGCGACGCCGACACGCTGGAGACGCGCGGGGAATTCGTTCTGGTGATCGCCCCGCCTGCGGCGGATTCCGAGATGCTGACATCGGACGCGCTGGACGATGTCCTGCGCGAGCAGCTGGCCGCGCACAGCGTCAAGGACGCCGTGGCCCATGCGGTTGCGCTGTCGGGCCGGCCGCGCCGCGAGGTCTATGCCCGCGCGCTCGAGCTCGCCAAAGACCTGCGGGGCGGCGATGGCGAAGACTGAGGGGGCGAAGGAACCGAAAGTCGCCGCGCCCGAGCGCGTCGCCGCGTTCCGCACCGGCATCTCCGCGGAGAGCCGCGCCGCCGCCTATCTCATGGCCAAGGGCTATCGCATCCTCGCCAAGCGCTACCGCACGCCGCATGGCGAGATCGACATCGTGGCCCGCCGCCGCAACCTGATCGCCTTCGTCGAGGTCAAGGCGCGCGCGACGCTGGACGACGCCGCCTTCGCGGTGACCCCGCGCCAGCAGCAGCGCATCATCGACGCCGCGCAAGGCTGGCTCGCAGCGCATCCCGAGCATGCCGAATTCGAACTGCGATTCGACGCCATGCTGATTGCGCCGCGCTCACTTCCACGCCATGTGTTGGCGGCATTCGACGCCTCGACCTGAAAGGCAGACCATGAAACTGAACGTCGCCGTCCAGATGGACCCCATCGCCCGCATCAACATCAAGGGCGATTCCACCTTTGCGCTGCTCCTGGAGGCGCAGAAGCGGGGCCACGGCCTGTCCTATTACACGCCCGACAAGCTCTCGATGGTCGGCGAGGAGATCGTCGCTCCCGTTCAACTTCTGACCGTGCGCGACGAGCCCGGCGATCACTTCACGCTGGGCGAGCCAAAACGCGAGGCGCTCAACGGCTTTGACGTGGTGCTGCTGCGCCAGGATCCGCCGTTCGACCTCGCCTACATCACCTCGACGCATCTGCTCGAACGCATCCACCCGAAGACGCTGGTCGTCAACGACCCCGCCTCGGTGCGCAACGCGCCGGAAAAACTGTTCGTGATGAACTTTCCGCAGCTGATGCCGCCGACCCTGATCTCGCGCGATCTCGACGAGATCAACGCCTTTCGCGACAAGCACGGCGCCGTCGTGATGAAGCCGCTGCACGGCCATGGCGGCGCGGCGGTGTTCCGCGTGATGCCGCAGGACATGAATTTCGGCTCGCTGTTCGACATGTTCTCGGTGACGTTCAAGGAAGCCTGGGTGATCCAGCAGTTCATCCCCGAGGTGAAGCACGGCGACAAGCGCATCATCCTCGTCAACGGCGAATTCGCCGGCGCGGTCAACCGCGTGCCCGCTGCGGACGACCTCCGCTCCAACATGGTGCGCGGCGGCGCCGCGCAGGAAACCGAGCTCACGCCGCGCGAGCGCGAGATCTGCGCCACCGTCGGCCCGGCACTGCGCGAGCGCGGCCTGCTGTTCGTCGGCATCGATGTCATCAACGGCAACCTCACCGAGATCAACGTGACCTCGCCCACCGGCATCCGCGCCATCGCGCGGCTCGGCGGTCCTGACGTTGCGGCCAGGGTCTGGGACGTGATCGAGCAGAAGCGGGCGAAGTAGGCGCTCGCACGCGACCTCCCCAATCTCCTCCCGGCGAAGGCCGGGAGCCATAACGACTGGGCGTGGCTTGGCGAAGATTCGTCGTTGGTAAGTCTGCCTTCTACACTCGAAAGATCACGCGGTATGGGTCCTGGCCTTCGCCAGGACGACACTGATCACTCATGATGTGGCACTTTGCTTCCGCCCCACGGCCATAGCAGCGCGGCATCAGCCCGCGCGCATCACTAACCACCCATTCACCATGACACCCTGCGCCTCGTGCGAACGAACGAGCCGCCGCTCGTAAATATACGGGGCCACTGGCCGACCGGCTAACGCGGCATTCACCATCTGCCCAGAACCCGCATCGTGACGGGCGATCACATCCGGCCTCGCAACACCCCTTATACTTTTACTCCCTACTCATCGACGCGGGGGAACCCGCCACGTGCGGTTCGAGTGCCCCGCGTAAGAGTAGAAGCGTATGAACACCGCACGCATTGTCGTTCTCGTCATCGCACTCGGCGCCGGCGGCGTCGCTGCGTATCTGGCGAGCGGCTACGACAACAAGCCCGCGCCCGCCCTTCCCGTCGCCGAGAAGCTGCCGACGGTCGAGGTTCTCGTCGCGAAAAACGACATCCAGCTCGGCCAGGCCGTGAAGGCCGAGGATCTGCTCTGGCAGACCTGGCCGTCGACCACAGCGAGCAGCGCCTTCATCCGCCGCGACGCCAGGCCCGAGGCGCAGAGCCAGATCGCCGGCTCGATCGCACGCGTGCCGTTGATGCAGGGCGAGCCGATCCGGGAGCAGAAGCTGGTCAAGGCCGAAGGCTCCGGCTTCATGGCCGCGATCCTGCCGTCGGGCATGCGCGCCGTCTCCACCGAGATTTCAGCCGAGACCGGCGCCGGCGGCTTCATCCTGCCGAACGACCGCGTCGACATCGTCCTGACCCGCCGCCTGAAGAATCCCGACGGCGCCAACGGCCCGACGGCCGGCAATGACCTCATCCTGTCCGAGGCCATCCTGAGCAACATCCGCGTGCTCGCGATCGACCAGGCGCCGAAGGAGAAGGATGGCCAGAACGCCGTGCTCGGCAAGACCGTGACGCTCGAGCTCAAGCCGGACCAGGTCGCAACTCTCGCAGCCGCGCGCCAGGGCGGCACGCTCCAGCTCGCGCTGCGGAGCATCGTCGATGCCAACGCCGCCGACGGCATGCCCGAGGACCCGGCAACCAAGCGTTCCGGAGGGGTCAACGTGATCCGCTACGGCGTCCAGACACGGCAATTGACGTCACAGAAGTGATGGGGATACCCAAGATGAGACATGGGGACTATCGGACGGCGCTGCGCATTCGGGGGAATGGCGCACGCACGTTCTGGGCGGGGGTGATGCTGACGCTGGGGCTGGTCGCAGTCCCGCACCTGGCGAACGCCGCGGATGCGCCGGTCGGCGACCAGGCGCCGATGCAGGCGCCGGATCTCGAGGTGGCCTCGGTCGCGACCATCGCGCCGGCGAAGACGCGCTTCCTGTCGCTCGGCGTCGGCAAATCCATCGTCATCGACCTGCCGCGCGAGGTCAAGGACGTGCTGGTCGCCGATCCCAAGATCGCCAACGCGGTGATTCGTTCGGCTCAGCGCGCCTACATCATCGGCGGCCAGGTTGGCCAGACCAACGTCGTGTTCTTCGCCGCCGACGGCCAGCAGGTCGCCGCCTACGACATCGCGGTGAAGCGCGACCTCAACGGCATGCGAGCCGCGCTGCGCCAGTCGTTGCCGGGCGTGCAGATTGAAGGCGTGGGCGACAGCGTGATGCTGACCGGCTCGGTGTCGAGCCCGGTCGAGGCGCAGCAGGCGGGCGACGTCGCCGCAAAGCTCGTCGGCGGCTCCGAGAAAGTGGTCAACAACATCGTCGTGCGCGGCCGCGACCAGGTGATGCTCAAGGTCGTCGTCGGCGAGGTGCGTCGCGACATCGTCAAGCAGCTGGGCGTCGATCTCAGCGCCAGCCTCAATGCCGGCACCGCGGTCGTCAATTTCAACAATTCCAACCCGTTCTCGGTCTCCGGCGGCCCGCTCGTCAGCAGCAACGGGCTGGGCGTCGCCGGCCTCGCCAAGGGCGTTGCCACGGTCAGCGCCACGATGCGCGCGATGGAGAGCGCCGGCGTGATGCGAACGCTGGCCGAGCCGAGCCTGACGGCGATCTCCGGCGAGTCCGCCACCTTCATCGCCGGCGGCGAATTCCCGATCCCTGCGGGCTATTCCTGCGATCCGGTCACCCACGTCTGTACCACCCAGATCACCTACAAAAAGTTCGGCATCTCCCTGAGCTTCACGCCGGTCGTGTTGAGCGAGGGACGCATCAGCCTGCGCGTGATGACCGAAGTCTCGGAGCTGTCGAATCAGAACGCTATCTCCGTGACACAGGCGGTGTCGGCCAGCTCGACCAGCTCGATCACCATCCCTTCGATCCAGACCCGCCGCGCCGAGACCACGCTCGAGATTCCCTCGGGCGGCTCGATGGCGATGGCCGGCCTGATCCAGCAGCAGACCAAGCAGGCGATCAACGGCCTGCCCGGCGTCGATCAGGTGCCGATCCTCGGCGCGCTGTTCCGGAGCCAGGACTTCGTCAACAACGAGACCGAGTTGATGGTGATCGTGACGCCCTACGTGGTGCGCGCGGTCGCGCAGAAGGAATTGTCCCGGCCCGACGACGGCTTCGCGCCGGCCTCGGATGCACAGACGGCGCTGCTCGGCCGCATGAACCGCCTCTATGGCATCGCGCGCCGCGTCGATCCCATCGCCGGCACGCCCGGTGATTTCGGCTTCATCATCGACTGAGACGAGCGGACGGCTTCGGGGAATGGGGCAAAATGCGGGGCAAGAGACGGGGCAAGAGGGGGATGAGGCGATGACGAAGACCATGGCCGATCGACGTCGCAATCTGAGCATCGCGCTGGCACTGACGGGGCTCTCCGTCGTGCTCGGCGCCTGCAACACCACCGGCGAGATCGTCACCCAGACGGTGCCGACCGACTATCGCCAGCGCCACCCGATCGCGGTGCAGGAAGCCAAGAAGTCGATCGTGATCTTCGTCGGCAAGGCTCGCGGCGGCCTCTCGGCCGCGCAGCACTCGGACGTCGCCGGCATTGCCCGGGACTGGGTGCGCGAAGGCACCGGCTCGGTCGTGGTCGACGTGCCGGTCGACACCGCGAATTCGCGCGCGGCGGCTGCGACCTATCACGAAATCCGTTCCGTGCTCGCATCCGGCGGCGTGCCCTCGCGCGCCATCGTCCAGCACCCCTATCGGCCCGAGGATCCCGGACTGCTGCCCACCATTCGCCTGAGCTATTCCCGCATCGCCGCGGTCGCAGGCCCCTGCGGGCTATGGCCCGAAGACGTCGGCCCCTCCATCCTCGACCCCGGCTACAACGAGAACCGGCCGTATTTCAATCTGGGCTGCGCCAGCCAGCGCAATCTCGCGGCGATGATCGACAACCCCGCCGACCTCGAGCAGCCGCGGACCGAGACTCCGGCCTATACCGCACGTCGCGACATCGCCTTTGAACGCTATCGCAAGGGCACGCCGATCGCGACTCCCAACCCCGAGGCTGACAAGGCCAAACTCAGCGACACAGGCAGATGACAAGCGTCCACGACGAAGAGGCGGACGATCCGCAGCACCCCGAGGAACACATTGCGCCGGTTCCTCGCATCTCCGTACAGGCGTTTTGCGAGACCGAGCAGACGCTCGCCGCCGTGACTGCGGCCGGGCAGGATCGCCGTCTCGCCAAGGCGCATCTCACCGCCAAGGACGGTGGTCTCGCCGCGGCGATCGAAGTCTATGAAACGATGCCGACGCCGAATGTCATCGTGATCGAATCCGACGGCACGCGCGACATCCTCGAGGGACTCGACGATCTCGCCGGCGTCTGCGATCCCGGCACCCGCGTGGTCGTGATCGGCAATCCCAACGACACCGCGCCCTATCGCGAGCTGGTCCGCCGCGGCGTCAACGACTATGTGGTGGGCCCGGTCGAGACGCTCGACGTGGTCCGCTCGATCTGCAGCCTGTTCTCGGCGTCCGAAACCATCATCACCGGCCGCGTCATCGCGGTGGTCGGCGCCAAGGGCGGCGTCGGTGCGTCCACCGTCGCGCACAATGTGGCCTGGACCATCGCCCGCGACCTCGCGCTCGATTCCGTCGTGATCGATCTCGACCTCGCCTTCGGCACCGCGAGCCTCGACTACAACCAGGATCCGGTGCAGGGCATCGCCAACGCGGTGCTGTCGCAGGACCGGCCGGACACGGCGCTGATGGAGCGCCTGCTCGCCAAATGCACCGAGCGGCTCAGCCTCCTTGCTGCGCCCGCCACCCTTGACCGCGTCTACGACTTCGGCGCCGAGGCCTTCGACGCGGTGTTCGACACGCTGCGCATGACCACGCCCTGCATCGTGCTCGACGTTCCCCATCAGTGGTCGGGCTGGACCCGGCGCGCGCTGGTCAACGCGGACGACATCGTGATCGTGGCCGAGCCGGACCTCGCCAATTTGCGCAACACCAAGAACATGCTGAGCGTGCTGAAGGCGGCGCGGCCGAACGACCGGCCGCCGCTGTACTGCATCAACCAGGTCGGCATGCCCAAGCGGGCGGAGATCGAGGTCAAGGCATTCGCCAAGACCATGGAGAGCCAGCCGATCGCGGTGATCCCGTTCGATTCGAAACTGTTCTCGGCCGCGGCCAACAACGGCCAGATGATCGCGGAGGTCTCCAAGAGCCACCGCACCACGCTGCTGTTCCAGAACATGGCCAACCGCCTCGCCGGACGCGGCGAGGTGAAGAAGCCGAAGCGCTCGCTGCTCGGGCCGCTCCTCAAGAGGCTGAAGGCCAGGTCGGGGCGCGCATCCGCCCCGCATCGCAAGGCGTCCTGACGTGCGCTGCGCGGCGGGCTACTTGTCCGCCCGCTGCTGCTTCTTCGCTACCAGCTGCCGCAGCGCCGCGACTTTTGCCGCGGCCTGATCCGGCGGCAGGTCGGCCTTTACGATGGCCTCGGCCTCGGCCTGCTTTCCTTCCAGTCCCAGCACGAGCGCGAAATTGGCGCGCACGCGGGAATCGGCGGGATTGCGCTCATGCGCGCGGCGCATGGTTTCCTCGGCCCGTGGCAGATTGTTCTGGAGCATGTAGGACAGTCCGAGATTGGACAGGACCTGCGGCTCGTCGGGCACGATCTTCAAGGCGGTCGCATAATATTGCTGCGCCTCGTCGTTGCGGCCGAGCTGATCGAGCGCAGCGCCTTGCGCCGACAGGATGCGCCAGTCGGGATCCTCGGGCGTATGCGCGCGGCTCAGCACATCGAACGCCTGCTGGAAATTGCCGCTGTCGGCGAGCGCGCGGCCATAGCCGGCGAGCAGCGCCTTGTTGCTGGAATGGGCGAGCACGGCCTGCTCCAGCACCGCGACCGCCTGCGCACGCTGTCCGGTTGCGCGCAGGGCCTTGCCGTATTCGAGCGCGGTGTTGGGGTCGCCGGGCCTCGCGCGATAGCGCTCGCGCAATGCGTCCATGTCCGGCTTCATGTCCGGCCTGGCGTCGGCCCTGTCGGCGGTTTCCGACTTGCCGCCGAGCGCGCCGGTGATGTCCTCGATGCCAGTGGTCTGGCAACCGCCGAGGGCAAGGATCAGAAGCGCGGAAAACAGATATCTCGCCGTAGGACAGGCAACGGACAAACGCTTGGACATACTCTGATCACTCGGCGACTGATCAGAGATGCTTACCGATTAACGCTAAAGTCCGGTTAAGGCCGCGGCCTTTACGAGCCTAGTCGGTGAATTCGGCACCGAATTCGCAGCCGATGCGCCAGCGCAGGCGGCACTGGCGGGAATAGTCCGGCGCGAAGATGATGGTGAATTGCGGCGGCACTTCCAGAAACTCGGCCACCACTTTCACGCCACCATCCGAAATATCCGTGATCGTGCAGTCCCGCGGCAGCGAGCCCGCGCCAAAATGGATCTTGGCAAGCCGCGTACACACTCGTCGTTCGCTTCTCCGGCGATTTGCAAGCATTTGAATTGTTCACCCGTTAGACCACGGCCCATCCCGCACCCCAAGGAGTAGCGGACATTCGTTGGGATGTGCTGAGTGGGGTCGTTCGCATTCGAGACGTAGTGTCTCCACCGCGTTTACGATGGGTTAGGGCTTTAGGGCCTCCAAACCTGTTCCCGTATTGTTCTTGCGGACACTCCCGCGCTCTGCTACCCTCGATTGTGCAAGAGGGCAGGCTGGTTCGGGCATGGTTCAGCGGGTTTCCACCGTCGCTTTTGAGGGGATCGAGGCCCGTGCGGTCGACGTGCAGGTGCAGGTCGCACCGGGCTTGCCGGCCTTCGCCATCGTCGGCCTGCCGGACAAGGCGGTGTCCGAGGCCCGCGAGCGCGTCCGCTCGGCGCTGATCGCCTCGGGGCTGGCGCTGCCGGCCCGGCGGATCACCGTCAATCTGGCGCCGGCCGATCTGCCCAAGGAAGGCAGCCATTACGACCTGCCGATCGCGCTCGGGCTGATGGCGGCAATTGGCGCGATCCCGCCGGACGCGCTGACCGGCTTCACCGTTCTGGGCGAGCTCGGCCTCGACGGATCGATCGCGCCGGTGGCCGGCGTTCTTCCCGCCGCGATCGGCGCCAATGTGCGCGAGGAGGGGCTGATCTGCCCGGCATGCTGCGGCTCGGAAGCGGCGTGGGCGAGCCCGGACATCCAGATCGTCGCTGCAAGCTCACTCATCCAGATCGCCAACCATTTCAAGGGCACGCAAGTGCTGTCGCGGCCTGTTCCGAAGGTGCACGAAGCCGCGGCCTCGCCGCTCGACCTGCGCGACATCAAGGGCCAGGAGAGCGCCAAGCGCGCATTGGAGATCGCGGCCGCCGGCGGACATCATCTGCTGATGATCGGCGCGCCCGGCGCCGGCAAATCGATGCTGGCGGCGCGGCTGCCCTCGATCCTGCCGCCGCTGTCGCCGGGCGAGCTGCTCGAGGTCTCGATGATCGCCTCCGTTGCCGGCGAGATCGAAGGCGGCGCGCTGACGGCACGGCGTCCGTTCCGCTCGCCGCATCATTCCGCCAGCATGGCCGCGCTCACCGGCGGCGGCATGCGCGCAAGGCCCGGCGAGATCTCGCTCGCGCATCAGGGCGTGCTGTTCCTCGACGAGCTGCCCGAGTTCGACCCGCGCGTGCTGGATTCGCTGCGCCAGCCGCTGGAGAACGGCGAGGTCTCGGTGTCGCGCGCCAATCACCGCGTCACCTACCCTGCCCGCTTCATGCTCGTCGCCGCGATGAATCCCTGTCGCTGCGGCAATGCGTTCGAGCCCGGCTATGCCTGCAAGCGCGGCCGCATCGACCGCTGCACCGGCGATTACCAGGCGCGCATCTCGGGGCCGCTGATGGATCGCATCGACCTGCGCATCGAGGTTCCCGCCGTCACCGCAGCCGATCTGATCCTGCCGCCGCCGGCCGAAGGCTCGGCCGAAGTCGCCGCGCGCGTCGCGGCGGCGCGCGACATCCAGATCGCGCGTTATGCGGATGCGGGCCTGCCGCGTGTTCGCACCAATGCGGAAGCACCGGCCTCCGTGCTGGAACAGATCGCCAAGCCGGACGCACAGGGCCAGAAGCTGCTGCGCGATGCCGCCGAGACCATGCGGCTGTCGGCGCGCGGCTATCACCGCGTGCTGCGGGTGGCGCGCACGCTCGCCGACCTCGACGGCAGCGAGAAGATCGGCCGGCTGCATCTGGCCGAGGCGCTGTCCTACCGCGCACTCGCGGAGGATGTGCGCCAGATGGCCTGAAGGCCGCGCGCGTCAACCCGGCGGTAACGAGTTTCCTTTACGCTCTGCAAACCATAAGGCCCATCAGTTCCCGTACAGGGCCCGGCGAGTAGCGTGTCATGTTGCGTTTCAAGGTCCTGGCCTCGGTCATTCCCCTGTTGGCGGCCGTAGTGTTCGCACGCAGTGAGACCGGATCGGTCTCGCATCCCTGCATCGCCCTGGGCGAAACTTCGGTCGAGCTGACGTCGCTGTTCTGGACCGCCGGCATGCATGTCGCCTTCACCGAAGACCCCGCGCGGGCCACGGTGCGGGTCCAGATCACCGACGATGCGGACGCGGCGGACTTCGCCGTCGTCGACGACGGGCCCGGTTCGGAATCGGAGTCCTGCCAGGCCAATCCTTCGACCCGCCTCATCTCGATTGCCGCGCAGCCCGTCGACGGCGGCCAGGTGATCTATCTCTCCACCGAGGGACCGGCGGATTACCGCATCTATGTGCGCTCGAAGACGTTCTCGCAGCGCGAGGCCGCGGCCCTGATCGTCGGTGCTCGCGGCGGCCACCGCCCTCTCCCGCTGCAGGCCGCCTCGCTCTGACGCATTAACACCTCGTCAACCCTGTTTGGAGGCAGCGGCGAAGCCTCAAACTGTTCGCAAGGTCGAGGCGACATCGTCGCAGGCGGCGGTGGCGGAATTTCGCAAAAGAGTCGGGGTCGGTGGCGATGGGTCGGACGTTCCGGATCAAGGTGCGCATGCGCCGCTTCAGGCGGCAGCATCCCCGCATAGCCTTCGCGATTCGCTCCTTCATGATCTTCTCGGCGACGTTCGGCGGCGCCTATGGTTTCGTCTCCGGCAGCCGGTCCGAGAATTCCGGCTATGATCCCAACACCTTTGCGATCGGCGCGAGCTTCCTGTTCGCGCTCGCCTGCCTCGGCCTTGCCACGCTCAGCATGCGGCTGCGCTTCGTCAACAAGCGGATGCGCTCGCTCGCCGCTCACAACGAGGCGCTGATCGACCGCAATTGGGAACTGAAGGAAGCCGAAGAGCGCGCGCGCAGCCTGTTCGAGCAGCAGGGCGATTTGATCGTGCTGCGCGATCGTCAGGGCCGCATCACCTTTGCCAACGACGCCTATTGCGCACTCGCGGGGCAGGCGCGCGGCGCGCTGGTCGGCACGCGCTTCGACTTCGACGTGCTGGAGCAGGGCGACAGCGCCCGCGAGAGCAACGGCACGCGTATTCACGACCAGAAGATCACAACCCCGCTCGGCGCGCGCTGGATCGCCTGGCGCGAAGGCTATGTCCGGCTCGACGCCGGCCAGCCCGCCGAATTGCAGAGCGTCGGACGCGACGTCACCGACCGCACCGAGACCGAGCGCGCGCTGTCCGACGCGCGCGACCAGGCCGACGCCGCCAACCGCGCCAAATCGCGCTTCCTGGCGATGGCGTCGCACGAGATCCGCACCCCGCTCAACGGCATCATCGGCATGGGCGGGCTCCTGCTCGACACCACGCTGACGCCGGAGCAGGCGACCTACGCCAGGGCCGTGAAGACCTCCGGCGAAGCGCTGATGGCGCTGATCGAGGAGTTGCTCGACTATTCCAAGATCGAAGCCGGCAAGCTCGATCTCGAGCAGCGTCCCTTCGCGCTCTCCGCCCTGATCGAGGAAATCACCGAGCTGCTCGCGCCCCGCGCACAGGCCAAGAAGCTGGAGATCGCCGCCTATGTCGACGAGCGCCTGCCGCTCGAGGTGGTCGGCGATGCCGCGCGGCTGCGCCAGGTGCTGCTCAACCTCGCCGGCAATGCCATCAAGTTCACCGCGAGCGGCGGCGTCGCGCTGATCGTCGAACCCGGTATCTGGCCGAACGAGATCTGCTTTCTGGTGCGCGACACCGGCATCGGCATTGCGCCGGAGGCGCAGTCGCGCATCTTCCGCGAATTCGAACAGGCCGACGAGCGCGTCGCGCGCACCTATGGCGGCACGGGGCTCGGGCTTGCCATCAGCGAGCGGATCGTCAAGCGCATGGGCGGTCGCATCACGCTCACGAGCGAGCCGGGCAAGGGCGCGACCTTCGAGGTCGCGGTGCCGCTGGCGTCATCGCAGATCGGCGCGGAACAGACGGCGTTCCCAAGTCCCGACCTCACGGGCAAGTCGATCCTGCTGATTGCCGACGGCATCGAGGCCTCGCTGATCGCGCGGCGGCTGGAGCGCTGGGGTGGCCAGACCTGCATGGTGGCGGACGCAGCGGTGGCCGAAGCGCTGCTGCCGGAGCGCTCGTGGCATTCGGTGCTGATCGACCGTGCGCTCGGCGCTGCCATCGCCGACCGCCTCGGCGAGGCCGCCCGGGCGCATGCGATGCAACGCCTCGTGCTGCTGACGTCGGGCTCGCGTCACGAGAAAATTTCGCCGGCCTTCACCGGCTTCCTGGTGAAGCCGCTGCGCGCGGCCTCGCTGGCCGCACGCCTCGCGCTGACGCCGGAGGTCGCCTCGCCCGATCTGGCGCCGGAGCCACCGGCCCAATCCACCGGCGCGGCACCGGCGAAGGGCTTTTCGGTCCTCGTCGCCGAGGACAACGAGATCAACGCGCTGTTGATGCGCTCGCTGCTGACGAAACTCGGCCACCGCGTCGTCATCGCCGTCCATGGCGAGGACGCGCTGGAATCCTGGCTTGCGGCATCATCGGCCGGCACGCCCTATGATCTGGTCCTGATGGACATCCAGATGCCGCAGCTCGACGGCATCGAGGCGACAAAACGCATCCGCACGCATGAGGCAGCCAAGGGTGGCCCCCACACGCCGATCCTGGCGCTCACCGCCAATACGCTGGTGGAGGATCGCTACGCCTGCTTCGAGGCGGGCATGAACGGATTCCTGATCAAGCCGCTCGATCGCGAGAAGCTGGAGGAGGCGCTGGCCGGGCTGGCGGCGTCGCGGCAGATCGCGGTGTAGAAAGGGTGTCCGCCGTCATTGCGGGGAGCCCTTGCGACGAAGCAAGCCAGACTGCCACCACGGAAAGATTCTGCATTGCCTCGCTGCGCTCGCAGTGACGATGTGGTGGCAGGCGCGAATCTCGTACGGTCGGCAAAGCGTGGCGTGCGCACCATTCACGTTCGACAATGCGGATGGATGGTGGGCACGGCGCTTCGCGCCTTTGCCCACCCTGCGACACCGAGCTCTACAGTCGTCGCAGCGCCACGCTCGCCACCGTGTGATCCGCGCCCTTCTTCAGGATCAGTGTCGCGCGGGGGCGGGTCGGCAGGATGTTGTCCTCGAGATTGGCGAGGTTGGTGCGCTCCCAGATCGCGATCGCGGTGGCGGTGGCTTCCTCGTCGGACAACAGCGCATAGCGGTTGAAGTAGGATTTTGGATTGGTGAACGCGGTGTCGCGCAGCGACAGGAAACGCCTGATGTACCACTGCCGCAGCGCGGCCTCTTCGGCGTCGATATAGACCGAGAAATCGAAGAAGTCGGAGACCACGGGCACGGCCTTGCCGTCACGCGGCAGCTTGCCGGTCTGCAGCACGTTGACGCCCTCGACGATCAGGATGTCGGGCTGGTCGATCTCGGCCCACTGGTTCGGTACGATGTCGTAGGTCAGATGCGAATAGACCGGCGCCCGCACGTGGCGGCGGCCGGCCTTGATGTCGGAGAGGAAGCTGAGCAGCAGCGGCAGGTCGTAGCTCTCGGGAAAACCCTTCTTCTGCATGATGCCCTGCCGTTCGAGCACGGCATTGGGATACAGGAAGCCGTCGGTGGTGATCAGCTCGACCTTGGGACGCGGCGACCAGCGCGCCAGCAATGCCTGGAGCACGCGTGCCGTGGTGGATTTTCCGACCGCGACCGACCCGGCAACGCCGATGATGTAGGGCATCTTGCGGTCGCGGATGTTGAGGAACTGGCGCTCCGCGTAATACAGGCGCTGCATCGCATCGACATAGATCGACAACAGGCGCGACAGCGGCAGGTAGATGTCCTCGACCTCCTGCAGGTCGAGGCGATCGTGCAGCGAGCGCAGCCGGTCGAACTCGCCGGGCTCCAGCGTCATCGGCGTGTCGTCGCGCAGTCGCGACCACTGCTCGCGCGTGTAGACACGGTACGGATTATACTGCTGCTCGGGTGCGCGGATATCCATGACGCGACTCTCCACCTCGGCTAGTTGCCGCCCTTGCGCGACGCCTTTTCTTCCAACCCAGACATATTGGTCCGCTTGTCCAGTGCGGCCTCGACCTCCTCCAGCTTTACGCCGCGGGCCTTGAGCAACACAAGGAAATGGTACAGCAGGTCGGCGCCTTCAGCGATCAGATGATCGCGATCGTTTTCGACTGCTGCGATGACGGTTTCGACTGCTTCCTCACCGAACTTCTTGGCGCAATGTTCGGCGCCCTTGTCCAGGAGCTTGCGGGTGTACGAGGCCTCGCCGCCGGCCGCCGCCCGGGCGTCGATGGTCTGGGCCAGATCGTGGATCGTGAAACGCGGCATTCAGAATACTCGGAAAACGCGGCCTGACTGATGACCTTGGCGGGTGACAGCCGGTCCCCACCGGCTGATCTAGCATTTTTATCGACGGGAGTCGTCAGGCATCGAGGCGCATGGGCAGCCCGCGCCGGGACATGTGCTCCTTGGCTTCGCGAATGGTGAATTCCCCGAAGTGGAAGATGGAGGCGGCCAGCACCGCGGTGGCGTGGCCGTCGCGGATACCGTCGACCAGGTGATCGAGATTGCCGACGCCGCCCGAGGCGATCACCGGAACGGGAACGCTGTCGGCGATCGCTCGGGTCAGCGGGAGGTCGAACCCCTGCCTGGTACCGTCGCGGTCCATCGAGGTGAGCAGGATCTCGCCCGCGCCGAGCGAGACCACTTCCTGGGCGTATTCGATGGCGTCGATCCCGGTCGAGTTGCGGCCACCATGGGTAAAGATCTCCCAGCGCTCTCCGCCACCGGCGCGCTTGACCCGCTTGGCGTCGATCGCGACCACCACGCACTGCTCGCCGAATTTTTCTGCGGCTTCCTTGACGAACTCGCGACGCGACACCGCGGCGCTGTTGATCGAGACCTTGTCGGCGCCCGCACGCAGCAGCGTCTTGATGTCGTTGACCTCACGCACGCCGCCGCCGACGGTGACGGGCATGAAGCAGGCCTCGGCCGTGCGCCGGACCACGTCCAGCATGATGCCGCGGTTCTCATGGGTCGCGGTGATGTCGAGGAAGGTGAGCTCGTCGGCGCCGGCGGCGTCATAGGCGATCGCCGCTTCGACGGGATCGCCGGCATCGCGCAAATCGACGAAGTTGACGCCCTTGACGACCCGGCCGTCCTTGACGTCGAGGCAGGGGATCACGCGCACCTTGAACATCGGATGTCTCCTAGCCGCGCGCGTTGCGGATCAGGGTGAGGGCAGAAGCTGGATCGAGCCGGCCGTCATAGAGCGCGCGGCCAGCGATCGCGCCGGCGAGCTTCTTGGCGCGCGGCGTCAGCATCGCCTTGACGTCCTCGATCGAGGCGAGGCCACCCGAAGCAATCACCGGGATCGAGATGGCGTCGGCCAGCGCGATCGTCGCATCGAGATTCAGGCCCTTGAGCAGGCCGTCGCGCGCGATGTCGGTGAAGATGATGGCGGCAACGCCGGCATCCTCGAAACGCTGCGCGATCTCCAGCACCGTCACCTGCGAGGTCTCGGCCCAGCCTTCGACCGCGACCTTGCCGTCGCGCGCATCGAGCCCGACCGCGACGCGGCCGGGAAACTCTTTCGCGGCAGCCTTCACCAGTTCAGGGTCGCGCACCGCGGCGGTGCCGATGATGACGCGGGTGATGCCTTTTGCGAGCCAGGCTTCCACGGTCTTGAGATCGCGAATGCCGCCGCCGAGCTGCACGGGGATGCTGATCGTCTTCAGCATCGCCTCGACGGCCTGCGCATTCACCGGCTTGCCGGCAAAGGCGCCGTCGAGGTCGACGACGTGGAGATACTCAAAACCCTGCTCGGCAAAGCTCTGCGCCTGCGCCGCGGGATTGAGGTTGAACACGGTCGCGCGCGCCATGTCGCCTTGCTCGAGGCGCACGCACTGGCCATTCTTGAGGTCGATCGCGGGAAAAAGAATCATCTGTCGGCAGCGTCCTTTCCGCGCAGACGGTCTGCTCCCTCCCCCCCTGCGGGGGAGGGTTGGGGAGAGGGGTAGCCACAGGCATGGCCGTTGGGGCTTACCCCCCTCCCGAACGCTGCGCGTTCGACCTCCCCCGCAAGGGGGGAGGTAACAAGAGCAGCTCGCATCACGGTTTCCATCGCAAGAAGTTCGAGATCAGGGCCAGGCCAAAGCGCTGGCTCTTCTCGGGGTGAAACTGCGTGCCGATGGCGGTGTCCTTCGCGACGATCGCGGTAACAGGCCCGCCGTAATCGGCGCGCGCGAGAACGTCCGCCTCGTTGGCGGCGTTGAGGTGGTAGGAGTGCACGAAATAGGCGTGCTGGCCTTTCGGGCCGAGCGACAGCCTCTCCAGCACCGGATGCTCGCGCAGCACGTCGAGCGTGTTCCAGCCCATGTGCGGGATCTTCAGGCTCTCGTCGCGCGGCGCGATCTTCTCGACGTCGCCGCCGATCCAGTTCAGGCCGTCGGTCGTGACATGCTCCTTGCCGCGGCTCGCCATCAGCTGCATGCCGACGCAGATGCCGAAGAACGGCCGCGCCTTGACGCGCACCGCTTCGGTGATCGCCTCGACCATGCCGTTGACGGCGTCGAGCCCGCGGCGGCAATCGGCGAAGGCGCCGACGCCCGGCAGCACCAGACGGTCGGCGGAATAGGCCTGGTCCGGATCGCTGGTGACGAAGACCTTTTGCGGATTCTCCATGCTGCGCGCGGCGCGCTCGAACGCTTTCGCGGCGGAATGCAGATTGCCGGAACCGTAATCGATGATGGCGACGCTCATCTTGACCCTCCCGGTTCTGGAAACAATCCAATGATGCCGCCGGCCGGCAGCGGCGGCGGGTTCGAGAATTGCCGACCCGGCGTGTTGCGGGTCGGCGGCGGTCCGCCACGATCGACGGCCCATTGATCGTTGACGATGCCGTGCTGCTTCTGGCTCCAGCGCTCGAAGAAGCGGCGCTCGGCTGTGTCTTCGTCATCCCCGACGACGACATCGAGCTGGCTCCAGCTGCCGCGTGACAGGGTCCAGCGGCGCAGGCTCGACGCTTCAAACCCCATCAGCAGCGCGACGATGATGTCGGCGACGAAGATCGACAAACGGCCGAGGCCGAGGGTGGACAGCCCGGCGTTGAACGCGGCGACGAAGATCACCCAGCCGATCAGCGCCAGCCACAGCCGATTCCACAGCAGCCAGACCGGGCCGAAGATCATCGCCCAGAAATGGAAGCCGTCGCGCACGAAGACGAATTTGTCGGTCGCGCGCAGGTCGGCTCCGGCAGGGGAGGGAGCATGAACTGTGTAGACAGGCATGGTGATGCCCCGTTCTCAAGAATTCAGTGATACCGCAAGCGGCGCGTTTCGCCGCCGAGCGGAGATGTCAGCCGCCGAGCGAGCCCTTGGTGGACGGGATCTCGCCCACAGCCTTCGGATCGATCGCGACGGCGGTGCGCAGCGCCCGCGCCAGACCCTTGAAGCAGGATTCGGCGATATGGTGGCTGTTATCGCCATATAGGGTCTCGACGTGAAGAGTCACGCCGGCGTTCATGGCGAAGGCCTGGAACCACTCGCGCACCAGCTCGGTGTCGAACTCACCGATCTTGTCGCGGGGGAAGTCGGCCTTGAACACCAGAAACGGGCGGCCCGAGATGTCGATGACCACGCGCGACAGCGTCTCGTCCATGGGCATGTGCACGCCGGCATAGCGGGTGATGCCCGCCATGTTGCCGAGCGCCTGCTTGACCGCCTGGCCGAGCGCGATGCCGGTGTCCTCGGTGGTATGGTGATGATCAATGTGCAGGTCGCCCACCGCCTTGACCGTGAGGTCGATGCGGGAATGGCGGGCGAGGAGATCGAGCATATGGTCGAAAAAGCCGATGCCGGTCGCGATGTTGGACACGCCGGTGCCATCGAGGTTTACGGTCACCTCGATATCGGTTTCCTTGGTCTTGCGCTTGATCGTCGCGGTGCGCATTGAAAGCTTTCGCTATGGTTTTGGGCCGAAAACGCCGGTCTTTTAACAGCCAAATGACGCCTTCGCTACTGCGGGAACGCCCCGGCAGGGCAGCACTTCCGCCTATGGTGAGCGAAATCTAGGGCCGGAACGGCCCGTTGTGCCCCCGCTCCCGACCCCCTAAATCAGGCCGGACAACGAGGATCATTCATGCAGGACTCCCCAAACAGCTCGCCGGGCTGGCACGGCACCACGATTTTGACGGTCCGCAAGGGCGGCAAGGTCGTGGTCGGCGGCGACGGCCAAGTCTCGATCGGCCAGACCGTGATCAAGCACAACGCCAAGAAGGTCCGGAAACTCGGCAAGGGCGACGTCATCGGCGGCTTTGCCGGCGCCACGGCCGACGCCTTCACGCTCTTTGAGCGGTTGGAATCCAAGCTCGAGCAATATCCCGGGCAATTGACCCGGGCCGCGGTCGAGCTCGCCAAGGACTGGCGCACCGACCGCTATTTGCGGCGGCTGGAGGCCATGATGATCGTGGCCGACAAGGACGTCTCCTTGGTGCTCACAGGCACCGGCGACGTGCTGGAGCCCGAGGCCGGGGTGATGGCGATCGGCTCCGGCGGCAATTACGCCCTGGCCGCCGCTCGCGCCCTGCTCGACACCGACAAGGACGCCGAGACCATCGTCCGCCGCTCCCTCGACATCGCCGCGGATATTTGCGTGTACACCAACCGCAACGTCACCATCGAAGCCCTGGCGGCGGGCTAGAACTGTGACTGAACAGCGGAGCCCGGGATGCGGTGTAACCTCTCCCGCTTGCGGGAGAGGTCGGCGCGAAGCGCCCGGTGAGGGTTTTCTCCTCCGGGGGAATCCCTCTGCGGAGACAGCCCTCTCCCGCAAGCGGGAGAGGGAGCGCAGCATCGCTCTGGTTGCGCATGACGGCCTCTCACTGCAATGATACGCGCCCAATGACCATTGCCGATGGCGCCAAGCAAAGCATACGCACGACGATCCCCCCAACCTACTGGGTCGGTATCGCGCTGTTGCTGCTGGCGCTGCAGGCCTCGATCCTGCTTGCGATGGGCCGGGTGCCGATCTGCACCTGCGGCTACGTCAAGCTGTGGCATGGCGTGGTCAACAGCTCGGAGAATTCGCAGCACATCGCCGACTGGTACAGCTTTTCGCACGTCCTCCACGGCTTCCTGTTCTACGGCCTGACCTGGCTGCTGTTCGCGCGGCTGCCTTTCCTGCCTCTGTCCTGGCCGGCGCGGCTGATCATCGCGATGCTGATCGAGGGTGCCTGGGAGATCGTCGAGAACTCGCCGTTCATCATCGAACGCTACCGCGCCGGCACGATCTCGCTGGATTATTTCGGCGACAGCGTCGTCAATTCGATCTCCGATACGCTGTCCATGATGCTGGGCTTCCTCGCCGCGCGCCTGCTGCCTGTACCGGTGACCGTCCTGCTCGGGCTCGCGTTCGAAATCATGCTGGCGCTGCACATTCGCGACAATCTGACGCTCAACGTCCTGATGCTGATCCATCCGGTCGAGGCCGTGAAACAATGGCAATCCGGACCGCCGATCATCTGACGCAAAAATGCGGCTTGTCCCGGCCCGCATCTGATCCTAGCTAAGGTCCCATGACAGACTTCTCTCCCCGCGAAATCGTTTCCGAACTCGACCGTTTCATCGTCGGCCAGGCCGATGCCAAGCGCGCCGTCTCGATCGCGCTGCGCAACCGCTGGCGGCGGCAGCAGCTCGAAGGTTCCTTGCGCGAGGAGGTGCTGCCGAAGAACATCCTGATGATCGGCCCCACCGGCGTCGGCAAGACCGAGATCGCGCGCCGGCTCGCCAAGCTCGCGAATGCGCCGTTCCTGAAGGTGGAGGCGACGAAATTCACCGAGGTCGGCTATGTCGGCCGCGACGTCGAGCAGATCGTGCGCGATCTCGTCGAGGTCGCGATCGCCCAGGTGCGCGAGCGCAAGCGCAAGGACGTGCAGGCGCGCGCGCAGCTCGCCGCCGAGGAACGCGTGCTCGATGCCCTCGTCGGCGCCAATGCCAGCGCCGCAACCCGCGAATCCTTCCGCAAGAAGCTGCGTGCGGGCGAGCTCAACGACAAGGAAATCGAGATCGAGACGCAAGGCGGCGGCAGCGGCATGCCGATGTTCGAGATCCCCGGCATGCCCGGCGCGCAGATGGGTGCGATCTCGATCGGCGACATCTTCGGCAAGCTCGGCGGCCGCAGCAAGACCCGGCGGCTGACGGTGGACAGCTCGCACGAGATCCTCGTCAACGAGGAATCCGACAAGCTGCTGGACACCGAGCAGCTGACGCTGGAAGCGATTGGCGCGGTCGAGAACAACGGCATCGTGTTCCTGGACGAGATCGACAAGATCTGTGCGCGCGACGGCAGGGTCGGCGGCGACGTCTCGCGCGAGGGCGTGCAGCGCGACCTGCTGCCGCTGATCGAGGGCACCACGGTCTCGACCAAGCACGGCGCGGTGAAGACCGACCACATCCTGTTCATCGCATCCGGCGCCTTCCACGTCGCCAAGCCGTCCGACCTGCTGCCGGAATTACAGGGCCGCCTGCCGATCCGCGTCGAATTGCAGGCGCTGACCCGCGACGACATGCGCCGCATCCTGACCGAGCCCGAGGCCTCGCTGATCAAGCAATATATCGCCTTGATGCAGACCGAGGGCGTCACGCTCGACATCACCGATAGCGCGATCGACGCGCTGGCGGACGTCGCGGTCGCCGTGAATTCGACCGTCGAGAACATCGGCGCGCGGCGGCTGCAGACGGTGATGGAGCGGGTGCTGGACGAGATTTCCTTCACCGCCCCCGACCGCAGCGGCGAGACCGTCAAGGTCGATGCGGAGTTCGTGCAGAAGCACGTCGGCGACCTCGCCAAGAATACGGATTTGAGCCGGTTCATTTTGTAATTCCGGGCGACCGCGCTATGGATGCCGCGTGACCGCACGCATCCTGCAAAACCCCTGGCGCATCCTGCTCGCGATCAACGCGGCGGTGATTGCCGGCGTCTTCATCCACAAGATCCAGCTGCCGCCTTACGTCCCCTACATCCATCTCCTCGTCGACTATCATTTCGGCTTCATCAAGCGCGCGCTGATCGGGGCGATCGTCGCGCTGGTCACCGACAAGGTGCCGGTATGGCTGGTGTTCGCGCTCGGCGGCGCGACGTGGCTGGTAACGCTGGGGCTGTACGCAAAACTGTTCCAGCGGACGTTCGGCTTCACCGCCAGGACGCTGCCGCTGTTCGTCTTCATCGCGGGCTCGCCGTTCTTCCTGAAGAACTTCATGCACACGCTCGGCCATTTCGACATCTATGGCTGCGCGCTGGCAATCATGCTGCTGCTGGTGCCGGCGGGCTCGCTGCTGTTCGTCGCCCTGGCCGCGCTGTTCTCGATCGTCCTCGTGCTGATCCACCACATCCATCTGCTGATGTATGTGCCGACGATCGTCACGATCGTGGTGATCAGGCATTATCTGGCCTGCGGCTGCAGCCGCAGCAACGTTGCATTCGGCATCGCCGCCCTCGCCCTCGTTTCCGCACTGTTTTTCACGGCGCAGTTCTGGGGAACGATGCCGATCCCGGAGGCGGATTTCGTCGCGTATCTGAAGAGCCGGATGGCCGATCCGGCGCGCACCGATCTGCTGCAATTCGCCTACATCTGGTACCAGCCGCTGGCGAAGGAAATCTCAGACACCTGGGGCCGCCTGCCGCACAACATCCTCGGCGTGCCCGTGTTCGCGCTCCTGATCTGGCTGCACACGCCGCTGTGGCGTTATTTTGCGAACCTGATCGCCGCGCTCGCGAGCGAAATGCACCGCCGTCTCGTGGTCGCCGCACTGATCGGCATCAGCCTCGCCTATCTCGTGATGTTCGCGATGGTGTTCGACTATTCGCGCTGGATCTCGAACTGGGCGGTGTGCATGTTCCTGATCCTGCACGCCGTGAAAATGCTGCCGGCCGCGCGCGAGACGCCGCCGATGCCGGCGCAGGACCGGAAGACGAACATCTTCGGCCTGATCATCACACTGATCCCGCGCGTCGGAATCGTCCGGCCGTTTTAGAGCCGCATCGGAAGTGCGCTCCCTCTCCCGCAAGCGGGAGAGGTGAACCGCGCCCGCCTCTAGTCTAATACCGCGCCCGCCTGATCCGGACATAAAGCGCGCCTTCGCCGCCATGGCCGATACCTGCCTCCTCGAACCCGACGACGAAGGCGCGGAATTCCGGCAGGCTCAGCCATTCCGGCACATGGCGGCGCAGCACGCCGCTTTCGCCGCCGCTTCGTCCCTTGCCGGTGATGACGAGCACGAAGGTCAGGCCGTCATGGTGGGCGCGGTGCAGGAAGCCGGTCAGAGCCCGATGGGCGCGCATCTGGGTCATGCCATGCAGGTCGAGCCGCGCCTCGATCTCGCTGCGGCCGCGCGACAGCTTTGTGCGCTCGCGCTTGCCGAGCGGTGCCAGCGGCGGTATCGCGGGCTTCGCTGCGCGCGGCGCCGGGGCAGCGGCGATCGGACGTGGCGATGGCGCAGGCCGCGTGGCGGACGCAGCGGGTGAAGGCTCTGCGCGCGGCGGCGCATGCGCTTTCGCCCCCCGATGCTTCCTCAGCGGCTTGACCTGCTTTGCCACCGTGTCCCACAGCTCGCGCTCCTCCTCGCTCAGCGCGCGGCGGCGCGGCGAGGGACGAGGCTCCAGCACGGGCGGACGGGACGATCGCTTCATTGCTGTCGATGGGGGCGATTCTTGATCGGCCGCCGCGGCTCCTGAACGGGCTCAATCACGGGACGCGGCACTGGCAACGGGACTGGATTGGCGACGGCGACCGTCTCGCCTTTGCCTTGCGCCACGGCTGCGGCCGCAGCCGCAGGCTTGGCCTGATCCTTCGCAGTATCCTTGGCAATATCCTTGGCAAGATCGGTTTGCGGAAAAAGTTTTGCAATCTTCTCCGACGGCCGCGGGTCCGGCACCGGGAGCCGCGCGGCGCGTGCCGTCGGATCGAGGCCCTTCGGCACCAGCATCACGAAATGCATGGGATGGCGCAGCCGGCCCGAAACGCGGCCGGCATCCGCGCCGGCACCGAAATAGAGGTCGGCGCGCGCGGGGCCGATGATCGCCGAGCCGGTGTCCTGCGCGATCATCAGCCGGTGGAACGGCGTCTTCGACCGTTCTGAATCGATCGGCAACTCGCCCTCGATGAAGAACGGCGTGCCGTAGACGTGGAGCGATTTGTCGACCGCGATCGAACGGCCGGCCGTGAGCGGAATGCCTTGCGCGCCGACCGCCTCGTCCTTGTCGGACAGGTTGACCTCGCGGAAGAAGATGTAGGAGCGGTTCTGGCGCCGCAGCTCCTTGGCGCCGTCCGGGGTCTGCGCCATCCACTCCCTGATCTTCTGCATCGACATCTCTTCCTTCGGAATGATGCCGCGCTCGATCAGGATCCGGCCGACCGCCGTGTAGGGATAGCCGTTATAGGCGTCGTAGTTGAGCCGGACCATGCCGCCGTCCTCGAACTTGATCCGCGCCGAACCCTGGATCTGCGCGAACAGCAGATCGGTCGGGTCCTTCAGCCAGGCAATCTCCAGCCCACGGCCGGCGATCTTGCCGTCCTCGATCTCGGCGCGGTCGTAATAGGGCACGAGCTTGCGGCGGCCGATCTTGCGATAGACCGGGCCCTTGTTCGGCAGGCTGACCGAATCCTGCTTGTAGCCGCGCACGAACAGGTTCGAGGGCCGGCGATAGACCGGGACATTGTAGACATCGGTCTGCGTGCGCGATCCCTCCAGCACCGGCTCGTAATAGCCGGTGACGAAACCGTCGGGCTCGCCGAGCCGGGAGATGCGCAGCGGCGCAAAATTTTCCTCGAAGAACGTCTTGGCCCTGGCGTCGTCGGTGAGCTCGAGCGATTTGGCGGCGCGGCAAGGTTCTCTCAGCGAGGCGCCAAGTGCTTTGGATTCGCCCTTGATTTCGGCCTTGGGTTCGGCCGCGCCATTCTGCGCGTTGATCGAACGGCAGCTCGCGCGAAAGGTCTTGTAGGCGGCAAGATGATCGTCGTCGCTCCAGCCCTTCAAATCGGCCCAGGCCAGCGGCAGGTATTGCGCGCCGGGAATCTCGAACGGCAGGGGGAGCTGCGGATACGGCAACGCCCGCGGCGGCGCGGCAGGCAATGCCGGGAGATGATGGTGATGGCTGCGATAGTGCCGCCGCGCCGCTTCGGCGCCGAGCGAAAACGACGACAGCGCGACGACACCTGCGCAAAGCGCCGTCGCGCTGGTCTTCAGGAAAGCCTTAATTCGCGCTTCCGGTGCCAACCAGCTTCCAGTTCGGATCGCGAGAGGTGACGTCGCGGGCGAAAGTCCAGATGTCGGTAATGTCGGCGACCGTGTCGGCGCTGCCGTCGACGATGTTGCCGGCCTTGTCGCGGGTCGCCGAGATCATCTGCGAGACGAAGCGGATCGTGAGCTGGGCCATGCGGTCGCGCAGCTCGGCGCCGACGAGCTCGGCCTTGTCGATCGAGACGAAGCGCGTCTCGGTCTTCTGCTCGTTCTTCTCGCGTTCCTTGATCGCGGCATCGAAGCTTTCATAGACCTCCGACGACAGCAGGTCGCGCAGCGCGCGGCGGTCGCCATTGGCGAAGGCCAGCACGATCATCTCGTAGGCGCCGCGGGCGCCGGAGATGAAATGGCGCGGATCGAAGGTGGAATCCTTGTCGACGATGGCGTCGAGGCCCTGCGCCAGCGTGGTGCCCGGCTCGGTCAGGCCCTTCCAGCGGTCGGAGGGCGGGGTCGGCTCGGCCGTCGGCGCGAGCGGGGCCTGGTCGATGACCTTGCCCGGCATGGTCACGACGTTCTTGTCCTGGGCGCCCTGGAGTGCGTTGCGGTCGAACGGCGGCCGCTCGCTGCCCGTGCGCTGCCCCAGCACGCTGCGCAGCCTCAGAAAGATGAAGACCGCCAGCGCCAGGAAGATGATGGTGTAGATGTCCACGTCGTATTCGCTTTCTGGTCTTCTGTCGAAAGGGGCCGTCTCGAAGGGATCGTTGCCGGGAAAATCAATCCGGCCAGTAGACCGTTCCATACGGAAACGGCAAGTCTACATCACCATTTTAGGTCCGCGCGTCAGGTCCGTGGGATGTAGGCACGAAATCTCGCCCGGCCAATGGCGCCTTTTGGCACAGCCCGAGTGTAGCGCCTTTTATCCTTAAGGGGAAACCCGATCCTGCCCGGAAATAGCGCATCTTCAATCGTTTAAGGCGTAGTGTCGTGGATAGGGCAGGGTGGAACGTCACGGTTGTGGGCGGAGCCTCAATTCCCCGGCCGGGACCGTTCGTCCTTGTGGAATGAGGCGGCCCTATGTTAGCCAACCGCCGCGAAATTCAGCCCAAATCGGGTAAGGAGACACTCTTATGACCAACGGTAACGGCATCCCTCCCGAGGCGGCCCAGGCTCCCCAGCTCAACGTGCTGGCGCAATATACCAAGGACCTCTCGTTCGAAAACCCGAACGCACCCAGCTCGCTCCAGCAGCAGAGCCAGCCGCCCCAGATCAACATCCAGATCAATGTCAGCGCCAACAACCTCAGCGAACAGGAGTTCGAGGTGACGCTGTCGGTCGAGGGCAAGGCCGAGACCGCGGGCAAGATCATGTTCTCGTTCGAGCTCGCTTACGCCGGCGTGTTCCGTATCGCCAACGTGCCGAAGGAGAACCTGCATCCGCTGGTCATGATCGAATGCCCGCGCCTGCTGTTCCCGTTCGCCCGCGAGATCATCGCGACCGCCGTGCGCGACGGCGGGTTCCCGCCCCTGATGCTGGATCCGGTCGACTTCGTCGGTCTCTATCGCCAGAACATGGAGCGGCAAATGGCCGCTCAGCCGAGCGGTCAGGCCTGACCGGCCGTCGGGGCGGCTGGAGCGGGCAGGTACTCGTTCCAGATCGCCTTGTCGCCGAGCGTTGCGATGAAGGCCCGGTGGGCCTCGTGCTCGGCGTCCGAAATCCGTGGCGCAAGCGGCACCAGCCGCTGCCGCCGCGGCGTATCGCCAGCCGCATTGGCGCGGCTCTCTTCCGTTTCCGCAGCCAGCAGCAGCTGCGACTGCCGCGCTCCGACCAGATCGACATAGACT
Organism: Bradyrhizobium sp. Bra78; assembly: GCF_024519855.1. NCBI lineage: Bacteria > Pseudomonadati > Pseudomonadota > Alphaproteobacteria > Hyphomicrobiales > Nitrobacteraceae > Bradyrhizobium > Bradyrhizobium sp. Bra78. The sequence continues at coordinate 116,497 of NZ_JALJRE010000009.1, read as the reverse complement.
TCCGCGAGCAGCTCGGCGTCGAGCAGCGCACCGTGCTTGGTGCGGCGTGAATTGTCGATCGCATAGCGCGAGCAGAGGTCGTCGAGCCGGTTGGACACGCCGGGATGCTTGCGCCGCGCCAGCAGCAGCGTATCGACCAGCCGCTCCCGCGGGATCGCGGCGCGCTTGATCCGGTCGAGCTCGGCATTGATGAAGCTGATGTCGAACGAGGCGTTGTGGATCACCAACGGCGCATCGCCGATGAACTCGATGAACTCGTCGACGACCTCATGGAACAGCGGCTTCGTCGCCAGGAATTCGGCCGACAGCCCGTGCACCGCAAAGGCTTCCGCCGGCATGTCCCGTTCGGGATTGATGTAGACGTGGTAGCTCTGCCCCGTCGGCATGCGGTTGAACATCTCGACGCAGCCGATTTCGACCAGGCGATCGCCACGGATGGGATCGAGGCCGGTGGTTTCGGTGTCGAGGACGATTTCGCGCATGATCTTGAGAGGCCGTGTTGAGGGCAGCGAATCAGGCTCGCCGCTGCGGCATCTTAACGACCTCGGCCAGGATGTGCGTGATTTGCGCCCGCACCGGTTCAAGTCCGTGTGACGTATCCACTACGAAATCGGCGCGCTTGCGCTTTTCGGCGTCGGGAGTCTGCTTGGCAATGATCGCGTCGAGCTTCGCCTCGTCCATCGTGCCGCGCGCCAGCACCCGCTCCCGCTGCAGTTCCGGCGAGGTCGACACCACGACCACCGCGTCAACCCGTTTCTCGCCGCCGGTTTCGAACAGCAGCGGTATGTCCAGCACCACGACCGGCGCGTTGGCAGCTTCGGCGTCGGCGAAGAATTTTGTCCGGGACGCGCCGAGCATCGGATGGACGATCTGCTCGAGCTGCTTGATGGCGGCGGGATCGTGCACCACGCGCGCCGACAGCTTTGGCCGGTCAACCTTGCCGTTCGCGGTCGTGCCTGGAAAGGCGGCTTCGATCGCGGGGGCCGCTTCGCCCTCATAGAGCTGATGGACGGCGGCATCGGCGTCGTAGACGGGAACGCCGGCCTCCGCGAACAGTTTCGCGGTGGTCGATTTGCCCATCCCGATCGAGCCGGTCAGTCCGAGGATCCGCATCAGCGTCCAGCCATCTCTGTCATTTACACCGCAACTAGCCGCTCGCCTCGCAGGAACGCAAGCAGCGGCAGCAGCGGCAGGCCGAGAATGGTGAAATGGTCGCCGTCGATGCGCTCGAACAGGTGGATGCCGAGGCTTTCGAGCTGATAGGCGCCGACGCTGGTGGTCACGGCATCGCCAGCCGCGTCGAGATAGGCCGAAAGCTCAGCCTCGCTCATCTGCCGCATCGACAGGCGGGCGACCGAGACGTCCTCGAAGATGATCTCGCCATCGCGTGCGATCGCCACGGCGGAATTCAGCTCATGGCTTTTCCCGGCCAGCTCACGCAGTTGGGCCAGCGCCTGGGGACGGCCGGCGGGCTTGTTGAAGAGACGATCGCCGAGCGCCAGTGTCTGATCGGCGCCGATCACATGGCTGCCGGGAAAATGCGCCGAAACGGCTTTGGCCTTTTCGCGCGCCAGCAGCAGGCCTATCTCGCGCGGATTCGAAAGCCCGGAGGCGGCCTGGATGCCGCGCTCGTCGATATCGGCCGTAACAGTCTTGAACTCTAGACCGGCATTGGCCAGCAGCATCTTTCGCGCGCTGCTCTGCGAGGCCAGGATCAACGGAGCTTTGCCGAGCCACAGACTCATCGCGAAAATTATTCCAAAGACTATTCAGTGGGACGGTTGCGCTGGCGATCACTGTAGAGCTTCATGATCGCCGCCGCGGTTTCCTCGATCGAGCGCCGCGTAACGTCCAGCAGCGGCCAATCGTGCTTGGCACTCAGCTTGCGTGCAAAGGCGACTTCCTCGGCGACGGACTGCTTGTCGGTGTAGGTGTCGCTGCTGGAATCGGCGCCCATGGAGAGGAGACGGTTCTGGCGCACCTGGATCAGGCGTTCCGGCGTCGCATGCAGGCTCACCACCAGCGGCCGCGTCAGCGTTTCCAATTGCGAGGGCACCGGAATGCCCGGAACCAGCGGCACATTGGCCGTGCGTATGCCGCGATTGGCGAGATAGATCGATGTCGGCGTCTTCGAGGTACGGGAGACGCCGACCAGCACCACATCGGCATCGTCGAGGCCTTCGACATGCTGGCCGTCGTCGTGAATCATCGTGTAGTTCAGCGCATCGATGCGCTTGAAATATTCCGCGTTGAGCACGTGCTGGGCGCCGACCCGGCCCGTGGTGGCGGCGCCGAGATAGGCCTCGAACAGCTGCATCACCGGCCCGATGATCGACAGGCTCGGAACGTTGATTCCCTTGCACTTGTCCTCGAGCCTGGAAACCAGATCCTTCTCGAGCAGGGTGAACAGCACGATGCCCGGCGCTTCCTCGATCTCGTCGAGCACGCGATCGAGCTGCTTCTGGCTGCGCACCAGCGGGTAGACGTGCTCGACCGGAGTCACATTCGCGTACTGCGCGGCGACGGCGCGTGCGACCGTGATCAGCGTCTCGCCGGTGGAGTCGGAGACGAGGTGCAGGTGGAAATAATTGTTCGAGGTCGGCACAAAATCCCTTTGTATGGAGTCGGTGTGGTCTGTGGATTTCTGTGGACCTTAACCGCTCGGAAAGGGTTGCGCGACACCAGGGGCGGGACAACTGCCAATTTTGTTCACACCGCTGCCCGCCGGAACAAGTCTGGCGCCCTGCCGAGACGGAAGCGGGATTGCGCGGACAACCCCTTTGATAAGCTGCCGATGGAAAGGCGCAAGTCATTGAAGCTGGCCGACTTATCGCAAGTCGCCGCAACTGTCCGGGATATGTTGATGGATGTGAACAAGCGCGCGTGAGCGTGCGGACGGAATTGCATGAGTCCAATCCACCGTCACTAAGACTCAAACCTTAAGAATCTAAGATTCTTAGAAGTAAGAGGGGCGCTACGGATGGACATGTGTGCAGGTAAGACCTTAACGAGGTCTTACTATCCCCAGCGTTCTCTGAGCTGGGCACCGGGACGCGCAAAATGTTTGAAGACGTCTATCTCTGGATCAAGGCGCTGCATGTGATCGCCGTCATCGCCTGGATGGCGGGCATGCTCTATTTGCCGCGGCTGTTCGTTTATCATTGCGAAGCCGAGATCGGCTCGAAGCAGTCGGAAACGTTCAAGGTCATGGAACGCCGGCTGCTCAAGGCGATCATCAACCCCGCCATGATCGTCACCTGGCTCGCCGGGCTGTATCTTGCCTGGTTTGGGCACTGGTTCTCGTTCGGCTGGCTGCACGTAAAACTGGCATTGGTCCTGGCGATGTCCGCGGTCCACGGCTTTTTTTCGCGATGGTGCAAGGATTTCGCGGCCGACCGGCGTCCGCGCAGCCAGAAATTCTATCGGATTATCAATGAGGTGCCGACCGTCCTGATGATTCTCATCGTCGTCATGGTGATCGTGAAGCCGTTCTAGGCAAGGATCGTGAACGATCGCTCAGCGCTTCGGCTTGCGCTGTGAGACGCGATTTTCTATATTGGTGATATCCCACCCAACGCAGGCGGATGTGGTTGTGTCTGAGCTTTTCAGAGGCCGGACACCGCATCAGGTTTGAAGCCTCTCCGGCACTCTCCTTGCCAGACCTGCGGACCTTATCTTCTCACGTCCGCATTTCAGAGCCTCCTCGCACCCCCTCCTCCCCAGGTTACCCCACAGGACCACCCCAATGCGGGAAATCAAACTTCAGGACCTCAAGTCGAAGACGCCGGCCGAGCTCGTCTCGTTCGCGGAAGAGAACGGGGTCGAGAATGCCAGCACCATGCGCAAGCAGGAGCTGCTGTTTGCCATTCTCAAGCAGCTTGCGCTCGCCGAGACCGACATCGTCGGCGAGGGCGTTGTCGAGGTTCTCTCCGACGGCTTCGGCTTCCTCCGCTCGCCCGATGCGAATTATCTGCCGGGCCCGGACGACATCTACGTCTCGCCCTCGCAGATCCGCCGTTTCGGCCTGCGCACCGGCGACACCATCGAGGGCCACATCCGCAGCCCGAAGGAAGGCGAGCGCTATTTCGCGCTGCTGAAGGTCAACACGCTCAATTTCGAGGACCCGGAAAAGGCCAAGCACAAGGTCAATTTCGACAACCTCACGCCGCTGTTTCCAAATCAGCGTTTCCGCATGGAGATCGACGATCCGACGCGAAAAGACCTTTCTGCAAGGGTGATCGACATCGTCGCGCCGATCGGCAAGGGCCAGCGCGCGTTGATCGTTGCGCCGCCGCGCACGGGTAAGACCGTGCTGATGCAGAACATCGCGCATTCGATCACGCACAATCATCCCGAGTGCTATCTGATTGTGCTTCTGATCGACGAGCGTCCGGAAGAAGTCACGGACATGCAGCGTTCGGTGAAGGGCGAGGTAGTGTCATCGACCTTCGACGAGCCGGCGGTGCGCCACGTCCAGGTCGCCGAGATGGTGATCGAGAAGGCCAAGCGCCTGGTCGAGCATGGCCGCGACGTCGTGATCCTGCTGGATTCGATCACGCGCCTCGGCCGTGCCTACAACACCGTGGTGCCGTCATCCGGCAAGGTGCTGACCGGCGGTGTCGACGCCAACGCGCTGCAGCGCCCGAAGCGCTTCTTCGGTGCCGCCCGCAACATCGAGGAGGGCGGCTCGCTGACGATCATCGCGACCGCGCTGGTCGATACCGGTAGCCGCATGGACGAAGTCATCTTCGAAGAATTCAAGGGCACTGGTAACTCGGAACTGATCCTGGACCGCAAGGTCTCGGACAAGCGCACCTTCCCGGCGATCGATATCTCGCGCTCCGGCACCCGCAAGGAAGAGCTCATCACGGATCCGCAGGTGCTCAAGAAGATGTACGTGCTCCGCCGTATCCTCAACCCGATGGGCACGATGGACGCGATCGACTTCCTGCTCGACAAGCTGCGCTCGACCAAGAGCAATTCGGAGTTCTTCGACTCCATGAATACCTGATTGCAGTGCAACATGAGATTGGGGCGCCTTCGGGCGCCCTTTTTGTTTGTGCGGCCCTGTTGCGGCTGAGGCGCAGCAAGGGAAGACGCTTTTCCTTCTCGCCCTGAAGATCTATTAAGTTATTGATATAATTTATAAATAATTGACTTATGCGGGGTCATTTTGATCGGAGCGGAAGCACTTTTTGCAGCAAATTGCTCCTTGATGCTGCATCGCAATATGCGATTTTGCTGCGGCGGATGATGCAGCAAAACTCTGCGATCCGATCGCTGAAACGGATGTTTGCCTTTTCCTCGGCAGCCGGACAAATAGGCCATGCATCCGCGAGACCAGACCATTTTTGCGCTGTCGTCGGGCCGGGCCCCGAGCGCGATCGCCGTGGTGCGCGTCTCCGGGCCGCAGGCCAGTCTGGTGCTGACGACGCTGGCGGGCAAGCCGGCAGCGCCACGGCAGGCCAGCCGCCGGCTGCTTCGTGACGGCGCAGGCCCGCCGATCGACGACGCGGTCGTGCTCTGGTTTCCAGGGCCGGGGAGCGCGACCGGCGAGGACGTCGCCGAATTCCACGTCCATGGCGGCCGCGCGGTGCTGGCCGCACTCCTCGCCGCAATTTCTTCTATTCCGAATACGCGGGCGGCCGAGCCCGGCGAGTTCACGCGGCGTGCCTTCGAGAACGGCAAGCTCGATCTGACCGAGGCCGAGGGCCTCGACGATCTCATTCATGCCGACACCGACCGCCAGCGCCGCCAGGCGCTGCGTCAGTTGCAGGGCCTGCTTGGCAATCGCGCGCGCGACTGGCGCGAGCGCATCATCGAGGCCTCGGCGCTGATCGAGGCTGGCATCGATTTTTCCGACGAGGGCGACGTCCCCGCCGAGTTGATGGCACCGGCCGTGAAAGCGATCGGAGCGCTGCAGGCGGAAATCGCAGAAGTCCTTGCGGCACAGGGACAAGCTGAACGCCTGCGCGACGGACTGGTGGTTGCGATCGCGGGCGAGCCGAACGTCGGCAAGTCGACGCTGATCAACCAGCTCGCGCGCCGCGAGGTCGCGATCGTCTCGCCCCATGCCGGCACGACGCGCGACGTGATCGAAGTGCAGCTCGATCTCGACGGCTACCCCGTCACGGTGATCGACACCGCCGGCATCCGCGAGACCGACGATCCCGTCGAGCAGGAGGGTGTGCGCCGGGCGCGAGCGCGCGCCGAAGACGCCGACCTCGTGCTGTGGCTGGTGGAGGGCGAGCAGCCCGTCGCCCCGGACGCGATGCGGTCGCTGAGAAAATCCGGCGACGGCAATCCCGCGGGTGGTCCGGTCTGGATCGTCCGCAACAAGATCGATCTTGGCGGAGCAAGTGACGCCGGGCCGCACGGCGAGTTCGGGATCTCGGCGTGCCGGGGGGACGGCATCCCCGAGCTGGTTGAGGCGCTGGTCAAGTTCGCGTCCGACTTCTTCGGAATGACCGAGGGCGCATTGGTGACCCGGGTCCGCCAACGCGATCTGCTGCGCCGGGCATCGGACAGCTTGCGCCGGAGTCTGGAGCTTGTTGAAGAGGGCGAAGAGCTCGCCGCCGAAGAGCTGCGCGCTGCGGCCTACGCCCTGGGCCGGCTGCTGGGCCGGGTGGACGTCGAGGACGTTCTCGGGGCGATTTTCCAGAAATTCTGCATCGGAAAGTAGCGCTAGTTCTTCAATGTAGAACTAGCGCTTGTTCCATTGTTTGTGTTTTACGTGAAACAGATCGGGTTCCATGCTGTTTCACGTGAAACACCGGTCGCCCGATCACCGCGCTGGAACTGAACGATCGTACGAAAGATCGACTGTGCGACGCCGCGTTGATGGTGATGAGCGCAGATACTGCCGCAACCCGTCGTTGCGAGGAATCCTGCGACCAAGCAATCCAGGCCGCCGCCGTCGAGGGATTCTGGATTTCTTCGCGGCGCTCGCAATGGCGGAACGCGCCGTCCACTGGCCCTCCCGGCGAGTCATATTTGCCGAGGCAACAACTTTCGACCACCATGCCTTTATCCCGCACGAACCTGGTTTCGTTTCACGTGAAACAATAGACATTCCAAGGGGCTTCTACTGTGCATGGGTTTGTTTTCACGAAAAGCGCTTCGGCCAGCCAGTAAGAGGCTGTTTCACGTGAAACACCCGCCTCACCCCAGTTTTGACTTCCGGCTTTTCCCCCACTGGGATAGAAGTCCGCCCATGCGAACAGAGCGAGAGAGCTTCGACGTCATCGTGATTGGCGGCGGCCACGCCGGCTGTGAGGCCGCGGCTGCGGCTGCCCGGATGGGCGCGGCGACCGCTCTTGTAACGCACCGTTTCTCGACGGTCGGCGCAATGTCCTGCAATCCCGCCATTGGCGGTCTCGGAAAGGGTCATCTGGTCCGCGAGATCGATGCGCTCGATGGCCTGATGGGCCGCGTGGGCGATGCCGGCGGCATCCAGTTCCGCGTCCTCAATCGCCGCAAGGGTCCCGCTGTCCGTGGTCCGCGGGCTCAGGCCGATCGCAAGCTGTATGCTGCGGCGATGCAGGCCGCGATCCAGGAGTGCGAGGGTCTATCTGTTATCGAGGGCGAGGCTGACGAGCTGATCGTGGTCGAGGGTCGGGTGACCGGCCTGCGCCTGGCCGATGGCCGAGCGCTTCGGGCCGGGGCAATTGTCGTCACCACCGGCACTTTCCTGCGCGGTCTGATCCATCTCGGTGAGAAGAACTGGCCGGCCGGCCGGGTCGGCGAAGCGCCGGCGATGGGCCTTTCCGCTTCCTTCGAACGCGCAGGGTTCACCCTTGGACGGCTTAAGACCGGCACGCCGCCGCGGTTGGACGGCACCACGATCGACTGGTCGGCGGTCGAGATGCAGCCCGGCGACGAACCGCCGGAGCCGTTCTCGGTGATGACCGAGCGGATCACGACCCCGCAGATCCAGTGCGGGATCACCCGGACCACGGCCGCGACCCATGAGGTGATCCGGGCCAATGTCCATCGCTCGCCGATGTACTCCGGCCAGATCAAGAGCTCCGGACCGCGCTATTGCCCGTCGATCGAGGACAAGATCGTCCGATTTGGCGACCGCGACGGCCATCAGATCTTCCTGGAGCCGGAAGGGCTCGACGACAGCACGGTCTATCCCAACGGCATCTCGACCTCGCTGCCGGAGGAGGTTCAGCTCGCAATCCTCGCCAGCATTCCCGGCCTTGAGCGGGTCAAGATGGTCCGGCCGGGCTATGCCATCGAATACGACCACATCGATCCCCGGGAGCTCGATCCGACCCTCCAGACCAGGCGTCTGCGTGGCCTGTTCCTGGCCGGGCAGATCAACGGCACCACGGGATACGAGGAGGCCGCCGGCCAGGGCATCGTGGCCGGACTGAACGCGGCACTGGCCGCGAGCGGGGCCGCGCTGACGGTGTTCGATCGTGCCGATGGCTATCTCGGGGTGATGATCGACGACCTCGTCACCCGCGGCATCAGCGAGCCCTATCGGATGTTCACCTCGCGCGCCGAGTATCGGCTGACGCTGCGGGCCGACAATGCCGATCAGCGCCTGACCGAGAAGGGCATTACCTTGGGGTGCGTCGGAGGTGCTCGAACGCAGCATCATCGGGCCAAGATGGATGCCTTGACCGCGGCCAGGGCACTGTCGAAGTCGCTGACTGTCACCCCGAACGAGGCGATCAAGCACGGATTGTCCCTGAACCGGGATGGCCAGCGCCGATCGGCGTTCGAGCTGATGGCCTATCCGGACATCGGCTGGACCCAGGTCCGGACGATCTGGCCGGAGCTCTCTGCCATCGATCCCGTCATCGCCACCCATCTCGAGATCGATGCCAAGTACGACGTCTATCTGGAGCGCCAGAGCGCCGACGTCGAAGCCTTCCGGCGCGACGAAGGGATGGTGCTGTCGGAGGTCGACTTCCAGCAGGTCCCCGGTCTTTCCAATGAGGTCCGGGCCAAGCTGGAAAAGGCCCGGCCGTTCACGGTGGGCCAGGCCGGCCGGATCGACGGCATGACGCCGGCGGCACTCGGCATCCTCGCGGCTTATCTCCGGCGTGAGGCGCGGAAGACGTCCAAGGCAATCGCATAGGCGTTTCACGTGAAACAGCGCGGACCTGGCGGGGATAGACCGCTATCGCGACGACCCGGGGCGGGCGAGGGCGCCGGTCGTCGGCCGGACCCAGCGCCGGCCAAGCCGAAGATCATCGACAAGGCCAGCGCCAACGATCGGGCACTCGACGCCGTCATCGCCGCGGACAAGCGCGAGGCCTTGAAGCTCGCGCCCGTTTCACATGAAACGGAAGCCCGGCTCGATCGCTACATCGCGCTGCTCCGGGAGTGGCAGGCCAAGACCAATCTGGTTGCGCCTTCGACCCTGCCGCATCTCTGGACCCGGCACATCGCCGACTCGCTTCAGCTTGTGGCTCTCGCACCGTCGGCCAAACGCTGGGCCGACCTCGGCAGCGGGGGTGGCTTTCCCGGCGTCGTGCTCGCCTGCGCCATGGCCGGGACGCCGGGCGCCAGCGTCCACCTCGTCGAGCGAATCACCAAGAAGGCCGCCTTTTTGCGCGAAGCCATCCGCGTCACCACATCTCCGGGAGTCGTACATCTCGCTGAGATCGGGGATAATGTGGATAGAATCACCGGCCCGGTCGATTGCGTCACCGCGCGTGCGCTGGCTCCGCTACATCAACTCATCGGCTTTGCGGAGCCGCTGATGCGCCATGGCGCAAAAGCGTTGTTTCTCAAGGGTCAAGATGTAGAGGCTGAATTGACCGAAGCCGCTAAATATTGGAATATTCAGCCTGAGCTCCACCAAAGCCGCACCGGTGACGGCTGGATCGTGGAGCTGACGTCCGTCGAACGGCGCGGGTGAGACGTTCAAGGGTGGAGTGGGGAATTGGCGATGAGCGTGATTGACGAACCGCAGGAGCAAAACGCCGCGCAAGAGACTGCAGTGGTCCCGCAGGGCCATCCGCGGATCCTCGCGCTGGCGAATCAGAAGGGCGGTGTGGGAAAAACAACCACAGCGATCAACCTCGGCACGGCGCTCGCGGCGATTGGCGAGCGCGTCCTGATCGTCGATCTCGATCCGCAGGGCAACGCCTCGACCGGCCTCGGCATCGATCGCCGCAACCGCTCCTGCTCGACCTACGACGTGCTGATCGGCGAAGCCGCCTTGCGCGAAGCGGTGGTGTCGACCGCGGTGCCGCGCTTGCACATCGCGCCCTCGACCATGGATCTGTCCGGCCTCGAGCTCGAGCTCGGCACCACGCCCGGCCGTGCGTTCAAGCTGCGCGACGCCATCGGCGCGCTCAACAACAACGTCTCGCCGGACGCCGACTACACCTATGTGCTGATCGACTGCCCGCCCTCGCTCAACCTGCTCACGGTGAATGCGATGGCGGCCTCCGACGCGATCCTGGTGCCGCTGCAGTGCGAGTTCTTCGCGCTCGAAGGTCTGTCGCAATTGCTGCAGACGGTGGAGCAGGTGCGCTCGACGCTCAATCCGAACCTGTCGATCCACGGCATCGTTCTGACCATGTTCGACTCGCGCAACAACCTCTCGAATCAGGTCGTTGCCGACGTCCGGCAGTTCATGGGCGAGAAGGTCTACAAGACCATGATCCCGCGCAACGTGCGCATCTCGGAAGCGCCGTCCTACGGCAAGCCGGTCCTGGTCTACGATCTCAAATGCGTCGGCAGCGAAGCCTATTTGCGACTCGCCACCGAAGTGATCCAGCGCGAGCGCGAGCTGCGCGTCACGCATTGACGATACCGCAGGATGGGCAAAGGTGTATTTGCCGTGCCCACCATCCTCCGCACAAAACTGGTGGGCACGCTTCGCTTTGCCCACCCTACGACAATTCAGTTCTGGAGTGCTGCAGCGTGAATCCAAGGGAGCTGGCGATGGCCGATGAAGCGCGTTCGCGACTGGGCCGGGGTCTTGCGAGTCTGATCGGTGACGTCGGCGGCGAAGCCCAGCATGTCGACCGTCCGCGCGCGCAGCGCAAGGTGCCGATCGAATTCATCAAGCCCAATCCGCGCAATCCGCGCCGCGCATTTTCGGAGGCCGAGCTCAGGGAGCTCTCCGACTCCATCAAGCAGCACGGCGTGATCCAGCCGATCGTGGTGCGTCCGGTGAAGGGCGCGCAGGACCGCTTCGAGATCATCGCCGGCGAGCGGCGCTGGCGCGCCTCGCAGATGGCCGGTCTGCATGAAGTACCGATCGTGCCGGTCGACATCAGCGACAGCGATGCGCTGGAATTCGCGATCGTCGAGAACGTGCAGCGCGAAGACCTCAACCCGATGGAAGAGGCGCTGGGCTATCACGCGCTCGCCAACGAGTTCAAACGCAGCCAGGACGACATCGCAAAGGTCGTCGGCAAGAGCCGCAGCCACATCGCCAACATGATGCGGCTGACCAAGCTGCCGGCCGAGGTGCAGGCCTTGATCACGAGCGGCGAGCTGACTGCCGGTCACGCCCGCGCGCTGATCGGCGTGCCCGATCCGCTCGCAGCCGCCAAGCGCATCGTCGAGGAGGGCCTCAACGTCCGCCAGACCGAAGCGCTGGCGCATGAAGAGGGCGTGCCGGAGCGCAAGCCGCAAAAGGCGCGCGCCGGCGGCAAGGACAAGGATCCCGATACGATCGATCTCGAAAAGCGCGTCAGCGACGCGCTCGGCCTCAAGGTCACCGTCAGTCACCGCGATCCCGGCGGCTCGGTGCAGATCAACTACCGCAACCTCGATCAGCTCGACGAGGTGATGAAGCGGCTCGCGAAGGGCGCGCTTTAGGCCCCCGCACTTTCCTCGTCATTGCGAGCAAAGCGAAGCAATCCAGACTCTTGCGGCGGAGAGACTCTGGATTGCTTCGTCGCTTGCGCTCCTCGCAATGACTGGGGGAGAGAGATGTGCCCGCAATGTCGCGGAGAGCGTGCGGGCTAACTCCGCCGCTTCGCGTTCGCTGCGATCGCCATCAGCGTGCGCTGGGCGATGGCGGCGGCGAGGGTGGACTGCTTGCGGGTGTCGAGTGCAGCGGTTGCGAGCTGCTCGATGATGCCTGCGAGCCGCGCCACGCTGAAATTGCGCAGCGCGGTTTCGACCATTGGCTTTCGTGAAAAATGCAGGCGCGGAAAGCCGCCGTCGAGCACCGCGGAAGCGGGCGTGCCGTCGGAGATCGCGAGCGCCGATTTATGCAGCCACGCTGCCTGGCGCTGCGCCGCGGAGATGATGACGCCGGGATAGGTGCCGGCGATCATGGCCTTGGCGAACTCGGTCTCGACGATGTCGGGCCGCCCGGCGAAGGCGCCGTCGACGATCGGATCGAGCTTCAGCTCGGAAGCATCGGCGACCACCGCCATCACGTCTTCGAGCGTGATCTCGCCCTTGCCATGGGCATAGAGCGTCAGCTTGCGCAGCTCGTTGCGCGAGGCCTGGCGGTCGCCGCCGAGGAACGACATCAGCGCGGCGCGCGCGTCCTGCGCGATGCGCAGATTGGCGATGCGGAGCTCGTCTTCCATCAGCTTGGCAAGGTCGCGCTCGGTGTCGGGATAGCAGCCGATCGCCACCGCCGCCTTGGCGCGCTCGCAGGCTTTGCGCAGCGGCGATTCCGGGCGCAGCTCGCCGGCCTCGATCACGATGCGGCAATCCCTCACGCCCATCTCCGCCAGCGTGTCGACGCCGCTGGCGAAGCTGCGCGAGCCGGCGCGGACCCGGATGGCGCGGCGGCCGCCGAACAGCGGCACCGTCATGGCCTCGTCGACCAGGCGCGACGGCTCGGCGGAGAGCTCGTCGCCATCGAGCTTGACCAGCGAGAAGGGATCGTTGGGATCGTCGACGGCCGATGCGATCAGCGCATCCGCGCGCTCGCGGACGAGGCCTGCGTCAGGACCGTAAAGCAGGATGATCGGTCGGCCCGCGTCGGGGCGGGCGAGGAAGGCGTCGATCTCTTTTCCGCGCAGCGCGACCATGTTGCTTGGGGTTCGTCGTTGCTTGGGGGGCGTCATTCCGGACGGTTTGGAACGACTGGAGCGATCTACGTGCCCGCGGTGAAGAACGCGGCAAGCCTGGTGTTGATGTTCTCGGCGATCTCGTTGGCGGCACGATCCTCTGCATCGCGCACCGCGCGGTTGCGGGAGAAGCGCTGGTAGGAGCCGGGCATGTCATAGGACACCCGCGAGAACGTCGTGCCGCTCATCACCGACTTGCCGGACACGACCTCGATCAGGTTGTACTGGGCGTCGATTCCCAAATTCTCGCTGGTCGGCAGTCCCGTCGTCTGGCTGACGATCAGGGACGAGCGGGAGGAGGTGAAGCGGATCTCCAGACGGTGGGTCGGCGGCATGCCCGTGGCGGTGCCGTAGAGCTTGAAAGCCAGGGCGTTGCGGACTTCCACGCCGATGCGGGCCTCGCGGGAGGCGTTGGGCTTGCTGATCGGCGGGAGCTCGACCCCCATGAGCTTGTCGCGCAGGCCGGGGGTGCCGTCGGCGTGCTCGGCATACATCGGCTGGAAGCAGCCGGCTGTCAGCGCCGCCAGTGCGGCGACTGCCAGCAGGCGGGCTGCGATGCGGATCCTAGCCGACAACATTCACGATCCTCTTGGGGACGATGATCACCTTGCGGACGGGCTTGCCGTCCAGGGCCAGTTTTACCGCATCGAGGGCCAAAACGGCAGCCTCGATTTCCGGATTCTGGGCCGCTGTTGCAACTGTGACCTCACCCCGCTTCTTGCCGTTGACCTGGACCACCAGGGTCACGCTGTCTTCGACCAGCAAATCGCGTTCGATTTGCGGCCAATTGGCCTCCGAAACCAGCCCGCTGTGGCCCAGGACCTGCCAGCACTCCTCGGCCAGATGCGGCATCATCGGGGAGAACAGCTGGACCAGGATCTGGCTTGCCTCGCGGATCGCCCAAGCCAAATCTGGGGCGAGGTCGGGGGCCGGTTGGCCCGATTGCTGGAGCACCTCCGAGAACGTATTGGCGAATTCGCGGATATGGGCGAGGCAGACGTTGAAGTGCAGCCGCTCGATCCCGGTGGTGACCTTGTCCAGCGCGCCATGGGCGGCCTTGCGCAAGGCGGTGGCGTCCGGACCGAAGCTGGCCGGCCGGGCTGCCGGCGCGCTCTTGCCGAGTTCCACGGAGTCGTTCACCAGCCGCCACAGCCGCTGCACGAACCGCGAGGCGCCCTGGACGCGCTCGTCGCTCCAGATCACGTCGCGGTCGGGCGGGGAGTCCGACAGCATGAACCAGCGGGCGACGTCGGCGCCGTAGGTCTCGATGATGTCGTCCGGGTCGACCGTGTTCTTTTTCGACTTCGACATCTTCTCGATCGCACCGATCAGGACGTCCTCGCCGGTCGCAAGAAGCGTGGCGCGGCGGCCGTTGGCGCCGGTCTCGACCGTCACCTCGACCGGCTGCACATAGGTGCCGTCGGCCTTCTGGTAGGTCTCGTGCACCACCATGCCCTGGGTGAACATGCCGGCGAACGGCTCGTCTAGTGCGATGTGCCCGGTCGCCTTCATGGCCCGGGTGAAGAAGCGGCTATAGAGCAGATGCAGGATCGCGTGCTCGACGCCGCCGATATACTGGTCGACCGGCAGCATCCGGTTGGCAACCGCGGGCGTCGTCGGCGCGTTCTCATTCCAGGGATCGGTGAAGCGCGCAAAGTACCAGGACGAATCCACGAAGGTGTCCATGGTGTCGGTTTCGCGCTGCGCTTTCCCTCCGCATTGCGGGCAGGTGACGTGCTTCCAGGTCGGGTGATGATCGAGCGCGTTGCCCGGCTTGTCGAAGGTCGCATCGTCAGGCAGCGTCACCGGCAAATCGGCGTGTGGCACCGGCACCACATCGCACTTCGGACAGTGGATGACGGGAATCGGGCAGCCCCAGTAACGCTGGCGCGAAATGCCCCAGTCGCGCAGACGGAAGTTGACCTGACGCTCGCCGACCGGCGCGTTGCCGCGCAGTTCGCTCTCCAGGCGCTTCGCCACCTCGTCCTTGGCCTGATCGATGGTCATGCCGTCGAGGAAGCGCGAATTGATCATGCGTCCGTCACCGTCATAGGCGGTGTCGGTGATGACGAATGTCTTGGGATCCTGGCCCTCGGGACACACCACCGGCGTGACACCCAGGCTGTACTTGTTGACGAAGTCGAGGTCGCGCTGGTCATGCGCGGGGCAGCCGAAGATCGCGCCGGTGCCGTATTCCATCAGCACGAAGTTGGCGACATAGACCGGCAGCTTCCAGGACGGATCGAACGGATGCACCGCGCGGATGCCGGTGTCAAAACCCTGCTTCTCGGCAGTGTCGATGATCTCCTGCGCCGTGCCGATCTTCTTGATGTCGGCGATGAACTGCGCAAGCTTCGGGTTCTTCGCGGCCGCTGCCTGCGCCAGCGGATGATCCGACGAGATCGCCATGAATTTCGCGCCGAACAGCGTGTCGGGACGCGTCGTGAAAATCTTCAGCTCGCTCTCGCCGGCAGGCGTGGTCGCCGCATCGAGCGCGAAGCGGACCAGCAGGCCTTCGGAGCGGCCGATCCAGTTGCGCTGCATCAGCCGCACCTTGTCGGGCCAGCGATCCAGTCCATCCAGCGCCGACAGCAGCTCCTGCGAGTACTTCGTGATCTTGAAGACCCACTGGCTCATTTCCCGTTGTTCGACAACGGCGCCGGAGCGCCAGCCGCGGCCGTCGATCACCTGCTCGTTGGCCAGCACGGTCATGTCGACCGGATCCCAGTTGAGCTTGCGCTTCTCGCGCTCGGCGAGGCCGGCGGCGAGCATGTCCAGGAACATCTTCTGCTGGTGCTTGTAGTAGCTGGGGTCGCAGGTCGCGAATTCCCGTGACCAGTCCAGCGACAGCCCGATCGAGCGGAGCTGCTTCTTCATCGCGGCGATGTTGTCGTAGGTCCAGGCCTTCGGCGCGACCTTGCGCTCGATGGCGGCGTTCTCGGCCGGCAGGCCGAATGCGTCCCAGCCCATCGGATGCAGCACGTTGAAGCCCTTGGCGCGCATGAAGCGGGCCAGCACGTCGCCGAGCGTGTAGTTGCGGACATGGCCGATATGGATGCGCCCGGACGGGTAGGGGAACATCTCCAGCACATAGTATTTCGGCCGCGAATCGTCGTTCCTGGAGACGAAGATCGCCTGCTGGTCCCAGGCGGCCTGCCAGCGCGGTTCGGCGTCGCGGGCGTTGTAGCGTTCGGAGGTCATGGAATCGTTGGGTTTTCGTGGGTTCGGCCGTCTAAAGACGGCGGACTAGGCCATAGAAGTCCTCAAGGGGTCAATGGGTTGCCGCAACTTGGGAACCTTCGACACCGCCCCGCATAACTACTGAGGCCGCGTTGGGGTGTGATTAAGGGGTCGATGCGAGGTTGCGGCTGGCCAGGACCCAAATGCGTGCGATGGACGACAGCTTCGATCTCGATCTCGACTATGCCGTCTCCATCGCCGGACGGGCGCTGCGAAGCATGGCCGAACAGCGGATTGCGCCGACCCCGATCAATTTTGCGGTCTGGTTCCAGTATTTCGCAGGCAGCCATGACGATCTGCGCAACGCGATCGATCTCCTGATCGACCACAATCGTCCCTTCGACAGCCGCACCAATCAGGATCTGTTCGAGACCTACGTCGCGCCCCAGGTCAGCGCCATCGTCCTCGACACCTCCGAGCGGCTGCACGCTCTCATGGGCGCGGCGAAGGAGTTTCTGGCGACCGCGATCGCCGACAACCACTCCCAGATGGAGGCGATCAGCGAGGTCGCCGACCAGGGCAAGGCCGGCGTCGATCCGAAGGCGCTGGTCGCCCAGCTCATGAACGAGCTCGCCCGCGCCGCCGCCCGCGCGACGCGGCTCGAGGCAGGCTTTGCGGAGAAGACCCGCGAGCTCGACGTCATCAGAGACTCGCTCTCGAAGTCCGAGGAGCGGGCCCGGACCGACACGCTGACCGGCCTCGCGAACCGGCGGGCACTCGATGAATTCCTGCGCAAGGCGCAGGCTACGGCGGATTGGGGCGAGCCGCTTAGCGTGCTGATGCTCGACATCGACCACTTCAAGACCTTCAACGACAGTTTCGGCCACGGCGTCGGCGACCAGGTGCTGCGCCTGATGGCGAAGGTGTTGCGCGAAAAGGTGCGCGAGCAGGACCTGTCGGCCCGCTACGGCGGCGAGGAGCTGATCGCGGTGCTGCCGGCTGCCGATCTGGCCGCCTGTGCCGAGATCGCCGAGCGCATCCGGCATGCGATCGCCGAATGCACGATCACGCGCCGCTCGACCGGCGAGGTCCTGCCCGGCATCAGCGTGTCGATCGGCGTGGCGCAGTACCGGACGGGCGAAGCGATCACGGATCTGATCGAGCGCTGTGACCGCGCGCTCTATCTTGCCAAGAGCGGCGGCCGCAATCGCGTGGTGACGGAGCGCGAGCTCGATCGTGCCGGGGCTGCGGGCTAAAGCGTTTTCGAGCGAAGTGGATACCGGTTCGCGTAGAGAAAACGCGTCAAAGCAAGAGTCGAGAGCCCCGTTCCGAAGTCATTTGAACGCAATCGGCTCTGGCGATCAGCCCGCCAGCATCATGTCTGCCGCACCGTTCTCGATCGCCTGCACGCCGTGCTCGACGACGTTGTTGCGGCCGCGGTGTTTTGCGGCGTAGAGCGCGGCGTCGGCGGCTTCGATCAGATCGCCGGGGCGCAAGCTCTCGTTGGGCTTCGCCGCGGCGACGCCGATCGAGACGGTGACGATCATGTGGGCGGAGGTGATGTGCGGCAGGCACAGCTTCAGCACGGCCGCGCGCGCCAGCTCGCCGATTTCGACGGCGCGGGCCACGTCGGTGTTCGGCAGTAGCAGGCAGAATTCCTCGCCGCCATAGCGCGCCGCGAAGCCCATCGTGTCGGCGGCGATGCCGGACAGCGACTCGCCGAGCCTGGTCAGGCAGGAATCGCCTTCGAGATGGCCATAGGTGTCGTTGAACAGCTTGAAGTGGTCGACGTCGATCATCAGGAGCGCGAGCTCGCTGCCGTATTGCTGGGCGCGCATCCATTCGAAGTCGAGCCGGCTCTGGAAGCCGCGGCGGTTGGCAAGACCGGACAGCATGTCGATCGAGGCCATCACCGTGAGCCGGTCGTTGCTCGCGATCAGCTCGCGCTCGCGCTGGCTGAGCTGCGCGGCCATCGCGTTGAAGGCGCGGGCCAGCGGCACGAACTCGGCCGGCAGACGGTTGCGCGCCGCGCGCGCCGACAGATTGCCCTCGCCGAGACGCTTGGCCATGTCGGCCAGCATCTGGATCGGCTTGATC
Organism: Bradyrhizobium sp. Bra78; assembly: GCF_024519855.1. NCBI lineage: Bacteria > Pseudomonadati > Pseudomonadota > Alphaproteobacteria > Hyphomicrobiales > Nitrobacteraceae > Bradyrhizobium > Bradyrhizobium sp. Bra78. Next base: position 98,207 of record NZ_JALJRE010000009.1, on the reverse strand, counting down.
ACCAGTTTCTCGGCGGCGATCAGCGCGCCGAGCAGGACGAACAGGACGACGAAAGCGAGCTGGAGATAGGCCGTGCGGATGTCGCGGCTCACGGCCGCGGACACCTTGTCCTCGTCGATGCTGGCGATCAGGCGCGCATTGGTCCCGGCGATGCGGATATAGCTGACCGCGCGGCGGGAGCCGTCGGCGGCGAGGAAAGAGAGCGAGCCTTCGTCCTGGTCCGACCGCAGCGCCTTGTCGGCGATCGCGGACATCAGCGGCAAGTTGTCGAGCGGACGGCCGATCGCGCTGTGCTGGTCGGCGGGCGCCGCAAGCACGGTGCCGGTGCTGTCGACGAGCACGGCGGTGATGCCGGGACGGCCACCGAGATTGCTCATGACCTTCGACATCCAGTCGAGGTTGACGGTGGCGAGGACCACGGCATCCGCCACGCCGCTGAACGCGGATACCGGGTAGACCGCCATCACGGTCGGTGACGGCACCGGCCGCGACAGGATGAAGTCGCTCAGCACGAAACGGCCGGTTTCCTGCGCCTGCTGGAAGTAAGGCCGGTCACTGAGGTCGAGGCCGACATACATGTTGTTGGTGGCGCACTGGATGCGTCCGTCCTGGCCGGCGATCAGAAGCGTGCGGATCCAGGGAAGATTCGACGGCAGGCTGGCGCGCAGCACGTCACAGCTCTTGCTGATGCCGCCGGCCGACGCCCGGATGAAGGCTTCCGATTTCAGGATGGTCTCGACCGACGAGATCACCTCGCGCTGCGCGTCCGCGCTGTGTCTTGCGACGGTAGTGAATTCAGCCGCGGCCTGCGCGATCTGCCGCGTGCGCGTGGTTTCGAGCGAACGGATGCGCTCGAACATCAAGGGCGCCACCAGAATCACCGCGAGCAACGCAAGCCGCGCCCGGATTCCGAGAACTTGCTTGAGTTTCGCTCGTTTGCGGTTGAAACTGACGTTTGCCATCTTCGCGACCCACCCCATGGGCCAAGGTAAAGCGAAGGGTTCAAAAACTCTTTCTTGAACTCGGTAAAATTGGAACTAGGCCCGCAACAATCAGTGCCGATGCGACATCATGACTGAACCCAACGCCGCGCCGGTAACCGGCCATTCACCAAACGCGCTCGCCGCGGTCGAAGCCGAAATCGCGCGCGCCTGCAGGGACGCGCGGCGCGAACGTGCGTCCGTCACGCTGATCGCGGTGTCGAAGACATTCGCCGCGGATGCGATTACACCGGTCATCGACGCCGGGCAGCGCGTATTCGGCGAGAATCGCGTGCAGGAAGCCAAGGGCAAGTGGCCCGCGTTAACGTCTGTTTACCCGGACATCGCGCTGCATCTGATCGGCCCGCTGCAATCCAACAAGGCGAAAGAGGCGGTCGCGCTGTTCGATGCCATCCATTCGGTCGACCGCCCGAGCATTTGCCAGGCGTTAGCCAAGGAAATCGAATCCCAGAACAAGCACCCGGAGCTGTTCGTCCAGATCAACGTCGGCGAGGAGCCGCAGAAGGCCGGCATCGCTCCCGGCGAGGCCGATGCCTTCATCGCGAGCTGCCGCGACACCTACGGGCTGACGATCTCGGGCCTGATGTGCATCCCGCCGGTCGACGAGCCGCCGGCGGCGCATTTTGCACTCACCGCCAAGATCGCCGCGCGAAACGGGTTGAACAAGCTCTCGATGGGCATGAGCGCGGATTACGCGACTGCCATCATGTTAGGTGCCACCCATGTCCGCGTGGGCAGTGCGATCTTCGGGCACAGGTGAGAGCCGTCATCGACGGCAGAGAGCCATACTGACTCTCGAATTCGTCATTGCTTCGCTGCGCTCGCAACGACGGCGGTGATTAGTCGAACCCCACCGACACCTTCCCCAGCACGCCGAAATCCACCGCGAATTGGTCGCCGGCCTGGATCGGCAGCGGCGGATGGCACGTGCCCGTTGTCACCACCTCCCCTGCCCGCAAGGTGATGCCGAGGCCACGCAGCTCGTTGGCAAGCCAGGCAAGTGCACCACGGGGGTCGCCGAGCACGTTCCTGCCGTGACCGAGATAGCGCTGGCCGCGCAGCGTGATCTGCGGCCGCTCCTCGACGAGGTCCATGGCGCGCCAGTTCGCGGTCGTCGCAGCGCCCAGCACGAACAGATGCGCGCAGGCATTGTCGGCGATGAGCTGCGCCTCGCCGGCGCCGGCGAAATCGACAAAGCGCGAATCGGGAATCTCGATCGCCGGATGGAAGCTGCCGACGGCGGCGAGGACCTCGTCCACGCCATAGGGCGCGGACCGGGGTGGCAGGTCGCGGCCCATGCGGAAGGCGAATTCCGGTTCGCCGACGCGCATCGCGTTGCCCTTCATCGAGGCCGTGCCGCCATCGGCGATCACGGTGTCGCTCATGATGCGGCCGGCCAGCGGTCCGGCGACGTTGATGTGCTTCTGTCCAGACTCGCTCGTTGCCGCGATCTTCCAGCCGAACAATTGTCCGAGCGATTGCGTTTCGAGCGCGGCCTGGATGGCATAACCGTCAGCGCGGCTATGCGGCCGCAACCGCGGCTCCAGCGCGTCGAACTTGGTGCCGTCGCGCCAATGTTTGACCAGCAGATGCGAAGCGGCGGCGATCTGATCCTTGTCCAGCATGCGTCCTCACCCGATGATGATTCTTGTTTTTGGTCCCAGCCGCCGCAGCAATTGCAGCATCGCCGCCTTCGTCATCGAGACGCAGCCCGCGGTCGGGCCGAAATTGTCGCGGGCCAGATGCAGGAACACCGCGCTGCCGCGGCCGGCGATGCGCGGCCTCGTGTTGTGGTCGATTTCGATGATGAAGTCATAGAGATGGTCGGCCCGCTTGAGACGGTCGCCGCCCTGCCCTTCGCCGAGCCGGATCCCCTGATTGTAGTGGCGGTCCATGGGGTCCTCGCACCAGGCGTCCTCGCCGGTGATGATCCGGGCCGGCAAAAACGTCTGCGGGCGACTGTGCCGGTCGCCCCGCCACCACAATTGCCTGGGACGGAAGCTGCCCCTCGGGGTGCCGCCATCGCCCTCGCGTTTGTTCGCCAGAATGCCGCCCCGCCCCAGCGCGACCGGAATGGTCAGCGCCCCCACGGTCAGCCAGCCCCGGCGCGGATTCCCCGCTGCAGGCTTAACGCGGATCGCAGATAATGGCCCGGCACGTCTGGGCATGGTGTAACTAGCTGAAGCGACTTTGCTTTTCATGTAAACATGCGATGTCGAATTCATTACAGGACATTCATCAGACCGCCCTGTTATTCTGGGTTAGAGTGGTTCTGGCTTGTGAATCGGTAACAGCCCACTACTTCAACACGAACAACAATAATAACGGCGACCCCCTAAACTTCCCTCGCGGCTGGGTGCAGCATTGGATGCGCGCCGAGCCGGCCCCAAAAGGATGACCCCCTATGGCCAATGCCCGCAAGATCCTGATCGTGGATGACGATACCGATCTGCGCGATACGTTGGTGGAGCAATTATCGCTGCACGAAGAATTTGAAGCCTCCGCCGTCGATACCGGCGCCAAGGGCGCGAGCGCCGCGAAGGCCAATGCCCCCGATCTCGTCCTGATGGATGTTGGCCTGCCCGATACTGACGGCCGTGAGGTTGTCCGTTCGCTGCGCAAGGGCGGCTTCAAGGCCCCGATCATCATGCTCACCGGGCATGATACCGATTCCGACACGATTTTGGGGCTGGAATCCGGCGCCAACGACTATGTCGCAAAGCCCTTCCGCTTTGCCGTGCTGCTGGCTCGCATCCGGGCCCAGCTCCGCCAGCACGAGGCCAGCGAGGACGCGGTGTTCTCGGTCGGCCCCTACTCCTTCCGTCCCGGCTCCAAGATGCTGACCGCCGCCAACGCGCGCAAGGTCCGGCTGACCGAGAAGGAAACCGCCATCCTCCGTTTCCTCTACCGGGCCGGCCAGATGCCGGTCTCGCGCGAGACCCTGCTCCAGGAGGTCTGGGGCTACAATTCCGGCGTCACCACCCACACGCTGGAAACCCACATCTACCGCCTCCGCCAGAAGATCGAGAAGGACGCCGCCAACCCGGAGATCCTGGTCACGGAAGCCGGTGGCTACAAGCTGGTGCCGTGATACGCTTCAGGGGCATGCGAATCGTTTTAGATTGCGTGCCCTCGAGCCTCGGACCTGAATGTCAATCGACGACGATGTAGCGCTTCTCGAGCGTGTCCCGACACTGCGCCTGTTGGGAGAGGCTTCGTTGCGCATGCTGGCAATCGGCTCCGAGCAGCGCGACTTCGTCCGCGGCGACATCCTGTTCAATCTCGGTGACGACGCCGATGCCGGCTTCGTGGTCCAGCGCGGCGCTTTCCGGGTTGACGATGGCGCCGGCGCGGAGATGATCGCTGGTCCCGGTGCGCTGATCGGCGAGCTTGCGCTGGTGGTGCCGATGAAGCGGCCGTCGAGCGCGATCGCGATCGAGCACGCCTCCGTCATCCGCGTCGCGCGCAGCCTGTTCCAGCGCGTGCTCGAGAGCGACCCTGCCGCCGCGGTGCGCCTGCGCGACGAATTCGCGGTCCGCTCCAGCCAGATCGCCAGCGATATCCTGATGGCGGGTGCGAAGCTGACGTCCTGAGCGGGTGACCGGCCTGCCGAAATCACACCTCCAGCGTCACCGTCACCGGCACATGGTCCGACGGACGCTCCCAGCTGCGCGCGTCGCGCAGGATGTTGAAATCACTGACCGCGTCCTTCAGCGCACGCGAGACCCAGATGTGGTCGAGCCTGCGGCCGCGGTCGCCGACGGTCCAGTCGGCGGAGCGGTAGCTCCACCACGTGTAGACCTTCTCCGACATCGGGATGCGATCGCGCGCAACGTCGACCCACTCGCCGGCTTCGAGCGCCGCCTTGAGCTTCTCGGTTTCGATCGGCGTGTGCGAGACCACTTTCAGAAGCTGCTTGTGCGACCACACATCGTTCTCGTGCGGGGCGACGTTGAGATCGCCAACCAGGATGTGCCGGTCCTCGCCGCGCGGATGCAGCGGCTCGCACGCCTTCATCTCGTCGAGGAAGCGGAGCTTGTGGTCGAATTTCTCGTTCAGCGCGGGATCGGGAATGTCGCCGCCGGCGGGAACGTAGAAATTATGCAGCACCAGCGGCTTTGCGATGCCGGCCTGCGCCCCGAAGGACACGGAGATGTGGCGCGAATCCACCTTGTCGCAGAAGGTGCGGATGTCCTTCGATTCGAACGGAATCTTCGAGACGATGGCGACGCCGTGATAGCCCTTCTGCCCGTTCAGCGCGACGTGCTCATAGCCGAGCCGCTTGAAGCGCTTCAGCGGAAAGGCATCGTCGATGCATTTGGTCTCCTGGAGGCACAGCACGTCCGGCCGTGCGCTCTTCAGAAACTTCGCGACCAGTTCGATGCGCAGTCGCACCGAATTGATGTTCCAGCTTGTCAGGGAAAGACGCATGAGGAGTGCGTCTTAGCAAGCCATCGTAGGGTGGGCAAAGGCGCAAAGCGACGTGCCCACCGTCTTTTCCGGGGCTGGATTGAATGATGAGCACGCTTCGCTTTGCCCACCCTGCGGCACCTATCCCGGCGACGGGACGCTGTAATTTGTGAAGTCGATCTTGAACATGTTGGGATCGAGCTTCTTGCTGGTGTCGAGATTATAGACCGCAAAAGTGGTGTCGTAGCCCTGCGGGTCGGTCACGGTCCATTGCTTGAGCTGGCCGTCCTTGGCGCCGAGCATGAGCAGCAGTCGGCTGGTGCCGACGACCGCCTGCCTCTCCTCGATGGTGACGCTGATGAAGAGATCGTCCGCCGTCACGTTGACGACGTTGGTGTCCTTCATGAGGTCGATCCGGTCCGACAGCAGGAAGCGTAACGGCGTCTGCGACAGCGGATAGACGTCTTGCGTCGCCAGCTTGCGGTCGCGCACCACGACCGACGATCCGTCGGCGACGATGTCGATCGGGCTCGGCGCATCATACTCGACGCGCATCTTGCCGGGCTTCTGAATGTAGAAGTCGCCTTGCGTCTTGCTGCCGTCGGGACCGACCTGGACGAAATTCCCGACCAGCGTCGAGACCGAGGACAGATAGGCGCTGACCTTGGCAGCCTGCGCCTTCTGGTTGGCATCGAAGGTCTGGAAGATGCTGCTCGGCACGTTGCGGCGTGGATCCGGGATCACCGGGTTCGGCGGCGTCTGGGTCGCCCCGGTAATCGATGGCCCCCCCGAGGGCGGAGCATTGTCGCGGCCCTTCGGCGCGGGCTTCGGCACGGGAACGTTCTGCGCGAACGATGCCGTGGTCACCATCGCGGCGGCGACGAGAAGCACGCCGGCCACGCGCGCGCTTCGCGCGGCGATGGTGGCAGCGAATCGTATGTCCGGAGGTCTGATCAACGCGTCGTCCTGTATGGCTGGGCGCCCTTTTACCGTGGTTTCGGGCAAAAGCAGATATCGATTTTGTGTGAGATCACGTTTTGAGGCCGTTCGCCTCACATGTGGCTGTCTTCTTCCTCGACCAGAATCTCGCGCTTGCCGGCGTGGTTGGCGGGTCCGACGATGCCTTCCAGTTCCATGCGTTCCATCAGCGATGCGGCGCGGTTGTAGCCGATCTGCAGGCGGCGCTGGATGTAGCTGGTCGAGGCCTTTCGGTCGCGTTTGACGATCGCAACGGCCTGCTGGAATAGATCGCCGCCGCCATCCGCGCCCATACCGCTGGCGTCGAACACGGCGCCACCATCCTCGTCCTCGGTCGGCTCTTCGGCGGTGACAGCTTCGAGATATTCCGGCTGGCCCTGCGTCTTGAGGTGACGCACCACCTTCTCGACTTCCTCGTCCGACGCGAACGGGCCGTGCACGCGGCTGATGCGGCCGCCGCCGGCCATGTAGAGCATGTCGCCCTGGCCGAGCAGCTGCTCGGCGCCCATCTCGCCGAGAATGGTGCGGCTGTCGATCTTGGAGGTGACCTGAAAGGCGATGCGGGTCGGAAAGTTCGCCTTGATGGTGCCGGTGATGACGTCGACCGACGGACGCTGCGTCGCGAGGATCACGTGCAGGCCGGCGGCGCGCGCCATCTGCGCGAGACGCTGCACCGCGCCTTCGATGTCCTTGCCGGCGACCATCATCAGGTCGGCCATTTCGTCGACGATGATGACGATGTAGGGCAGCGGGTCGAGCGAGAGCTTTTCTTCCTCGTAGATCGCCTTGCCGGTCTCCTTGTCGAAGCCGGTGTGCACCGTGCGCGTCGGCTCCTCGCCCTTTGCCTTCAATTCGAGCAGGCGCGTGTTGTAGCCGTCGATGTTGCGCACGCCGAGCTTGGCCATGTTCTTGTAGCGCTCTTCCATCTCGCGCACGGCCCATTTTAGCGCGACAACCGCCTTCTTCGGGTCGGTCACGACGGGCGTGAGCAGATGGGGAATGCCGTCATAGACGGAGAGTTCGAGCATCTTCGGATCGACCATGATCAGTCGGCACTGGTCGGGCCGCAGCCGGTAGACCAGGCTGAGGATCATGGTGTTGATGGCGACCGACTTGCCGGAGCCGGTGGTACCGGCGATCAGCATGTGCGGTGTGCGCGCGAGGTCGATGATGACGGGGTCGCCGCCGATGGTCTTGCCGAGGCAGAGCGGCAGCTTCGCAACCGTGTCGACGGTCTCCTTGGCGACCAGAAGCTCGCGCAGATACACCTTCTCGCGATGCGCGTTCGGCAGCTCGATGCCGATGGCGTTGCGGCCGGGCACGACGGCGACGCGCGCCGACAGCGCGCTCATCGAGCGGGCGATGTCGTCGGAAAGTCCGATCACGCGCGATGATTTGATGCCGGGCGCCGGCTCCAGCTCGTACAGCGTGACCACGGGACCCGGATTGGCCTTCACGATCTCGCCGCGCACGCCGAAGTCCTGGAGCACGCCTTCGAGCGAGCGCGAATTGGCTTCCAGCTCGGCCTTGCTGAGCGGCTGGCGATCGCCGGCCTTCGGCGCGGCCAGCACGGAGACGGACGGAAGCTCGAACTTGTCGGAGGATTTCCTGGAAGCGGCCTTCGGTGCAGCCTTCTTGCGCGGGGCGCGCGCGGCCGGCTCCTCCTCCTCCTCGTCCTCGTCTTCGGGCTCGTCCTCGTCATCCTCGTTTGCGGACTGCGGCGAGATTGGCGGTGCTGTGCGGCCGCTGCCGCCGAGATTTGGCTCCTGGCGGCTGAACGAAACGGCCCTGGTCTTCGGCCCGCTTGAGACCAGCGAGCGGTAAGCGGCGCCAAGCAGCCAGATCAGCCGCGCCTTGGTGCTCATCAACGCGTGGAACAGCCAGCCCAGCGACACCGAGCCGCGGTCGCTCTCCTCGTCCTCGTCGAGCGGCTTGTCGTCGTCCTCGATCTCCGTGAGGTGGTCGTCATGCGCGCGTGCGCCAAGGCCGCAGGCCATCAGGAAGGTCGCGGCCATCGCGGCGAACAGGATCGCGCCCAGCACCATGCGGTAGATCGTGCCCGGCGGCCCGAAAATCACCGCGGGCGCGCGCACCAGCGCGTCGCCGACGACACCGCCGAGGCCGGTCGGCAGCGGCCAGGCGCCGCCATGCGGCCAGCAGCTGACGAAGCCTGCCGCGATCACCGTGCAGAGAATCCACGAACCGATCCGCAGCGCCTCGCGATCGAACGGCCGATGGGTCAGCATGCGCCAGCCCCAGACCGCGACCGTCAGCACCAGCATGATCGCGCCGAGTCCGAGGATCTGCATCGCGAGGTCGGCGCCGATCGCGCCGGCATAGCCGAGAATGTTGCGGATCGGGCGCGAGGTCGCGTGGCTGAGGCTGGGATCCTGCACCGACCAGGTCATCAGCGCAGCCGAGGCGATGCCCGACAGCACGATCAGGCCGAGACCCGCGAGCTCGCGCGCGCGCCGCGCCAGCCCCTCGCGGATCGACGCCGGCAGATGGCCGACCAGTGGAATGACTCGTTCGATTGCCGACATGCTCATGGGCCCGCCTAACCCAGAGTCTCGACCAGCCGGTGCAGCGCCTGCGCCGTGGTCTCGCCATCCTGCACCAGCGCGAGGCGAATGTAGCCTGCGCCGGGATTGAAGCCGTCGGGCTGGAGCCGCGCCAGATAGCTGCCGGGCACCACGCGCACGCCTGCTTCCGTGAAGAGTTTCAGACACACCGACACGTCGTCGCCGAGCTCTGACGTGTTGAGCCAGACGCAGAAGCCGGCGTCGGGCCGGCGATAGCCGTAACGATTGCCGATGATCTGGTCGGCGAGATCGAACTTGATCCGGTAGAGCCTGCGGTTCTCCTCGACATGCGCCTCGTCGCCATAGGCGACGGTTGCGACATGCTGGAGCGGCACCGGCACCTGCGGCGCAGCGATGTTGCGCAGCTCGAGAAACATTCCGATGAATCTCTTGTCGCCGGCGGCGAAGCCGACCCGCAGGCCGGGCAGGTTGGAGCGCTTCGACAGCGACTGGAACGCAACCACGCGCGTGAAGTCGGGGCCGGCGCATTCCAGCGCGCTGCCCGGTGCCTCGCGGGTGTAGATCTCGGAATAGCACTCGTCGCTGAGGATCACGAAGCCGTAGCGGTCGGCGAGCTGCTTCAACCGCCGGAAATAGTCGGGCTTGGCGACCGAGCCCTGCGGATTGGCAGGCGAGGCCAGATAGAACGCCACCGTGCGCGCCAGGGTCGCCTCGTCGATGGCGTCGAGATCGGGCAGGAAGCCGTTCTCGGCCGTGGTCGGCAGATAGACCGGCTCGCAGCCGGCTGCGCCGGCGCCGGCGCCATAGACCGGATAGAACGGGTTCGGCATCAGGATGGCGGGCTTGCCGGGGCGCGGGCCGACGTAGCGGACCGCCGCGATCGCGGCGAGGAACAGCCCCTCGCGGCTGCCATTGAGGACGAGAATCTCGTTCTCGGGGTCGAGCGGCCGCGGCAGCTTGAAGCGCGACGACAGCCAGGCGCAGGCGGCCTTGCGGAACGGGTCCGTGCCCTTGTTCGCGGGGTAACGGCCGAAATCGGCGATGTGCTTGGCAAGGACCGGGCCGACGAAGTCAGGCACGGGATGCTGCGGCTCGCCGACGGCGAGGCTAATCAAGGGCTTACCCGGCTGATGGGGGGCCAGCAGCTCGTTCAGCCGGACGAAGGGAGAGCGTTCGCTATCGGAGCTTCCACCTTCCAGCGGCGCACGGGATGAAGCGATCATAGCCATTCTGGACGCCAGCACTCTTGGAACAGCCGGTCGCACCAAGGCGCCGGCGGGAAGCGGTTCAGTTCACCATAGATAGGGCGAGGTTAAGACGCGATTAACCATCGGTCGCCGGCTCCGTCCAGAGCAGGAATAATGAGGCCGGATAACAACGGGATGCGCGGCTGTTCCAACCTCCCCCGCTTGCGGGAGAGGGAGCACACCGTTTTCCGGGCTCGATTCGACCTTCAGTGCCCCGGCAGCTTCTCGAATGTCGCCATGCCGGCGGGGATCGCGTGAAACTCCTGCTTGTCGCAGGTGTAGATCGCCATCTGCGGATGGAACTGCGCGGGCTCGTCCAGGGTGCCGACCTTCACGATCGCGGCGGGCAGGCCTGGAACCTTGGTGACCAGATGGGTGCCGCACTCGGCGCAGAACTCGCGCGTCACTGCGCGCTCGAGGTCCTTGCGCGTGAACTGCTTGGGTTGTCCGGTGATGTAGCTGAAACTCGCCGCCGGCATCGCGATGAAGGTGTTGGGCGCCCCGCCCGAGATGTACTGGCACTCGCGGCAATGACACTGCGCCTGCATCATCGGATCGCCCTCGGCGACATAGCGCACTTCACCGCAATAGCATCCGCCTTCCAAACGCATGACGACCTCCCGATTGTTGTTCTTGTGGTCGATATTTCTGCGCCGTCGGGGCGGAATGGCAATCCTTTTCTTTTGCGCCCGTTCCAAAAAGAAAGGGGCTCCAACTTGCGCTGGAGCCCCTCAACGGTCGGGACATTGCCGGGTATGTGCCCCAAACCGTAGTTGTGGGTGCGACCCCCGAGGAGGCCGCGCCCGGGAGGAGACTTACATGTTGTAGGCGCGCTCGGTGTGCTCGGTGATGTCGAGGCCCTCACGCTCGGTCTCGACATTGGCGCGGAGGCCAACGATCACATCGACGACCTTGTAGAGGATCGCCGAACCGACGCCCGACCACACCAGCGTGGTGCAGACGGCCTCGATCTGGGAGATCATCTGCGCCGTGAAGTCGTAATCGGCAACCTTCGGCGGGATCGCGGTGTAGTCGATGATGCCCGCGCCGCCGAGAGCCGGGTTGACCAGGATGCCGGTGCCGAGGGCGCCGATGATGCCGCCGACGCAGTGCACGCCGAACACATCGAGGGAGTCATCGTAGCCGAGCGCGTTCTTCACGACGGTGCAGAAGAACAGGCAGACCACGCCGACAACGAGGCCGAGGACGATCGCACCCATCACGCCGGAGAAGCCGGCGGCAGGCGTGACGGCCACGAGGCCCGCGACTGCGCCGGAGATGACGCCGAGTACCGACGGATGACCCTTGATGATCCACTCCGCGAACATCCACGACAGCGCGGCGGCTGCGGTGGCGACGAAGGAGTTGGTCATGGCGAGGGCTGCGCCGCCGTTGGCTTCGAGGTTGGAGCCGGCGTTGAAGCCGAACCAGCCGACCCAGAGCAGCGAGGCGCCGATCATCGACATGGTCAGCGAGTGCGGAGCCATCAGCTCCTTGCCGTAGCCGGTGCGCTTGCCGATCAGGAGAGCGCCGACGAGACCTGCGATGCCGGCGTTGATGTGCACCACCGTGCCGCCCGCGAAGTCGATCGCGCCCTTCTTGAAGATCCAGCCGGCGTCGGCGTTGATCTCGTCGAGCTTGGCCTGCGCCGCGGTCTTCGCTGCAGCGTCAGTGGCAGCAGCCAGAGCCTTGGCAGCGTCCTGGATCATGTCCGGGCCGGGCCAGTACCAGACCATGTGCGCGATCGGGAAGTAGATCAGCGTGACCCAGAGCGGGATGAAGAGAGCGATCGCCGAGAACTTCATGCGCTCGGCGAAGGCGCCGACGATGAGGGCGGGCGTGATCGCCGCGAAGGTCATCTGGAAGCACATGTAGATGAGCTCCGAGATGTTGGCGTCGACCGAGAAGGTCGCAGCCTTCGAATCGGTGGTGACGCCCATCATGAAGGCCTTGGAGAAGCCGCCGATGAAGTCGGAGCCGCCGGTGAAGGCGAGGCTGTAGCCGTACACGGCCCAGATCACGGTGACGACGCAGACGGTGTAGAACACCTGCATCAGGACGGAGAGCATGTTCTTGGAACGGACGAGGCCGCCGTAGAACAGCGCGAGGCCGGGGATCGTCATCAACAGCACGAGCACTGTCGATGTCAGCATCCAGGCGTTGTCTCCCTTGTTGACCGTTGGCTCGGCATAGGCTGCGGTCGCAGCGAACAGGCCGACTGCGAGAGCCGCCAATCCCGCGCCATAGGGACGCTTGAACGTCATTTTATTCACTCCTGATTGGATAAGGTTGAGCGCGAAATCAGAGGGCCGCGGCATCGGCCTCGCCGGTGCGGATGCGAACCGCATGGTCGAGATTGATGACGAAGATCTTGCCGTCGCCGATCTGTCCGGTTTTCGCGGCGGACGTGATGGCGTCGATGGTCTTGTCGACCTGGTCGGAGGCGACAGCCACCTCGATCTTGATCTTGGGCAGGAAGCTCACGGCATATTCGGCGCCGCGATAGATTTCCGTATGGCCCTTCTGGCGGCCATATCCCTTGACTTCCGTCACCGTGAGACCGTGAACGCCGATGGCGGTCAGGGCGTCACGGACTTCTTCCAGCTTGAATGGCTTGATAATCGCCATAACAATTTTCATGGGTCCTATCCCCGCTTGGGCCCGGTCCGGACGTGGCCGGGCGTTTCTCGACTGGTTCGCCACGGAGAAGTTCACTACGCGGGCACAGCCGAGACCCTTAGAATCAAATGCCGTGCCAGATCGGGCGCGTTGCCTAACGGACTATGAAAACGGGCATTTTCGCGTTTGGCGGGTATTGCGGTGCAGTGCGCTATTACGTCGCGCTCAATCCGTGGTCATGCCTGGTCAAAAAACAGGCACGACAGGCTGTCGTCACATTGTTGCTCATGTGTCGGGCAGTCGAATGGTATCTGAATATGGAGCGGTACCTCGGCGTGACGCGAAATACCGAGATCGTCCGCGTCTCTGCTCACGAGATGCGCGACACCGTTCGTTCAGCTTGAGCAGAACGAGGCTCAGCCGGTATCCGGCTGAGGGCCATTGCTGGACCCGTCAGGCGGCGTCGCGCTCTGCAAAAACCCTGTCGATCAGTCCCCATTCGACCCCTTGCTGCGCGGTCATGAAGTGGTCGCGGTCCAGGGTCCGTTCCACCTCCTCCTCGGGGCGCCGGCAATGCTGCGCATAGAGCCGGATCAGGCGCCGCTTGGTTTCCTGCATTTCGGTGGCGTGGATCAGGATGTCGGACGCCTGGCCCTGGTAGCCGCCGAGCGGCTGATGCACGTGAAGGCTTGCATTGGGCAGCGCGGCGCGGTGACCGGGTTCGCCGGCCATCAGCAGGAACGAGCCCATGGAGCGCGCGGTCCCCATGCACAGCGTATGGACCGGCGCCTTGATGAACTGCATGGTGTCGTACATCGCCAATCCGCTGGTGACCACGCCGCCATAGGAATTGATGTAGAGATTGATCGGCCTGTTCGGATTCTCCGCCTCCAGGAACAGCAGCTGCGCGCAGACCAGTCCGGACATCGCATCGTTGACCTCGCCGTTGAGGAAGATGATGCGCTCGCGCAGGAGCCGCGAGTAGATGTCGAAGGATCGTTCGCCGCGGGCGGATTGTTCGACGACCATAGGGACGAGCTGAAGCATGTCGCGCATCGGCGACCTCCATTTCTGCAGGTGATGAAAGTCTGTTTGTGGTCAGGCCGCCGCGCGCATCATGCAGCGATTGCTGTTGGCCGCCTGCGGTAGCTTGGCATGGTCGTCGCAGGCTTGCTGGATGATGCGAAAGCGGGTGCCGCCGGCTTCGTTCGGTTCGATCCGGAAGATGACGTGGCTTTCGCGAAACGGCGGCTCGGAATCGCGAAGCCGGTAGCGCACCTCTTCGCCCACGATCGATGATTCGGGCTCGATGCCCACAACGTCGGAATCCGGCAGCCAGCGCTCGCGCAGGGCCGGAATGGTCACCGCGCGCCAGACCTTTGCCGGCGGCGCATCGAGGTCGTATTCGAGGACCAAGTCTGTCTCGAGCACCAAGTCTGCGTCGGGGTGATCAGGCTTCACTGCGTCGCTCATTGATCCAGATCCTTATTGATCCATGTCCTTCAAGAGATCGGCGAGAGCTTCCATGCGTTTCGGCCAGTAGGCGCGGTAGCGCGCAAGCCATGTCCCGATGGTGGCGATCCCGTCCGGATCGACCTCGTAGTTCACAAAGCGGCCCTGCCGCTGTTCACGCACCAGGCCTGCCGCACGCAGCACCGCGAGATGCTGCGACATCGCCGGCTGGCTGATCTCCAATCCATCGCGCAAGGCGCTGGCATTCAGGCTTCCGCCAGCGAGCTTTTCGAAGACCTTGCGGCGCGTCGGGTCGGCCAGCGCCTTGAAGATGTCTGCCTCGATCATGACGGGACATAAGCATACACTTATGTGTCATGCAAGCCCGAAGCGATCTCAGGCTGTCTATCGCTTCGCGCTGCTGGTTTGCAGCCTATTGCAGCGCCTCGCCGTGCTGCGAAATATCGAGGCCCTCGAGCTCGTGCTCGCGGGATACGCGCAAGGGCACGAACAGGCCGACCAGCCTCAACAGGAGGAAGCTCACGCCTGCCGACCAGACGAAAGTGACGGCGACCCCATAGAGCTGGATCAGGAGCTGCTGCGGATGGCCTTCGAGCAGGCCGGCGGTGCCGCCGATCGCGCTGGTGGCGAACACGCCGGCCAGCAGGGTGCCGGTCAGCCCGCCGATGCCGTGGACGCCGAACACGTCGAGCGAATCGTCATAGTCGAAGCGGTGCTTCAGCCAGGTGCAGGCCCAGTAGCAGACGAGGCCCGCGATCATGCCGATGACGATGCCGTGCCAGGGGGCCACGAATCCCGAGGCCGGTGTAATGGTGCCGAGGCCGGCCACCGCGCCGGAGATCATGCCGAGCACTGAAGGCTTGCGCCGCGTCGACCATTCGATCGCGCCCCAGGTCAGCGCGCCGGAGCAGGCTGCGAGATGGGTCGCGATGATCGCCAGCACCGCGCGCGAATTGGCCGCACCCGCCGAGCCGCCGTTGAAGCCGAACCAGCCGACCCACAACAGGCCGGTGCCCATCACGGCGAGCGACAGATCGAACGGCGAGAGATTTTCGGTGCCGTAGCCATGACGGCGTCCCATCACCTTGGCAGCGACGAGGCCGGCGGTGCCGGCCGACAGATGCACCACGAGGCCGCCGGCGAAATCCAGCACGCCCATGCTGGCGAGGAAGCCGCCGCCCCACACCCAATGCGCCAGCGGAATGTAGACGAAGATGAACCAGGCGACGGAGAACAGCAGATAGGCGGAGAAGCGCATCCGGTCGGCAACCGAGCCCGCGACCAGCGCCACGGTGATGATCGCAAACGTCATCTGGTAGAGCATGAACAGTGCTTCCGGGATCGTCTTCGCCGCCGGATTGACGCTGTCCATGGTCATGCCGGCGAGGAACCAGCGGTCGAGCGTGCCGATCCACGGGCCGTCGCCGACGAAGCACAGCGAATAGCCGAACGCGACCCAGAGAATCGAGATCATCGTCACCGCGGCGAGGCTCTGCGCCATGGTGGCGAGCACGTTCTTCTTGCGCACCATGCCGGAGTAGAACAGCGCGAGGCCCGGGATCGTCATCATCAGCACCAGCGCGGTGGCGACGATCATCCAGGCGGTGTCGGCGGTGTTGATCTGGGACTCCGCGGCATGGGCAGGTGCGGCAATGACCGACGCAAATCCGATCGGCGCAGCCATAACGGCCGCGCGGCGCAACAATCCCGCCATGTCGTTTCCCCCAGCATAGTGATTGCGTCGCACGCTGTGGCGTCGTTGCCCGGTGCGATCGAAGTAGTTCGAGTTAGAGCGCGTCGCTGTCGGTTTCGCCGGTGCGGATGCGCAGCGCGTGATCGATCGGCGTGACGAAGATCTTGCCGTCGCCGATTTGCCCGGTGCGTGCCGTCGCGGTGATCACCGCGACCGCCTTGTCGGCGACATCGGAGGCGACCGCGATCTCGATCCGCAGCTTGGGCAGGAAGTTCACGACATATTCGGCGCCGCGATAGATCTCGGTATGACCCTTCTGGCGGCCATAGCCCTTCACCTCGGTCACGGTCATGCCGTGGACGCCGATCGCGGTCAGCGCCTGGCGGACTTCATCGAGCTTGAAGGGTTTGATGATCGCGACGACGAGTTTCATGGTCAGGCCTATTCCCCGGGATGCGCCGCGCCGTATGTCCCCGGCGCCGCGTCAATCTGGCATCTTTCCGGGCAAATGGCATAAAAAACTTGCAGATTGAAGCGGAAAAACGTTTGGCCATGTGAACGGCCGCCTCTGTACAGGGCATCCGTTCATCCTCCACAATGCATTTTTGGCATGGATGCGGTGAACCGAAGCGTCCCGGCCGGTACAAAAGTATGTTTGGGGGGACGCTTCATGGCGAGTTGGTTCTACGCATCCGAGGGCAAGCAGCAGGGGCCTTACCCGGAAGGGCAATTCCGCGACTTGATCGCGCAAGGAATTGTGCGCCCGGATACGCTGGTGTGGTCGGAGGGCATGGCCGGCTGGCAGAAGGCCGCCGAAATTCCCGGACTGATCGGCGGCGGCGCGCCTCCGATGGTGCCGACCGGCGGTCCGCCGATGATGGGGCGCGCTGGTTATGGTGGCGCCGGTGGCGAAGGACCGCTGACGGCTGATTTCAGCGTGTTCGGTCTGCTTGGGCGGGCCATCGTGTTCGTCATCGGCATGATCCTGGTCATTCCGGCGCCGTGGGTCGCGGTCTGGTTCTACAAATATATAACGTCGCACATTCAGGTGCCGGGCCGCCCGAATTTCGATTTCGCGGGTCAGCCGATGGACATCTGGTGGGCGTTGATGGCCAACGCGCTCCTGACCTATGCCGGCGCCACCGGCATTTCGTACGCGCCGCTCGTTGCGACGGTGATCAATGCCTTCCTCGCCTGGGTGATCCTCCGCTGGATCGTGGCCAATCTCTCCTCCAACGGCGAGCGGTTGCCGATCTCGTTCCAGGGTAGTGCGATCGGCTATGTCGGCTGGTATCTGCTGATGCTCATCTCGACCATCACCATCATCGGTTGGGCCTGGGTGCTGGTGTTCTGGATGCGCTGGATCTGCCGCAATACCGAGGGCACGCGGCGCGAGATCGTGTTCAACGGCACTGGCTGGCAGGTCCTGTGGCGTACGGTGGTGTTCTCGCTGGCCTGTAGCTTGATCATCCCGATTCCGTGGATGCTGCGCTGGTACGGCCGCTGGTACGTGTCGCAATTCGGACTCGTCGACCGCGGGGCTGCCGCTCGCGGCTTCTGATCATCTGCGCTCGCGCACGGAGCCTTCCTGCGCGACGGAGGCCACGAGCGTGCCGTCGGGCTTGAAGATCGAGCCACGGGTCAAGCCGCGGCCGCTTCGCGCGCTCGGCGAATCCTGCGCGTAGAGCAGCCATTCGTCGGCGCGGAACGGGCGGTGAAACCACATCGCGTGATCGAGGCTCGCCGGCATCATGCGCTTGTCGAACAGCGTGCGGCCGTAGCGCGCCATGATCGCATCGAGCAGCGAGAAGTCCGACGCATAGGCCAGCGCGCACATGTGCAGCGCCGGATCGTCCGGCAGCGTTGCCGCGGTCTTGATCCAGACATGAATGCGGCCGTCCTCGATCTTCTGGCCGAAATAGCGGCCGAGCTCGACCGGGCGCAGCTCGATCGGACGGTCGGATTCATAGTAGCGGCGGATGAACTCCGGCATCTCCTTGAACATCGGCTGCTTCGCTATTTCCTCCGCCGTCAGCTTTTCCGGCGGCGGCACGTCGGGCATCCTGTCCTGATGATCGAACGCGCTCTCCTCCTCGGCATGGAACGACACCATGATCGAGAAGATCGCGTTACCGTGCTGGATCGCGGTGACGCGGCGCGTCGAGTAGCTCTTGCCGTCGCGCAGGCGCTCGACCTGGTAGATGATCGGGATCTGCGGATCGCCCGGCAGGATGAAATAGCAATGCAGCGAATGCGGCAGCCGGCCCTCGACGGTGCGGCACGCCGCGACCATCGCCTGCCCGATCACCTGGCCGCCGAACACCCGCTGCCAGCTCGTCTTCGGACTGTTGCCGCGAAACAGATTCACCTCGAGCTGTTCGAGGTCGAGAATCGAGATCAGGTCGATCAGGCTTTTGGACATGGAATTGAGCTTTCCCCTTGCCGTCCCGGATTCGCTGCTCCGGAATGACACAATAGGGCCTTCCGCCCTTGTTTCACCGCACTGTTTCGCCCACCTCAAGTCTGCTAGCAAGACCAAGAAAAGGCGAAGCGTTAGCCGGGAACTGGGTATGTCGGTACAGGGTAGCATTGTCATTGGCGGCGGCGCATTTGCGGGCCTCGCGCTTGCGCTGGCGCTGCGCCAGGGGCTCGGGCCCGAGATTCCCGTCATCGTCGCCGATCCGGCGCTCGGCACGCGCCCGAGCCGGGACCCGCGCGCGACCGCAATCGTGGCCGCCTGCCGCCGCCTGTTCGAGGCGATCGGCGCCTGGGACGACGTCCGGGGCGAGGCGCAGCCGATCCTCGACATGGTCGTCACCGATTCCAAGCTGGAGGACGCCACCCGTCCGGTGTTCCTGAATTTCGCCGGCGACGTCGCGCCGGGCGAGCCCTTCGCGCATATGGTCGAGAACCGCCGCCTGATCGATGCGCTGGTGGTGCGCGCCGAGGCCGAGGGCATCGATCTGCGCGCGACCACCGTGTCGTCCTACGATTCGCGCAGCGAAGGCATCGACGTGACGCTCGGCGACGGCAGCGTCATTGCCGCGAGCCTGCTGGTAGCCGCCGATGGTGCAAGGTCGAAGCTGCGCGAGCGCGCCGGCATCGCCACCCATGGCTGGGAATATGACCAGTCCGGCATCGTCGTCACCGTCGGCCACGAGCGCGATCACGAAGGCCGCGCCGAAGAGCACTTCTTGCCCGCGGGCCCGTTCGCGATCCTGCCGCTATCCGGCAAGCGCTCCTCGCTGGTCTGGACCGAGCGGCGCAGCGAAGCTGCGCGCATCGTCGCATTGAGCGAGGAGGAATTTCACGCCGAGCTCGAGCAGCGCTTTGGCCTGCATCTCGGCGAGGTGAAGGCGCTCGACAAGCCGCGCGCGTTTCCGCTGTCCTATTTCGTCGCACGCTCCTTCATCGCCGAGCGCCTCGCGCTGGTCGGCGATTCCGCGCACGTCATCCACCCCATTGCGGGCCAGGGCCTCAACATGGGGCTG
This sequence comes from Bradyrhizobium sp. Bra78, assembly GCF_024519855.1. Lineage (NCBI taxonomy): Bacteria > Pseudomonadati > Pseudomonadota > Alphaproteobacteria > Hyphomicrobiales > Nitrobacteraceae > Bradyrhizobium > Bradyrhizobium sp. Bra78. The sequence goes on along the minus strand of NZ_JALJRE010000009.1, from coordinate 78,752 downwards.
AAGGACGTCGCGGCGCTGGCCGAGGTCGTCGTCGATTCTGCGCGGCTCGGCATGGATCTCGGCGCAGCGGACGTGCTCGAGCGCTACCAGCGCTGGCGCCGCTTCGACACCATGGCGATGGGCGTTGCCACCAACTCGCTGAACTTCCTGTTCTCCAACCAGTCGACGCTGCTGCGCACCGTTCGCGACATCGGCCTCGGCCTCGTCGACCGCGCTCCGCCGCTCAAGAATCTCTTCATCCGCCAGGCCGCGGGTCTGACCGGCGAGATACCGCGGTTGCTGAAGGGCGAGGCGCTGTAGCAATCGCGCAAGCCTTGGCCCCTCATCCTGAGGAGCGCGCTTGCGCGCGTCTCGAAGGATGAAGGCCGAGGTGAGAATAGGGTTTTCATGGTTCGAGACGGCGCTGCCGCGCCTCCTCACCATGAGGGCTATCGGATCAATCGATCTTGCGCGCCTCTTCCGGCAGCATGATGGGGATGCCGTCGCGGATCGGATAAGCGAGCTTGGCGCTGCGCGAGATCAGCTCCTGCTTCGCGGAATCGAACTCCAGCGGGCCCTTGGTCAGCGGGCAGACCAGGATCTCCAGCAATTTGGGATCGACGCTGGCTTCGGGACGTTCGGTGGGCGCGTTCATGGGTGTCTCCGGCAGTCGGTTGCCTCTAGCATGGAAATCCGCATCCGCCCACCGCGGGCTCAGGCGGAGACCATCCGCAGGACCTCGTCGAGCAGGGCCTGGAGCCGCGCCGCCGGGACCGGTGCGCCGGACAGCGCGAAGCCGAGAAAGGTCCAGTACAGGATTTGCGCGCGGGCCTGCGCCGCCGCGGCGGCCAGCCCCCGCTTCGCCAGCAGCGCTTCGATATAGTCGAGCCTGCGCCGGTCGATGGCGCGGACCGCCGCTTGCGCCGCCGCATCGAACGCCGCCCAGTTCCGGACCGCGCGCTCGAGGTCGAGCCGCGCGCCGAACGATCTTCGGAGCAGGGCCTTCAGCGGCTCGTCCGTGGCGGCCTCGACGTCGGCAATGATCTGCTCGGCTGCGATCTCGCGCCAGCGCTTGAGCACGGCGGCGTGGAACGCGCCGAGATCCACGAAATGCCAGTAGAAGCTGCCGCGCGAAACGCCCATGGCTTTCGCCAGCGGATCGGCCTTCAGCGCAACGAAGCCGCTCCTGGCGAGTGCCTTGAGCCCCTCCCTGATCCAGTCGTCTGCGGAGAGCTGTTCGGTCATGTCCGGTTCCCGAAATCTGACCATACACTAGTGTATTGACAGGCGGCGCACCAGCGCCTATCTCACCATACATAAGTGTATGGATGTGAAATTTCGAGGAGTTCCGACGATGCGCGATCTCTTGCTCCAATGCGCCGGCGTCCTGACCATTGCCGTGGCCCTCATCCATGGCATTCTCGGCGAGACCAAGGTCTTCGCCCGCGCCCGCATCGAGCCGGAGCGGCTCCGCACCCTGATCCGCCTGGTCTGGCAGGCCTCGACCGTCGCCTGGATCGGCGGTGGCGTGCTCCTGATCGCGGTGCCCTGGATGGATTCGGAGCCGGCGCGCCACTGGATCGTCGCCACCATGGCCGTCGTGTTCGGCTTCTCCGCCGCCGCCAACGCATGGGCCACGCGCGGCCGGCACTTCGGCTGGATGGCGCTCAGCGCCGTCGTCGCCATGGCCGTTGCGGGCTACTAGATGAGACGTCTCCAAATTGAGCCGTCATCGAGCCCATGAGACGTAAGGCCGCATCGATCCTTCAAATGCATGCTGCTTACGGAGAGCGCTGATCTTTTTCGGATCGTTAGAATATCTCTAAAGCCTGCAGGCCCCGAACCGGATTGACTTCATCATGTGCTTTGCTTCCTTCGGTCCCGCTTCGCGCCAGGCGTAGCGTCCACGACAGAAGAGGAGACGTTCGTGAAGGTCATTCGTGTTGTTGCCATTGCGTTGACGATCGGGATTGGCACGGGATCGGCGGCGATGGCCGACGGTTTCAAGAACTGCACCAAGCTCGACAAGGCGGCGTGGAAGCCGGCGAGCGAAGCCGAAGCCAAGGCCAAGGCGCTCGGTTACGAGGTGCGGCGCTCCAAGATCGAAGGCTCGTGCTACGAGGTCTATGGCGTCAAGGAAGGCAAGCTGTACGAGCTGTTCTACAGCCCCGAAGATCTCAGCCTGAAGCACACGATCGCCAAGTGAATCGCCAATTGAATTGCGTCAAGTGACGTCCTGGGATGCGGGCTTGATCGAAGAAGCGGGACCGGAAGCGCGCGGGGAGTCCAGCCGGACCCCCGCGGATCGAACCACCTCGCGGACGGTCGCGGTCTGGGACCTCCCGCTGCGCCTCTGGCACTGGGCGCTCGCAGCCGGCATTCTGGCCGCCTGGTTCACGCCCACCGTCCATGACGGCTTTCACCGCATCGTCGGCTACACCGTGATCGGGCTTCTCGCTTTCCGACTGGTCTGGGGTTTCCGGGGAAGCCGCTATTCGCGCTTCCGCATGGTCGGCGTCAGGCTTCGTGCCGCGCCGCGCTACCTCTGGAATCTCCGCCGCGGCATCACCGGCCGCTATATCGGGCTCAATCCCGCCGGCACGTTGATGCTGGTGGCGCTGCTGGCCTCTCTCGCGGTCTCGACGATCACGGGCGCGATGTCGGTGACCGTGACCTTCTTCGGCGTCTGGTGGGTCGAGGACACCCACCATTATTCATCCGACGCGGTCATCGTCCTGGTCGTGCTGCACGTGCTGGGCGTGCTGCTGATGGGGCTGCTCCAGCGCGAGAACCTGATCCGCGCGATGATCACCGGACGCAAGCGCATTCGCAATCGCCTCTAGACGTTCGTTGCCGAGCACTGCGCGTTCGACGGCCGTCGATGGCGCTACAACTCGAGCGCAAATTTTCGCAAATCAAATTGGACAAGCAGCGTTAACGCACCGGTAAGCATGCAATCAGGCGTTGCACAAAATTAACGCGATGAACGTTTAGCCCGTTCACCATCGACGATATTGACGAGGGAGCGCTATTTTGATGTTCCGCGTTTTTTCCTGCGTTACGGCCGAGCACGATTGGCGACTCGTCGTACTTGCTGGCTTGGTATGCTTCATTGCAAGTATTGTTGCGGTAAGCATCTTTCATCGTGCGATCGCCTCGCGAGCCTGGGCGCGGTTGATCTGGATCGCGATTGCCGGCGCCGCCATCGGCTACGGAATCTGGGCAACGCATTTTGTCGCAATGCTCGCCTATGAGCCCGGCGTCTCGACCAATTACGGCCTCGTTCTGACAGCGCTGTCGCTCGCCGCGGCGATGATCCTGACTTCAGGCGGTTTTGGCGTTGCGGTCGCCAATTCCGGCCGGTGGCGCGCAGCTGCCGGTGGCGGCATTATCGGCGCCGGCATTGCAAGCATGCATTATATCGGCATGTGGGCCCTCGAGGTGCCGGGTCGTGTGACCTGGTCGCCAGGGCTGGTGTTGATCTCGATCGTCCTCGGCATGGTCCTGGGGTACGCTGCGCTCGCGGTTGCCCTGGGCCGCAAGGACAAGTGGGGGACCTTTGCTGCGGCGCTGCTGCTGACGCTCGCCATCGTGTCGCACCATTTCACGGCCATGGGGGCCGTCCAGATCGTTCCAGACCCTACGCTGGCAAACGATACATTGTCGCTTTCTCCGGCCTTCCTCGCCGCGGCAATTGCTGGCGTGGCCCTATCTGTGCTCGGGATGAGCTTCGTCGGCGTGCTGGCGGATCGCCGCCTTGCGACCCGAACCAGCAGGTTCGAGCAAATCATCAGCGAGCTCTCGCTCGCCAGGCAACAGGTGGAAGATTCGCAACGGGAAATCCAGGACCAGAAACTCAGGCTCGATACAGCCATCAACAACATGGTCGAGGCCCTGTGCATGTTCGATGCGGAGAAGCGACTTGTCGTCTGCAACGAGCGCTATGCCCGGCTCTATCGGCTGCCACCAGAGCTTCTGAGAGCGGGGACGCCGCACGTCGACATCATCAGGCATCGCGTCGTGACTGGCATCCTCAAGAGCGACACCAGCGAAGGCGCTGCGGTGCAATTCCTCTCGAAACTGGCCGCGTTGCCGTTCGATGCAGTCTCGAGCAGAATCGACGAGTTCGCGGATGGTCGGTTGATCTGCGTGACGCGACAGCCCATGGCCGGCGGCGGGTGGGTGGCCACGCATCTTGACGTCACCGAGCAACGCCGGTCCGAGGCCAAGATCGCTCATATGGCACAACACGATGCGTTGACCGATCTGCCAAATCGTGTGCTGCTCAGGGAGCGGATGGAGCATGCCATTGCAGTTACGCGCAATGGCGGCCTCGATCTGGCTGTACTCATGCTCGATCTCGATCGCTTCAAGGAAGTCAACGACACGCTAGGACATCCGGCGGGTGATTCCCTGTTGCGCGCCGTTTCTGCGCGTCTGCGCGAATGCACCGCGGAAACCGCGTTGATTGCCCGGCTGGGCGGCGACGAGTTCGCGGTGATTGATTACGTGACCAACCCGGCCGTGGAGGCCGCCGCCCTTGCCGAGAACATCAGAAAGGCGCTTTGCGAACCGTTCGATCTCGGCGATCACCGGGTCACGGTGGGCACCAGCATCGGCATCGCCATCGCGCCACGCGATGGCAACGATCCCGACGTGATCATGAAGAGCGCCGATCTCGCTCTCTACTCGGCCAAGAGTGGTGGACGTGGCGCATTCCGTTTCTTCGAGCCGGAACTCGACGCGCTCATGCATGCGCGGCGCAACCTGGAGCGTGACATGCGGAATGCGATTGCCGGCCGCCAGTTCGAGCTCCATTACCAGCCGTTCGTCAGTCCCGTGACCGGCAAGGTCAATGGTTTCGAGGCCTTGCTACGCTGGCATCACCCGCAGCAAGGTCTGGTCATGCCGAGCGAATTCATCCCGCTTGCGGAGGAGACCGGCTTGATCGTGCCGCTGGGAGAATGGGTTTTGAGAACCGCCTGTGCGGAAGCCGCCAAATGGCCTGCGCATGTCAGGATCGCGGTTAACCTGTCTCCCGCCCAATTCAGGAGCACGGAGATTGTTCCGGTCGTTATCGGTGCGCTGTCGAGTTCGGGAGTTGCGCCGCACAGACTTGAGATCGAGGTCACAGAGACGGTGATCATGCATGACAGCGAAGCGGTTTTCGCGGTACTCGGCCAATTACGCGAGCTCGGTGTGCGAATCGCCCTGGACGATTTCGGCACCGGCTATTCATCGCTGAGCTTTCTGCAAAAGTTCCCGTTCGACAAGATCAAGATCGACCGCAGCTTCGTCAACGAACTGTCCAGCGCGAGGGTAGAGGCGCGCCATCTCGCGCGAGCGGTGCTTCGTTTCGCAGTCAGCCTCGGCAAGACGACGACCGCCGAAGGCGTTGAAACGAAGGAGCAGCTGGATATCCTCTGTGAGGAAGGGTGCGTAGAAACGCAAGGCTACTATTTCAGCCGGCCGATGCCTGCATCCGACATCGCCAGAATGCTGCGGCGAGGTGCCGGAGCAGCCGTCCGCGCTGCCTGAGCGTTCAGGCCCTTACTGCAGCGGCGGATCGCCGCTGGTGCGCTTCTTGGCGAGATCCATCTCGGTGACCGCGATCAAGATCTCGGCGCGGGTCTTCAGGTCGGGCGCTTCCAGCATGGCCTGCTTCTCCGCGGGGCCATAGGGCGACATCATCGCCAGCGCGTTGACCAGCGCCTCGTTGGGCGCGCTCTCGACGCCTTCCCAGTCGACCTTGAGATTGTTGGCTTTCAGGAAGTCCGCCAGCACCACCAGCAGCGCCTCGCGATCGACCTCGTCCTCGCCCATGCGGGCGGTGAAGTCGTCGACGAAGGCGAAGAAATCCGCCTTGCATTGCCGGTAGGCGGTCAGCACTTCCAGTTCCTCGACCACCTTGAAGCGCGAGACGCCGGTGAGCTCGAGGATGTAGCGGCCGTCGCCGGATTCGGCGAGCTGGGTGATGCGGCCGACGCAACCGACCCGGAACAGCGCCGGCTTGTCGGAATTCTTCGGCGAGTGCGCCGCGTCGGGCTGGATCATGCCGATCAGTCGATGGCCGTCGCGCAAGGAATCGTCGACCATCGAAAGATAGCGCGGCTCGAAGATGTTGAGCGGCATCTGGCCGCGCGGCAGCAGCAGCGCGCCCGGCAGCGGAAACAGCGGAATGATCTCCGGAAGGTCGGCGGGCCCGCGATATTCGATGTTGATCGGCATCTGGTCCCCCGCTGACTCTGCTAGAGCATGATCCGGATTCGAAGGACCGCGTTGGCGCAAACTGTGCAGCGGTTTTCCGACAAGATCATGCTCCAGCAATAACCCCGCCCTACGAAAACAGGATCGTCGACAAGCGCTTGCGTCCGTCGACGGTTGCATCATCCATGCCGCCCCAGGCCTCGAAGAACTGCACGAGCTGCTTGCGGGCGCCGTCGTCGTTCCATTTGCGGTCGCGCCTGACGATCTCGAGCAGCTGCTCGGTGGCGGCTGCGCGGTTGCCTTGCGCGTTGAGAGCGGTGGCGAGGTCGAATCGTGCCTGATGATCGAGCGGGTCTGCGGCGACTTTCTGTTCCAGCTCGGCGACGGGCCCGAGCTGCTCCGCCTGCTCGGCGAGATCAATCGCGGTCTGCACCGCTTTCACCGCGGGGTCGTTGCGCTTGGATTCCGGCACCATGGCCAGCGTCTGCTTGGCCTGCTCCATCGCGCCGGAGACGGCGTAGCACTTCGCAAGCCCGGCAAGGGCCGCGACATTGGTCGATTCATGCTGCAGCACTTCAGCGTAGATCTGGGCGGCCGCGGCGGCATCGCCCTCGGCGAGCACAGCCTCGGCCTCTTGCAGGATTTCGGCGACGTTCGGCTCGCCCGGCGCGGTCACGCCCTTGGTGAGCTTGTCGATGAAGGCGTTGAGCTGGCTCTCCGGCACAGCGCCCATGAAGCCATCGGCCGGCTGGCCGTTGACGAAGGCGATCACCGCCGGAATCGACTGGATGCCCATCTGGCCCGGGATCGCCGGATGCTGGTCGATATTCATCTTGACCAGCTTGACCTTGCCCTTGGCCGCCTTGACCGCCTTTTCAAGCACGGGGGTGAGCTGCTTGCAGGGGCCGCACCACTCCGCCCAGAAATCGATCAGCACCGGCTGGCGCTTCGATTCCTCGATGACGTCTTTCACGAAGGTCTGGGTGGTGGTGTCCTTGATCAGATCGGTCGCAGCCGGGCCCGCCGCTCCGTTACCCTGGTCGATGATCGTCACGGGATCCCCTCGTCTGTCTGGAATGGCGGGTCTTTAGCACGTCGCCAATTCATATGCTTCGCTGTCGGCCCTAAAATTGGGCCGGGGCGGCCGAATTTCAATCCATCGCAGCCGATTCGGCGGTTCCCAGGCTTTTTTGATCGATTCGGCCGGGTTCGGGCCCTCATATGGGCCGGAAGATGCGAATCTATGCCGCCGGTAGCTGTTGCATTCGCCCTCCGCTTTTGGCATACGACAGCCGTTGCCGGCGCAGTCATGCGACCGACACAGGATGCGGGTGTAGCTCAGTGGTAGAGCACGACCTTGCCAAGGTCGGGGTCGAGGGTTCGAGCCCCTTCGCCCGCTCCAATTTTTGCCAGAGCATCCAGCCGATCTGGACGGAATCGTGGTTTTTCACGCTGCTGGCAGCTGTGTTGGATCCCACATGACAATTCTGGTCACCGGTAGCGCAGGCCATCTCGGGGAGGCCCTTCTCCGCACGCTGCGCGGGCGCGGTTCCCCCGCGCGCGGGGTCGATCTGAAGCCATCGCCCTTCACCGATGCCGTTGGCTCGATCGTCGATCCCGACTTCGTGCGGCGCCAGATGGAGGGCGTCACGGCCGTGATCCACACCGCGACGCTGCACAAGCCGCATGTGGCGACCCACACCAAGCAGCATTTTGTCGACACCAACGTCACCGGCACGCTCAATCTGCTCGAGGCGGCCACGGCGGCCGGCGTGCGCAGTCTTGTCTTCACCAGCACCACCAGCGCGTTCGGCTCGCGGCTCCGGCCGGAAGCCGGACAGGCCGCGGTGTGGGTCACCGAGGATTTGCCGCCGATCCCGAAGAACATCTACGGCACGACCAAGCTGATGGCGGAGAATTTGTGCGAGCTGTTCTTTCGCGAACGCGGGCTGCCCGTCGTGGTGTTGAGGACTTCGCGCTTCTTTCCGGAGGAGGACGACGATCCGGCGATGCGGACGGCTTACCCGCTGGACAACGCGCAGGCCAACGAGCTGCTCTATCGCCGGCTGGATATTGCGGACGCGGTGAGCGCCCATCTGCTTGCGGTCGATCGCGCGCCGCAGCTCGGCTTTGCGCGTTACATCATCTCCGCCACCAGCCCGTTCGAGCCGCGCCATCTTGCCGCGGTTGCGCGCGACGCGGCCGGTGTCGTGCGCGGGCTCTATCCGGAGTGTGTGCAGCTCTATGCGGCGCGTGGCTGGCGGCTATTCCCCGAGATCGACCGCGTCTATGTCAACGCGCGGGCGCGGCGCGAATTGGGCTGGCGGCCCGAATTCGACTTCGCGCATGTTCTGAACAGCCTGCGTGAGCGGACCGACTTTCGCAGCGCACTGGCGCGCGAGGTCGGGTCGAAAGGCTATCATGAGACGGTGTTCGCGAGCGGGCCCTACCCCGTCGCCACGCAAGCGCCTTGATTGCCGCTTTGCCCGACGCATCAAACGACTGGCCGCCGTCACCGCGCGCAACTCGGCCCGAGCCGTTCTACTGTGCATGGGGTTGTTTTCGCATTTTTTGTGCGAGCCGGCCCCGGCTGCCCGCAAATGAGCCACGGGCCATTTCGATTCCGCGTTGCAGCGAGAGCATTTTGCCGTCGGCTGCCTCGCGCCTGAAGCAAATCCGTCTCAACTTTTATTGAGCGCAACCGCAGTGCACGGGGCGCGCTTCTCAGCGCTCGCAGATGTGCTAACCTTTTTGCGTCTGCCTGTCGGGCAGACCCATACTTCGCCTCTCGACTAGCCATAACAAAATAATGTGCAGCCCTGACGGCTGCCTTAGGGGAGTGACGCGATGAAATCGATGATCCATCGATCCGTGTTGGCGCTTGCAGCGGTTGCCCTTCTTGCGGGAACCAGCACCGTCAATGCCCAGGACAAAAGCAAACCGCTGAAGAAGTACGAATCCGGCACCAAGGAATTCTGGACCCATCCGCCGGATGACTGGTTCCTCGGCGACGAGACCGAGGCGCAGAAGGGCCTCGCGCCGCCCTCGGGCCCGCCCACCGGCGCGTCCGACGCCGAGCTCGCCAACATCGTCAAGAAGGTGAAGCTGCCGGCAGGCTTCAAGATGGAGGTCTACGCCTCCGGCGTGCTGGCGGCGCGGCAGATGGCCTGGGGTGACAAGGGCACGCTGTTCGTCGGCTCGTTCGGCCTCGGCAACGTCTACGCCATCAAGGACAACAACGGGAAGAAAGAGGTCAAGACCATCCTCAAGGGCCTGAACATGCCCACCGGTCTCGCCTTCAAGGACGGTGCGCTCTACGTGATCGCCGTCGACAAGCTGATCCGTTACGACAACGCGGAAGCCAATCTGGACAAGCTCGGCGACGGCAAGGTCGTCTATGACGACATGCCGTCCTATGCCGCGCATGGCTGGAAGTACATCGCGGTCGACAAGGAAGGCTGGTTCTACATTCCGTTCGGACCGCCCTTCAACATCGGCGTCCCCCCGACCAGCGTGTCGCAGATCCGCCGCGTCGATCCCAAGACCGGCAATGCGGAAATCTACGCGCTCGGCGTCCGCAACTCGGTCGGCGGCGACGTCGATCCGCGCACCGGCAAGTACTGGTTCACCGAGAACGCGCGCGATTGGGTCAGCGATGATCTGCCCAGCGACAAGCTGAACATGATCTCGAAGTTGGGTGAGCATTTCGGCTATCCCTATTGCCACCAGGGTGACCTGCCCGATCCGAAGTTCGCGATGGGTCACAAATGCTCCGAGTTCACGCCGCCCGTGCTGAACCTCGGCGCACATGTCGCTCCGCTCGGCATGAAGTTCTATACCGGCGACCAATTCCCCGCCGAGTACAAGAACAACATCCTGATCGCCGAGCACGGCTCCTGGAATCGCCACAAGTACCAGGGCGGTCGCATCATGCGCGTGATCGTCGGGCCCGACGGCAAGAACGCCAAGCAGGAGGTGTTCGCCTCCGGCTGGATCGAGGGCGACCAGGGCTATCTCGGCCGTCCTGACGACATCATCCTTGCCAAGGACGGCTCGATCCTCGTCGCCGACGACTGGGCCGGCGCGATCTACCGCATCAGCTACAGCAAGAAGTAGGGCGACGTAAGAAAGAGGCTGCGGTGGCCGACTGGCGCCGCAGCCTTTTTCACGCCGTGCGGCAGGCTTGTAGTGGAACACGTTCGTCATGCCCGGACTTGATCCGGGCATCCATCAAACAAGAAAACTCCTTGAATATGGGATGGATTGCCGGGCCTGCGCCCGGCAACGACAGTCGGGAGAAATCATCGATGCGGATTGTTCGGTTCGGACTGCTGTCGGCGGCGCTTCTGCTCACGCCGGCTTCTCACGCCGCGGACAACGCCGCGATCAAGGAGAAGGCCGCGGTCTGCGCCGGCTGCCATGGCGAGAACGGCATCTCGCAGACCGAGAACATTCCCTCGCTCGCCGGCCAGCCGGATCAATTCATCCAGTGGCAGCTCGTGTTCTTCCGCGCCGGCTCGCGCAAGAACGAGCAGATGCAGCCGATCGCCGAGCAAATCACCAACGAGGACGTCCGCAATCTCGGCGCCTATTTCGCGGCGATGGCGCCGCCGACAGCGGCGGAGGACAAGGATCCGGACCTGTCGAAAAAGGGCGCGCAAGTGGCCGTCGGCCGCCGCTGCGCCTCATGTCATACGGATAGCTTCGCCGGCACCAAGGCCGTCGCGCGGCTCGCGGGCCAGCGCGAGGAATACCTCGTCAAGGCACTGCATGATTACAAGAGCAGTCAACGCGTCGGCGGCGGCGGCGCTGCGATGGCCGACGTCGCCTATCACATGAGCGACGAGGAAATCACCGCCGTCTCGCACTATCTCGCGTACTTCAAATAATGCGGAGTGCGGGGTTACGACCTACCCCGCCCGCTGCTTCTCATACGCCTTCAAATGCGTATAGGCGATGCGCAGCTTCGGCACCGGCACCTTGGCGGCATCGGCGCGCGCGATCAGGTCGCCGATGACGTGATCGGCTTCGACCGGCAGGCCAGCCTTGATGTCGCGGAACATCGAGGCCGTCATCGGCGAGCCCTCGGTGGTGAGATTGCCCTTCACGCGCTCGAAGAACGGCCCTCCCGGCGTGTAGCCCGACGCGGTGGCGATTGCGCTGGTCTCGTCCAGCATGCCGAGCAGAAAATCCCTGCCGCCGGGGGCAGCGAGAATGTTGCCGACCGAGGTGCGCATCAGGCTTGTGGACGCTGCGAGCGAGGACAGGAACACCCACTTTTCCCACATGTCCTGCATGATGTTCTGGCTGGCGGTGGCGCCATTGATGCCGCTCTTGAACGCCTCGTCGATCGCCTTGACCCGATCCGACAGCTTGCCGTCGCGCTCGCCGTAATTGATCGATTGCATCGGCTGCAGCTGCACCACCTCGCGCTTCTCGTTCAGCGTCGCGGCGATGGCGCACAGACCGCCGAGCACGCGCTCGACGCCGAATTTCCGGTCGAGGATCTCGAGATGCTTCATGCCGTTGAGCATCGGAATGATCGCTGTATCAGGCCCGACCGCCGCAGCGAACGAATTGATGGCGTCATCGAGGTCGAACGCCTTGCAGCTGAGCAGCACGATGTCGAACTTGTCCCTGAGCTTGTCGGCCTGAACGGTCGGCGGATTTTTCAAGGTCACGTCGCCGTTCGGGCTCTTGATGACGAGGCCGGCGCTCGCAAGTTCGGCGGCGCGGCGCGGCCGGACCAGGAAGGTTACGTCGCGGCCGGCCTGCAACAGCCTGCCACCAAAATAGCCGCCGATGGCGCCGGCGCCGACCACGAGGATGCGCATGGGATTGTCCTTGTTATTGCTATTGCTATTGGCGGTCTATCATAGTCGTCATTGCGAGCGAAGCGAAGCAATCCAGAATGCTGCCGCGGTCACATTCTGTCGCTGGAGAATGAGTGGCTATTTCCCCGACACCATCTCCTCGACCTCGCGCAACTGCTCCTTGCCGAAGAACATCTCGTTGCCGACGAAGAAGGTCGGCGAGCCGAACGCGCCGCGCGCGACCGCCTCCTCGGTGTTCTTGATCAGCCTGCCCTTGACCTCGGGCTCCTGGGCGCGGGCGAACAGCTTTTGGGCATCGAGACCGGAGGACGCCAGCGCCTTCGCCGCGACGTCCGGATCGTCCATCTTCTTCGGCTCGCGCCACATGTGGTGGAAGGCGGCCTCGACGTATTTTTCGAACACGCCCTCAAGCTGTGCCGCGATCGCGGCGCGCATCAGGTTCAGCGTGTTGACGGGGAAGTTGGGATTGAAGACGTAGGGCTGGACCTTGAAGCGCTTGATGAACCGCTCGGTCTCGACCGCCTGGAATTCGCGCTTGTTCTTGACGCCGGCGAGCGTCTCGGCCGGTGACTTGTTGTTGGTCGATTTGAAGATGCCGCCGAGCAGGATCGGAACGTACTCGAATTTGACTCCGATGCGCTGCTCGATCGCCGGGATCGCCAGATGGCTGAGATAGGCGTTCGGGCTGCCGAAATCGAACAGGAACTGCGGGGCTGTGCGGGTCAAAATCGTTCTCCCTGACGACGCTTTTGATCCATTGTGGCGCAGCGCGCGCCACAGGTCCACCGTTTAATGATGGTCATAATACCTTGATGATCCCGTCAGATCAGACGCCGGATCGTCCGCTTGCGCCACACCAGAAGGTAATAGCCCATCTGCAAAAGGAACATGGCGCAGAACACGATCGGATAGGCGGCCCACACACCCTGAAGGCCGATGGTGCGGCTGAGAATCACCGCGGCTGGCAGCTCGATCGCCACGATGGCGAAGATCGCGAGCAGCATCGGGGTCAGCGCCACGCCGGCCGCGCGCATCGCGCCTGAAAACACCGTCGCGAGGCCGAACGGCACCGAGCTCCACAGCGCGATGCGGAGCAGGCCTTTCGCCAGTTCGAGCACGGCATCGTCGGTGATGAAGATGCCGAGCACGGCGCGCGGCGCGAGATAGATCAGCGTCACCAGGCCGCCGGTCAGGACGATGTTGAACCCGAGGCCGGTGCGCACGATACCGTCGAGCCGCGCCCTGTCGCCGCCGCCGACCGCCTGCGCGCCGAGGATCGAGACTGCGATCGAAATCGACATCGCCGTGAACTGCGTGTAGCCCATCACCTGGTTGACGGCGCCGTAGGCGGCGGTGGCGTTCGAGCCGAAGCCGTTGACGAGGCCGAGCAGCACCAGCTCGGCGATCGCCATCACCACCATGCCGATGGCGCTCGGCAGCCCGACGCCGAGGATCTTTCCGAGCATGGCGCGATCGAGCCGCAGATGACGCAGCATTGCCGCGTCCGGGGCTAGCGCATGTTTCTTCCGCAGCAGATGGATCGCCAGCGCGATCAGCGTCAGCGCGTTGGCAATCGCGGCTGCCCATGCCGGGCTGGTGATGCCGGTCACCGGCAGCCCGAACGAACCGCGGATCAGCATCGGCGTCAGGATCAGGCCGATTGCGGTCGACAACGCCAGCGCCAGCAGCGGCGTGAGCGCATCGCCGACGCCACGGATCATTGCCGTCATCAGCAGGAAGACGAAGCCGAGCGGCATCGTGAGCAGCATGACGCGGGCATAGGCGCTGGCCTGGTCGAGAATGTCCGCGGGCGTGGCGAGCGCCGTCATCAATTGCCGGCTGAACAGGCCGCCGACGAGCGCGACGGATATCGAGAGCAGCAGGCCGATCGCGAGCGTCGTGCCCACGACGACCTTGATCCTGCCGCGCTCGCCCGCGCCAAAGGCCTGGCCGATGAGGACCGTGGCGCCGGTGCTCAGCCCCATGACGAAGGCGAACAGGAAGAACATGACGGGGAAGAACACCGAGACCGCCGCCAGCGCGTCGACGCCGATCATCTGGCCGAGATAGACGTTGCTGATCGTCCCGAACAGCGATTGCAGCGCGTTGCTCAGCATCAGCGGTGCGAGGAAGCGGAAGAATGTTTTCCAGAGCGGCGTGGCGGCGGACATGGATTGGCCTTTCAACAGGGCGAGCGAAGCCGTTGCCGCACAAGGCGCGGCTCGGCCGTCGATGGGGTAGAGAAAGAGCGGTGCGCCTAGGCGCAGTCGCTGTAGGCGAGCTTGACGATGTGGTCGCGGATGTCAGTGGGCCAGTCCGCGATCAGTCCGGTGAAACGCCGCCGGTCGTCCGCGAACAGCGCCCGCGACGCCTCCTCGAACTGCGGCAGGTTGCCGGCCATGGTCGACATGAAGTGATAGGCCGCATCGCGCGCCTGCCGCTCGCGGTCCTTGTCGCCGCTTGCGCGGCGCGCTTCGTCGACGAGTTTTCGCAGTGCGACTGAGGCGCCGCCCGGTTGTGCGCTGAGCCACTCCCAGTGCCGCGGCAACAGCGTCACCTCGCGCGCGACCACGCCGAGCTTCGGCCGGCCGCGCCCGCGCGGTTCGCTCGGTGCTGCGGTCTCCTCCACCGGAGGCGGGACGAGCTTTGCCAGCCGCGCCAGCACCTCGCGATCCCCGCCGCGCAGATCGAAGTCGATCGATCGGCCCGTGCCGTCCTCGAAGATGATGATGGGCTCGTCCGGCCGCGGTGCCATCCGCTTGACCACCAGCGCGACTTCGCCTGCCGGCCCGGACGCCAGGCGGCGCGGGCCCTGGAAGGCGGTGAAAGTCCTTTGCATCGAAATCATTGCCATACTTGTCGACCTTTGGCCCATTTAATACCCGGATAAATTATCAACGTCAATATACCCGGGTTAAAATATCCGACCGGATGGCTCGACATTGCGGTCCCGGGCTGGCACGAACGGCGCGGCCGACCGACCACGCCCAGCCCCAAGGACCGCGCGATGCTGACCGTTCACCACCTCAACAATTCCCGCTCGCAGCGCGTGCTGTGGCTGCTCGAAGAGTTGGGTGTGCCCTATGAGATCGTGCGCTATCAGCGCCAGCCCGACATGCGCGCACCGAAGGAGCTGCGCGCCATCCACCCGCTCGGCAAGTCGCCCGTCATCACCGACAACGGCAACACCATCGCCGAATCAGGCGCGATCATCGAATATCTCATCGCCACTTACGGCAACGGCCGGCTGATCCCGCCGCCGAACACGCCGGAGCGGCTGCGCTTCACCTACTGGCTGCATTATGCGGAGGGCTCGGCGATGCAGCCGCTGCTGCTCAAGCTACTGTTCACGCTGATGCCGAAGCGCGCGCCGGCGCTGCTTCGTCCGCTGGTGCGCAAGGTCTCGAACCAGGCGCTCACCGCGATGGTCAATCCGCAGCTGAAGCAGCACATGGATTATTGGGAAGGCGAGCTCGGAAAGACCGAGTGGTTCGCCGGCAACGAGTTCACCGCCGCCGATATCCAGATGAGCTTTCCGCTCGAAGCTGCCCAGGCGCGGGGCGGGCTCGAGCTCGGCCATCCCAAGGCGATGGCGTTCCTTGAGCGCATCCATGCGCGGCCGGCCTACGCCAGAGCGCTGGAAAAGGGCGGGCCGTACCAGGTGGGGCGGTAAGGCCTATCGCACGGCCTCGATCACTTCCTTGATCAGCCGTGCCACGCCGCGGATGTCCCCGCTGGGATCGACGGAATCGCCAAGTCGCACGACCACCATGCGCTGCGAGGGGATGATGATGACGCGCTGGCCGAGATCGCCGGAGGCGAAGAACGCATCGCGCGGAATGCCGGCGCGGACCCGGCCCTTCGCATGTTCGTGTTCGCTGCGGTTGGTCCAGAAGCCGGCGCCATAGTCGGCGTCGAGCGTGGCCGCCGCGCAAAAATCTACCCATTCCTCGGGCAGGATGCGCCTGCCAGCGATCACGCCATCGTCGAGATAGAGCAGGCCGAAGCGGGCCCAGTCCCGTGCGCTCGCCAGCATGTAGGTGGTGCCCTGGATCGTGCCGGTACCGTCGAGCTCCAGCGTCACGTGGCGCATGCCGAGCGGATTGAACAATTCGCGCCAGGCGAAGGCGAGGCTCCGCTCGACGCCTCCGGTGCCGTCGCGGACGATGCGCGCGAGAATCTGCGTGGTGCCGCTCGAATAGTGCCAGCGACGGCCGACCGGCGCGATCAGCGCAGCCTGTACCGCGAACCCCGCCATGTCGTCGTGCAGATAAATCATCTGGCTCGATGGATCGAAGCCGCTGTTGGTCTCGTCCAGCGCGAGACCCGTCGTCATCCGCATGAGATGCTCGACCTCGATCTCGCGGCGGGGATCGGAGGCGCTGCGCCATTCCGGCACGGGCGCCGGTATCGACGGGCTGGTCTGGCCCCGCTGTGTCATGATGCCGATAAGCGCGTTGATGACGGACTTCGTCATGGAGAAGCCGAGCAGCTGGGTTTCGACGCCGATGCCCGCGGCATAGCGCTCGGCGATCACCCGGCCGTCGCGCACCACGACCACGGCCTTGGTGCGCCGGAACGGTGGCGTCGCCGGCTCCTCGAAGGCATGGTCGAGCGCGGCCTTGAGCGCGGGATCGCCGGGCTCGACCATGGCATCGTCGGCGATGTCGGGCAGCAGCGGTGGTGCCTTCGGCGTCTTCGCCGCGACGAGGTCTATCTTCGGCAGATAGGGCATGGTCGTCCCATGCTGCAGCACGCAACCAAAGCCGTCGCGAAAGATCGCGTGGCTGCGAAAGCCTCCGAGCACGGTGACGTCGGCCGTCTTCGCTGCGCGATCGAGATCAAGCCGCATCAGCGGGCGCAGGCGGCGTATGCCGTCGCGCTCGGTCGTCTCCGCGAACACGGCCTGCGGGTCGAGGCTGGAGACGAAGGTCTTGCTGCAAACGTTGTGCGCGACGAAGCCGGTCGCGACCCGGATCGCGTCGCCCGGCCGGTAGATGAAGTTGAGCGCGACGGCTGTCAGCAGCGCCAGCGCAACGAGCGCGGCTGAGATACGAAAGAAGCGTTTCATGGAAGCTCGTCATGAAATCGGAGGCTGCGTCGATATCACGCCGCAGCCTGTCTCAAAAGCCCGGCGCCCGGCTCAGGTGCTATTGTCCCGCCGCCTCCGCGCCGCGGGTGCGCGGATCGGGCGCGCCGAGCGGACCGTTCGGCGTCACCGCGATCGAATTGGCCGATGTCTGCCCCATCGGCTCGACCACGAGATGACCCATCGCCTTTAGCTCGAACAGGACAGGGTCGGGAAAGCCGCGCTCGACTCGCACCTCGTCGGGCAGCCATTGGTGATGCAGCCGTGGCGCGGCCACGGCGGCCGCGACGTCCATCTTGTAATCGAGCACGTTGACGATCACCTGGAGCACGGTCGAGATGATGCGGCTGCCGCCGGGCGAGCCCGTCACTAGCACCGGCTTGCCGTCCTTCAGCACGATCGTCGGCGACATCGACGAGAGCGGCCGCTTGCCGGGCCCGGGCAAATTGGCCTCGTAACCGACGAGGCCGTAGGCATTGGAAGCGCCGACCGCCGCAGTGAAATCGTCGAGCTCGTTGTTGAGCAGCACGCCGGTGCCCTCGGCGACGAGACCAACGCCGTAGCTGAAGTTCAGCGTATAGGTGTTGCTGACGGCGTTGCCGCGGCTGTCGACGATGGAAAAATGCGTGGTATTGCTGCCCTCGCGCGGCGCGGCGGCGGCGGAAACGAGCTCCTTCGACGGCGTGGCGCGATCGGCGGAGATGGTTGCCCGCAGCTTGGCGGCGTAGTCCTTGGCGGTGAGCGTCTCGATCGGAGCGTTGACGAAGGCAGGATCGCCGAGATAGCGCGCGCGGTCCGCATAGGCGCGCTTCATGGCCTCGATCAGCAGATGCAGCGAGGCCGGCGAGCCCTGCTTCAAATCGGCGAGCTGGAAACCTTCGAGGATGTTGAGCGTCTCCACCAGCACCACGCCGCCGGACGATGGCAACGGCATCGACACGATGTCATAGCCCCGATAAGTGCCGCGCACCGGCGCGCGGATCACCGGCTGATAGGTCTTCAGATCGGCCGACGTCATGATGCCGCCGGCGTCGGAGATGGCCCTGACAAGCTTGTCCGCGACCGCGCCGTCATAAAAGCCGCGCGGGCCCTGTGTGGCGATGACCGACAGCGTTTCGGCAAGATCGGTCTGCACCAGCCGGTCGCCTTCGCCGAGCGGCGTACCATCAGGCCGCGAGAATATCTTGGCCGAAGAAGGCCAGCGTGCCAGTCGCCGGTGCCAGCCCGGCAAAGTGTCGGCGATGTCGTCGCTGACGACGAAGCCATCGCGGGCAAGCGCGATCGCGGGCTCGAGCAATTGCGCCAGCGTGAACTGGCCCGAGCCATATTTTTCAAGAGCCAGCGCAAGACCTGCGACGGTTCCGGGCACGCCGACGCCGAGCGGGGAATCTCGCGATTTGGCAGCGTCGGGCTTGCCGTCAGCGCCGAGGAAGATCTGCGGCGTGGTCGCAGCCGGCGCGGTCTCGCGATAGTCGATCGCGATGTCCTCGTTGCGCTCGGCGGAATGGATCACCATGAAGCCGCCGCCGCCGATATTGCCGGCGCGCGGATAGGTCACTGCCATGGCGAAGCCGGTGGCGACCGCGGCATCGACCGCATTGCCGCCACGCCGCAGGATATCGGCGCCGACCTGCGCAGAGATATTCTCCTGCGCCACCACCATGCCGTGCTCGGCGGGAACGGCGTGCACTGTATCGAGTGCGGGCGGCACATAGGCCCGCCGCGCATCCTGCGCGGTCGCGGCCGGAACAGCGAACGCCAGAGTGGCAATGAAGGCGAGAAATGTCCGCCGTGTCGAAAATGACGACATCATCAAACTTCCGTCGTGGCCCCGGCAATTCACACGCGTCGCCATAATGCTATACCGTTTGCGCCAAGAGGGGCAAAACTGTTTGTGATGGGACATCAATGGTGACGACGATCGCCTCGGACACGCGCGTGGCTGGCACCGAGCGGACCTATCCGCCGCGCGCCGCCGTCGTCAGCTGGATCTTCTTCGACTGGGCCGCGCAGCCTTATTTCACGCTGATCACGACCTTCGTGTTCGCGCCGTATTTCGCCACCAGCATTGCGCCCAATCCGGCGACCGGCCAATCGCTGTGGGGCTTTGCGATGGCCGCCGCGGGCCTTGCGATCGCGCTGATGTCGCCGGTGCTGGGCGCCATCGCCGATGCCTCTGGCCGCAGGAAGCCGTGGATCGCGGGATTCGGTGCGGTGCTGGTGCTCGCGTCCTGCATGCTATGGATCGGCAGGCCCGGCGATCCCTCGATCATTCCGCCGCTGCTCACCGCTGTCGCGCTCGCCAGCGTCGGCGCCGAATTCGCCACCGTTTTCAATAACGCGATGATGCCGACCCTGGTGCCGCCGGAGCGGATCGGCCGGCTCTCCGGCACCGGCTGGGCGACCGGATATATCGGCGGTATCGTCAGCCTGATCATCGTGCTCGGCCTGCTCGCCGCCAATCCCGAAACCGGCCGCACGCTGCTCGGCCTCACGCCGCTGTTCGGACTCGATCCCGCCAGCCATCAGGGCGACCGCGCTGCCGGACCGTTGACCGGGCTCTGGTTCATCATCTTCGTGACCCCGATGTTTCTTTTCACGCCGGACTATCCGGCGAAGCGCCCGGTGCGCGAGGCGCTGCACGAGGGTCTGTCGGAGCTGAAGCAATCGATCAGAAGCCTGCCGAAGCAGCAATCGCTTGCGGCATTTCTGCTCGCCAACATGATCTACACCGACGGCCTGGTGTCGCTGTTTGCCTTTGGCGGCATCTATGCCGCGGGCACGTTCGGCTGGCACACGATCCAGATCGGCACCTTCGGCATCATGCTCGCAATCGCGGGCACGTTCGGCGCATGGCTTGGCGGCAAGCTTGACGATTCCCTGGGCCCGAAGCGCGTCATTGCCGGCAGCCTGCTGCTCCTCCTGCTCGCGGTGGCGGCGATCCTTCTGGTCGACAAGGACAGCGTGCTGTTCGTCAAGGTCGCAGCCCCCCAGCCGGGCGCGCCTCTGTTCTCGAGCGCCGCAGAGCGCGCCTATCTCGTGCTGGGCTGCCTGATCGGCGCGGCCGGCGGTCCGCTCCAGGCGGCTTCACGCACGCTTCTCATTCGTCTGGCGCCGAAGGACCGCATCGCGCAGTATTTCGGTCTGTTCGCGTTGACGGGAAAAGTCACGTCCTTCATCGGTCCGTTGCTGGTCGGCATGATCACCGCGGTGACGGCGAGCCAGAAGGCCGGCATGGCCGTGCTGGTCGTGTTCTTCGTCGCGGGGCTGGGGCTGTTGATGCGGGTGCGAGAGTAGCCGCGCTTCGTAGCCCGGATTTCGCGAAGCGAATCCGGGCTACCGCTGATCAATCAGTGCCTGAAGTGCCGCGTTCCCGTGAACACCATGGCGATGCCGTGCTCGTCGGCGGCCTTTATCACCTCGTCGTCGCGCATGGAGCCGCCGGGCTGCACCACGGCGGTGGCGCCGGCCTCGATGCAGGCGAGCATGCCGTCGGCGAACGGGAAGAACGCGTCCGACGCCACCACCGAGCCCCTGGTGAGCGGCTCGGCGAGCTTCAGCTCGGCCGCCGCATCCTGGGCCTTACGCGCTGCGATGCGCGCTGAATCCACCCGGCTCATCTGGCCCGCGCCGATGCCGACGGTGGCGAGATCCTTGGCGTAGATGATGGTGTTGGACTTGACGTGTTTTGCGACACGGAACGCGAACTTGAGATCGCGCATCTCGGCATCATCAGGGGCGCGCTTGGTCACGACCTTGAAGGTCATGTCGTCGACGACGGCGTTGTCGCGGCTCTGCACGAGCAGACCGCCCGCCACGGTCTTGGCGGTGAGGCCGGGGGCGCGCGGGTCGGGCAGGCTGCCGGCGAGCAGCAGGCGCAGATTCTTGCGCGCGCCGATGATGGCGATCGCCTCCTCGCTGGCGTCGGGCGCGATGATCACCTCGGTGAAGATCTTCGTGATCTCGCGCGCGGTGTCGGCGTCGAGCGCGCGATTCATCGCGATGATGCCGCCGAAGGCGGAGGTGGAATCGCAGGCTAGCGCCTTGCGATAGGCGCTGACGAGGTCGGATCCCTCGGCGACGCCGCAGGGGTTGGCGTGCTTGACGATGACGCAGGCCGCGGTGCGCTTGGCGTCGAACTCGCCGATGCATTCATAGGCCGCATCGGTGTCGTTGATGTTGTTGTAGGAGAGCTCCTTGCCCTGCAACTGCCGCGCGGTCGAAACGCCTGGGCGCTTGTCGGGTGTCGCATAGAACGCGGCAGTCTGGTGCGGGTTCTCGCCATAGCGCAGCGACTGGATCAGCCTGCCGCCGAAAGCGCGGAAGTCGGGCGCGTCGATCTCGAGCTGGCGGTTGAACCAGTTCGAGATCGCGGCATCGTAGGCGCCGGTGCGCGCATAGGCCTTTGCGGCAAGGCGCCGGCGCAGCTTCAGCGTGGTCGCGCCGTCGTTGGCGGCGAGCTCGTCGAGCACGGCCTGATAGTCCTGCGCCTCGACCACGACGGCGACGTCGTCATGGTTCTTCGCGGCGGCGCGGATCATCGCGGGACCGCCGATGTCGATGTTCTCGATGCAATCCTCGAAGCCGGCGCCCTTGTCGACGGTCGCCTCGAACGGATAGAGGTTGACGACGAGGAGATCGATCGGCGCGATGCCGTGCGCCTTCATCGCCTCCGTGTGGTCCTTGTTGTCGCGGATCGCGAGCAGGCCGCCATGCACCTTCGGATGCAGCGTCTTGACCCGGCCGTCCATCATCTCGGGGAAGCCGGTCAGCTCCGAGACGTCTTTCACCTTCAGCCCGGCGGCGGCGATTGCCTTGGCGGTGCCGCCGGTCGAAACCAGTTCGACGCCATGGGCGGCAAGCGCCTTGGCGAACTCGATCAGGCCGGTTTTGTCGGAGACGGAGAGAAGAGCGCGGGTGACGCGGCGGGGGTGGTCAGTCATGAGCAAGATCCTCTGTCTTAAGGAGTGTCTATGCCCAGGCGCGCGGCTTCTATGTCCCGCGCTTCCCGATGGTGCTCCATCCAAGGTCGCCAGTCGCGCGAGCGAGGGCTCGATAGCAGTTTTCGCCCGCTTTCACAACGACGAGATGGGGCCGAATCGTGCGCGTTTACAGCGGAAGTTCCGGCTCCCGACGCGCATTCCTGCGGGCATTGGTGACTGCGGGCGAGGCGGTGGAGCGCACGAAGCTCCAGCGGATCGAGGGCGCCTGGCGCGCATCCTGGCGGATCACGATCTGCGCGGTGCGGCGGGGCCCGTCATTGCCGGCCAGGAACACGCTGTCCTCGAGGTCGACCTTGTCGTCCAAGGCCTCGAAGGTCCAGACGTCGCGGTTCGGCAGCACCAGCATGACGCCGCGGGCATCGGACAGCCGGCTCGCCTTCACCGCCGGATGCAAATGGAAGCGCACTGCGAAATCGGCGTCGGCACCCTTGAAGCGCCCGCCTTGCGGCGGCGACAGCGTGTCCTCTCCGTCGATGCGCGCGCCGTCATTGGCGATCATCAGTGCGCGGCGATGGATCGCGCCGAACTTGGCCAAGTAGCCGTCATGCGAGGTCGTGAGCAGCGTGCCGTTCTGCACGATTTCGCGATAGCTCTCGACCTCGACGGGGCCGCTGGTGACGGGCGCGCCGTGCAACAGCCGCTTCATCGCCGACATCTCCACGAACTGGCATGACGAGGTGTCGTGATAGGTCAGCGTCGAATGCGCCGGGGTGCCGCGCGCGAACGGCCGCCAATTGTCGCGGCCGGTGGTCGGCATGCCGCAATTGGTGACGATGCGGCTGATGCCGGATGAGAGTTCGAACGACAGGCAGCCGGCATGGGCGTCGTGGCTGACACCGGCCGGCGGCGGCGGGCCGGTGTCGATGATCACGGTGGTCTGGCCGGCGTCGAGGCGCTGGAAGCCGGTATGCGGCATGTTAGCCATCGGCGCGCCGTGGGTGTCGTCATAGGCGAGCAGCGTGGCGAGCAGGTCCGATGGCGTCGCGCTCATGCCGTTGAATAGCGCGAAATTGCCGTCGCCGTGCCGGAAGAAGCGCAGCATCGGCATCATGCGGTCGATCGCGTTGAGCAGCGCCGGCGGCGGCGCGATGTTGCGCGCGGCAAAGGTCTGCCGCAGCGGCAGCAGGTCGATCAGGAGCTCGATCAGCGCGCCCGGGTTGCGGGAGATGTGGCCGCCGTCCGGCAGGATCTGTCGCTGCAATTCGTCCGACAGCTTTTTCGAGGCGCTGCGGATCTGGCGCGCCTGGTTGGCAAGGCACAGCGCCGCGTAGCACAACGCGATCAGCACCTGGAGCTTCGGCACCCCGTCCGGGATGTTGACCATGGTGTAGCGCAGGAAGCGGATCTCGCGCGCGAGGGCGCGCAAGTAACGGCGGTAGAATTTGTTGTCGGTGTCGTTGAGCACCAGCGGCGCCTGCGACAGCAGCGAGATCACGCGTCGCGCCAGCACGTCGGCGCGCCGGGCGACGGCACGACGCTTGTTGGCGGGGTTGGCGATCCAGTCCTCGACCAGCGCGCGCGCATTGGCGCGCGTCAGCGCGGTGTCGGCGGCACGCAGATGGCGCAGCCAGCCGAAGCCGAGCAGCGCAACCTCCCAATCCTCCGACGGCGGCTCGAGATCGAAGATCGAGCGGCCGTGACAATTGACGATCTTGCCGGCGAAGACGAAGCGGCCGGCATAGATCTCGGCGGCGCGGGTCGCATCCGCGGTGCGAAGATCATGCGGCGCTATGATCAGTCGGTCGGTGCGGCCGGGCCAGACCCGCGACAGCGCAACGGAACCGCCGCTCGCGCGCGCGAGCATGTTCCGCGCGAAGCGGTTCATCACCAGCGTCGAGATACGTCTGCGTTGAGCGACCGACACGCCTTGCCTTGAAGGGGGAGAGGATTCCGACGAATCCTTATTAATCCCAAAATCGGACGGCTGACACCACCTTGAACGGCGCGAATCAGCGACGGGGCGGGAAAATCCGGTGCAAAATCAGGATTTAACGAGCCGGGCCGCGAAAAATCCGTCGAGCCCGCCGAGCTTGGGATCGGCGTTCGGCAGATGGCTGGGCAGGGTACGCAAATCGCCCTCGGCGGTGACGATCTCGTTCAGCCCCGACACCTCGGAAGCCTCGACCGGGACCCGGCGAAGCGCGGGCTCCGCGGCCAGCAGCGCGGCGATCGCCTGCTCGCCCTCTTCGGGTTCCAGCGAACAGGTGCAGTAGACCAGCGTCCCGCCCGGCTTGAGCAGCGAGACGGATTTCTTCAGCAGCCGCTGCTGCAGCGTGGTCAGGGCGGCGATGTCGGACTCCTGCCGTAGCCAGGCCACGTCGGGATGACGGCGGATCGTGCCGGTCGAGGTGCAGGGCGCGTCGATCAGGATACCATCAAAACCTTCGGCAGGGCCGGCCCATTCCGCGGCGTCGGCGACGACGGTCTCGGCCTGGAGCGACAAACGCGCCAGATTCTCGCGCAGCCGCGCCACCCGGGCGGGCGAGCGGTCGATCGCCGTGACATGCGCGCCGGCCTGCGCCAGTTGCGCGGCCTTGCCGCCGGGGGCGGCGCAGAGATCGGCAATGGACTTGCCCTTGATGTCGCCGAACAGCCGGGCCGGCAGCGCGGCGGCGGCGTCCTGCACCCACCATTGTCCTTCGGCAAAGCCGGGCAGCATGGTCACCGACCCATGCAGCAGCATCCGCACCGTCCCGGTCGGCAGTGTCTCGCCGTGCAGGCGGCTCGCCCATTGCGCGGGGTCCGATTTCACGGTGAGATCGAGCGACGGCTCGTGGCCGAGCGCCAGCGCCATGTCCCTTGCGGTCGCCTCGCCATAATGCGCGCTCCAGCGCGCAAGCAGCCATGGCGGCAGGTCCAGCGATTGCGCGGCGACTTCTTCGACCAGCGCCTGGCCCTCGCGCGCGCAGCGGCGCAGCACGGCATTGACGAGGCCAGCATAGCGCGCGGCGCGCCGGTCGGATTGCACGAGGCGAACGGAGAGATCGACGGCGGCGTGATCGGGGACGTCCATCCAGAGGATCTGCGCGGCTCCGATCAGCAGTGCGCTCTGCGCCCGCGGCGCGTCGGAGGGAATGCCCTTGTCGAGCAGGCGGGACAGCACATGGCCGAGCGTGCCGAGCCGGCGCAGCACAGTCGCAACCAGGCGGCGCATCAGCGCACGGTCGCGATCGGCGAGCGTCTTCAATCCGGGATGGGCGCCAGCGCCGTCGAGCTGCTCATCGAGCGTGCGGTGCTTGTGCAGCACGCTGTCGACGATATCGGCGGCGATCCGCCGCGCCGCAAGACCAGGCACTTCGGACGGAGGGGCGAAACGTTGAGATGGCATGCGGCTTAAGGTTCTTAGCGAGCGGCAGTTCCGCCGAAGGGGCGCATGCCTAGACAAATCGATCTCTGGCACGCGAATATGCCAAATGTAAGAATGGTCTCTGGCGTTTACATCCCGTCACGACCATTTCAGCAATTCTTTATTGGACGTCGCGCGCGTTCCGATCCTGCGCTAGGAATCCACACGATGAGTGACCAGCCCTCCGTTCCCGATCGCAAGCAGCTCACGCCGGCCGCCCAGCGCGCGCTGGCCGAAGCCGAGGCGCGCCGGCAGGCCGCGGCTGCGCATGCCAGGGACGGCGCCAAGTCGGCGCCGAAGGAATTGCAGGGACCGAAGGGACCCGAACCGACCCGCTACGGCGATTGGGAGCGCAAAGGCATCGCCTCGGATTTCTGAAGCTTGCTGTTGAGCTGTCTTGCCGGACTGCCCGACTCAGCCCTAGCGTGCGCGGATGTCGCGTTTCGACCCCAGCCATCCCTATCGGCCTTCGTATAGCGGCTCGCCGTTTGGCCGCCGGTTCTCAGGGCTGTTGCCGTGGATGTTCGTGGTCGGAATCGTGGTGGCCGTGGTGTTCGCGTTCCGGCACGGGATGAACTGGCCCTTCCCGCATGCGACCGATGGTCAATCGCGGGATGCCGAAATCATTCTGCAGGCCGATCCGAAAATTCGTCAGCCGGTTGATGTCATTCGCACGATCGACGGCGATACCTTCCTTGCCCGCGTGCGCCAGCGCGATGGACGCGTTCTTGCCGCGCGCGTTCGCCTGCGCGGCATCGATGCGCCGGAAATGAAGGCCTCATGCCGGGAAGAACTCGACAAGGCCGAAGCGGCGAGCGCTGCGCTGCGCGATCTGCTCCGCCAGGGCGATGTCACGATCACCAACCTCGGCCCCGACAAATATGGGCGCATCCTCGCTAACGTCGCAACGAAGCGTACGGCCGACGTATCTGCGGCGATGCTCGCCGGCGGTTACGCGCGGAGCTACAATGGCGGCCACCGCGATGGCTGGTGCGCGCGCAGCTGGCGCTTCTGGTAACGAAAAAGCCGCGTCGAAAGACGCGGCTCTGGTGTCTCGGCTTGTTGATTCCAAAGATCAGCGCGTCACGACCACCGTGGTGCCGACGGAGACGCGGCCATAGAGATCGGTGATGTCGTCGTTGAGCATGCGGATGCAGCCATAGGAGACGAAGCCGCCGATCGAGCCCGGCACGTTGGTGCCGTGAATCGCGTATTCGCCGCCGGCCAGCGTCATCGCCGCAACACCCATCGGATTGCGCGGCGAGCCGCCCGGAATGACGTCGGGGATGGTCGGCTTGTCGCGCTTCACCTCGGCGGGCGGCGACCAGGCCGGATTGCGGTACTTGCCGTCGATGCGGGTGGTGCCGGCCCATTGCTTGCCGGACTTGCCGACACCAACCGGATAGCGCACGGCGTGGCCGTTATCGAGGATCAGATAGAGCCGACGCTCGTTGGTTTTGACCACGATGGTGCCCGGCGAATAATCGGCCAGGTGCGCCCCCACCATTTCCGGCCGCGCCTGCGCCGCCGTCGACATCAAGACCCCAGCCGAAACGGTGGCGGCGACCGCCACAGCAATCCTCATTGACATCGATTTTCCCCTTGCCCCGAACGGACCGTCCAAAATTACGCAAAACCCGGCAATTGGCGCCGCGCCCCGACATTCTTAACCGCGCCTGTTAACCGGATGGTTTCCACGCACGGCCGCCAAGGGCCAGCCAGCAGAGGGAACAAAGGAAATGTTCGAAATAAAGTAAATGACAAGAAAACAACACTCGGCCGGAAAGATGCAGGCGTGCCGCAGAGCGCTCTGACGAATGCGTGAGGATGTGAACGGCCGTTGTCTCGGGGGCTTTGGCGGGGATGCGATTTCGTGTCCCGGACGCGGGGCAGCGCCGTAGGCGCGTTTACGCGAGTCTTCGACGCGCAAGGCAGGTGCAGCGCACCGCTCAAGGAGCGCTGCGCTGCGTCCGGGGCACGAGAGTCCTGCTACGCCGACTTCTTGTTCTGCCGGTTCTTGACGAGATCATCGACCACGGCGGGATCGGCGAGCGTCGAGGTGTCGCCGAGGCTGCCCGGTTCGTCCTCGGCGATCTTGCGCAGGATGCGGCGCATGATCTTGCCGGAGCGGGTCTTTGGCAGACCGGGCGCGAACTGGATCTGGTCGGGAGAAGCGATCGGGCCGATCTCCTTGCGCACCCAGGTGACGAGCTCCTTGCGTAGCTCCTCACTCGGCTCGATGCCGGCCATCAGGGTGACATAGGCGTAGATGCCCTGGCCCTTGATGTCGTGTGGGAACCCGACCACCGCGGCCTCCGACACTTTCTCGTGCGCCACCAGCGCGCTCTCGACCTCGGCCGTACCCATGCGGTGGCCGGAGACGTTGATGACGTCGTCGACGCGGCCGGTGATCCAGTAATAGCCGTCGGCGTCGCGCCGGCAGCCGTCACCGGTGAAATATTTGCCCTTGTAGGTCGAGAAATAGGTCTGCTCGAAGCGGGCGTGATCGCCATAGACCGTGCGCATCTGGCCGGGCCATGACCGCGTCAGGCAGAGATTGCCCGTGGTCTCGCCGTCCAGCACCTTGCCGTCGGCATCGACGATCTCGGGCACCACGCCGAAGAACGGCTGCGTCGCCGAGCCCGGCTTCAATCTGGTCGCGCCCGGCAGCGGCGTGATCAGGATGCCGCCGGTCTCGGTCTGCCACCAGGTGTCGACGATCGGGCAGCGGTCGTCACCGACGACGCGGTGATACCATTCCCAGGCTTCCGGGTTGATCGGCTCGCCGACCGAGCCGAGCAGGCGGAGCGAAGCGCGCGAAGTCTTCTTCACCGGCTCGTCGCCGCTCTGCATCAGCGCGCGGATCGCGGTTGGCGCGGTGTAGAAGATGTTGACCTTGTGCTTGTCGATGACGTTCCAGAACCTCGAATTATCCGGATAATTCGGCACGCCCTCGAACATCAGCGTGGTCGCGCCGTTGGCGAGCGGCCCGTAGAGAATGTAGCTGTGGCCGGTGACCCAGCCGACGTCGGCGGTGCACCAGTAGATGTCGCCGTCGTGATAGTCGAAGACGTATTGATGCGTCATCGCGGCGAACACGAGATAGCCGGCGGAGGTGTGCAACACGCCCTTGGGCTGGCCGGTCGAGCCGGAGGTGTAGAGGATGAAGAGCGGATCCTCGGCATGCATGTGCTCGACCGGGCATTCCGTCGTCACCATCGCCGCCGCCTCGTGATACCAGAGGTCGCGCGTCGGGTTCATGTCGATCTTGCCGCCGGTGCGCTTGACCACGACGACCCAGTCGACGCCGTCGGCCTTGGCGAGCGCCGCGTCGACATTGGCCTTGAGCGGCACCTTCTTGCCGCCGCGCAGGCCTTCGTCGGCGGTGATGATCACCCTGGATTGGCAGTCGTTGATGCGTTGGGCGAGACTGTCGGGCGAGAAGCCGGCGAACACCACGGAGTGGATCGCGCCGATCCGCGCGCAGGCCAGCATCGCATAGGCCGCTTCCGGAATCATCGGCAGGTAGATGGTGACGCGGTCGCCCTTCTTGACGTTGCGGGTGCGCAGGATGTTCGCCATCCGGCAGACCTCGTCGTGCAGCTCCTTGTAGGTGATGTGCTTCGACTGCGAGGGATCGTCACCTTCCCAGATGATCGCGGTCTGGTTGGCGCGCTTGTGGAGATGCCGGTCGATGCAATTGTGGGCGACGTTGAGGACGCCGTCCTCGAACCATTTGATCGAGATGTTACCGGGCGCGAAAGAGACGTTCTCGATCTTCGTCGGCGCGTGCATCCAGTCGATGCGCTTGGCCTGCTCCGCCCAGAACGCATTCGGGTCCGAGATCGAGCGGGCGTACATGTCCTTGTACTTGGCCTGGTCGACCCAGGCACGCTTGGCCCATTCCGCGGGGACGTCGTAGATCTTCTCGGACATGTTTCCCTCCAGATACGGCAAGCCGAGCGCAGGTCACCGGCGAGCCGACTTGATCGTTGATCGATTATGCGTCGGGCTAACCGGGCCCGACAAGGTGCACAAGCTGGACCTTCGGCGAGCCGCCGGCCATGCGGAGGATCAAGGTGCAAAGGCTGGCTGTCGCAAATCTGAAACAGGCTGGGAGGCGGTCTTCGGCTCTTTACCCAGATCTTGGGAATAGGCCTGTGCAGGGCGCCCATGCATCGCAGGCGGTATTTAGAAACCGCTTCTCACCGATTCGGGACTCGCAATGCGGTTCGGAACACCCTAAGTGGCTAACCCGGGTCCCAAGAGACCGTCCAAGCGACCCCTTGGAACAAAAATCAGAACAGCGGCATTGAACGGTAACAGACAGGGCCAAGGCTTAAGACTATGATGGATCAGCAGAATCTCGGGACGATGCGGCCCGCTTCGGCCGATCCTGCTGCCGTCGCGCTGGCCAAGGCCCTCGGACAATGGCCGAAACGGGCCGGTTCCGGCCGTTCCAGCCCGAAAAAACTGTTCGATACGGCGCCTGCGGCGACGGTCGAGGCCCTTGCCAAGGAGCTGGGCCTGCGGCTCGGCGACCAGAACGAGCTGACCATCCGCCGCATCAGGCGCGGCAAGGGCTATTCCTTCGTGCGGCCCAACGGCGCCCACATCCGCGATGCCCGCACCATCCGCCGGCTGCACGCCATGGCGGTACCGCCGGCCTATCGCGAGGTGCGCTATTCGGCTGATCCGAGCTCGCATCTCCAGGCGGTGGGACGCGATGCCGCGGGCCGGCTGCAATACCGCTATCACGCCGATTGGGAGAAGGTCCGCGAGCACCGCAAGGCGCATCGGCTGGAAAAGCTCGTCGGCGCACTGCCAAAGATCCGGCGCAAGGTCTCGGCGTTCCTGTCGGGCGACGAGCCGACGCGTGAATTCGCGCTTTCGGCGGTGATCGAATTGATCGCGCGCACCGCGATCCGTCCCGGCAACGAGTCCTATGCCCGCCTCAATGGCACCCGCGGCGCCACCACGCTGCACAAGTCCAACGTCACGCTGGAAGACGATTGCTTCGTGCTGACGTTCAAGGCCAAGGGCGGCAAGGCGGTGCGCAAGGAATGCGACGCGGCCAAGCTCGTCCGCGCCATCGGCATCCTCAACGGCGTTCCCGGCAAGCGCATGTTCCAGTATCGCGATGCCTACGGCATCGTGCGCGCGGTCAGCACCACGCAGGTGAACGCGTTCCTGCGCGAGATCGCCGGCATCAAGATCTCGCTGAAGGATTTCCGCACGCTGATGGCGTCTGCCGTCGTCGTGGAATCGCTGTCGCGGATCACGCCGGCGACCAGCCAGCGTGGCCGCAAGAAGCAGGTGCTGGAGGCGATCCGCGCCGCGGCCGATCAGCTCTCCAACACGCCGGCGATCTGCCGCAAGAGCTACGTCCACGACACCATCGTCACCGCCTTCGAGGACGGTATCCTCGAGCGCTTCGCCGCGACCATGAAGGGCCAGCGTTCGCAGGCCAGGCGCGAGCAGCTCTTGCAGCAGGTGGTGGCGACCGCGGCGGTTTAGCCTGGGCGTCGTTGCGCCTTGGTGGAAACGCCGTTGTCGGGACCGGGATCGCCGCCTGCGGCTGCAGTCGTGAGCCGTCCCAGATAATGCGCCCATCCCGTTGCGTGCGCGGCAGCCTGCTCCACGGTTGGCAGCCCGCTATGGGTCATGCGCAGCAGCGTGCCGCCGTCGCGTTCGATCAGGTCGATCTCGATCAGGCTCGAGCCGGGCGGCACTTCCTGGCCGCCCTCCCAGCCGAACGTGTAGGCCAGACGATGCACGGGCACGACTTCGCGGAATGCGCCGCGGGCGTCGCCGCCGCGCGGGCCGATGCCCTTGAGCAGATACAGCCCGCCCGGATGCGGCTCCGTGGTGGCGTCGGAGCCCATCCAGCTCAGAATCTTCTCGGGATCGGTCAAATACGCGAAGACGGTGGCGCGCGGGGCTGCGATCTGGGTCTCGCGACGCACTACGAACGGCTCGGT
Source organism: Bradyrhizobium sp. Bra78 (assembly GCF_024519855.1). Classification (NCBI taxonomy): domain Bacteria; kingdom Pseudomonadati; phylum Pseudomonadota; class Alphaproteobacteria; order Hyphomicrobiales; family Nitrobacteraceae; genus Bradyrhizobium; species Bradyrhizobium sp. Bra78. The sequence goes on along the minus strand of NZ_JALJRE010000009.1, from coordinate 47,313 downwards.
CATTGGCGATCATTCCTGGGCTGACACTGGCACATGGCGGCCCCAAAGCAGCCCGTCAAGGATTGCCCGTGACAAAGACGGCCCATCTTCGCCATCATCGGACAATGCAACTCTCCCCGACCCTCGCCTGGCTTGTCGACGCTGCCTCGGACAGCCCCGGCGCCGACCGCCTGCTCGCGGACCTCGGCGCGCACCTGCTCGCCGACGGCGTGCCGCTTGCGGCAGGCAGCCTGACGCTGGAGGTGCCGCACCCGCTGATCGCGAAGCGGACCTGGCTGTGGCGCGCAGACGGCGGCCGCGTGATCGAGGCGCTCGGCTTCGCGCCGGGGGGCCTTGCGCCCGATCCGCCCAACGATGCCGGCCGCCGCTGGCTGCGCGACATCGCGGACGGCAAGGTGCACGAAGACGCGGTCGGACGGCCCGATGGTCCGTTGCTCGGCTGGATCGGGCCGCGTCCGTTCACCGCGGACGAGATCGAGCAATTGCGCCAGGCCGCGCGTTTCGCCGCGACGCCTCTTGCGGTGCTTGCCGCGCGTGCCACGTTGCGCGCGACGCTCGATGCCTATCTCGGCAAGCGCAGCGCGGAGCGTGTGCTCGCGGCACCCCTGCGGCGCGATCTCGGCGAGACCATTCAGGCCGCGCTGCTCTATGCCGATTTGCGCAACTTCACGCTGCTGTCGGAAACCACACCGCCCGCCGATGTCATCGCGTCGCTCGACGCCTGGTTCGATCGCATCGCCGGCGCGGTCCACGCCTTCGGCGGCGAGGTGCTGAAATTCATCGGCGACGGCGTGCTCGCGATCTTTCCGGTGGTCGAGGCTTCACCGCGCCGCGCCTGCGATTCGGCCCTGCGCGCCGCGGGCGCGGCCGAAGCCGGAATGGTGTATCTCAACGCGGAGCGCCGTGCCCAGGGACTGCCGCCGCTCGCGTTCGGCGCCGCCCTTCATCTCGGCGAGATGCTGTGGGGCAATATCGGCGCTGCCAACCGACTCGATTTCACGGCGATCGGCCCCGCCGTCAATCTCGCCAGCCGGCTCGAAGGATTGTGCAAGCCGCTCGGCAGGACCGTGCTGGTGTCGGGCGCGCTCGCCGCCGAGACCGACATGCCGCTCGTCGCGCTCGGTCCGCATCCGCTGCGCGGCATCGCCGCGCCATGCGAGGTCTTTGCGCTGCCGGAGCCGCAGGCCCGGATAGCGTAGCGAAGATGGAGCGAATTACATTCCGCCCATCTTGCAGACGAGCTTCCACTCCTCCGCCGTCACCGGTTGCACCGAAAGGCGCGAATATTTCACCAGCGCCATGTCGGCCAGCTTCTTCTCGGCCTTGATCGCCGCCATCGTCACCGGTGTCTTCAACGGCTTGTCGGCCTTGATATCGACGCAGACGAATTTGTCGGTCTTGTCGGTCGGGTCGGGGTAGGCTTCCTTGATGATCTCGGCGATGCCGACGATCTCCTTGCCCTCGTTGGAATGATAGAAGAACGCCTTGTCGCCCTTCTTCATGTTCACGAGGTTGATGCGCGCGGTGTAATTGCGCACGCCGGTCCAGGCTTCGCCCTTGGCGCCCTTCGCCACCTGCTGGTCCCAGGACCACACCGACGGTTCGGATTTCACCAGCCAGTACGCCATGTTCATTCCTCTGCCTTGAAGGGGCGCGTCAGCAGCCCCGAGATCGCGGCGTCGATCGTGCTCTTTCCGCTCAGGATCGCCGCGACCGCCTCTGACACCGGCATCTCGATGTTTTGCGAAGCTGCGAGTTCGATTAGCACCGGCGCTGTGAACTCGCCCTCGGCGAGCTTGCCGGCGGGCGGTTGCTCGCCGCGGCCGAGCGCCAGCCCGAGTGCAAAGTTGCGCGACTGCAGGCTCGAACAGGTCAGGATCAAATCGCCGAGGCCGGAAAGACCCATGAGCGTCTCACCGCGCCCACCGAGCGCGCGGCCAAGGCGCGTCAGCTCGGCAAAGCCGCGGGTCGTGAGCGCAGCCTGGGCAGAAGCACCGAGCTTGCGCCCGACCGCGATGCCAACCGCAATCGCCAGCACGTTCTTGGCCGCGCCGCCGATCTCGACGCCGCGCACATCCGTCGTGTGATAGGGCCGGAACGTCGCCGAGCCCAGTGCCTGCACCAGGCGGCTGGCGATGGCTTCGTCCTTCGCCGCCAGCGTCACCGCCGTCGGCAGGCCGCGCGCGACATCGTCGGCAAAGCTTGGGCCCGACAGGATCGCCGGCTGCGCGTGCGGCGCGGCTTCAGCGATGACGTCGGTCATGAACTTATGGGTGCCGTGCTCGATGCCCTTGGCGCAGGCGACGATCGGCACCGGTTTCGCCAGATGCGAGGCCAGCATGTTGACGGCGCCGCGCAGATGCTGCGCCGGCGTCGCAATCAGCAGCATGTCCGCGCGCGCTGCGAGGGACAGGTCGCTCGTGACCATGATCTCCGGTGCGAGCATCACGCCCGGCAGCCGCGGATTGTCGCGGGTCGATGCGATCCGCGTCGCGTGCTCGGCGTTACGCGCCCACAGCGTCACGTTCCGTCCGGCCCGCGCGGCGACCGTCGCCAGCGCCGTGCCCCAGGCGCCGGCCCCGATCACCGCGACGGAGTGGAACGCGGTCATTGCTAGTATCCCGCTCGCGTGTTGCCGTAGCCGGCCGGCGCCGTGGCGTTGGCATCGAGCAGCCAGCGCGCGCGGGGCTGCGCTTCCATCGTGTCGGTCATGCCGAGCGCAAGGCGCTCGGCGCCGGCCCAGGCGATCATCGCGCCGTTGTCGGTGCAGAGTGCGGGCGGCGGCATGATGAGCTGCGTCTTGGCCTGTCGCGCGACGTCATGCAAGGCACCGCGGATCGCCAGATTGGCGGCGACGCCGCCGGCCGCAACGAGCGCGCGCGGGGGACCGAACTTTTCGCGGAAAAGCTTCAGGCCGACGCCCAGCCGGTCGGCCGTCGAGTCCATCACCGCGGCCTGGAAGCTCGCGCAGAGATCGCTGACGTCCTGCGGCGTGATCTCAGTGAGCCGGCTCGCTTCGTTGCGCACGGCCGTCTTCAATCCCGACAGCGAGAAATTCGCGTCGGGGCGTCCCTGCATCGGCCGCGGAAACGCAAAGCGCGTGGCATCGCCGCTCTTCGCCGCCCGTTCGACCTGCGGCCCGCCCGGATAGGGCAGGCCCAGCATCTTCGCGACCTTGTCGAAGGCCTCGCCGATCGCATCATCCACGGTGGTGCCGAGGCGCACATACTGGCCGACGCCGGTGACGGCGACGATCTGGGTATGGCCGCCCGAGGCGAGGAACAGGCAATAGGGAAATTCGAGTGCGTCGGTCAGGCGCGGCGTCAGCGCGTGCGCTTCAAGATGGTTCACTGCGATCAGCGGCGTGTCGTGCACCATCGCGATCGCTTTCGCAGTGGTGAGCCCGACAATGACGCCGCCGATCAGCCCCGGCCCCGCAGCCGCGGCGACGCCATTGAGCTGGGCGAAGCCGATGCCGGCCTCCTGCATGGCGCGGTCGATGATGCCGTCGAGCAAGTCGACATGGGCGCGCGCGGCGATCTCCGGCACGACGCCGCCGAACCGGGCATGTTCCTCGATCTGCGATCGCACGATGTTGGACAGGATCTTGCCGCTGCCGTCAGGCGCGCGCTCGATCACCGCCGCGGCGGTCTCGTCGCAGGTGGTCTCGATGCCCAATACCAGCATTGGCGAATTGTTATCCAATTTGCGGCCTTGCGCTCATTCGTAAAGCAGAGTTCTGGTACGTCCGGTAGCATTCCGGGGTCGGCCTGCGCAATCGTCACGCGCAGCTCTCCTCGTGAATGCGTCACCGCCACGCGGTTCGGGAACACAAGCGATGTCCATTCTTGTCACACGGCCGCATCCCGACAATGAGGCGACGGCGGAAAATCTGCGCGCGCGGGGTCATCTGGTGCTGCTCGCCCCGGTGCTCAAGTTCGAGCCGGTCGCTTTCCACGATGAAAGCGAGGCCGATTATGATGGCATCATCGTGACATCGGCCAACGCGATCCGCGCCGTCGCACCGCAGTTGCAGGACCTCGATCTGTCACAGCTGCCGCTGTTCGCGGTTGGCGAGCATACCGCCGCCGCCGCGCGCGACGCCGGCTTTGCCGAAGTGATCGTCGCCGGCGGCGATGCCGCGGCCTTGCGCGACAAGGTCATGCAGAGCGTGCGAGCCAAGGTGCTGAAGAAGAAGAGTACGCTGCTCTATCTGGCGGGCGCGGATCTGTCGCGCGATCTCGGCGGCGAGCTCGGCGCCGAGGGATTCAACGTCGTCACGCAGACCACCTATCGCATGGCGCCGGTCAAGCTGTTGCCGCGCGAGGTCTGCGAGGGCTTTGCCGCCCATGGGATCGAGGCGGTGCTGCATTACTCCCGGCGCAGCGCGCGCGCCTTCCTGGATGCGGCGCGAGGCGAAGGCGTCGAAATCTCGGCCCTGGCAATTCCGCAATGCTGCCTGTCCGAGACGGTCGCAGGCGTGCTGCGCGAGGCCGGCGCCTCGCAGGTTCTGGTGGCCGCGATGCCGGACGAAAATGCCTTGTTTGAGACCTTGGAGCGTGCTTTGCGGACCCGTTTGGCGTAAGAGAACGGGCCGAATCCGACGCAATCGGGTCCGCTCAGGGCATGTAAGTGTGAGGAACCGTCACGATGGCCGACGACAAGCCTGAAGACACAGGATTGGCTCCCGAGTCCGGCCGTGCCAAGCGCACTCCGCCCACCATCGACCTCGAGGCAACCGAAGTCTCCACCCAGCCGCACGAGGTTGCGGGCGAGCCGGAGGCTCAGCCGGCGACCGGCCAGGCAGGAGATGAGCAGGCCAAATTCGAAGAGGCCAAATTCGAGGAGACCAAGTTCGAGGAGACCAAGGCCGAACCTCAGCCCGAGGCCGCCGAGCGGCCGTCCGTTGCGGCCGCGCCCGTATCGCCTTCGATTTCGCCCTGGGTTATCGCTCCGGTCTCCGGCGCTGCTGCAGCCGCGGTCGTGATCGGGGTCGGCTGGATGCTGGGCTGGCCGGCGGTGCAGGCGCCGCCGGCCGCGCCGCAAGTGACGAGCGCAACCGTGGATGCGCTGAACGGGCGCGTTGCCGCGGTCGAGGCCAAGGCTGGCAAGCCCGCTGCCGATCCGGCCCTGCTGGCGCGGATCGACGCGCTGGAGAAATCCGCAAGCAGCCTGCGCAGCGACATCGCCAGTCTGCGCGCGCAATCCGACAAGACCGCGAGCGCCTTGAACGACGCGAAATCCGCGCCGCGCGATGCTGCTTCCGCCGATCTCGCCAATCGCATCGCGCAGCTCGAGCGCGCCAGCAAGACCGACCGTGCCGAACTCGCGCAGCAAAGCGAGAAGATCGCCGACGCCAGGACGATGGACGACAAGGCGCTGCGCCATGTGGTGGCCGCGGCCCTGCTCGACGTCGCCGTTCGCCACGGAGACGCTTACGGGCCGCAACTGGCCGCGGCGCGGTCGCTCGCGGCCAAACCCGATGGGCTGAAGCCGCTCGACACCTTCGCGTCGTCAGGCATTCCGACGCCGGTCGCGCTGAGCCGCGAGCTCCTCAACATCGTGCCAAAACTGTCGCCACCGGCGGAAGCCCAGAGCGGCGGCGCCGGCATCGTCGAGCGCCTCCAGGCGGGAGCGTCAAAACTCGTCCGCATCGAGCGTACCGACGGGGTCGGCAACGATCGCGGTGCCATCGTCTCACGGGTGACGGCCGCGGCGCTCCGCAACGATTTCGTGGAGGCGCGGCGCGAGCTGAAGTCGCTGCCCGAGGCCGATCGCGCCCCGGCACAGGCCTGGCTCGACAAGACCGATGCCCGCGACGCTGCGCTCGCCGCCTCACGCAAATTCGCCGACGATGCCATGGCGGATCTCGTCAAGCCTGCTCAATAAAGCTTCGCGCAACAATCTGCGCGTATAGGGATCGCCATGCTTCGCATCGTCCTCTTCCTCGTCCTGATCGCGCTGGCGGCGGCCGGCGCGGCCTGGGTTGCCGATCAACCCGGCGAGCTCGTCCTGACCGCGGGCGGTTTCCGCGCCACGACGACGCTTCCGAGATTCGTGTTCCTGCTCGGCCTCTTTGCCGCGGCGGTCGTGCTGGTCTGGAGCCTCGTGACGATGATCTGGCGTGCGCCGGGACGCCTGCGCCGCCGCCGTCACGACAAGCGCCACGCCCGCGGCCGCCATGCCATCACCCACGGCCTGCTCGCGATCGGCCATGGCGACACCGCGCTCGCCCGCCGCCACGCCGATACCGCGCGGCGGCTGGCCGCGAACGATCCGCTCGCGCTGCTCCTGCATGCGCAGTCCGCGCAGCTCGAGGGCAATCGCGACGAGGCGCAGCGCGTCTTCCGCGCCATGGCCGAGCGCGAGGACACGCGCCTGCTCGGCCTGCGCGGCCTGTTCATCGAGGCGCAGCGCGCCGACGATGCGGTCGGTGCCGTGATGATCGCGGAGGAAGCGATCAAGCTGTCGCCGTCCTCGACCTGGGCCTCGCATGCCGTGCTCGGCTTCCGCTGTGCACGCGGCGACTGGAGCGGCGCGCTCGCGATCCTCGATTCGAATCTGTCCTCGGGCCTGATCGACAGGCAGGCCTATCGCCGCCAGCGCGGCGTGCTGCTTGCCGCCCGCGCGCTGGAATTGGAAACGATGGATCGCGACGTCGCACGCGAGAGCGTGATGGAGGCGGTCAAGCTCGCGCCGACGCTGGTCCCGGCCGCAGTGCTCGCCGCAAAATTCGAGAGCGAGGCGCATCAGGTGCGCCGCGCCATGAAGCTGGTGGAAGCCGCCTGGCTCGCCAATCCGCATCCCGATCTCGCGGATGCCTATGCGCATGTGAAGCTCGGCGATTCGGCGCGGCAGCGCTTGCAGCGGGTCGAGACACTCGCCGCCAAGGTTCCTGCCGACAGGGTCGGCCATGTCGAGGGCCAGCTCGCGATCGCGCGCGCCGCGATCGATGCGTCCGAGTTCGCCCGTGCGCGCGCGGTGCTGGCGCCTTACGTCAACGATCCGACCCAGCGCGTTGCGCTGCTGATGGCCGAGCTCGAGCGCACCGAGCATGGCGACAGCGGCCGCGCCCGCGCCTGGACCTTGCGCGCGGTGCGGGCCCGCCACGACCCGGCCTGGACCGCGGACGGCTATGTCAGCGACCGCTGGCGTCCGGTCTCCCCGGTCACCGGCCGGCTCGACGCGTTCCAGTGGCAGACGCCGGTCGCAAGCCTGCCGTCCGGCAAGGGCGACATGATCGAGTCATCGGCCTTCGAGGAAGCCATGCTGGCGGCCCCGCCCCCGAAGCGGGTGACCGCAGTTCCGATCGAAAGCCCCGAGGAACCGCCTGCGACGGCGCCCGATCCAGCGCCGGCGGCACAGGACAATTCGCCTCCCGTTGCCGAGGAAGAGCCCGCGGCCACGCCCGCCGAGCCGGTCCAACCAGCGCCCGAGCCGGCCGAATCATCGCCGGTGGCGGCGACGCCGGTGTTCCGGACCCGCGCCGACCTCGGCAAGCCCTCACCGGCGCCGATTCCCGCCGTCATCCCGATCATCCGCGCCCCGGATGATCCCGGGATCGATGACGAGGGTCCGAGCGATGAATTCACGGAACAAATCGGCACGCCCAGGGACGCTGCAAAGGCCCAGGCCGGCGGCTGGCGCGGATTCTGGTCCCGCTGGGGCGCGTGAGGGGCATTTCGAAGCCGGCGCCACCTTGCCAATTCGGGCCATGCCCGATATCAGGAGCGCGCGTAACGGGACCGGCTTTGCTTGGGTCCCGGCAGGGTTCGCCGCAATAGCTCAGTTGGTAGAGCACGTCATTCGTAATGACGGGGTCGGGGGTTCGAGTCCCTCTTGCGGCACCAGCGCTCCGAACGTCTACTCAGGTTCATCCGATCCTCGCAAGCGCGGCTCCTCGCAAGCCCGGTGTTTTTGCCGGCGCATCCAGCCCGCACGAGTGCACGGTCCAGATGGGTCGCGCAGAGCGCGGCCGTTGTATCACCGTGGGAGCGTTCGAGGTCGCGCAGCGGCCCGGGTGATCGCGATCACATAACTTCAGGCATGACTTCCGTAGTGTCGCGGCCACGCCAACACGGGGAGATTTCATATGCGCAAGATCATTCTGATCACCGCCATGGTCCTGGGTTCCGCGTCTGCCCAGGCAGACGGCGCACGCAGCCTGTCGCTGTCCGCGGCGAGTGAGCGTGCCGCCGCTCCGCAAGCCGCCACGACGGCGGCGACGACCGCCACGACGACGCAAGTCAGCGAGGTCGCGCCGGCCGTCGAAGCTCCGAAATATGTCGATCGTCCGCCGGCAATCCCGGCGCCCGCTCCTGTCCCTGCCCCTGCTCCTGTCCCTGCGCCCGTCGCGACGACAGCTCCCGCCGCGACCACGACGACCGCGTCAGTGCCGGTCAGGACGACCAAGCCCGCGAAGACGGCAAGGGCGGACAAGCCGAAGCACAAGCGCACCTGGACCGAAGGCCGCATCATCAGCGAGCTGCATCGCCACGGCATCTATTGGTAAGCAGGCCGCGTCCCCTTGAAAAGCAAATGGCCGGGCGAAAGCCCGGCCATGCGCGTATTGAAGCGGTGGTCTCGTTACTGCGAAACCGTTTGCACCACGCTTCCGATCGGGCGTGCGCTCGAGGTCGGCACCTTCAATTCCTTGAGCAGCGCTTCGTCATATTCCGGCAGCGTCTGGAAAGTCGTCTTGGCCTTCATCTGCACGATCTTGTAGCCGCCGGCCTTGAGGCGCGCGAGCAGCGCCGGCATGGCTTCGCCGGTGTGCTTCTGGAAGTCGTGCATCAGGATGATGCCCTTGCCGAGCTTGTCGAGCTTGGTCATCACGTTGCTGATGATCTTGTCCGGGGTGGCGCCCTTCCTGAAATCGAAGGAGTCGATGTCGGTCGAGAACATCGCGACGTTGCGGGTGCCGAAATAGGTCACGATCGCCGGATTGTGCTGAAGCTGCGGGAAGCGGAAGAACGGCGCCGGATTGGTGCCGAGCGCGAACTTCACGGCGCTGAAGCCTTTCTCGACCTCGTCCAGGGCCTGCTGCTCCGTCATCTTCTTGCCGTTCAGATTGACGTGCGACCAGGTGTGGGCGCCGATCGTGTGGCCCTGCGCCAGCACCTGGCGCAGGATTTCCGGATGATAGGTCGCGTGCTTGCCGACCGAGAAGAACAGGCCCTTGGTGCATTCGTCCGCGAGCGCCTTCAGCACCGCGGGCGTGTTCACGGGCCAGGGACCGTCGTCGAAGGTCAGCACGACCTCCTTGTCGGTGAGGAAGTCGAACTGCTTGAAATGGTCGAAGCCGAAGCCGGGTCCGCCCGTGGTGTCGATCTCGACCACGCGGGACACGCCCAGCGCGTTCGGATTGGCGCAGACCTGTTTCTGCTGCACCGGCATGGCCGGGGCCGGCACTGGCGCCGGAGCGGGGGCCGACGGCTTGCCGGCGAGTGCGGCGGTGGTCTCGACGTCGTCCTTGGCGGCGAGCTTCGCCGGTGCCGGCAATGGATCGGCGGTACGGGCGGCCATTGTTTTGGGAGCGGCCTGATCGGCGCGCGAGGAATAATAAAACCAACCGCCGGCCGCGATCACGACCGCCGCAAGGACACTGGCCAACATCAGGCCCAACGCATTACGCATCGCTACTCTTTCCAATTACGCAACCAAACCTGCGGAATTTCCCGCGCGACGAGCCATTAATGCGAAGGAGCGGTTAACGTGACACCAACACGACGGCGTTTACGGAGGAATTTCAGATAGGTCGGCTTGTGTGACTGATGTCACAGTGACAGGGGCGCCTGTGACCATCATCACAGTGGAAAGGAGTTTGTTGGAGCATCTTGGGTCCCATCAACAACGGGCCCGCCGAGCGGTGCCAATGGGAGCTTCAAATGACCAACTCGCTGAACACCAAGTCCCTGAGTAGCAAGATCCGCGACACCAGCCTGGCTCTGGGCTTTGCCGCCATCGTTTCGATCGTTTCGACGACATCGAGCTTCGCCTTCTCGTCCGAGGCGCAGCAGCAGTGCACCGGCGACGCCTTCCGCCTGTGCTCGTCGGAAATCCCCAACATCCCGAAGATCACGGCGTGCATGATGAAGCATCGCTCCGACCTGAGCGCCGGCTGCCGTGCGGTGATGGACAAGGATCTCGCCAAGGGCGCGTCACGCAAGGTCGCCGACGCCCAGGACAGCCAGTAAACGCGCAACACAATAATCGTTGCGTCGGTCAGCTCCCCTCGCGATGTGCCCCGGCCACAAGCCGGGGCCACGCGATGGCGCCATTCAGCCTGCCAATAAAGCCGTTGCGGCTAAGGGATCGTCGCACTAGCTTCGCCCGCACATCTTCCGGGTTAGAGGCATTGCGCGATGACCAGATTTCTTTTCGCTATTTCTTTGCTCCTGTGCGCATCGGGCGCATCAGCGCAACAGCAGCCTGGACATGATGCCTGCGCGCGCGACGTCACGCGCTTCTGCCGCGCCGTGATGAACAATGGCGACCAGGCCGTGCTCGCCTGCCTGAAGCAGAATCGTCCGCGGCTGAGCAAGGGCTGTGAGAAGGTGCTGACGGATAACGGGCAGTAATTGTCTTCGCCGGGACGACGGCAGAGTGTTTGACAAAACCTACGTGCTGCTCCCCGCCGCGGTCGCGACCACGGGCAGCACCTCACTTGCAGCCTGGTCCGGCGTCTCCTCCTTCCAGCGCACCGAGCCGAACGGACGTTCCAGCATCCGGCGGATACGCACCGGATCGGGACCGATGTGGAAGGCGATCGCCTCCTGATGCAGTGCGCGTTCGGACTGTGTCGAGCGGTTGCGCTGGCGCAAGTAGTCGAGCCAGGTCGGGCAATGATAGCGCTCGGTCCACAATTCGGGATCGGCGATGTCGCGCGCGATCGACCAGCCATAGGCGCCGTTGCGCTGCCGTGAGAGCTGCACGTCCTGCATCACGTTGTGAAAGGCGCGCGCGTTCTCCTGGGCGACCCGGTACTCGATCTCGACCACCAGCGGCCCGCTGCGCGCCGTGAGCGACAGCTTGACTTCCGGATCGGCCAGCAGATCGGCATCCTCGTTGCGGGCGCCGACGCGCGGCATCGTGAGCCAGAGTCCCAGCAGCGGCGAGATCAGCATCAGGCCGGCGGCCGTCAGCAGCGCGACCTCGACGCCGGCATAGTCGGTGAGATGGCCCCAGCCCCAGGCACCGATCGCGATGCCGCCGGAGATCGAGGCCTGGAACGCCGCGAGCGAGCGGCCCGCGACCCATCGCGGCGCCGAGAGCTGCACGCCGATGTTGAACAGCGCGACGGCGGCCATCCAGACAGCGCCCGCAAGCACCAGCGCAGCCGCCGTCAGCACCGGCTCGGTGCTCACGGCCAGGGCGGCCATCGCGAACGCCATCGTGATGGTGCAGGCGCGGATCGCGGCCTCGCCGCTCATGCGCTTGCGCAATTCGTGGATGTTGAGCGCGCCGACCACGGCACCCATGCCGAAGGCGCCGAGCATGATGCCGTAGGTCTGCGCGCCGCCATGCAGCAGGTCGCGCGCGACCAGCGGCATCAGCGCCATGATGGCGCCGCCGATCAGGCCCATCACCAAGGTGCGCAACAGCACGATCTTGATCGGCGGGGAATTGGTGATGTAGCGGAAGCCCGAGACCATGGCGCGGTTGAGCTTCTCCCGCGGCAGCCGCGAGGGCTCGGTGTTGCGCCGCCACAGCAACAGCACCACCAGCAGCGGCAGATAGAGGATCGCGTTGCAGGCAAAGGCGGCGACAGCGCCGAACGCGGCGACGATGACGCCGCCGACCGCCGGACCGAAGCTGCGCGCGATGTTGTAGCTGATGCCGTTCAGCGCGACCGCCGACGGCAGCGCATCGGGGGGCACCTGCTCGCTGACGGAGGACTGCCAGGCCGGACCGAACAGCGCGTTGCCGCTGCCGACCACGAAGCAGAAGGCGAGCAGCGTTTCCGGGGTGATCAGGTTCAGTCCGGCCAGTACCGTGAGCGCGCTCGCGCCGGTCAGCGCGATCGAGAGCGAGACCAGGGTGACGATGCGGCGGTCATACATGTCGGCGATGGCGCCGGCCGGCATCGAGATCAGCATGATCGGCAGCATCAAGGCGGTCTGCACCAGCGCAACCTTGTCCGCCGAGGCCGCCATCTGCGTCATCGCCCAGGCGGCGCCCACGCCCTGGATCAGCAGGCCGAGATTGGAGAGCAGGCTGGCGAGCCAGATGCGCCGGAACACGGTGTAGCGCAGCGGCGCGGTGATGCCGTCGGCCGCAATTTTCTGACGGTTCGTCTGCTCGGTCATATCCCCTTCCAAATGGGCTGGCAGAAGTGGTCTTAGGGTGATTCCGGCAAGTTCAGTGATGCCCGCGAAAGTCCTTCGCTGTCCAGTGGTTAGGCCGGTATAAGCGGTGCAAAGACGTGGTTTTGCCGGAGGAGGAACAAATGAAGCTGTCGCGACGGACGATCCTGCAAGGTGCCAGCAGCCTGCCTTTCGCGGTTGCGAGCTTGCGGATGGGTGCGCTGGCCCAGAGCGCGCCCGCGGCACAGACGACCGAGGTGCCCCCGATCCTGTTCGTCCACGGCAATGGCGATTACGACGCGCTTTGGATCACCACGATGTGGCGGATGGAATCCAATGGCATCGCCCGAGATCGCATGGCAGCGATCAACTTCACCGATCCGCTGGCGCGCAGCGACGACAAGGTCGAGCAGGCGGGCCGCTCCTCGACCGAGGACCAGCGCCGCGAGCTCGCCGCCGCCATCGCGGATCTGAAGCGCCGCACCGGCGCGTCCCGCGTGGCGCTGGTCGGGAGCTCCCGCGGCGGCTATGCGATCCGCAACGTGATCAAGAGCGGTGGCGCCGGCGATGTCAGCCACGCCGTCCTGTGCGGCACGCCCAATCACGGCGTGTTCGCGACCGACGACCAGCCCAACAGCGAGTTCAACGGCCGCGGCACGTTCTTGCGCGGCCTGAACGAGGGCGAGAGCGAGGTGACCCCGGGTGTTGCCTTCCTCACCTTGCGCAGCGACGGCATGGACAAATACGCGCAGGCCGACGGCCGCTTCATCGGCAAGCCCGGCACCCCGACCGGCGTCACCGTTGAAGGTCCGGAGTTGAAGGGCGCCACCAATCTCGTGCTCGGCGCGCTCGATCATCGCGAGGTGGCGTTCCACCCGCGAGCCTTCCGCGAGATCTACAAATTCATCGCCGGCCGCGAGCCCGCGCGGATCGCGATCGTGCCGGAGCAGAGCGTCAGGCTGAGCGGGCTGGTGACGGGCATGCCGGGCGGCGCGCCGACCAATCGTCCGGTCGCGGGCGCAACCGTCGATGTCTTCCGCGTCGATCCCGAAACCGGAGAGCGCAAGGGCAATGCGGTGTACAGCGCCAAGACCGGCGCCGACGGCCGCTGGGGGCCGGCGCAGGTCGAGCCTTCCTGGTCGCTCGAACTCGTCCTCGCTTCGCCGGGTGCGCCGACGACGCACATCTATCGCTCGCCCTTCCCGCGCTCGTCCGACGTCGTGCATCTGCGCGCCGCGCGCCCGCTCGGGGCCGGGGACAAGGACGCCGGGGCTGTCGTGATCATGTCGCGTCCGCGCGGCTATTTCGGCCTGCCGCGGGACGTGGTGCTGCTCGACGGCAAGCAGCCGGCCGACGTGAAGCCGGGCGTGCCCACGGATTCGGCAGCGACCCTGCGGCTTCCGGCCAGCGAGGTCGGGCGTAACGTCGTGGCTCAGTTCGGCGAAGAACGAATTGTGGCGCGCGCCTGGCCCGCCTCCGAGAACAGGATTGCGATTGCCGAGCTGACTTACTAGCTATTTGCCTGGGTCACATCTGCGGGAGAGAGCAATGAACATCGCCAGCGTGCGTCGGCCCATCATCCCTCCGACCCCGCCGCGTGCGCCCGACGACATGTCGTTCCTCGGCCGGCTCGCTGTCCTCCGGCACAACATGATCGCGACCTGGGGGCAGCGCGCCTACGAGGAAGACATCATCAAGGGCCGCTTCTTCCTCCGCAACAGCTTCATCCTGAACCGGCCGGATGCGATCCGGCATGTTCTGCTCAGCAATTACGAGAATTACACGCGCACGCCGGCGGGGATCCGCATGCTACGTCCCGTGCTTGGCGACGGCCTCCTGATTGCGGAAGGTCATTCCTGGACGTTTCAGCGCCGCACCCTCGCGCCTGCCTTCACGCCGCGCGCCACTGCAAATCTGGTCCCGCACATGACGGCGGTGCTCGACGAAACCATCGCGAAGCTCGACACGCGCACAAGCGAGCCGGTTGATTTGCGTGAGATCATGCAGCGCATGACGCTGGAGATCGCCGGGCGCACCATGTTCTCGTTCGGCATGGACCGGCACGGTCCGACCCTGCGCAACTTCGTCATGGAATATGGCGAGCGGCTTGGCCGGCCCTACTTCCTCGACATGGTGCTGCCCGTGTCCTGGCCGACCCCGATGGACCGTGCCCGGGCGCGCTTCCGCAAGCGCTGGACCGAATTCGTCGCGGTGCTGATCGCCGAGCGCCGCGCGATGGGCAAGAAGGACGGCGCGCCGCCGCGCGACCTGTTCGATCTCATGGACGAGGCGCGCGATCCGGAAACCGGCAAGGGCTTTTCGGACGAGCAGCTCGTCGACGAGGTCGCGACCATGATCCTCGCGGGTCACGAGACCACCGCAACTGCGTTGTTCTGGGCGCTCTATCTGCTCGCGCTCGATCCGGACACGCAGGAGGAGGTGGCGTCCGAGACCCGAGGCGAGCATCTGGACAGCATGGCGGACATCGATCGCCAGAAATTCACCCGCGCGGTGGTCGAGGAGACGATGCGGCTTTATCCGCCCGCCTTCCTGATCGCCCGCGCGGCGCGCGAGAAGGACAACGCGGCCGGCGTCGAGATCGGCAAGGGCGACATCATCATGATCGCGCCCTGGCTGCTGCACCGGCACGAGAAGCTGTGGGATCAGCCCAACGCGTTCATTCCAAAGCGCTTCATGTCGGCGGATGCGCCCGATCGGTTCGCCTATCTTCCCTTCGGGGCGGGTCCGCGTGTCTGCATCGGCGCGCCGTTCGCGCAAGCCGAATCCGTGCTGGCGCTGGCCCGATTGATCGGCGCGTTCCGCGTCGAGCTTGCCGATACGGCAAATCCCGTGATCCCGCTCGGCGTCGTCACGACCCAGCCGGACCATTCACCCATGTTCCGCATCACGCGTCGGTGACAGGCGTTCGCCTGGCCGATCGCGTGATCAACCGAGACAGAGTTGCGCCATGAGCGACATCCAGGCCCAGTTTTCCGTTCTGAAGCAGACCGCCGATGCCAAGGTGGTCGATGCGATTACGCGCCTCATCGAGCACGGCGAGGATCACGCGCTCAACCGCGTCAATGTCCTCGACTTCGCCAGGCAGCACGGCCTCGACGAAGAGCGCGTGATTTCCGCCTTCCTGCATTCGGCACGGCTCGGCCTGTTCGATCTCGGCTGGAACGTGCTGTGCCCGGGCTGCGGCGGCGTGCTGGGGGCGCACTCGACCCTGAAGGCGCTCAAGCCGGGCGACTATCATTGCGCGCTCTGTGCCTGCGGCTACAAGGCCTCGGTCGACGACCAGGTCGAGGTCTCATTCACCGTGAATCCGCGCGTCCGGCGCATCGCCGCGCACGATCCCGACACGCTTCCGGTGTGGGAATATTTCAAGCAGGTGTTCTGGAGCTCCGGCGTCGACTTCAACAAGGATTCGTTCGCGACGCTGGCCAACGAGGTGACGCTGGATACGATGGAGCTGCCGGCCGGCGAGAAGGCGACCATGTCGCTGCAACTGCCGAACGACTTCATCATCATCTTCGAGCCGGTGACGCACGCCGCCCATTTCATCGACGTCCAGGGCGAGCCGACGAAGGACCGCCAGCAATTCGCCATCATGTACAACAAGGTGCAGGCGCCGACGGGTACCACGACGATGCGGCCGGGGCCGCTGCGGCTGTCGCTGGAAAACCAGGCCGGCGTGCGCGTGCTGCCGTCGGTGTTCATCGCGGCCGAGGCGCTCCACCATCTGATCGGCAAGCGCAAGCCATTCCTTACCGCCAAGCGGATGCTGTCGAACCAGACCTTTCGCGATGTGTTCAAGGCGGACAATCTCAGTCTCGACCAGCGGCTCCAGATCACGTCGCTGACCTTCCTGTTCACGGATTTGAAGGGCTCGACCGCGCTATACGAGCGGGTCGGTGATCTCGCCGCCTTCGATCTCGTGCGCGCGCATTTCCATGCGCTGCTCGAGATCATCTCCTCGGAGAAGGGCGCTGTGGTGAAGACCATCGGCGACGCCGTGATGGCGACCTTCGTCCGGCCCGAGCACGCCATCGTCGCCGGCCTGCGGATGCGCGCGGCCATGGACGAACTCAACAAGCAGCGCGGCACCGACGATCTCATCGTCAAGATCGGCATCCATGAAGGCCCGTGCCTTGCGGTGATGCTCAACGAGCGGCAGGATTATTTCGGCCAGACCGTCAACATCGCCGCCCGCGTCCAGAGCCTGTCGACCGCGCAGGAGATCCACATCACCGGCCCGGTGCTCGACGCGCCCGCCGTCGCCGAGGTGCTTCAGCAGCGCGCGATCAAGCCGATCCAGAAGCAGGCCGCGCTGCGCGGCATCGCCGACAAGATGGTGGTGTACGAGATACCGTAGATGCGTCCCGGCATCGAGATTGCCGAAACGTAATGCAGCGCACGGAACTGACGCACGTTGCGCCGGTTGAGTTTACCGCTCATATAATGCTGGTAGCGGCCGCGTCCCCGCGGCGTCATCGATTTCGGTAGGACCTTATGCTCGACGGCCTGCGCCAATTCATCGCCGACATTGTTGCTCCCCATGCCGGAGATCGCGCATTCGACGACAGCGATTATCGGCTGGCGGCGACCGCGTTGCTGGTTCACGTGGTCTCGCTGGACGGTCAGCCGACGGCGGCCGAACAGCGCAAGCTGCACAGCCTGATCGAAAGCCATTTCGGGCTCGATCGCGGCACGGCCGACCGCCTGATCGCGGATGCGACCCAGGTCGAGGGCGAGGCGGTGGACCTCTATCATTTCACCAGCGTCATCATGCGCTCGCTCGACGAAGAAGGCCGCAAGCGCCTCGTCCAGATGATGTGGGAGCTGGTCTATGCCGACGGCCAGGTCAGCGAGTTCGAGGACAACGTGGTCTGGCGCGCCTCCGACCTTCTCGGGATCGCCCAGCGCGACCGGATCGACCTGAAGCACGCGGTCGCGGACCGCGCCGGTGGTCAGGTCAAGGACAACGCCCTCGGCGGCTGACCCTTTTCTACGCGGCCGATTGCCGGTCGTCCGAACCACATGACAAAACTTTAATGTAGCTTCCAGCCGCGCGGGTCCGGGATGCGCCCGTAAATACCCGGGTTTTCCTGTCGTCCTGCCGCCCGCTCAGGCGCCCATGCTGCTGGCGCCGCTTGCCTGTCGCGCACGGCCTATGCTCTCGTTCCGGTATTGCGGGGCCAAAAAGCTTCAATTCAAGAGAATTCGATCGTGACTGAGCGGGTAACGTTGATCACCGGTGCTTCGGCGGGCATCGGCACCGAACTGGCGCGTGTGTTCGCCGCGAATGGACACCGCCTTGCGCTGACGGCGCGGCGCGCGGACCGGCTTGAGGCACTCGCGAACGAGCTCGCCGCCAAGGGCGGCAAGAAGCCGATCGTGATCGTCTGCAATCTCCAGGAGCCGGACGCCGGCGAGAAGATCGCCGCCGCGCTCGCAGCCGAAGGTGTCGAGCTCGATAACCTCGTCAACAACGCCGGCTTCGGCGTGTTCGGTGACGCCATCGAACGCGACCGCGTCGAGCAGGTCGGCATCGTCGACGTCAACGTTCGGGCCCTGACGGATCTGTCGCTACGCTTTGCCGATCAGCTGATCAGGAACAAGGGCGGTCTTCTCAATGTCGGATCGGTCGCCGGCTTTCTGCCGGGACCCGGCATGGCCGTCTACTACGCGTCCAAGGCCTATGTGATTTCCCTCACCGAGGCTTTGCGGGCGGAGCTGGCTCCGCACGGCGTTCGCGTCACGGTCCTTTGCCCGGGTCCGGTGCCCACCGAATTCCAGGCGCGCGCCGGCGTCGGGGCCGGACATGATACGGCCCTTCTCAATGTTCCTGCCGCCGACGTCGCGCAGCAGGCCTATCGCGGCCTGATGGCCAACAAACGGGCAGTGCTCCCCGGTCTCGGCATCAAGATTGTGCCGTTCGCGCTGCGTTTCTTTCCGCGCGGCTTCATCCTGGCTGCCACCAGCCGGTTCCAGAGGCAGCGGCACTAGAGAAAAGCTTGAAGCGTCAGTAGTGGCCCGGAGCTTGCTTCACTATCGGGCGTGTGTGCGCAAACTCACACGATATTAACGATCGCTTAGTTATGCTGGCGGTCTGAACCGATAGCACTTGGAAAGGCGATGTCGTTCCGGACGGACAGGTTTGCTGGCGCAGAAGTCGTGCCCTTCCCCAGAAGGACGCCGAGCATCGCCGCCTCCGAAGACCGGTTGCCGGTGCTGATCGTCCTGCATCAGGAATCCTCGACGCCCGGCCGTGTCGGCAATGCGCTGCGCGCGCTCGGCCATCGCCTCGACATCCGCCGTCCCCGCTTCGGCGATTCCCTGCCCGATACGCTCGAGCAGCATGCCGGCGCCGTAATCTTCGGCGGTCCGATGAGCGCCAATGATCCCGAAGACTACATCCGCCGTGAGATCGACTGGATTGAAATTCCGCTCCGCGAGCAGCGGCCGTTCCTCGGCATCTGCCTCGGTGCGCAGATGCTGGCGATGCAGCTCGGCGCCCGCGTCGCGCCGCATGCGGATTCGCTGACCCAGATCGGCTATTACCCGATCCGTCCGACCGCCGCGGGACGCGCGCTCTGCCCGCACTGGCCGGCACAGGTCTACCATTGGCATCGCGAAGGCTTCGAGCTACCGCTTGGCGCGGAATTGCTGGCGGAAGGCGACGATTTTCCAGTGCAGGCGTTCCGCACCGGCAATGCCTTCGGCGTGCAGTTTCATCCCGACGTGACCTACGCGATGATGCATCGCTGGACCACGCGCGGCTATGACGGCTTCAGCGCACCCGGCGCGCGGCAGCGGCATCATCATTTCGCGGACCGTGCGGTGTACGATGCCGCAGAACGCGCCTGGCTGGATCATTTCATCGACGGCTGGCTGGCGCGCCGGCCGGTGCTGGCGCAAGCCGCCGAGTAATCGCGCCTTCGCCAAGGTCCTTGCCGCAGATCCTTCGCCTAAGTCCTTGGCGCAAGCCCTTGCCTCATCCTCGAATATGCTAGGCTTGCCGCCAACGAGCGCGCGCGAACGCGTGCCGGCGAACAAAGGGAGAGCGCCATGGCCTATGAACACATTCTCTACGACGTCAGCGACAAGGTCGCGACCATCACGCTCAACCGTCCCGATCGCATGAACGCGTGGACGCCCGTCATGGAGCGCGACGTCCGTCATGCGATGGAAGCATCGAGCGCTGATGACAATGTCCGCGTCATCGTGCTCACCGGTGCGGGCCGCGGCTTTTGTGCCGGCGCCGACATGGATGCGCTGAAAGGGCTCGATCCCAGCGACGTCAGGCGCGCGTCGAATCTGCCGCCTTTCGACATGAACCGCCGACCGGACTGGCAGACCCGCTACGGCTTCTATCCGTCGATCAAGAAGCCGATTATCGCCATGCTCAACGGCGCCACGGCCGGCATCGGCCTCGTCCATGCGCTCTATTGCGACCTGCGCTTTGCCGCCGACAACACGGTGTTCACGACCGCCTTCGCGCGGCGCGGCCTGATCGCCGAGCATGGCATCAGCTGGATGCTGCCGCGCATCGTCGGCCACGCCAACGCGATGGATCTGTTGCTCTCGGCAAGGCGTGTGGGCAGCGACGAGGCATTGCGGATCGGGCTGGTCAACCGGCTCTGCTCGCCCGAAAAACTCCGCGAAGAGACCTATGCCTATGCGCGCGACCTCGCCGATTTCGTCTCGCCGAGCGCGATGGCCGTGATCAAGCGGCAGCTCTACGAGGTGCCGTTCCAGACCCTGGCGGAAGCGACGATCGAGGCCAATCGCGAGATGATGGTGGCGCTGAACGGCAGCGATTTCCGGGAAGGCGTGGCGAGCTTCATGGAGAAACGGCCGCCGCGGTTTACGGGGAGGTAGGGGCTTTTCGGAGAGCGTCCGCCGTCGCCCTTCGGGCTATGGCGGGACAGCCTTCGCTTCCTTCGCTACGAAAGTGCTCGGCTGGCTTGCCTAGCCGTAGCTCGCGAAGCGAGTGAAGGCTGGTGGAGCCAGGCGGGATCGAACCGCCGACCTCGTCATTGCGAACGACGCGCTCTCCCAGCTGAGCTATGGCCCCGTTTGCTGGCCGCTCTGGTCAATGCGGCCGACAACCGGGCGCCATTTAAGTCCCCGCCAAGGTCAAGTCAAGGACGGGTGTCACCCGGTTTTAGCCATCCGGGCACCGACTTCCCTTGTTTGCGCCGGGGGGAACCGATATCTAGCAACAGGCGTCAATCCCGATCGCAGCCAGAGTTTTCAAAAGCCAGAGTTCTTAAAAGCCATGCGTGCCGTTCTCGACATCGTCATCATCGTGCTCGACCTCTACGTCTGGCTGCTGATCGCCTCCGCGATCCTGTCCTGGCTGATCGCCTTCAACGTGGTGAACACCCGCAACCAGTTCGTGTCGGCGGTGGCGGAGTTCCTGTACCGGATCACCGAGCCGGTGCTGGCGCCGATTCGCAATTTCCTGCCCAGTCTCGGCGGTCTCGACATCTCGCCGATCATACTGATCCTGCTCATCATGTTCATCGAGCGGGTGATTCTGTATTACATCTACCCGAACGTGATCTGAGCAGGCGGGAGCGCCTTGGTTGCCAAAGACGCTTTCAAGGAACCGTGGCGTTACTCCACCGCGGGCATCAGCATCGCGCTGCGGGTGACGCCGCGCGGCGGCCGCGACGACATCGACGGGATCGAGCAGCTGGCCGATGGCCGCAGCGTGCTCAAGGTGCGGGTGCGCGCGATCGCCGATGGCGGCGAGGCCAACAAGGCCGTTCTGGTGCTGCTGGCGAAATCGCTTGGGGTCCCCAAGGCGAGCGTCAGGCTGTTGTCCGGGGCGACCTCGCGGCTGAAGCAGATCGCAGTCGATGGCGATCCAGCGCGGCTCGGCGAAGCCTTGCGCCAGCTCGCTGCGGCGAAATCCACAGATCAAGGGAACTGACATGACCGCTGAGATCATCGATGGAAAAGTCATTGCCGCGGAACTCCGTGCCCGCGTCGCCGACGAGGTCGCCCGCGTCAAACGCGAGCACGATCTGGTGCCGGGGCTTGCGGTAGTTCTGGTCGGCAGCGACCCCGCCAGCGAAGTCTATGTCCGCTCGAAGCATACCCAGACCCAGGCCGCCGGCATGGCCTCGTTCGAGCACAAGATGCCGGCCGACGTGTCGCAGGCCGACCTGCTGGCCGTCGTTGCAAAACTCAACCGCGATCCCGCCGTGCACGGCATTCTGATACAGCTGCCGCTGCCGAAGGGACTGAACACCGAGGCTGTGATCAATGCCATCGATCCCGCCAAGGACGTCGACGGGCTGCATCCGAACAATGCCGGCCGGCTTGCGGGCGGCTTCGAGGCGCTATCGCCCTGCACGCCGCTCGGCTGCATCATCCTGACCAAGAGCGTCCATGCGTCGCTCGAAGGCATGAACGCCATCGTCATCGGCCGTTCCAATCTCGTCGGCCGGCCGCTGGTGCAATTGCTGCTCAACGAGAACGCGACGGTGACGATCGCGCATTCGCGCTCGCGCGACCTGCCCGGACTCGTGAAGCAGGCCGATCTCGTTTACGCCGCAGTTGGCAGGCCTGAGATGGTGCGTGGCGACTGGCTGAAGCCGGGCGCGACCGTGATCGACGTCGGCATCAACCGGATCCCGAGGGACGACGGCAAGACGCGGCTGGTCGGCGATGTCGCCTATCAGGAAGCGCTCAACGTCGCCGGTGCGATTACGCCGGTGCCGGGTGGCGTCGGCCAGATGACGGTGGCGTGCCTGCTGGTGAACACGCTGCGCGCGGCCTGCGCGATTGCAGGGCTGCCGAAGCCGGCGGTGTAACTGACGCTCGTGCCCCGGCTCAGCGTCGCGTCACACCGGACGGTGCTTCGCATCGCCGGGACATGCCGCGCCGCGTCCGGGACACAAGACTTACGCCTTCTTCTTCTTTTCGCGATCGATGCCTTCGAGGATCAGCTTGTGGGCATCCTCGGGGCCGCCCCAGCGCAAAATCTTCACCCACTTGCCTGGTTCGAGATCCTTGTAGTGCTCGAAGAAGTGCTGGATCTGCTGCAGCGTGATGTCTGGCAGATCGCTGTACGACTTTACCTTGTCGTAGCGCTGCGTCAGCTTCGACGACGGCACCGCCAGAATCTTCTCGTCGCCGCCGGCTTCGTCTTCCATGAACAGCACGCCGACCGGGCGCACGCTCATGACGGCGCCGGGGATGATGGCGCGGGTGTTGATGATCAGCACGTCGCAGGGATCGCCGTCATCCGACAGCGTGTGCGGGATGAAGCCGTAGTTACCGGGGTAACGCATCGGCGTGTAGAGGAAGCGGTCGACGACCAGTGTGCCGGCTTCCTTGTCCATCTCGTATTTGATCGGTTCGCCGCCCACGGGGACTTCGATGATGACGTTGACGTCGTGTGGTACGTTCTTCCCGATCGAGACCGCATCGATACGCATTCAAAGCTCCGTTGTTGCCGAGGGTAAATCGCACCCGGCAGCGATTTTGGCATTGTCATACGCGGGCTTGGCCCGCCTATCCATCGTGTTTTTGTGAAATAATGAATCCAGCGATCACCGGCTCAAGCGGCAGCGGTATCGACGGAAGGGAAACGCTGCCGGCCGGACTTCAGCAGCTCAATTGGTCCAAGCGAAGGCAACCTTGTCGAGCGACTTCGGCCCGAAACGCTCCGAGGAGCGCGCCACCATGCGGCCGCCCAGCGCCCGGTAAAACTCGGTCGCCGGATCGTTGTCCGAGAGCGCCCACACCACCATGCTTTTCAGGCCGCTCTGCATCAAGTCGCGGCGGGCGGATGTGAACAGGCGGCGGCCGAAGCCAAGGCCCTGGAATTCCGGACGCAGATAGAGCTCGTAGATCTCACCGTCGAAGTGCAGGCTGCGGGCGCGGTTGCGGCCGTAATTCGCATAGCCCGCGATCTTGTCGCCGAACACGAGCACGCTGACGCGGCTGCCCTTGCGGATCGCGCTGTCCCACCATTGCGGACCGCGGCGGTTGATCAGCTTTTCCAGTTCGGAGCCGGGAATGATGCCCTGATAGGCCGAGCGCCAGGCTTCGTCATGGGTGGACGCGACCGCAGTTGCATCTGCAGCTTTGGCCGGCCGGACCTCGATCAGGGTTGTGCTCATGGACGCAATCAAACCAAGTCGCCGCGCCGGCGGCAAGACCTATCGTTAATTATCGGTTAACCTGTGGACTTTCTGCATCAGTATTTAACCATGTTGTACCGAAAAAAGACAGGACGCCAATTCGAACGGCACCGGCATGCCAAGCGTCGGTGCAAAACTGCTTTGCGGCAACGAATGAACGGTAATGGCAGCGCAGAAAGTCTGCCGATATTGATTCGTTCCTACTAGTGTGGCCGTCGCTGTTCGTGTCCGCCTCCGGCAATTCATGCGGCTTCTCAACACCCTCGTGCTGCTGGCCTTGATGACTGCGCCGCCTGTGTGCGCCCAGGTCACGTTTGGTCCGTCCGGAGCGGAGGGCGATCCGTTTCGCCGGCAAGAGTGGCGCGTGCCATCGCCGGACAGCGACATTGCCGCGCATGCTCTGCTGTTTCGCCCCTCGGGCGCCGGTCCGTTCCGGCTTGCGGTGATCGCGCATGCCTCGACGCAGAACGGGCTACGTCGAGCGCAAATGCCGCAGCCGGAATACCGCGCGCTGGCAGCGTTCCTCGTCGCGCGCGGCTTCGCCGTGCTGGTGCCGGAACGGCTCGGCCATGGCGCGACCGGCGGCGGCTATGTCGAGGACCAGGGCGGCTGCGATGAGGCGGATTATGCGCGCTCCGGCCGCGTCACTGCCGACGAAATCTTCCGCGCGCTGGACTATGTGCGCATGCAGGATTTCATTCGAAAGGACGCCGCCATCGTGATCGGCCATTCCGCCGGCGGTTGGGGCGCGCTGGCGCTCGCCAATGCCGATCCGAAGGCGATATCGAGCATCATCGTCTTCGCGCCGGGGCGCGGTGGCCATGCCAATGACGAGCCCAACCGGATCTGCGCGCCGCACACGCTTGTTGCGGCGGCGGCTGAATTCGGCAAGGCCGCGCGCATCCCCGTCGTTTGGCTCGTTGCGGCCAACGACAGCTACTTTTCACCGGCATTTTCGAAAGCGTCGGTCGACGCGTTTCGCCGCAGCGGCGGCACGGCCGACTTCCGCACCTTGCCGGCCGTCGGCAGCGAGGGCCACTGGATGATCGAGACCGAGGCGGGCGTCAAAGCCTCAAGCGGCGAGCTCGCGCGCGCGCTGAACCAGCTCAAACCCGCGGCGACCAGGACGCCATGACGCTGTATTTCCTGGTCAAATACCTGCACCTGCTCGGCGCCATCGTCATCCTCGGCACCGGAACCGGCATCGCCTTCTTCATGCTGATGGCGCATCGCACGAACGACGTGGCGTTCATCGCGCGCACCGCTTCGGTCGTGGTGGTCGCGGATGCGATCTTCACGCTGTCGGCCGTGATCCTGCAACCGATCACGGGCGGCTTGCTGATGCTGCTCTCGGCGACCTCGATCACGGAACGCTGGCTGCTGGCCTCGCTGGTGCTGTACGCGATCGCGGGCCTGTTCTGGATTCCCGTCGTCTTCATGCAGATCGAGATGCGCGATCTCGCGCGGACGGCGGCCGAGCAGCGCTGCGCGCTCCCGGCGCGCTATGTCGTGCTGTTCCGCCGCTGGTTCGCATTCGGCTTGCCCGGCTTCGGCGCAACGATGCTGATCCTCTGGCTGATGATCGCAAAACCGTTTTGAGGAAGGTCATGAGCCGGCGAACCATTCTCGTGCTCGGCGCCTCCGGCCTGATCGGCCGCTTCGTCACCGACGATCTTCGCGCGCGCGGCTTTCGCGTTGCCGGTGTGGCGCGCCGCCTGTCGGTCGCGCAGACAATGAGCGCGCTGGACATCGAGCTGCCGATCCTCTCGCTCGATGCGGCGGCTCTGACGCGTCTCCTTGGCGAGCACGCGGTCGATGTCGTCGTGAACTGCCTCGGCGTGCTCCAGGACGGTCCCGGCAGCGATACCAATGCCGTGCATAGCGATTTCGTCGCGCGCCTGCTCCAGTCCATCGGCGACAGCGGCCGCGCGATCCGGCTGGTGCACATCTCGATTCCCGGAAACGCGAGCGAGGATCGCACCGCCTTCGCGACCACCAAGCGCGAGGCCGAACGTCTGATCGCGGCCTCCGGCATTCCCCACACCATTTTGCGGCCCGGCTTCGTGGTCGCCCCGTCCGCCTATGGCGGCAGCGCGATGCTCCGGGCGCTCGCCGCCTTTCCCATCGACTTGCCGAGTGCGGAGATGGCGACGCCGTTCCAGCCCGTCGCCATCGAGGATATCGTCGCCGCCATCGCCTGGCTTGCTGCGCGCGATATCGACGACGCATCGGTGAAGTCCGTGAGCTGGGACCTGATGCAGGCCGAGCCGATCACCATGGCTGGTGTCATCGAGCAGTTTCGACACGCGTTCGGTACCGCCGGCTGGCCGCGCGTCGCGATGCCGTCGTTCATGCTCGATCTCGGCGCCAAAATCGGCGATCTCGCCAGCTATCTCGGCTGGATGGCGCCGATGCGCACCACCGCCATCGCCGAGCTGCGCCGCGGCGTGCGTGGTGATCCCTCGGCGTGGATTGCCGCCACGGGCATCAAGCCGAAGACACTGGCTGAGACGGTCGGGCGCCATCCGGCAACCATTCAGGACAAATGGTTCGCGCGGCTGTTTTTGGTGAAGGCGCTGATCTTCGCGAGCCTGGTCACGTTCTGGCTCGTCTCCGGCTTCATCGCGCTATTCGTTTCTTACCGCGCCGCCGCCGGCATCCTGATCGCGCACAATTTTCCATCCGCGCTGGTCGATCCCGTCACCATCGGTACCAGCCTCATGGACATGAGCATCGGC
Source organism: Bradyrhizobium sp. Bra78 (assembly GCF_024519855.1). Lineage (NCBI taxonomy): Bacteria > Pseudomonadati > Pseudomonadota > Alphaproteobacteria > Hyphomicrobiales > Nitrobacteraceae > Bradyrhizobium > Bradyrhizobium sp. Bra78. Next base: position 21,102 of record NZ_JALJRE010000009.1, on the reverse strand, counting down.
GTCCTGATCGCCTTCCGCCGCACCGCGGCGATCGGCCTGATCGCAGGCATTTTCGCTTCGCTCGGCTATATGTTCGGCGCGGCGATCCTCACGCCCGACCTGTGGATCGAGCCGCTCGGCGCGCTGGTGAAGACGGGACCGGCGATCGTGCTGATGTTTGTAGCGCTCCTGATGCTGGATAATCGCTGATGGGAAAATGGCCCGACGACGACGTGATCCTGTTCGACGGCGTTTGCATCTTCTGCTCGCGCTGGGTCCGCTTCGTCGCGGCGCGCGACACCGCGAGGCGATTTCGCTTCACGCCGATCCAGTCGGAATATGGGATCCAACTCGCGCGGTCATTCGGCATCGACCCTGAGGACCCCGACACCAATGCCGTGGTCCATGGCGGCGCGGTGTTCATGAAGTCGGACGCTGCGCTGACAGTGCTGTCGCAGCTTCCCGGCTTGGGCTGGACGCGAGCGTTGTTCGCCGTGCCCAAGCCGCTGCGGGACCTGGTCTACAACCTCGTCGCGCGCAATCGCTATCGCATCTTCGGGAAGTATGATTCGTGCTTCGTGCCGGACGCGGCTTTGCGGGCGCGGGTGATCGAGTAGCTCGCTCGCAATGATGGAGTTCGTGGTTACGGCTTGCCCAGAACCCCCAGCACTTCCTTCGCAGCCCGCTCGCCGCTGTCCCGGGCCCCGTGCGCCGTCGTGAAGAAATTCGGCGACGTTGCTTCTCCGGCAAAGAACAGCCGCCCGTCCACCGGCGCCGCCAGCACGGCGCGGTCGCCGGCGTGGCCTGGCAGCGCGTGCGAGTAGGAGCCTCTTGCGAAGGGATCATGTGCCCAGCGCGATTCGTACAGCGGCTTGAGCTTTCGCCTGATGTCGTTGCCGAGGAAGCCCGCGATCTCGTCGATGCTTTGCGCGGCGATGGCGCCGTTGCCGGCGTCTTCCAGCGCCCGGGCAAAGCTGCCGCCGAAAAAACCTTCGATGCAGGGCTGTCCGAACGGGCGGATGTGGTAGGTGCCCATCTCGGTGCGCATGGTGGCGCCGCGCAGATTGCCTTCAATCGGGAAGGCTTCGGCATCGCCGAGCGCCAGCGTCACCTTGTCGTCGACGCCGAGCGGCAGGCCGGCTGCGGCATCGACCTTGGCGGGCAAGGCGGGCGAGAAGCGGATCGCTTGATCGGCGATGAGATTGGTCGGCACGGTGACGATCACCTTGTCAGCGGTCAGCGTGCCCCGCGACGTCTCGATGCGGATGCGCCGGCCGGAATGATCGATCAGCGTCACCTCGCAGGTCAGCGCCACCGGGCAGGGGGCGCCATAGGCCGCGATCAACGCGCCATAGCCGCGGCGGACGCGCCAATTGAGGTCGCTGTCCTCATAGGCGTCCCAGTCGAGCGTCGACATGTCCTTCAGTTCGCAGCCGTTGATGTAGGTCGAGACCGCGTCGATCATGGGATTCCAGCGATTGCCGGGCTCCAGGCTCACGCTCGCGGGTTCGTCCTTGCCGTTTTGCGCGGCCTGCCAGAGACGCTCGTAGAACGCCTCCATGGCGCGCATGAAATCGTCGCGCTGGCTTTGCGGAAATGCGTTGCCGAAGGCACGGTCGCGCCAAGGCGGCAGGTCCTTGTTGACCTCGAAACCGAGCTGCTTTGCGATTCCGACGAAGGAGTTCCGGTCCGCCGAATGCAGCCAGCCGCAGCCGACGTCGAACGTGACCTCGGGCGAGGCCTGCACCGTCCAGGCGCGCCCGCCGAGGCGGTTGCGCGCTTCCAGCACCACCACGGAGAGGCCGGAGCTTTGCAGGGCATGTGCCGCACCGAGGCCGGCGGCGCCGGCGCCGATGATCGCGACATCGACGGAGGAGGGCAGGGAGCTCATGACCGGGCTCTAGCACGTTCGCCGGATGTGCTGAAGCCGGAGAGGCGTGCAGCTATTGTGTCCCGGACGCGCTACGCTGCGTCCGGGACACAAGAGTGGCTTACGCCACCGCTTCCTTGGATTTTTCCGCGCGCTTGCGCTCGTTCGGGTCGAGGTGCCGCTTGCGCAGGCGGATCGACTTCGGCGTGATCTCGACCAACTCGTCGTCCTCGATATAGGCCAGCGCCTTTTCCAGCGTCATGCGGATCGGCGGGGTCAGGCGCACGGCTTCGTCCTTGGAGGTCGTGCGGATGTTGGTGAGCTGCTTGCCCTTGAGCACGTTGATCTCGAGGTCGTTGTCGCGGGTGTGCTCGCCGACGATCATGCCCTTGTAGACCTTCCAGCCCGGCTCGATCATCATCGGGCCGCGATCTTCCAGCTTGAACATGGCGTAGGCCACGGCCTCGCCCTGGTCGTTGGAGATCAAGACGCCGTTGCGGCGGCCCTGGATCTCGCCCTTGTACGGCGCATAGCCGTGGAACAGGCGGTTCATGATCGCGGTGCCGCGGGTGTCGGTGAGCAGTTCGCCCTGGTAGCCGATCAAGCCGCGGGTCGGCGCGTAGAACACCAGCCGCAGGCGGTTGCCGCCGGACGGCTTCATCTCGATCAGCTCGGACTTGCGCTCGCTCATCTTCTGCACGACGACGCCGGAATGCTCCTCGTCGACGTCGATGACGACCTCCTCAATCGGCTCCAGGGTGGCGCCGGTGGCCTCGTCCTTCTGGAACACGACGCGCGGACGTGACACCGAGAGCTCGAAGCCCTCGCGGCGCATGGTCTCGATCAGGATCGCGAGCTGCAATTCGCCGCGGCCCGAGACTTCCATGGCGTCCTTGTCGGAGGCTTCAACCACGCGCAGCGCGACGTTGCCTTCGGACTCGCGCAGCAGGCGGTCGCGGATCATACGGCTGGTCACCTTGTCGCCTTCGGTGCCGGCGAGCGGCGAGTTGTTGACGATGAAGGACATCGACACGGTCGGCGGGTCGATCGGCTGCGCCACGAGCGGCGTATCGACCGACGGATCGCAGAAGGTGTCGGCGACCGTGCCCTTGGTCAGGCCGGCGATCGCGACGATGTCGCCTGCGTCGGCTTCCTCGAGAGGAGTGCGCTCGATGCCGCGGAAGGCGAGGATCTTGGTGATGCGGCCCTGCTCGATCGTCTTGCCGTCGGCGCCCAGCACCTTCACGGCCTGGTTCGGCTTGATCGAGCCTGAGGAGATGCGGCCGGTGATGATGCGCCCGAGATAGGGGTTGGCTTCCAGAATGGTGCCGATCATGCGGAACGGGCCTTCTTCGACGGTCGGCGGCGCGACATGGCGCACGATCAGGTCGAACAGCGGCTGCATGCCGGCTTCCTGAGATCCATCCGGGCTCTCGGCCATCCAGCCCTGCTTGGCCGATCCGTAGAGGATCGGGAAGTCGAGCTGTTCCTCGCTGGCGTCGAGCGCCGCGAACAGGTCGAACACCTCGTTGATGACTTCGGTCGCTCGCGCGTCGGGGCGGTCGACCTTGTTGATGACGACGATCGGCTTCAGACCGACCTTGAGCGCCTTGGAGACCACGAATTTGGTCTGCGGCAGCGGGCCTTCGGCGGCGTCCACCAGCACCAGCGCGCCGTCCACCATGTTCAGGATGCGCTCGACCTCACCGCCGAAATCGGCGTGGCCGGGGGTGTCGACGATGTTGATGCGGGTGTCCTTCCACTGCACCGAGGCCGCCTTGGCCAGGATGGTGATGCCGCGCTCGCGCTCTAGATCGTTGGAGTCCATGGCGCGCTCGGTCACCTTCTGGTTCTCGCGATAGGTGCCGGATTGCTGGAGGAGGCGGTCGACGAGGGTCGTCTTGCCGTGGTCGACGTGGGCGATGATGGCGATGTTGCGAAGGTTCATGAGTGGGCTTCTTTGCAGTCGGACAATGGGTTAAGCGCGATCTCGCCGGTCAGACCGGGACCTCTTCTCGAAACAACGCTGGAAGACTGGAAACGGGGCGCTTTCCGCCCAAAAAGGAAACCCGGCCATATCGACCGGGCACCCTATGCGTTGCGGCGCAATATAGGCAAAAACCGCCAAAAAACAATGCGTTCTTTGGGCCTTGGTTGACTGAATTTTGTCTGGGGATTCCCGGGGGTTAGGCGAAAAGCCCGGCTCAGACGCGCCGGCCCTTGATGGCGGCCCAGATCAGGGCGACCCCGCCCAGCCCCACGACCAGGCCCAGGAAGATCAGGGGCGCGATATCGGAATCGATCCGGCCGCTGTCGGATATTGAAATTCCGCCGAACAACAGCGCGCAGACACCGGGCAGCAGCAGCATGATCCCGAAGATCGCCATCAGCGCGGTCAGGCAGCCGCTGCGCGGCGCGGTCGGAGGCGGAGGCGGTGCCGGTGGCATGCGGTTGGAATCGCTCATGGGTCCCTCGTCGCTCACCGCGGCACCTCCTCCTTCTGCCTTGCTTCCCGATAAGTCTGCCCGGCCAGTGCGGCTCGGATGCTGTCGATCTTCCCGTTGCGGTAGAACAGATTGTAGGTGTCGAAGGGAATGATCGCGCCCTGCGGCGTCACGAAATGGATGCAGCTGCGCTTGACGTTGCCCACGCAGAAATTGAAGCGATCGAGAAACTGCACAATGGTGACGCGGAAGACGTTCTCGTAAGTGAGGCCTTCCGGCACCTCGAAGCTCGGCAGGCAGCACAGCAATTCGCAGACGCGTTCGCTCGTGTTCAGCGGTCCCGAGGATAGCGAAAACAGATCGATGAATTTCTCCCGCAGCGCCGGATGCTTCTCCGGGCTGATCGTATTGGGCAACAATGCGACGAGTTGCTCCTGCGGGATCAGCGAGGTCAGCGGCAGCACCTTTTCGCCATTGCGCAGGCCGTAGCCGATCGAGATGCTTTCGGGGTTGCAGGGTAGGGGAATCATGTCCTTGTCGCCGAACACGCCAGTTTCGACCACGCGCTTGCGGATATCGGACAGCATGATGCGGTCGGTGTTCTTGTCGAAATTCTCGTTGCGGCCGGCGTCCTGCACCGGCTGCAACGTTACGCCGCGCACGCATTTCCAGGTCAGCGCGTGACGAACGATGTCGCCGATCTCGGCATCGTTGACGCCGCGCTTGATGGTGGCCACCAGCGTGGTCGATACGCCAAAATGCTCGAGATTTTCCAGCGCCTGCTGGCGGATCTTGCGCAAATCCGCGCCGCGCAGATTGATCAACGCATCGCGTTCGAGCGAATCGAACTGGAGATAGACCTCGAGCCCGCGCTTGTTCTCGGCGAGCCGCGCCACGAAATCCTTTTCGCGGGCGATGCGCAGGCCGTTGGTGTTGATCATGACGTGGCGGATCGGGCGGGCACGGACGGCATCGAGGATCTCGAAGAAATCCGGATGCAGCGTCGGCTCGCCGCCCGAGATCTGCACCAGATCCGGCTCGCCTTCGCTGGCGACCAGTGCGTCCAGCATCGTCTCGACGGTGGCGAGCGGGGTGAACTGGGTTCGCGCAGGCGAGGATTCCGCGAAGCAGACCGGGCAGGTGAGGTTGCAGTGCTCGGTGATCTCGATCAGCGCCAGGCAGGAATGCTGCTCGTGATCGGCACACAGCCCGCAATCATAGGGACAGCCGAATTCCGTGCGCTGCTGGAATTGCAGCGGCCGGTCGCCCGGCTTGATGAACTCCTTGCACAGGCGCCAATAGGCGGCATCCGTCGATACCAGCGTCGACTGGACGCCATGCTCGTTGCAGCGCTTCTCGTACCAGACCTCGTTGTCGAGGATCTGGATCTTGGCCGGCACCAGCTTCAGGCAGGTCTCGCAAAGTGACTGCGTCTGGCCCCAGAAGACGTAGGGACGCGACTTACGCAACGGCGCGTTCATGCATGGATCTCGCTTTGGGCGCCGTCGCCAGCATGATTGCGGCGTAGAGCAGGATGGACATCGACAGCAGGTGAAACAGCGTGAAGGGGCCGATCAGCGGGCCATAGGGCTTGAGGAATTCCCACAGGAATCGCTGCGCTCCATAATAGGCCAGGACGAGGTAGAAACCATTGGTGATCACAAACGCGTTCCGGTTCAACACCGCCAGCACATAGAGCAGCGCGAATACGGCCATTGCGGCGCTCTCGTAGAGTTGCACGGGATGGCGCGGGACGCCGTCGCCGAAATCATGGCCCCAGGGTAATGCCGTCGGCGTGCCGTAGGTGAAATCGTCGAGGCCGGCGAAATAGCAGCCGAGCCGGCCAATCGCGATGCCGAGCGCCAGCGGCAGCGCAAACCGCGCGCCGGTTCGCACGGTGATCCCCGCGGACCATTTGTAGAGTTCGATCGCCACGATGCCGCCGGCGAGCGCACCTTCCACCGAGCGCGCAATGCCGCTCTGGCCCGACAGCCACAGATTGGCGGAGCCGAACAGGTAGGCGCCGAGGCCCGCACCGAACACCAGCACGGCGACGTAGGGCAGCTCGAAGGATTGCGCCGGAAACCGCAAGCCCCGTCGCGCCAGCCAGTAGAGCGCCGCGGCGGCGGCAAGCCACGCCGCGACATCGAAGAGAGTGTGAAGGAAAGCCCCGCTCATGCGGGATGAGCATAGCACGGCGACCACGGCGTCGCACGCCGACCTCCTCCCCGGGGGCGGATCTATCGGGAGAGCAGGGTGGAGCGATTACCCTGCGTCGCGCGTTTCCTCGGTCGGATAGACCCCGCGCAGCACCTCCTCGAAGTGCATCTTCACGGCGTCGTTGCACAGGCAGGCGCGCAGGCGCAGGCCGTCGCGGTTGCGGACCAGGATCGATCCGCGCCGCGTGTCGAGCACGCCTTCCGCCTTGAACGATTGGAGCACGCGGCTGGCATAGCTGCGGCCGACGCCGAGCAGCGTCGCGAGCTGTTCGTGCGTCAGCGGCACGCTGTTCTCGTCGCCGGTCCGCTCCATCGCCGCCAGGATCCATTTGGCGGTACGTTGCTCGATCGAGTGAATGGCGTTGCAGGCCGTCGACTGGAAGATCTGTGCCAGCAAGCAATCGGCATAGCGGGCAAAGACATTGCGCAGCGACGCCGAGCGCAGCTTGGCCGCTTCCAGCTTGCCGACGTGAATGCGCGCAAACGGCCCGCCGAACTTCACGCAGATCCGGGTGTAGGCCGGCAGAAACCCCTCGCTGACGATGCCGCCCACCGCGCCCTCGCGGCCGACCAGGATGGTCTCGACGTCGCGGCCGTCCTCATTGGGGACGAGAAAGGTCGCGAGCGACGGTCCGCAGGGGAAGTGGACCACCTGAACGTCGTCGCCGGGGTTGTACAGCAGCTCGCTCGCCGCGGAATCCTCGACCGCCACGTGAGGCCCGAGCAGGGCGTAGTCGGCCTGGCTCAGGCGCCTCAGGAGATTGTTTGCCGGCCGGCTCTCGACCTCGGCTGCCCTACCGATCCGCGCATCCATCGTGAATTCCCCATCCTTCCTCTTACATAGCGGGTTCCGCCCGGCGCTTGTGTGCACAAGTGGACAGACTGGAGAACTATGATGTGGTGGGTTTCGTTCCAGGAACCCTTCGATGCGCTAGGTGAGGCGTCGTGGTGCGGCTGTCCCGATCAGAAAACCTCCAAATTCAAGATGAGATCATGACACCCGCACTTTCCGATGACCGAGCCTGGCCGGCCGATGTCCTGATCGTCGAGGACGATCCGATCATCGCGATCGATTTCGAGGATCGGCTGCTCGGATTCGGGGTCAAGGGCGTGCGGACCGTCGGTTCGGTCAGCCAGGCGCTGGACGCCATCGCGAAGCGTGCGCCGGATTTCGCGCTGCTCGACGTCGAACTGATCCGGGAGAAGAGCTTTGCGATCGCCGAGCGGCTGGCTTCCTTGAAGATTCCGTTCGTCTTCGTCACCGGTTACGGCGCCGATGCACGCATTCCGCCGGAATTCGTCAGCCAGCCGCGCCTGCAGAAGCCGTGTTCGACCGACGCGCTCGAGGCCGCGCTCCAGGTCCGCGCGGCCGATTAGCGATGCGGCGTCAGGCCTGCTTCGGATCGAGCGTGGTCGACCACAGCGCGACGTCGGCGCGGTCGCGCAAGGTCACCGTCATCCGGCCGGAGGCGCCGTCGATCTTGACGTGACCGAAGAACTGCATGCCGGCCGATGGCGGCAGGTTCTGGCTGTCCTTGTCCGGCGCCTTGACGAAGCGCACCTCGGGCCCAAAGGTGTTGTCGAGCGCGTTCGGACCGAAGGTGCCCGCATGCAGCGGTCCCGAGACGAATTCCCAGAACGGCTCGAACTCCTGGAATTGCGCCTTGTTCGGATCGTAATAATGCGCGGCGGCGTAGTGCACGTCCGCAGTCAGCCACACCGTGTTGCTGATCGGCGCCATCTTGATGAAGCGCAGGATGTCGGCGATCTCGAACTCGCGGCCGCGCACCGGGCCGTCGCCTTGCGCGAACGCTTCCGAGCCGCCCTTCGGCGTGTCCGCGACGACGAGGCTGAGCGGCATGTCGGAGGCGATCACCTTCCAGGTCGCGCGGGAATTCAAAAGGCCGCGCTTGAGCCAGGCCATCTGGTCCGGGCCGAGGAAGTAGCTGGCCGGCCCGTAAGCGGCTTCGAGATTGGCGCCGTTGGGGCCGCGATAGCTGCGCTCGTCGAGCACGAACACGTCGAGATGCGGGCCGTACGAGATCTGGCGATAGACCCGGCCGGGCTCATTGATGCTTTCGCGCATCGGATACATCTCGTGGAAGGCGCGGCCCGCGCGGGCCGCCAGTAGCGAGATGTCGCGCACCTTGTAGGTCGCGGGCAGCTCCTTCGACAGCGACCAGTTGTTGGTCACCTCGTGGTCGTCCCATTGAACGAAGATCGGCACTTCGGCATTGAAGGCGCGGACATTGTCGTCGATCAGATTGTATTTGTGCGCGGCGCGGTACTCGTCCAGCGTCTCTGCAACCTTGGCCTTTTCCGGAATCGTGACGTTCTTCCAGATCTTGCCGTCGGCGAGCTTCACCTCGGACTGGATCGGACCGTCGGCATAGATGGTGTCGCCGGAATGCAGGAAGAAATCCGGCTTGTGCTTGCGCATCGCGGCGAAGGTGACCATGCCGCCGTCATCGGGATTGATGCCCCAACCCTGGCCGGCGACGTCGCCGCCCCAGACGAAGCTGACATCGCGGCGGTCGGCCGGCGCGGTACGAAAGCGGCCGATCACCGGCTCGCCTTCCACCGCGGTGTGCGAGAGATCGCGAAAACGAACGCGGTAAAAGATATCCTGTCCGCCCGGCAGGTTTTCGATCAGCATCTTTGCGGTAAAGTCGCTCTCGGGCAGCGCCGCGATCGGCGGCAGCGCGCGGGCGTCCTTGAACGATTCCGTCGTTGCCACCTCGACCAGCATCTGCGACGGACGATCGGCGCGCGCCCAGACCACGCCGCCGTCGACGGTGACGTCGCCCGACTGCACGCCGTGGGTCACGGCCGGCCGGTCGGCCGCGCGGGAGAGATAGGGCATTGCGACCGCGCCAAGCGCGCCGGCGCTGGTCGTCAGGAAACGGCGGCGGGAGAATTTGATGTTCATGGGACGGTCTCGATCGCGTGGAGACGGCCGCCCCGGCGGCCGCAACGGTGAAGTCCGATGCTATATTGAGGCAATGTGACGCAGCGATTACGCGCGCAGGCGTCTACCCGTTGCCGGCGGCCCTGAACTGCGGGCCTGCGCGTTGCGGGCTCTGCGGCTGGCTGTACAGCACCGCCTTGCGGTCGGCGACAGCGGCGTGGAACTGGTCGAGCGCGATGTTGAAGGCAGTGAGGGCGCCTTCCTCGATCGCGCCGTGGTCGTAGCAGCGCAGCGTGTCACGCAGGATCTCGTCGGCCTCGGTCTGCATCTGGTCGAGATCTTCGGTGGTCTCGCTCTTCCGTGCGGCGGGGATCATGTCGAGCAGCCGCTCGCGCAGATGGCTGTTGTTGTCGCGCTCGTCCTTCTTCAGATAGCCCGCAAACCAGGCGCCGAGCGAGCCCATGGCGGAGAGCGCCATCAGGGTCCACCAGATGTAATCGCTGTATTTGTCGAGGAAGGTCTTCTCCTCGCCGTCGACGAAGGCGGCCGCGCCCGGATGCGCGGGGATCACCGCATCCTTGTCGGTGTCGGGCGTTTCGATCTTTGCCGTCAGCGGGAATTCCGTTACCAATTGCTGGCGGACCGCGAAAAGCTGGCGCGTGAACGCCGCGATGGTGGTTTCGGACACGGCCTTCCGCGCCACGATGTGGTGCGCGAAGCTGATGGTCTTGACCTCGTCGTCCGGACGAGAGGGCGAGCCGCCATAGGTGCCGGCGGGAATCTCCGATGCTTCATAGACCGGATGATTCTGTGCGATCGCATCCGCCGAATCGATCGCGAGGAAGGCCGGCGTGCCGAAATCCTTGGCGGATGCGGCGATCGCATCCGACGTGATCTTGCTGTTGACGGGGCCGGCCGCGAGATAGGCATCGGCCTTCTGGGCCTTGATCGCCTCGGCGGCTTCATTGGCCGGGAACTGAATGATCTCGACCTTGGCGGGATCGACGCCGTATTGCTGGAGGATCACCTTGAGCAGGTTGACGTTGGCCTGGGTGCGGCCGACCACGCCGACGCGATGGCCGGCGAGCTGCGTGATCTTGGTGATCTTCGCGCCCTTCTTCTTGCCCTTGCCGGGCACGGACCACAGCACCACGACGTTCTTGCGCAGGATTGCGACCGCTTGCGCGTTCTTCGGCACGTCGACGTCGCCGCGCACGATGGCGAGGTCGGCCTTGCCTTCCGCGAGCGCTTCGGCGCTGGCGGTGGCGCCGTCGGTCTGGATCGGGCGCAGCCGCACCTGGCTCTTGCTCTGCGCGAAGGCCTGCGTCAACGCCTGCACGACCTTGAGGTCATCGCTGTTGGCGGGACCGACCGCGATCTTCAGCGTCACCGGACGCATCGCGAAATAATAGCCGCCGGCCAGCGCTCCGACGATCGCAAGCACCAGTGCGAGAGTCACGAGCGCCGTCTTCCGCGCCGCTGATCGCGGCGAAGGCGGGTTGGGCGCTTCGGCCAGGTCCAATCCCCCGGTCATCGATCTCCCGAACAGTCGCTTGAGGCTCAGTTTCATCTTGGCCGGCGATTTACACCCGCAAGTGTAGCAAATTTCTTGTCCAGCGGGGTTACATCTCCGTCATGGTTAGCGGATGGAGCAAATCCCGGATGAACCCGGGGTGTCAGCACGGAGTTAGGGTAAAGTTCCCCTGAAGCAAGGAGGCGAGGATGGCAGAACGGCTTTCGGCGGAGGCGCGCAGGCAGGCGATCGGAGGACTATCGGGCTGGACCGAGATCGAGGGTCGCGACGCGATCGCGAAGACCTTTGTCTTCAAGGACTTCAACGAGGCGTTCGGCTTCATGACCAGGGCCGCGCTGGTCGCCGAGAAGATGGACCACCACCCCGAATGGCGTAACGTCTACAAGACGGTGGAGGTGGTGCTGTCGACCCATGATGCCGGCGGCGTCACCGCGCTCGACATCGAGCTGGCCAAGACGATGAACGCGATCGCCAGGCTGACACCAGGCTGACGTCTTGCAGCGACCGGGGGCATCCTTATCTTGTGGTCAGCACGGGATGCGGCGATCTGCCTCCCCTTGCTGAACCGGGAGTTTTCCGAACATGGCTGCCGAACACAGCGTCGGTTTCGAGCCGGCCGACCGGCTCGCGGAAGATCGCGAGGGCGTACGCCGCCGCTTCTGGCGCAAGCTGAAGCGCGTTGCCGCGCATCTGCCGTTCGCCGAAGACCTGCTCGCCGCCTATTACTGCGCGTTCGACCGGCAGACGCCGCGCCACGTCCAGGCCTCGCTGCTCGGGGCGATCGCCTATTTCATTCTGCCGTTCGACTTCGTTCCCGACGTGATGCCGATCCTCGGCTTCACCGACGACGCCGCCGTGCTCGCCACCGCCATCCGCATGGTCGCCGGCCATATCACGACGGAACATCGTGAGGCTGCGCGTGCTGTTTTGAAGCGTGGGCTGGGTGAGGGGGAAGCGCAGTAGCAGTGCGCTACTTGCACTCCAACGTCGTCCTGGCGAAAGCCAGGCCGACCCGTAGAGGAGTTTGCTATACGCCCTGCATCCTCACGGATGCAGGATCACCTTGCCCATGGCCTGACGTCCCGCCAGCACCTTCAGGGCGTCGGCGGTCTGCGCCAGCGGGAAGGTGCGGTCGACATGCGAGGAGATCTTTCCTTCCGCCGTCCACTTCACCAGCTTCTCGAGATTGGCGCGGTTCTTGGCCGGATTGAGCCGGGTCCAGGCGCCCCAGAACACGCCGCGGATGTCGCAGCCCTTCAACAGCGCGAGGTTCAGCGGCATCTTCGGAATGTCGCCGGCGGCGAAGCCGATCACGAGGAAACGGCCTTCCCAGGCGATCGAGCGCAGCGCCTGCTCGGCATACGCACCACCGACCGGATCGAAGATGATGTCGACGCCCTTGCCGCCGGTGAGTTTTCGCAAGCCTTCCTTCAAATCTTCCTTGCCGTAGTTCAGCGTCAGCTCGGCGCCATGCGCTTTGGCGAATTCGAGCTTCTCGTCCGACGAGGCGCAGGCGATCACCTTCAGGCCCATCAGCTTGCCGAGCTCGCAGGCTGCAAGGCCGGTGCCGCCGGCGGCGCCCAGCACCGCGAGCGTCTCGCCCGGTTTCGGGCTGGCGCGGTCTTCCAGCGCATGCAGCGCGGTGCCGTAGATGATGATGATGCCGGCCGCGCGGTCAAAGTCGAGATTGTCGGGAATCTTCACGATCGATGCCGCCGGCAGCGCGATCTTTTCGCGCGCGCCGTTGTGGCCGCAGGACGCGACGACACGATCGCCGACCTTCAGATCCGTCACGCCGGGGCCGATGCTCTCGATCACGCCGGCGACTTCCGCGGCCGGTGAGAACGGGAACGGCGGCTTGATCTGGTACTTGCCCTGGATCATCAGCAGGTCGAAGAAGTTCAGCGCCGCGGACTTGATCGCGATCACCGCTTCGCCGGGACCTGCCACCGGATCCGGTACGTCCGCGAGCACGAGATCGTCGGGCTGGCAATATTGCGAGCAGAGGATGGCTTTCATGGCGGCACCTTGGGGCGTTTCGAGGTGGAATTATAAGTTGGATCGTTTCTGCCGGATTTAGGCACGGCCGACAATCCGGTTTCTTTGTCTCAGGCAGCGCGAGGGCCTATCCTCGCAATGACGAAACAAGAAGAACAAGGATTCAAACGATGTTTGAAACAGGCCTGCTCAAGGACAAGCGCATCCTCGTCACCGGTGGCGGCTCGGGTCTCGGTGCTGCGATGGCGCGCCGCTTCCTCACGCTTGGCGCCGAGCTCGTGATCTGCGGCCGCAGGCTCGATCGGCTCGATGCGGCTGCGAGCGAGATGCGCGCGCAGACCGGCGGCAAGGTCACGGCGATCGCCTGCGACATTCGCGATGGCGCCGCCGTCGATGCGATGATGGACGCGATCTGGCGCGAGGCACCGCTGGATATTCTCGTCAACAATGCCGCCGCGACCTTCATCGCGCAGAGCGAACATCTGTCGTTCCGCGCCGCCGATGCGATCCTGGCGCCGACGCTGCACGGTGCGATGTATTGCACGCTCGCCGCCGGCAAGCGCTGGATTGAAGCCAGGCATGGCGGCGTCGTGCTCTCGATCCTCTCGACCTCGACCATCACCGGTCGCGCCTTCACCGTGCCGTCGGCGATGGCGAAGTCGGCGGTGCTGGCGATGACCAAAAGTCTCGCGGTCGAGTGGGGCCCGAAGGGAATCCGTACCGTCGCGATCGCGCCGGGACCGTTCCCGACCGCCGGGGCATCGGGGCAGCTCCGCCCCGAGGGCCGTGACGAGGGCTGGACCGCGCGCAACCCGCTGGGGCGCACCGGCGAGCATGGCGAGCTCGCCGACCTCGCCAGCTTCCTGGTCTCGGACGGCGCCGGCTACATCAATGGCGAGATGGTGGTGATCGACGGCGGCGCGCATTTGCGCAGTTCCGGCGCCGAAGACCTGTTGCGCTGGACCGACGCGCAATGGGCCGAACAGCGCGCTGCGCGCATCAAAAGCTAGCTGCTGCGTCCTCCTTAACTGCCTTCCCAAATTGGACTTTCCCGGGTATCCCTGCCGCGGGGACAACGCGCGGCCGGGCCATCTTCCAGTCACAATATTGAGGGAACCACTCCAGCATGTGGCGGGTGCTGAATTTAGCTTTGATGATTGGCGTTGCGGCCTTGGGAATCACCGATTCCGCGCGGGCGCAGACGGCGCAACCGGCGCCCAAGCCTGGACCGAAAGAGCCTGCACCGAAATCAGCCGCGCCGGCGGCCCATGCGACCGGAAAGACGGCCGCAAAGCCCGAGAGCAAGCCGGTGGCCCCGCCCGCGGCGGTTGCGGGCGGCGCCGAGCCGACCCTGATCGGCCAGTTCGGCACCTGGGGCGCCTATTCGGCCGCGCCCAATGGCAAGAAGGTCTGCTTCGCGCTGGCCAAGCCCTCGTCGTCGAAGACCAATCCACCGAATCGGCCGCGCGATCCCGCCTATGCCTTCGTCTCGACGCGGCCGGCGGAGAAGGTCAACAACGAGGTCTCGGTCATGATCGGCTACGCGCTGAAGCCGGGCTCGGAATCCTCGGCCGAGGTCGGCGGCGCCGCCTTCGCCATGTACACGCAGGGCGACGGCCTCTGGATCAAGAACGCGGCCGAGGAGGATCGGATGGTCGAAGCCATGCGCAAATCCGCCGATCTCGTGGTCAAGGGCGTCTCGGCCAAGGGGACCGAGACGACCGATACCTTCTCGCTGAAGGGTCTCGCCCAGGCGCTGGACCGGATCTCGCAGGACTGCCGACGGTAAGACTGCCGACGATAGGACTGCCGGCGTTAAGGCTGCAGGCGGTATCACGGTCGCAATCGGCGGTTCCGGTTGCTATATAAGGCCGGTTCCAGATTTCTTCCGTCATTCCGGGGCGATGCGCAGCATCGAGCCTGGAATCTCGAAGTTCCGGGTCTGGTCATCAGGACCATCCCGGAACGACCAAGCCATTAGGTCCATTCAATGCAACCGACGACCGAGCCGCACAACGCAATCCTGGTGGAGAAGACTCCGCTCGAAACCTATGTGCCGCCGGCCAAGCCGTCTCTGATCGGCCTGTCGCGCACCGAGCTTGCCGATCGCCTCGACGAAATCGGCGTTGCGCCTGCGCAGCGCAAGATGCGCGTGCAGCAGCTCTGGCACTGGATGTATTTCCGCGGCGCCCAGAATTTCGACGACATGACGTCGGTCTCGAAGGGCATTCGCGCCGAGCTCGCGCAGCACTTCACCGTCGACCGGCCCGAAGTCGTGGCCGAGCAGATCTCCAACGACGGCACCCGCAAATGGCTGCTGCGTCTGCCGAGCGGCGACAATGTCGAGAAGGCGCATGAAGTCGAGTGCGTCTACATCCCCGAGACCGATCGCGGCACGCTCTGCGTCTCCTCCCAGGTCGGCTGCACGCTGAACTGCTCCTTCTGCCACACCGGCACGCAGCGCCTGGTGCGCAACCTTACCGCAGGCGAGATCGTCGGTCAGATCATGGTCGCCCGCGACCGCCTCAATGACTGGGCCGATCGCGAGGACGGCACCCGCCGCGTCACCAACATCGTGATGATGGGCATGGGTGAGCCACTCTACAATTTCGATGCGGTGCGCGATGCGCTGCTGATCGTCGGCGACAATGAAGGCATCGGCATCTCCCGTCGCCGCATCACGCTGTCGACCTCGGGCGTGGTGCCGAACATCGTGCGCGCGGGCGAGGAGATCGGCGTGATGCTCGCGATTTCGCTGCATGCGGTGCGCGACGAGCTTCGCAACGAACTGGTGCCGCTCAACCGCAAATATCCGATCAAGGAATTGCTGCAGGCCTGCCGCGATTATCCCGGCGCCTCGAACGCGCGCCGCATCACCTTCGAATATGTGATGCTCAAGGGCGTCAATGATTCGCTCGACGATGCCAAGCTGCTGGTGAAGATGCTCAAGGGCATTCACGCCAAGATCAACCTGATCCCGTTCAATCCCTGGCCGGGTACGGCCTATGAATGCTCGGACTGGGACCAGATCGAAAAATTCTCCGAATATATCTTCAACGCCGGCTATTCCTCGCCGGTGCGCACCCCGCGCGGCCGCGACATCCTCGCCGCCTGCGGCCAGCTCAAGTCGGAGACCGAAAAGCTCTCGGCCCGCGAACGCCAGACGCTGCGCGCCATGGCGATGACGGACTGATAGACAATGCACGCAGTCTCGCATCCTCGTCATTGCGAGCGAAGCGAAGCAATCCAGCGTCTTTCCGCAGAGACAGGATGGATTGCTTCGCTTCGCTCGCAATGACGGGCAGTGAGTTTTCCCAGCATGTCCCTGATCGGCCGCCTCGTCGTCATCTTCATCGGCTTTCTCGCCGCCTGTTTCGTCGGCGGCATGATCGTGGTCGTCGCGCTGCTGTTTCCGGAGTTCGCCGATCTGGGCGCCGGTCCCGTCGATGAGGGCACGATCGACGTCCTGCTCGGTTTCGGCTTCATCTTCGTCTCGGGCTTTGCGCTGGTGCCGGCGGCGGTGATCGTCGCGATCACCGAGGCGCTCTACATCCGCAGCGCGCTGGCCTATGCCGTCGGCGGCGGCCTCGTGGGGCTCGCCTGCTATCTCGGCCTCGTTCCCTTCCACTCCGATACCTTGCAGTTCGAGGGCGTCGTGCGGCGGCATCTGGAGATCATGACGGGCGCGGGCATCGTCGCGGGCGTCGTCTACTGGCTGATCGCCGGCCGCAACGCCGGCGCCTGGCGCAATCCGCCGCTGCCGCGCAAGCCACCTCCGCCGCTGCCGTCGAATTCAAGGCCGGATGCGCACTGATTGTCTTGACCTTCCCCGGGGTTTTCATCTCCGCCCCACTCCGCTAAACCGCGCGCCATGAACCGGACTGGACTCTTCATCGCCCTGGCGCTGTGGCTCGTGATCGGCGTCGTCTTCGGCCTCTATCCCGAGCTCGATCTCAAGCTCGCCGCGCTGTTTTTCGACCCTGAGACGAAGACGTTTCCGCTCAAGCTGAACGACTGGGCGGCCTTCGCGCGCGACGCCGCGATGTGGGTTGCCTGGGCGTTCGTGCTGCCGCCGCTGGTCGCGCTCGTGGTCAAGATGATCCGGCCCGATCGTCCCTTGTTGGTGTCGGGGCGCGCGATCGTGTTCCTGCTGGTCACCATCATCCTGTCGGCGGGCATTTTGACCAATCTCACCTTCAAGACCTATTGGGGCCGGCCGCGTCCGGTGGTGGTGACGCAGTTTGCCGGCGACCAGCAGTTCGTGCCGTGGTGGGATCCGCGCGGCGACTGCGCGCGCAATTGTTCATTCTTTTCGGGCGAAGGCGCGACCGCGTTCTGGACGCTGGCGCCCGCCGCGCTGGCGCCGCCGGCATGGCGGCCGCTCGCCTATGCCGGTGCGGTTGTCTTCGGTGCCGTCACCAGCGGGCTCCGCATGGCCTTCGGCGGCCACTTCTTCACCGATGTCTCGATCGCCGGCTTCGTCACCTTCGTCGTGATCTGGTTTGCCTACGCGCTGATTTACCGCTGGCCGCGGACGCGATTTTCGGACGAGGCGGTCGACGCCGCCCTGACCCGCCTGAACATGCCCGCCTACCGGCTCCGCCAGCGCCTGTTCGGCAGCAAGACGGGCCCCGAGCCGTCGATTTGAGCCATTAAATGCGTGCCGAGGCGTGCGAAATTTGATATTCGCGCGGTCAACTCGCAAACGACATCAGCCCCCTTGAGACCCGATTGGAAGCCCCATGACCACGATCCTGAAAAGCCTGCCCAAGGGCGAGAAAGTCGGCATCGCGTTTTCGGGCGGCCTCGACACCAGCGCGGCGCTGCTCTGGATGAAGCAGAAGGGCGCGCGCTGCTACGCCTATACCGCCAATCTCGGCCAGCCCGATGAAGCCGACTACAACGAGATCCCGCGCAAGGCGCAGGAGTTCGGTGCCGAGAAGGCCGTGCTGGTCGATTGCCGCACGCAGCTAGTCCACGAAGGCATCGCCGCGATCCAGTCCGGCGCCTTCCACATCTCCACCGGCGGCATCACCTATTTCAACACCACGCCGCTCGGGCGCGCCGTCACCGGCACGATGCTGGTCGCGGCGATGAAGGAAGACGGCGTCAACATCTGGGGCGACGGCTCGACCTTCAAGGGCAACGACATCGAGCGCTTCTATCGCTACGGCCTGCTGACCAATCCGGGCCTGCGCATCTACAAGCCCTGGCTCGACCAGCAGTTCATCGACGAGCTCGGCGGCCGCGCCGAGATGTCGGCGTTCATGACCGCGCAGGGCTTCGCCTACAAGATGAGCGCCGAGAAGGCCTATTCGACCGACAGCAATCTGCTCGGCGCGACGCACGAGGCAAAGGATCTCGAAAGCCTCGACAGCGGCATCAAGATCGTCAACCCGATCATGGGCGTGCCGTTCTGGCGCGACGACTGCAACGTCAAGGCCGAGAAGGTCGTGGTGCGCTTCGAGGAAGGCCAGCCGGTCGCGCTGAACGGCCAGACTTTCTCTGATCCCGTCGCACTGTTCCTCGAAGCCAACGCCATCGGCGGCCGCCACGGCCTTGGCATGAGCGACCAGATCGAGAACCGCATCATCGAAGCCAAGAGCCGCGGCATCTATGAAGCGCCGGGCATGGCCTTGTTGCACATCGCCTATGAGCGCCTCGTCACCGGCATCCACAACGAGGACACCATCGAACAATACCGCATCAGCGGCATGCGCCTCGGACGCCTGCTCTATCAGGGCCGCTGGTTCGACTCGCAGGCCCTGATGCTGCGGGAGACCGCACAGCGCTGGGTCGCGCGCGCCGTCACCGGCGAGGTGACGCTCGAGCTGCGCCGCGGCAACGACTATTCGATCCTGAACACCGAGAGCCCCAACCTGACCTATGCGCCCGAGCGGCTCAGCATGGAGAAGGTGGAGGACGCCGCCTTCACGCCGGCCGACCGCATCGGCCAGCTCACCATGCGCAATCTCGACATCGCCGACACGCGCACGAAGCTGAAGCTGTACACGGAGACGGGCCTGCTCTCGGGCAGCGAAGGCTCGCAGATCTTCAGGCTGGAGAACGACAAGGGCCAGCCGTAGCCGGCACTGTTGCCTCATTCGTCATTGCGAGCGAAGCGAAGCAATCCAGAATCTTTCCGCAGCGATAGTCTGGATCGCTTCGTCGCTTCGCTCCTCGCAGCAACGAAAACAAAAATGGCCGGGATCGCTCCCGGCCATTTTGCATTTGGGTGTCGCCTCAGCGCGGCGGCGCGGTGCCGGGCGGGGGCGGCGGCAGCGAGGCCTGGCCGCCGTTGAGCAGCGGCGTGATGTTGCGGACGGTGACCCGCCGGTTGATCACGCTCGGCCCTTGCGTCTGCTCCTTCAGGTACTGCTCGCCATAGCCCTGCGACGTCAGGTTCTCAGCCGGCACACCGAACTGCTGGGTCAGCAATTCGGCCGCGGACTGCGCACGGCGGTCCGACAATGACAGATTGTCGACGTCGTTGCCGACCGCGTCGGTGTGCCCTTCGATCAGGAACACCACGCGCGGGTTGGCCTGGATCGCACGGTTGAGACCATCGGCGATCGACTGGAGCTTCGCCGCCTGGTCCGGCGGGATGGTCCACGATCCCGTCTCGAAGTTGATCGTGTTGACGTCGATGCTCGGCATCTGCATGCGAACATTGGGGCTGTAGCGGATTTCGTCGAGCGTGTAGCGACGGTCGATCCGCTGCACCGGCGGTGCCACCATGGTCTGGTAGATCACATCCGGCGACGCTTCCTGGGCGTCGACGATGTAGCGATCGTAGGGAATGTTGACCACCGGAGGCGGCGCGTCGACATAGAAGCCGCCGATCGACTGCGGATCGCGGTAGCTGTTGTCGATGATGACGATCTCGCGCCCGCGGGGGTCCCTGCGGATTCGCCGCAGCAGCCGACCGTCCGGACTGACCACGGTGATGATCTCGCTGCCGTCGGGACGGATCACGACGGTGCGGGTGTCGCCGCCGACGGTGTCGGTGCGGATGTCGCGGGCGCCGTAGCGGAAGCGATAGAGATCGTTGCCGCGGACGTATGTCTGCCCGCCCGGATCGCGGATGATGATGCGGTCCGGCTCGGTGTAGACGGTGCGGCCGCCTTCGACGGCCTCGCGCCGCTGGCTGTGGAGGTCGGCGATGGTGGCGCCGATCACGGCGCCGGCCACCACGCCCGCACCGATCGCGATCGGTGTCAGGTCACGCTGCGGCGGACGCGGCGCCGGCGGCAGGGGCGTGGTCGTCGTGGGCGCGGCGCGGAAAGCGGGCGCAACCGTCGGCGGAGCATTTTGCGTTCTGCCGGGCGGCGGCGTTGCGGCCGCCGAGCCGGAGACGGTGCTCGGGGCTGCGACGCCGGCGGGAGGAGCCGGCGGCCGGGGCGGGACGCCTGCCTGCGGCTGGGCTGGCGGGGTTCCGGCAGCAGGGGCGCCCGCGGGAGGCACGCCACCCTGACGTCCCGGCGGCGGTGTCACGGCGCCACCGGGCGCCGGCGTCGCAGTCGGGGACGGGGTTGCGCCGGGCGCAGGAGCCGAACCCGGACGGCCGGGTGGCGGCGTCGGAGCGCCACCAGGGGCAGGCGTCGCGGTCGGAGCGGGCGTTGCGCCTGGAGCAGGTGACCCTGCCGCCGGAGGCGCGCCAGGACGTCCGCCAGGGGGCGGTGCACCGGGGCGGCCAGTCGGCGGCGTGCTGCCCGGAGCCGGCGTTGCGGTCGGCGCAGGGGTTGCTGTCGGCGCAGGCGTGGCGGTTGGGGCAGCAGGCGTCGCCGGGCGCGCTGCGGGAGCAGCAGGTGCCGGAGTGGGCGTTGCCGTCGGCGCAGGCGCCGGCCGTCCCGAAGGACCCGCTGCCGGAGGCGGCGGAGGCGTGGGCGCATGCTGCTGCGGAGCCGCGGCGGGCGGCGGTGTGGGAGCCGGGCGTGCCGCGGGCGGTGCCGGAGGCGGAGGCGTGGGCGCGTGCTGCTGTGGGGCCGCGGCGGGCGGTGCGGGAGCCGGGCGTGCTGCGGGCGGTGCCGGAGGCGGAGGTGTCGGCGCGCGCTGCTGCGGAGCTGCTGCCGGCGGCGGCGAAGGCGGCTTCGGGGCGGCCGGCGGCGGTGGGGGCGGCGGCGGCGCCGGACGGGCCGCGGGGGGTGGTG
>NZ_JALJRE010000008.1:0-334607 GCF_024519855.1 Bradyrhizobium sp. Bra78 | reverse complement strand
ACCCTCATGGTGAGGAGCCCGCCAAAGCGGGCGTCTCGAACCATGCAGGCCGAGCTCTTTCGGAAACCTCCCGCTGTCATCTGCCATAGCCCTGCTGATACGCCCAGGCCCTCCCCGTACAGGACGTCGCACCGCTTTTCGCCCGCGCCTCAAGCTGGTAGATTGACGCGATTACTCTGAAGAATTTGGCTTTGGGGAATTTTGATGCGCGCGAGCTTTTTCAATCGCGTCCTGACGGTGACAATGCTGGCCGCGGCCCTGCTCGTTGCCACGGTTGCAGCGGCATCGGCCGAGAAGCGTGTCGCGCTGGTCGTCGGCAACTCCGCCTACAAGAACATCACGCCGCTGGACAACCCGTCCAGGGACGCGAGCCTGATGGCGGAGACGCTTGGACTGCTCGGCTTCGCGCTGGTCGGTGGCCGCGCCCAGCTCGATCTCGACAAGGGCGCGATGGACCTCGCGGTGCAGAGCTTCGGGCGGCAGGTGCAAGGTGCCGATGTCGCGCTGTTCTATTATGCCGGCCACGGCGTGCAGGTCGCGGGCTCGAACTATCTCGTGCCGGTCGGTGCCAATCCGACGCGCGAGGCCGACGTCGATTTCCAGATGACCGACGTCAACCTCGTGCTGCGCCAGATGCAGGGATCGGGCACGCGCCTCAACCTCGTGATCCTCGACGCCTGCCGCAACAACCCCTTTGGTTCACGCGGCCTGCGGTCGTCAGATGGCGGCCTTGCGCAGATGCGCGCGCCCGAGGGCACGCTGATCTCCTATGCGACCCAGCCCGGCAACGTCGCGCAGGACGGCAGCGACGGCCACAGCCCCTACACCAAGGCGCTGGCCGCGACGGTCCGGACCGCGGGTCTCGACGTCTTCCAGACCTTCAACCAGGTCGGCCTCGCCGTGAAGCGCGCCACGTCAGGCGCGCAGCAGCCCTGGGTGTCGTCCTCGCCGATCGACGGCACCTTCTATTTCGTGGCCCCGACGCAAACCGCACCGCCGCAGGTGGCCGCAATGCAGCCCGATCCGCTTCCGGCAGAGCGGCTGCGCGCCGACCCCGACCGCGTCCCCTTGCGTGATGCCGCCCTGCTGAGCGAGCTCAGCGAGCGGCTCTACGAGCTCAATTTCGACCCGGACACGGCCGACGGACTCACCCGCGCGATCACGAAACTCCAGCAGCGGATTTCCATGGCGCCCACGGGTGAGCCGACCGAAGGCCTGCTGCTGCGGATGCGCAAGATGGAGGATCTGAAGCCGTGGGGCTCGATCGTCTACGGGCCCGACGACAGCAAATGGGGGATATCGTGGAATCACGCCTCGCGGCGCGCGGCGGTGGCGGACGCGCGCGGCAATTGCGCCGACGCCAAATGTCCGATCGAGCTTTCCTTTTACGGCAAGAGCTGCGGCGCCTTCGCGATATCGGACAAGTCCTGGTCGCTGGTCCAGCGCGACAGCGTCCAGCGCGCCAGGGACGCCGCGCTTGACGAATGCGGAAAGGCTGGCAAAGCTTGCCGCATTATCGGATCCGTCTGCGCCGACGGCTCCGGCCGCTGATACGATTTTCATTTTGGATTTTTGCTCATGCCCAATGCCGCCACCCGGACGTTCGCTTTCGCCTTCCTGCTCACCGCCTCCGCCTCATCGTCCGCGATCGCGCAGTCCGGCAGCGCCGGCGGCTCGATCGGCAATGACGAGAAGTCGCTGTCCGGCTCGCGCTCTGACCGTTCGGCCGAACCGGCGCCTTCGGCGCGACGCAGCAAGCCGGCCGAGGAGCCACGCGCGTCGTCGCGGCGAAGCGGCGGTGGGGGTGGCGGCGGTGGCGGTTTTGACGGCGCCTGGATGGTCGTCAGCGTCGGCTGCGGCGGCACCACGTCCGGCGCGGTCGTGGTCTCCTCGGGCAAGGTCATCGGCCAGGGCGTCACCGGCACCGTCAGCCCAAGCGGATCGGTCAGCACGTTCGGCCAAGGCGAGGGTGTGACATTCACGGGCGCCGGCCGCCTCGGAGCGCGCAGCGGTTCCGGCACCTTCCGACGCTCCGACGGCTGCGGCGGAACCTGGACCTCGACCAAGCAATAACAGCAAAAAAGCCTGGCTGCGGGGCGGAACGAACGGCGCGCAGGCCCAATTCAGGCCACATCCTCTCCGGATTTGCGGCTCATTGCCACCCAAGTCTTTGACGAGAAAGGGCTGGTTAAGAGTTGCGTCATGCGTAACCGGGAGACCAGGATGGGCAACCGCACCGCAAAGTTCATATCCGCGCTTGCGGGCAGCATCATTGCAGGTGCGCCGCTGGCCGCCGTGTCGCAGACTGCGCCCACGGCAACGAGCACGGCAAATGCCGCGAGCGACTGCCTTGCCTCGCCAAAGGGCGCTGCGCCGCAGGGCCAGCACTGGCATTATCGCCTCGAGCGCGCCACCAAGCGGCAATGCTGGTATCTGCGTGCCGAAGGCGGCAAGGACAATGCAAAAACCGTACAGACCGCGCAGGCTGCGCCCGACGCGCCGACAGCCGATTCAGCAGCGCCGCAGCCGCACTCGGTGCAGGATGCCCGCGCCGAATATCTGACGCCGCAGAGCCCCGCAGCGCCGAAGGTGCCCGCACCGGCGGCGCCGACGCAACAAGCTGCGAGCCCCGCCGCCGACGACAGCGCGCAGCAGCCTGCCGTTGCGACGCGTTGGCCCGATGCGTCCACGTCGCCCGCACCGCAGCCGGCGCCCGCTCCTGTCACGACGACGGCACAGCCGAGTGCAAAGCCTTCGAAATCCCCTGCTCCGATGGCTCTGGCCGCGGCAGACAGCACCGCCGACAAGCCGGCCGGCTCGCTCCAGATGCTGCTGCTCGTGATCGGCGGCGCCCTGGCGCTTGCCGGCATCCTCGCCAGCATCGTCTACCGCTTCGCCGCCCGCGGACGCATCCGCGTCCAGGCCGCCGACCATCGCCGCGTCAACTGGGACAATTTTGAACCGCACGATCACGGCGACGGCCGTGCGCCCTGGCTCAACGCAACCGACATCGCACCGCGCGCGCAGCAGCCGCGCCCGATCGATTTCGATGCTGTACGCCCCCCACTCTCGCAGCTCAAAGCCTTGGCGCCCGAAGCCTTGCAGCCCAAACCCTTGGAGCCCAAACCCTTGCAGCTGGCCGCGATTGATCGTGAGATCGAAGTGATCGACGCGCGTGAGCCGCCGGCCCGCAACGCGGCCGCAGAACTCGACGAGGCCGATGTGTTCAGCGGAGAGTTCGAGATCGAGGCGTCTGCGCCCCGGCTCGCGGCCAACGAGGCTCATGACGAAGAGCCGGCCGATCGCGATGAGGCTGAGGCAATTGATGACGCCGTCGACGTCGACGTGATCACGGCGATGCTGGAACGGCTGGCGCAGGACGGGCCGCGCCTGTCGCAGCCTAGCCTTGAAGCTGGCCTTGCAGACCGCGCACGAAACCCACGAGGCCAGTCCGCCGCTCGCGCTTGAGGCGCTCGGCCTTCAGGATGGATTGCACCTCGGAAAAGGCGTCATCGACGTTGTGGTTGATGACGATGTAGTCGTACTCGGCCCAGTGGCTCATCTCGTGGCTGGCGCGGCTCATGCGCTTGCGGATCACCTCGTCGGAATCCTGCGCGCGCGAGTGCAGCCGCTTCTCGAGATCTGCCGCCGAGGGCGGCAGGATGAAGACGCTGACGACGTCCGCGCGCGCCTTCTCGCGCAATTGCTGCGTGCCCTGCCAGTCGATGTCGAACAGCACGTCCTGCCCCGCCGACAGCGCCGCCTCGACCGGCGCGCGCGGCGTGCCGTAGCTGTTGTCGAACACGGTCGCCCATTCCAGTAGCTCGTCGCCCTTCACCATCGCATCGAAGCGGGGCTTGTCGACGAACAGATAGTCGCGGCCGTCGACCTCGCCGGGCCGCATCGGCCGCGTGGTGGCAGACACCGACATTCGCAGGCCGGGCATCCGCTCGATCAGCAGACGCGACAGCGTCGTCTTGCCCGCGCCCGAGGGCGAAGACAGCACGAACATCAATCCGCGCCGCTCGACACCGTCAGTTCCGTGACCGCCCGTCGTCATCGATCACTCCAGATTCTGGACCTGCTCGCGGAATTGCTCGACCACGTTCTTCATGGCGAGCCCCGTATTGGTCAGCTCGATGTCGTTAGACTTCGAGCAGCAGGTGTTGACCTCGCGGTGAAACTCCTGCGCCAGGAAGTCGAGCTTGCGGCCGATCGGGCCGCCCTTGCCGATCAGCTCGCGTGCCTGCGCGATATGCGAGGCGATGCGGTCGAGCTCCTCGCGGATGTCGGCCCTGGTCGCGATCAGGATCGCCTCCTGCATCAGGCGGTCGGAATCGAAACGGTCGGAGGTGTCGAGGAGGCTGGCGATCTGTTCGGCGAGCCTGGCCTTGATCGCCTCGGGCTTGCGGCCGGGCGCAGCCTCGGCCTTCTTCGCCAGCTGCTCGACCTCGTCCACCCGCAGCGTCAGGATCTGCCCGAGCGAGGTGCCCTCGCGCTTGCGCATCTCGACGAGATCGGCGAGTGCCTGGTCGAAGGCGTCGGCTGCAGCAGTGCGCGCGGCCTTGTCCTCCTCCTCGTCGCCCTCGGGCTCGGCGACCTCAATGACACCCTTGATGGCCAAAAGTCCGTCGACGCTCGGCGCGACCGCGTCGACCTTGCCGGCGATCACGGCTGCGGCCTTCAGGACGGCGTTGAGGACATCCTCGTTGACACGGACGGACGCCGCGGCATTGGCGCGCTTGACGGTCAGATTGGCGTAGACGGTGCCGCGCGACAACAGCTCGGCGGCGCGCTTCTTGGCATGAGCCTCGAGCTCGTCGAACCCCTGCGGCAGCCGCACGCGCAAGTCAAAGCCCTTGGCGTTGACCGACTTCAATTCCCATTCGAACGTATACGGCCCGCTAGCGCCGTGGCTTCGGGCAAAGCCCGTCATGGACGACAACGCCATCAGGTCAATTTCTCCAGAAACACGGGATTCGCGGGCCCATCAAGGCACGCGAATCTTAAGACTATTTTGCAGGAAAGTGGAATCCGCAAAGTCCCGCAGGCAGGTCTGCGGTTGACAGGTCTGCGCCGGGTTAGCGCTGGACCACCGGGGGCGAGGTCTGCACCGCGCCCTGCCGGGCGGGCGCGGGGCGCGCCGCAGGCGGCTTCTTCTGCTGGCTGGGCCGCGCCGGCGTGGTCGCGGTCGGCGTGTCGGCGGCGCTGGGCGCGGCGGCGGCCGGCGGCGGCGCGTCCTCGGCCGGCTCGACCGTGTCGTTCTGGATCTGCTTCTCCATCGCGCGGAGCTTAGCGACGTTCTTCTGGTGCGCGTCGTAGGTCTCGGTGAAGGCATGCCCGCCGGTGCCGTCGGCGACGAAATAGAGGTCGCGGGTGCGGGCCGGGTTGGCGGCGGCCTCGAGCGAGGCGCGGCCGGGATTGGAGATCGGCCCCGGCGGCAGTCCCTCGATCACATAGGTGTTGTAGGGCGAAGGCTGCGTGATCTCGCTGCGCTTGATCGGACGGCCGAGCGTGCCCTTGCCGCCGACGAGGCCATAGATGATCGTGGGATCGGACTGCAGCTTGATCCTCTGCTTCAGGCGGTTGACGAACACCGCGGCGACGCGGCTGCGCTCGTCCGGCTTGCCGGTTTCCTTCTCGACGATCGAGGCCAGCGTCACCAGTTGCTCAGGAGTTTTGACCGGGATGTCCTGGCTGCGGCGCTCCCAGATCTCGGACAGCACGCGCTTGTGCGCCTGCTGCATGCGCTGGACCACCTGGTCACGCGGGGTCCCGCGCGGGAACTTGTAGGTTTCCGGCAACAGCGTGCCCTCGCGCGGCAGCTCACGCACGCTGCCGGTGAAGATGTCGTTGTCGGACAGCCGCGCCACGATCTGCTCGGAGGTCAGGCCCTCCGGGATCGTGACGGCATGCTGCACCACCTTGCCCTCGACGATGGTGGCGATGACGTCGCGCAAGGATGCGTTCTTCTGGAACGAGTACTCGCCGGGCTTGAGATCCGAACTCGCCTTCAACGCAGCAACGCTGGCGATGAACACCCACGGATTGACGTCGGTCACGCCTTCCCGGTTCAGCGTCTCGGCGATGTCGCGCTTGCCCGCACGCTGCGGAATGTTGACGATCTTGTCGTCCTTCAGCGGCCCTGGCGCCTCGAGCACCTGCCGGCCGTAATAATAGACGCCGCCGGCGCCGATCATCGCGATCAGCAGCAGGGTGATGATGGCGTTGCCGACGATCACGAAAGGATTGCGCGCGCGGTCCGATCGCTTCGGCGGCGGCGGGACCTGCTCGGGCTCGAGCGCTGCCCGCGGACTCCGCGGCGAAATGGGCGGCCTTTCACTCATCGATGCAACCTGAATCCTGCCGGTTCAATCGCGGCCCGACGATCGCTTGCCGAGCCAGATGCACGCGCCCACTTCCATGACTATCGCCGAATGCGGCAAAACGGTGGATTCGTCGCAACAACAAACTAATGGTCCAGACGCCGGACGATCACCGACGCGTTGGTACCGCCAAAACCGAAAGAATTCGACAACGCGATGTTGACTTCACGCTTCTTCGCCGTGCGCGGCACGAGATCGATCGCAGTTTCGACCGACGGATTTTCCAGGTTGATGGTCGGCGGCACGACATTATCGCGAATCGCCAGAACGGCGAAGATCGCCTCGATCGCGCCGGCTGCACCGAGCAGATGTCCGGTCGACGACTTGGTCGAGGACATCGCGACCTTGGATGCTGCATTGCCGAGCAGACGTTCGACAGCCCCGAGCTCGATCTCGTCACCGAGCGGTGTCGAGGTGCCGTGGGCGTTGATGTAGTCGAGATCGGACGCCGTGATGCCGGCGCGCTTGAGCGCGGCGGCCATGCTGCGGAAGCCGCCATCGCCATCGGGTGCCGGCGAGGTGATGTGATAGGCATCGCCCGAGAGGCCGTAGCCGACCACCTCCGCATAGATCTTCGCGCCGCGGCGCCGGGCGTGCTCGAGTTCTTCCAGGACGAGGACGCCGGCGCCCTCGCCCATCACGAAGCCGTCACGGTCCTTGTCGTAAGGACGCGAGGCCTTCTCGGGCGTGTCGTTGAAGCCGGTGGAGAGCGCACGCGCGGCGTTGAAGCCGGCAATGCCGATGCGGCCGATCGGCGATTCAGCGCCGCCGGCGACCATCACGTCGGCATCGCCGAGCGCGATCAGCCGGGCGGCATCGCCGACGGCATGTGCGCCGGTCGAGCAGGCCGTAACCACCGAATGGTTCGGCCCCTTCAGCCCGTGCGCGATCGAGACGTAGCCGGAAGCGAGATTGATCAGGCGGCCCGGGATGAAGAACGGTGAGACCCGGCGCGGTCCGCGCTCCTTCAGGAGGATCGCGGTGTCGGCAATGCCGTTGAGGCCGCCGATGCCGGACCCGATCATGGTGCCGGTGGCGCACTTGTCCTCTTCGGTCTCGGGATGCCAGTTGGCATCGTCGAGCGCCTGGCCGGCCGCAGCCATGCCGAAGATGATGAAGTCGTCGACCTTGCGCTGGTCCTTCGGCTCCATCCACTTGTCGGGATTGAAGGTGTCGTTCGTTCCGTCACCACGCACGACCGTGCAGGCGATCTTGGTCTGCAGATCGGAGACGTCGAAGCTCTCGATCCTGCGCGCACCGCTTTCGCCGTTGAGGATGCGTTTCCAGGTCGGTTCGACGCCACAGCCGAGTGGCGACACCATGCCGAGACCCGTGACGACAACCCGCCTCATATCTGAAAACTCCGTATCGAAAGATTCGCGGCCAATAACAAGAAACCGGCTGACCGCTGGGAAGCGGCCCGTCCGGTTTCAATGTTGTCCCCGCGAAATTGAAGAGCCTTAGCTCTTCGCGTTCTTCTCGAGAAACTTCGTCGCGTCGCCGACGGTGAGAATCGTCTCCGCGGCGTCGTCCGGAATCTCGCAACCGAATTCTTCTTCGAACGCCATCACCAGTTCGACGGTGTCCAGACTGTCGGCGCCGAGGTCGTCGATGAAGCTCGCAGCGTCGACAACCTTCTCGGGTTCAACACCAAGGTGTTCGACCACGATCTTCTTAACCCGCTCGCCAATGTCACTCATTGCTTAACCTCGTGTTGTTCCCTGTAGACCCGACCCCCCGGGACGATACGAGCCGTCGTGGTCGTTTGACTGCCTTCGCTTACGAACTTTGATTTGGCCCCATCCTAACCGATGCAGGGCCCGGCGAACGACGGCCAAGGCTCAGCATCGCCAATATACAGGGTTTCAAAAACCTGCAATGGCGTTCTTTGCCCATCCGTTGAAGGTCCGGTTATCATACTTCAATTGCCTTGACTACAAGCCTCATTTCGCTCCGGAAACGGCCGTTTGCCGCATCCGGCCCGCCCCGAGGGGCGGCGCGGAGCGAGGCGTCAGATCATGGGTCAGATCATGGCCATGCCGCCGTTGACATGGATGGTTTGGCCGGTGACGTAGGCAGCTTCGTTCGAACTCAGGTAGACGGCGGCCGCCGCAATGTCCTCAGGCGTCCCCAGGCGGGCAGCCGGAACCTTGGTCAGAATCATTTCGCGCTGCTTGTCGTTGAGCGCATCGGTCATCGGCGTCTTGATGAAGCCGGGCGCGATGCAGTTCGCGGTGACGCCGCGCTTGGCGTACTCGGCACCCAGGGTCTTGATCATCCCGATCAGGCCCGCCTTCGAGGCCGTATAATTACCTTGCCCGGGATTGCCGGTGACGCCGACCACCGAGGTGATGGCGATGATGCGGCCGAAGCGCTTGCGCATCATCAGTTTGGTCGCGGCGCGCGCGAGGCGGAAGGTCGCAGTCAGATTGACGTTGATGACCTCATCCCAGTCCTCGTCACGGAGCTGCACGAAGAGGTTGTCGCGGGTGATGCCGGCATTGGCGATGAGGATGTCGACCTGTCCCATCGCAGCTTCCGCGGCGGGCACCAGCGCCTCGACCTCGTCCGCCTTGGAGAGATTGCAGGGCAGCACATGGCTACGCTCGCCGAGCTTGCCGGCAAGCTCATCCAGCACTTCCTTCCGCGTGCCCGAAATCGCTACGGTGGCGCCCTGCGCGTGCAGCGCCTGCGCGATCGCGCCGCCGATGCCGCCAGTTGCGCCGGTGACGAGCGCCTTTTTGCCAGTCAGATCGAACATCGATAACTCCTTCAAAGCACGATCCGGAAAAGCGTGCAGAAGTTGTCCGGAAAGATCGTGCGCAAACTTAAAGAACTGAAGCGCGATGACGAACCATCGCGCGTTAGCCCTGCTTCGCAGCGGCCAATGCATCCCTGGCGGCGGCAATGTCGTTCGGCCCGCCGACCGCAACCCCGACGGCACCGTCCGCAATGCGCTTGACGAGTCCCGTCAGCACCTTGCCGGCGCCGATCTCGAAGAAACGGGTGACGCCCTGCCCCGCCATGTAGGCGACCGACTCGCGCCAGCGCACAGTGCCGGTGACCTGCTCGACCAGACGGCGGCGGATCTCGTCGGGATCGGTAATCGCGCGCGCCAGCACGTTCGACACCAGCGGCGCCGCCGGCGCCCTGATCGTAACCTTGGCCAGCGCCTCGGCCATCGCGTCCGCAGCCGGCTGCATCAGCTTGCAATGGAACGGCGCGGACACCGGCAGCAACATCGCGCGCTTGGCACCCTTGGTCTTGGCGATCTCGACGGCGCGATCGACCGCGGCCTTGTCGCCGGAGACGACCACCTGCCCGCCGCCATTGTCGTTGGCGGCCTGGCAGACCTGCCCCTGCGCCGCCTCGTGCGCGACCTCCATGGCGGCCTCGTAGTCGAGGCCGAGCAGAGCGGCCATCGCGCCGGCGCCGACCGGCACCGCTTTTTGCATTGCGAGACCGCGAGTGCGAAGCAGCCGCGCGGTGTCGGAAATCGTCAGGCTGCCGGCCGCAGCCAGCGCCGAGTATTCACCGAGCGAGTGGCCAGCGACGAAGGTCGCGTCCCGCCCCACGGAAAAACCGGCTTCAGCCTCAAGCACACGCAATGTGGCAACAGACACCGCCATCAGGGCCGGCTGGGCGTTTTCGGTGAGCTGAAGGGTTTCGGCCGGGCCTTCCCAGATGGTCGCCGTCAGCCTCTCCCCAAGCGCGGCATCGACCTCGTCGAACACGGCGCGCCCCACCGGAAATGAGTCGGCGAGAGCCTTGCCCATGCCAACCGCCTGGGAACCCTGCCCTGGAAATGTGAATGCAGCCGTCATCGGCGCTCCCTGCTTGTCGGGCGTGATCTCTGCGAGAACCGGCAGCCGATTACGCACGGCCTTAGGCCATGGTTCCGGATCATGCTCCAAAGGGGGCCGTAGACACTGTCCGGGGTCGGACTGTCAAGCCAAGATGGGAACTTCGACCGGCATTCAACCGGGAACGCGACCCCTTAAAATCCGCCGGCGGTCTGGTTGGCATCGACCTCCGACCCGGCCTGCGCGCGGCGTGCGCTGTTCACCAGTTGACCCGGCCGGTCGTCGCGGTTCGGCTTCGCCGTCGCAAGCCGCAGCACGGCCGCATAGCCCGGCTGCACCTCCATGCGGCCGGCGTGCCGGCTCGCGCTCAGCAGGCGATGCACCTTCGGCAGATTGTAGCAGGGCACGTAGAACAAGAGATGATGCTCGAGGTGATAGTTCACGTAATACGGCGCGATGAACAGGCGCTCGAGAAAATTGGCGTAAGTGGTGCGGGTGTTGCGCAGGGGATCGCTGCTGTCGGGGACGACGGCGTGCTCGGCGATGTTGCGGATGCGGGTGATGACCATCATCCATGTGAGCAGCGGCACCAGCCATAGCAGCGGATAGGCCCACCACACACCGGCCGCCGCAAGCGCTGCGAACATCGCCGCATTGACGAGGCATTGCGGCCCGAGCTGCTCCCGGAAATGCGCCGCGCGCTGCCGCCACGACCAGTCCTTCGGACCGAGCGCATTGAGCAGTTGCGCCTTGCGCTGCTGGTAGCCGGTCTGCCCGGTGATGTCCCGAATGAACTTGCGGCGGTAGCTCAGCTTCGTGATCGGAAACGGCGCCGACAGCACGAGATCAGGATCCTCCTCCTGCTGGGTGCGCGCATGATGCTGAAGGTGATAGCGCCGGTAGCTTCGCGTCTCCGCGAAGAGTGGATAGGCGCAAAACCACTGGCTCAGGGCCAGATTGGTCTTCTCGTCGGCGGACAGGCAACCATGCGCACCGTCATGCATCAGGATCGCGAGCCCAAGCTGGCGCGAGCCGATGATGGCGACGGCGAGAACATAGGTGACCGGATTTGGCCACCACGCGACCAGTGCGATCGCACCGATGATCAATGCCCATGCGTGGGCGATCAGTGCGACACCTTTCCACGTCACGCGCCGGCGCACGTCGGCGAGCTGATCGTCGGTCAGGAAATCACGGGCACGCATGCGAAGCGCGGTCATGGCCTACCCTCCTCGTTCGAATTGCTTGATGCAGTGTGCGCGTCGACGAGGCGCAGGCGCGCGGCGTCGCCGACGGATTTCGCCTGCTCGCCGAGCACGCGGAGCATCTCGGCACAGAGCTCCTCGGGCGAACGGCCCATGGCGTAACCCTCGAGGATGATGCCGATGGCGACGGCCCAGAACCGCCGGGAGCTTTCGTCGGGCGCACGCAGGGAGCGCCAGCCGTGCCGCTCCACCTGACTGGCATAGGCCCGCGCGCCCTCGCTGTGAAGACGCTCGATGGTGCGCTCGACCAGCGGTGCGAGATCCTGGCGCCGCCGTGTCAATGTCAGGGCTTCGGCGAAGAAAGCGACAGAATCGCTCGCCGTTACGGTCTCGGCCAGCGCATGGGTGTATTCCCGTGGCGTGCGCGCCTTCAGCGCCGCCTGCTCCGTCTTTCGCGCCAGATACAGCAGCTCGCGGCAGGCGCATTCGACGAACAGCGCCTCCTTGGTGCGGAAGTAATAGGTGATCTGGCTCGGGAAGGCGTCTGCAGCGGCCGCGATGTCGGTGATCGCGGTGCCCGACAGCCCCCGCTCCCGGAACATCGGGCTCGCGGCATCCAGCAGCAGCGACCGCATCTTGCGGCCTGCCGAGCGCGTGGCGCGCGCGGTATGCTTGGGGTCGCCAGCCGCCTCAAACGGCTCATGAACCGACTTTTCCGCCATGGAGCCCTCTTGCTCGTTTATTTGTATGACATACAAACAAATAGATCAAGCTGGATTGTGGTATGAAAGGACCGGCCCAATGCCGTTGGACGGGAACCGTCCGGGCGAATAGCCGCCTGCATCCTTGCCAAGTCGGCCAAAATCCGTATAAGGCGCGCAACCGCAGACCCCGGCCGGGAGCTGAACGGACGGTCTCAGCAAATCATTCGTGATTTTGGTGTGGCAGGGCCAGTCGGCCCGTCGTCCCGTGTTTCCGCCTTCTGAGCTTAATCCCAGAGTCCTTTCCGAAGGCCTCTTAAGGGCTTGACGCCGGGCGATGCGCCAACATGAGGAAAGGACCACCATGGCTCTCTATGAGCATGTTTTTCTCGCGCGTCAGGACGCGAGCACGCAGCAGGTCGAAGAGCTGACTGCGCAGATGACCGGCATCGTCGAGGGTCTCGGCGGCAAGGTCACCAAGACCGAGAACTGGGGCGTGCGCTCCCTCACCTACCGCATGAACAAGAACCGCAAGGCGCACTTCGTGCTGCTCAACATCGACGCGCCGTCCGCCGCGATCGCCGAGATCGAGCGCCAGGAGCGCATCAGCGAGGACGTGATCCGCTATCTCAGCGTCCGCGTCGAAGAACTCGAGGAAGGCCCGTCCGCGATGATGCGCAAGGCCGACCGCGACCGCGAGCGTGACGACCGTGGCGGCGGCTTCCGGGGTGATCGCGAAGGCGGTGGCTTCCGTGGCGACCGCGAAGGCGGTTTCCGTGGCGGCGATCGCGACGGTGGTGGCTTCCGCGGTGACCGCGGTCCGCGCCGTCCGCGCGACGAAGCTGAAACCTCAACGCCGGATGCGGAGTAAGATCAATGGCTGAAGCTGGTGCACGCCGTCCGTTTTTCCGTCGTCGCAAGAGCTGCCCTTTCACGGGCGCGAACGCTCCGAAGATCGACTACAAGGACTCCAAGCTGTTGATGCGTTACGTCTCCGAGCGCGGCAAGATCGTGCCGAGCCGCATCACCGCGGTGTCCGCGAAGAAGCAGCGTGAGCTCGCCCGTGCGATCAAGCGCGCGCGCTTCCTGGGCCTGCTGCCCTACGTCATTCGCTAAGACGAACCCGGCCGGCGACGACATCGCCGCCGGCCGCACTCCAAAACGCGATGAATCATCATCGCGCTTTGGGTTGTCGTTTGAGCATGATCTTTTCGGAAAACCGCTGCACACTTTTCCGGATCATGCTTGAGTTTCATAAGGCTTCCGGGTCGTCCGGTCGCCGATGGTTGGGGCAAGACGCCTCTAACCGCTCGAAGGGAGCGGGACAGCTGATGATGGCCTTTGGACTGATAGCCCTGATCGCCGGCGCTGCGTCGGCCCTGATGTTCGCCTCGATCATTTCGGGCGCGCTGGTCTCGCTCGTCCTGTTCTATCTCGCACCGCTGCCGCTGATGGTCGCCTCGATCGGCTGGGGACCGCTTTGCGCGACGCTCGGCGGCATCGCTGCCGCGCTCGGTCTCGGCGCCCTGTTCGGACTGCCCTACTGCATCGCCTTCGCCGTCACCGTCGCACTGCCGGCCTGGTGGCTCGGCCATCTCGTCCTGCTCAGCCGGCTGGTGCCGGGCGCAGCGCCCGCCGCCGACGCCGCGCCGCCGGCCGAACCCGAGCTCGAGTGGTATCCGGTTGGCCGCATCCTGCTTTGGATTGCGGGCTTCGCCACGCTGACCACGATCGCCGCCCTGCTCACGCTCGGTACCGACGCCGAGACCATCACCGGCGCGCTGCGACGTGGCCTGATGCGCCTCCTCCGTACCGCCGACCCGCAGGCCTCCGGCGAAGCCGGCCAGTTCGTCGACGCGCTGGTAAATATCGCACCGGCCGCGGCCACCATCGTCGCGATGATGACGCTGACACTCAATCTCTGGCTCAGCGCCAAGGTGACCGCGACGTCGGGGCGGCTGCGACGTCCCTGGCCGGACCTGATGACGGCGGAGCTGCCGCCGATGACGCTCGTCGCGCTCTGCATCGCGATCGCCCTCTGCTTCACCGGCGGACTGCTCGCGATCGTCGCGCAGATCACCACGGCGGCGCTGATGATGGGGTATGCGCTGACCGGCTTTGCCGTGCTGCATACGCTGACGCTGGCACTGAAAAGCCGCACCTTCTGGCTCGGCTCGACCTACGCCGTCGTCGTCTTTTTCGGCTGGCCCGTCATTGCAATGGTCATCCTCGGCCTTGCGGATGCCGTGTTCGGCTTCCGCGAGCGCTTCCTGCGTATGCGCCAGCCACCGCCGCTGCCGACCCCCTGAGTTCAAGTCCGAAAATCCAACTCACTCAACACTTCAAAGGAGAACGAATATGGAAGTCATTTTGCTGGAACGCGTCAACAAGCTCGGTCAGATGGGCGAAGTCGTGAAGGTTCGCGACGGTTATGCCCGCAATTTCCTGCTCAAGCGCGGCAAGGCCCTGCGCGCCACCGCCGACAACCGTGCCAGGTACGACGGCATGAAGGCCGAGCTCGAGGCTCGCAACCTCCAGTCCAAGGGCGAGGCGTCCAAGGTCGCCGAGAAGATCCAGGGCAAGAACATCATCGTGATCCGGCAGGCCTCGGAAGCCGGCCAGCTGTTCGGCTCGGTCAACGTGCGTGACATCGTCGTGGCGTTCGAAGCCGACGGCGTTTCGCTGTCCCGCCCGCAGGTTCAGCTCGACGCGCCGATCAAGACCATCGGCAAGCACACCATCACGGTTGCGGTCCACCCCGAGGTCGAGGTCGAGATCAGTGTCACCGTCGCGCGCAGCCAGGACGAGGCCGAGCGCATCAACCGCGGCGAGGACATCTCGACCCGCAACGAAGACCGCGACGCGGCTGCCGAAGCGATCGCCGCCGCAGGCGAGTTCTTCGATCCGGAAGCCGAGCACGACGACGTCGAGCCGGCTCCGGCGGCAGAGACCGAGAAGTAAATACGCCTCATGCGCTGGCTTGACCCGCGCATCCATCAAAAGAGCCTTGCTCAAGAAGATGGATTGGGGTCAAGCCCGGCAATGACGACGGAAAATGGATCAGCCCGGCCGCCTCAGGCGGCCGGGCTGATCGTTTTGGCGGCGGCCTCCTCGCTCAGCATCGCGATCGAGGCAAGCGCAGTGGCCGTGTGCTTCTCGACACCGCCGCTGACGCAGTACACGTCGGCGGCGACCACCGCGACCTGACGGCCCGGCTTGATCACCCTTGCCCGGCAGATCAGCTTCTCGCCGACCGCAGGCGAGAGCAGATTGAGCTTGTATTCCGCCGTCAGTGCCGGCTGGCCGCGCGAAGTGGCCGCCGCGATCGTGGTCGCGTTGTCGACCAGGAAGGCGGTGACGCCGCCATGGAAGAAGCCGTGCTGCTGCAGCAGCTCCGGCCGGCGTTCGACCGCGATCGTGCAGGTGCCGCGCGACAATTCGGACAGCTCGGCGCCGACCAGGTTCATAAAGCCCTGCCGGCCGACATTGGCGTGGATGCGCTCGGCTACCGCCGCGAATTCGGGATCTGCTTCGGCTGGCATGGGCCTCTCCTCAGGGCGTGTTGATACGATCGAGTGGCCGCAGCGCACGGCTGGCGCAGGCGATCAACGTCTCGGCCTCGGCGCGCGGATCGGTGCGGTCGCGTCCCGACAGGAAGGCGCGGCAAAAAATCTGCGCCGGACCGATGAGCTGGCTGACGAACATCGCCGGCGTCATCGGCAAAAGCTCTCCGCGCCCCACCAGCGGCCCGCGCCAGCGCTCGATGCCTTCGGCAAGGCGCGCATTCTGCGCGCGCTGGGCGTCGCGAACGTCCTCGCCCCATTCGCTGCGCGAGATATCGAACAGATAGCGCGCCTGGCGCCGGCTGGTGACGACCCAGTCGAGATGCGCCCGGATCAGGCCATCGATGCCCTGCCCGGCGTCAGGCAGAGGATCGAGCGCGGCCAGCATCGCGGCGTGATACTGCCGCAGCACGTCCAAGAACAGCGCACCGGCAAGCTCCTTCTTCGAGCCGAAGACGTGGAAGAAGCTGCCGTTGGAGGCGCGCGCCCGGGCGCGGATCGCAGCCACCGTGGCAGCCTCGAAGCCGACGCGGTCGAAGACGAAAAGCCCCGCCGCCAGCAGATCGTCGCGCACGCTCGCCGTCATCGGCGCCTCCTGGAGCATTACTCTAGAGCAGTGCTCTAGTCATGGTCAAGATGATGCGGAGGCCGCGATGAGCGCGGCTTCCGTTTGTCGAATAAAAATGGGGTGCGGCCTACCGCGAGATCGGCGGCGCCGGCGGTCCGGAAGATTCCGCCGGCGGCGGGGCCGCAGCAGTCGCGGGCGGCGCCGGCTCCGGCGGCTTGGCTGCCGGTTCGGAGCTGGCGGCGGGCGCGGCCGGCTTGGGAGCCGCCTCTTCCGCCGGCTTGAGCTCAGCGGGCTTGGGTTCGGCAGGCTTGGGTTCGGCAGGCTTGGGTTCGGCAGGCTTGGGTTCGGCAGTGGCCGCTGCCGGCGGCGCCGGCGTCACCTGCGGCACCGGATCGGGCCGCAGCGCCGGCGTATCAGTGCCACGCGGCTCGACCTTGGCGCTCTCCGGCTTCGACTCGGCGGGTTTCTCCGATGCCTTGCCGCTGTCGGGCTTGGCCTCATCGCGACCGGGCTCGACCTTGGCGGTCTCGGGCTTGGCGGTCTCGGGCTTGGACTCGTTCTTCTTGTCGTCGGCCTTCTTGTCGTCGGTGGCCGGCGTGGCGGCATCGGCCTTCGGCGCCTCTTCGGTCTCGGGCTTGCCGCGCTTGCTGAGACGCTTGGCCTTGCGGCCCTCCGGCGTGGCTTGCCCCTCGGGTTTTGCAGCTTCCTTGGCACCCTCCTCGCTCGGTCGCGCAGCACGCTTCTGGCGCGCGCCCTCGGCCGCCGGGGCGACAGCAGCCTCGCCTTCCGGCTTGGCGGCCTCCTGGGAGCGTTGGCGACGGCCATGATGCTCAGGCGACTGCGCAGGATTGGTGCTCGCTTCCTTCTCCTTGGCGCCGTCCTTCTTGTCCTTGCCACCGTCCTTGGCCTGGTAGCGGGTGTCGGTGGCACCGTTGGAGACGAGGTAGGAGGCGAGGACGCCCGCCATGTCCGAGCTCGTGGTGTAGTGCTGGCGCAGGAATCCCGGCAGCGAACCCGGCGCCACGGACTTCAGAAGTCCGCGCGGGCTCTTGTGGCAGGCAGTGCAGGTCTGCGCAAAAATCTGGGACGGGCTTTTGCCGGCCTCGAGGTTCGTCGCCTGTGCAAGAGCGGCATCGGTCGCACCGAAGCCGATCAGAAGCAACACCGTCGCGAGGCTGAGCGCTCGGCTCGACATTCCCATCATCTCCATTGAATTCCGAGAGGTCCGGCCGGCAGAAGGCGCGGCGGCGGGTCACCTTTTAGCGGATTGAGCCGCGAATGGAAGCAGGCTCCACACGCAAGGATGTGATTAAGCGCTTTTGGAATATCGGCTGTGATCACAGCGCAATAGCAGACCGCAATGACGGCTCGCCAGTGCCCCGATGTTGAACTGATTTCTGCTCCACCCGCGACGCCATGGCGCACATGAGGCTGCTCAGACGAAAGGTCGCAGATGAATGATGGCCTAGTGGCGCAGGGTCGATATCTGGGAGAGGCGGAAAGAGGCTGTTAACGCCAGTTGCGCGCGCAATTCCACGATGACCTCGGGTGCGACCGGCTGGCGCCGGATTTCGGGACGTTCGGCGTGCTCCATGGCCGCGATCAGGCCCGACAGCCAAAGCCGGCTGCCTGCCTCGCTCCGCCAATTCTGGGGCTGCCGTTCTGGCCGCATCGCCTGCCTCGTCTCCCCCGTTGGCGGATCACGGGATAATTCCCTGCCCGCCTGCCTGTTCCGGCACTACCCCCGAAAGAATCCGGGGAGATGTGATCTGCTTCACATAAGTCTCGTCGGGCCTGGCTTAGACCGTCGCCATGAGCAAAGAGACCCAAACCTCATTCGACATGCAGGACGACCTCCGCACCGATTACGCCCTGATCGTGACCGGCGTCGGGGCGGCCGTGGTTGCGCTGGTCTACCTCCTGCTGGTCTGAAGGCGAGCCGAAAGCTCCCAGCGTGCGTCATTTCGCGCGCATCTCGATACGTCTGCCCGCCAATCCATTAGGTTCACTTCATCCGGAGTTTTCCGTGGCGCCGCTGCGGCCGCTTCCAGGCCGCGCCCCGAGTTCCGCGAAAACCCGTCAAGCGCGGCGCGGGCTGCGGCGACCAATCATCCACCATTTTAATGATCGGTTGATAGCAGCCAGCTTTCGCTTCCGCTTTGGGCCGAGGCGGCGCTTTATCCCGGCCCCGCATCCGCCCCAGAAAATTGCTATCGCTCGACCATGGCCCTGACTGATTCGAACGTTCTCAAACTCGCGCCCGAAGCCGGAACTCCCGCTTATCGGAGCGCGCCGCATAATATCGAGGCGGAACAGAGCCTTCTGGGCGCGATCCTGGTCAACAACGACGCCTTCTACCGCGTCTCCGATTTCCTGGAGTCGAAGCATTATTTCGAGCCCTTGCACCAGACCATCTACGAGACCGCCGGCAGCCTGATCCGGATGGGCAAGATCGCCACGCCGGTGACATTGAAGACGTTCCTGCCCGCCGACACCGATGTCGGCGGCATGACCATCGGGCAATATCTGGCGCGGCTCGCGGCCGAAGCGACCACCATCATCAATGCGCAGGATTATGGGCGCACCATCTACGATCTGGCATTGCGCCGCGACCTGATCGGCATCGGCGAGGACATGGTCAATGTCGCCTATGACGCCCCGGTCGACTTTGCGCCGCGGGCGCAGATCGAGGACGCCGAACGCCGCCTCTACGAGCTCGCGGAATCCGGCCGCTACGACGGCGGCTTCCAGAAATTCTCGCAGGCGCTGACAGTCGCGGTCGATCTCGCTGCCAAGGCGTTCCAGCGCGACGGAAAGCTGTCGGGCATCTCCACGGGCCTGCGCGATCTCGACACCAAGATGGGCGGCTTGCAGCACTCCGACCTCATCATCGTCGCGGGACGTCCCGGCATGGGCAAGACGTCGCTGGCGACCAACATCGCCTACAACGTCGCGCAGGCCTACGTTCCGGAACTACAGGCCGACGGCACCATGAAGGCCGCCAACGGCGGCGTCATCGGCTTCTTCTCCTGCGAAATGTCGGCCGACCAGCTCGCCACGCGTATCGTGGCCGAGCGCACCGGCATCCCCTCCTCCCACATCCGCCGCGGCGGCATCTCGGAGGCCGATTTCGAGAAGATCCGCCAGGTCTCGATCGAGCTGCAGTCGCTGCCGTTCTATGTGGACGCAACCGGCGGCCTGTCGATCGCGCAGCTGATGGCGCGTGCGCGCCGGCTGAAGCGCCAGAAGGGCCTCGATCTCCTCGTGATCGACTACATCCAGCTTCTGTCCGGCTCGGGCAAGCGCGCCAGCGACAGCCGCGTTCAGGAAATCACGGAAATCACGACCAGTCTGAAGGCGCTGGCGAAGGAGCTCAACGTCCCCGTGATTGCGCTGTCGCAGCTCTCGCGTCAGGTGGAATCGCGCGAGGACAAACGGCCACAGCTCTCGGACTTGCGCGAATCCGGCTCGATCGAGCAGGACGCCGACGTCGTGCTGTTCGTGTTCCGCGAGGAATATTACCTCGCCATGAAGGAGCCGCGCCCCGGGACCGAGGAACACGCCAAATGGCAGTCCGACATGGAACGCACGGCGGGGCGCGCCGAAGTCATCATCGGCAAGCAGCGCCATGGCCCGACCGGCACCGTCGAGCTGCACTTCGACGCATCGGTCACGCGCTTCGGCGACCTCGCGCATGACGGCCAGATTCCGGATCGCAGCGAGTACTGAGTTCCTTGAACCGGACCGGCCTCTTGCGTAAAACGGCGCCATGACAATGGCGTCCGACCCGAAAATGATCCCTCAATCCGGCCTTCTCTCGGCGGAGGCCAATCAGGCAGCCGCACTCGCTGGCTTCGGCGGCGTGCTCACCGTCGATCTCGACGCCATCATCGCCAACTGGCGCAAGCTCGAGAAGACGGCGGTCCCGGCCGAATGCTCGGCGGTGATCAAGGCCGACGCCTATGGCTGCGGCGCCGAGCAGGTCGCGCGCGCACTGAACAAGGCCGGCTGCAAGACCTTTTTCGTCGCGACCATCGAGGAAGCGCGCAAGGTGCGCGCCGCGGTCCCCGAGCCGGCGATCTACGTGCTCGGCGGCCATTTCCAGAACACCGGCGAGCACTACGCCCAGATCAATTGCCGCCCCGTGATCGGCGATCTCAACGAGCTCGCCGAATGGGACGTGTTCTGCCGCCGCACCGGCTGGACCGGCGGCGCCGCCATCCACATCGATACGGGCATGAACCGGCTCGGGCTGACGCTGGCGGAAGCGCAGGCCATCATCCCCCGCATCAATGCCGGCGATCACGGCATCACGCTGGTGATGAGCCATCTGGTCTCGGCCGAGCAGCTCAACAGCCCCGTCAATGCCAAGCAGCTCGCAGCCTTCCGCAGCATCGCCAGCGAATTCTCCGGCGTGCCCGCGGCGCTCGCCAATTCCTCCGGAATCTTCCTCGGCGCGCCCTTCCAGTTCGATCTGGTGCGGCCGGGCGCAGCGCTCTACGGCGTCAATCCGACGCCGGAGGCCGACAATCCGATGCAGCCGGTGGTCGATCTGAAGGCGCGCATCGTGCAGATCCGCAATGTCGAGCGCGGTGAGAGCGTCGGCTATGGCGGCACCTGGACCGCGCGGCGGCCGACCAAGCTCGCGATCATCGCGGTCGGCTATGCCGACGGCTATTTCCGCGCCGCCAGCTCCAATGACGGCACCCGCGGCGCCGAGGTCATCGTCGCCGGCAAGCGCTGCCCGGTCGCGGGCCGCGTCTCGATGGACTTGATCGCGATCGACATCACCGATTTGCCCCCGAACGCGGCGCGGCGCGGCCACATGGTGACACTGCTCGGCGAAGGCATCACCGTCGACGAGCTCGCCCATCATTTCGGCACGATCGGCTATGAGGTGCTGACCAGCCTCGGCCATCGCTACGCCCGTATCTACAAGGGCGGCAACGCGGTCGAGCCGCTGGGACGTCCGGCGCCGGTGGCCGAGCAGACGCCCGCCACGCCGCCGATCGAGCAGCCGGCGAGCCCGCCGCCGCTGCTGAGCTGAGCTGTTCGCCGCTTACTTCTTTTTCCTGCTGTCCAGGGCCGCCTTGCAGGTCGCGCTGAGCTGGTCGCGTTTGCCATTGAGGCAGGCGACGATCCCGCCTCCGGGTGCGAGGCCGGCACAGAATTTATCATAGTCCGCCTTGCATGCGCCGCGCGGATCGGCCGATTGTGCCGAAGCCGCTGCGGAGAAGGCAGCGGTGACGACGATGGCGACAAAGCTCAATCTGGACATTGTATCTCCGGTGACGGAAGGCAGGAGCCGGTAGCTCTACATGAAGATCGCGACATTCAACATCAACAACGTCAATCGCCGCCTGCCCAATCTGTTGGCGTGGATGCGAACGGCGAAGCCTGACGTCGTCGCGCTTCAGGAGTTGAAGGCAAGTGATGGCGAATTTCCGGCGGCCGCCATCGAAAAGGCCGGTTACGGCGCAGTGTGGTGTGGACAGAAGACGTGGAACGGCGTCGCCATTCTCGCCCGCAATGCCGAGCCGGTTCTCACGCGCGATCGCTTGCCGGGAAAGCCTGATGATCACGAAGCCCGTTACATCGAAGCTGCGGTGCGCGGAATCATCGTCACCAGCATCTACCTGCCAAACGGCAATCCGCAACCGGGACCGAAATTCGATTACAAGCTCGACTGGTTCGCGCGTCTCAAGCGCCACGCCAGGACCTTCATCAAGCAGGATCTGCCGGTGGTGCTCGCCGGCGATTACAACGTCGCGCCGACGAAGATCGACATCTATCCGACACGATCGTGGGACAAGGATGCCCTGATCCAGCCGAAGAGCCGCGCGGCCTTTGCCTCGCTCGTCTCACAGGGCTGGTGCGACGCGATCCGTGAGCTGCATCCGGACAAGCGCATCTACACCTTCTGGGACTACAAGCGGAACCGCTGGCCGCGCGATGCGGGCTTGCGGCTCGATCACCTCCTGGTTAGCCCCGTCCTCGTCTCACGCCTGGCCAAAGCGGGCGTCGACAAGGAGGTCCGCGGCGAGGACGGCGCGAGCGATCACGCGCCGGCGTGGATCATGCTGAGATAGATTGTACGAACCTATACTGCTCACCACAAATTCTTGCCGTCGATCAGGTTGACCGGCACGGCCTCCAGATCGAAATCGTCGAACAGGCGCGCGTTGACGCCGACCTTGGGATTGTCGAAATCGGGCTTGCCGGTCGACCAGTCCGGCGATTCCGAATAGGTGCCGCAGCCGCAGTTCGCGCAGAAATGATGCTTGACCGTGCGGCTGCCCCAGAGATAGGTCGCAACGTTCTCCGGCGGCGACAGCAGCCGAAACTGCGCCGGCGTGTAATAGGCCCACAGCGCGCCGCGCTTGGCGCAAAGCGAACAGGTGCAGCGAGTCACGCCCGAGGGCGCCTCCGCCACCTCGAACACCGTTTCACCGCAATGACAGCTTGCCTCGATCGGCATGACCCACTCTCCGTTTTGTCAGGAGGTGGTCGTAGCCGGTCCCTGCTGCCAACATGCTGTCAGCAGCACCATTCCGTCAGGACGTCTCGTTCGCCGACAGCCGCTCGGCGTTCGCAGCCACATGCTCGCGATAGCGCCGGACGATGGTCCCCGGCGTTACGCCGGCAAGCAGGC
This sequence comes from Bradyrhizobium sp. Bra78, assembly GCF_024519855.1. Taxonomy (NCBI): domain Bacteria; kingdom Pseudomonadati; phylum Pseudomonadota; class Alphaproteobacteria; order Hyphomicrobiales; family Nitrobacteraceae; genus Bradyrhizobium; species Bradyrhizobium sp. Bra78. The sequence goes on along the minus strand of NZ_JALJRE010000008.1, from coordinate 311,729 downwards.
TCGCGGCGGCCTCGAAGGCCGCGGCGATCTTCTCGCTGACCATCAGCACGGCCTCCTGCCCGGCGGCCTCATCACCGTGGCTGAGCTTCTCATAGCGCAGCCGCACGACCTCGCTCGCTTCGACCGCGAGCATTGCGCCGGCATACCAGGGAAAACCGTCGTCGGATCCGCCGAGTACCGCATGGCGGTCGAGCGCGGAGAAGGACTCATGGTCGGGCATCACGCACCTCAAGTTCTTTGAGCGAACGCTCCGATCAATACGCGTCAAATTTGAAGGATCAGGCCGGCAAGTGGAGCGGATTGGCGGCGCCCGAGACACCGCCGATTAACCAGAGCCCTTGACGCGGGCACTCTGGTTAGCATACTGGTCTGACCAAGATCAGACCAAAAGAGACCGGGATGGAGCTGAAGCGGGCCGCCGAGGGCGAAAAAGGGTTCGAGAAGGTGTTCGCCTTCTTGCGGGAGCGCCTGCTTGCGGGCTCGCTCAAGCCCGGCGACCGCCTGATTTCCGAGCGCGAGCTGGCGACCCTGCTTGGCGTCAGCCGGCCGATCGTTCGCGAGGCGCTGCGCGCCCTGACCGTGCTCGGCATCGTCGAGATCCGCGACCGCATCGGCACCGTCGTGACCCGGCCGGATGTGTCGGTCCTGAACGACTTCTTCACCTTCGCGCTGGCCCAGCAGGCCGACATGCTCGACGACGTCATGCAGGCGCGCGTCGCGATCGAATGTCAGGCGATCCGCCTCGCCTGCGAACGCGCCAACATCGCCGATTTCGAGCGCCTCCAGCGGACGCTCGCAAAGATCGGCGAGACGATCGACGAGGCTGATGCCGGCGGCATGGCCGACTTCGAATTCCATCGCGCCATCGTCGTGGCATCGCATTCGGAGACGCTTACCGTGCTGCATAGCTCGATGGCGGGCCTGCTGACGCATTCGCATCGTAGTCGCCGTGAGCTGGTGCAGGCCTTCCCGTCGATGAAGACCTATCTGATCGACGACCACCGGCGCATCTTCGACACCATCATCGCGCGCGATCCGGAGCGGGCGGACGCAACGCTGCGCAAGCATTTTGCCATCGGCGACGAATACCGCAGGCGGGCCGTCGTCGGCGACATCGACAAGACCAGCGACAAGACCAGCGCCTCGCGCTGATCGCGGGCGAACCAAGAAGCGGACTGACAACATGGGACGGAACGACAAGGGCAACGTCGGCTTCATCGGCATCGGCACGATGGGCCTGGAGATGGTGCGCAACCTCCTCAAGGCCGGGCACGCGGTGCGCGCGTTCGACCTCAACGAGGCGGCTCTGACCGAGATCGTCAAGGAAGGCGCGGCTCGCGCCAACAGCCCTGCCGTTGCCGCGCAAGGCGCCGACATCGTCATCACCATGCTGCCGGACACGCCCCATGTGGAAGCAACCATTTACGGCGAGCATGGCCTCCTGGAGTCGCCCCCGCCCGGCAAGCTCATCGTCGATATGAGCACGATCTCGCCGGTCGCCGTCCGCCGCATCCATGCCGACCTGCAAAAGGCCGGGGTCAGCTTCATCGACGCGCCGGTCTCGGGCGGACCACTGGGCGCAAAGAACGCCGCGCTGTCGATCATGGCCGGCGGCGAGGCGGACGCCTTCGCCAAGGCCGAGCCGTTCTTCCGCGCGATGGGCACGACCATCACCCATGCCGGCGCCAGCGGCGCTGGCCAGACCGTGAAACTCTGCAATCAGCTCATCTGCGGCATCAACATCCAGGCGATCTGCGAGGCACTTGCGCTCGGGCGCGCCTCGGGCGTGGATCTCGATCTGCTGCGCCGGATGCTGCTCGGCGGTTCCGCCGCCTCCTGGATGCTGGACAAGCTCGGCCCCGCCATGATCGCCGGCGACGCGGCGGCCGGCTTCCGCATCGACCTCATGCTGAAGGACCTCCGCCTGGTGCAGGAGCATGCGCAATCGCTGAGCGTGCCCCTGCCCGGCACCGCGCTCGTCACCTGCCAGTATGTCGACGCCCGCGCACATGGCGAAGGCGCCAACGGCAACCAGGCGCTGTTCCGCGTCTACGACCGCATGACCAACCAGACGACCGGCTGACCCTGTTACGATGAGCATCCAACTCGACTTTCCCGCAGTGCTGGAGCGTTGGCCGAGCCTTCTCGGCGGCGCCGTGCTGACGCTGGAGTTGGCGTGCTTCGCGACTGTGCTCGGCGCCCTGATCGGCACGCTCGCAGCCATCGGCCGCGGCTCGCGAAGCCCGCTGATCGCGGGAGCCTGCAAAATCTATGTCGAGGCGATCCGCAACACGCCACTGCTCGTGCAGATCTTCCTGGTCTATTTCGGCCTCGCCAGTCTGGGGCTGAAACTCTCGGCCTTCACCGTGGCGGTGGCCGCGCTTACGATCAATGTCGGGGCCTACACCGCCGAGATCATGCGTGCCGGTTTCGAGGCGATCCCGCGCGGGCAGATCGAGGCCGCCGAAGGGCTGGCGCTGTCGCGCCTGCAGATCTACTGGCACATCATCCTGCTGCCGGCGATCGAGAAGGTCTATCCCGCGCTCACCAGCCAGTTCGTGCTGTTGATGCTGGCTTCCTCCGTCTGTTCGCAGATCTCGGCCGAGGAACTCACCGCGGTCGCAAACTACATCCAGTCGGACACCTATCGGGCGTTCGAGACCTACATCATCGTCGCCGTGCTCTACGTCATCCTGTCGCTGGTGATGCGCGCGGGCTTCTGGGGCCTCGGCCTCGTGCTGTTTCCGCGCCGGCGCCGGCTCGGCACGCCACTGTGAGATGACCATGGGCGGACATCTCAACATCAACCATCTGATGTTCCTCGGCCAGGGCGCGCTGTGGACTATAGGGCTGTCCGTGATCGCGCTGATCGGCGGCGGCATCGTCGGCTTCGTGATCGCGCTCGCGCGGATCTCGCCACTCAAATCGGTGCGGATCGGCAGCGCCGTCTATGTCCAGCTCGTCCAGGGCACGCCGCTGCTCGTCATCCTGTTCCTCGGCTATTTCGGCCTTGCCGCGATCGGCCTCAAGGTCTCGCCGCTTGCGGCCGCCGGTGCTTCGCTGACGCTCTACGTCGCCGCCTATCTCGGCGAGATCTGGCGCGGCTGCATCGAGTCGGTGCCGAAGCCGCAATGGGAGGCCGCCGACGGCCTGGCGCTGAGCCGGACCCAGCGCATGATGAAGGTGATCCTGCCTCAGGCGATCCGCATCGCGACGCCGCCGACCGTCGGCTTCATGGTCCAGATCATCAAGAACACCTCGCTCGCCTCCGTCGTCGGCTTCGTCGAGCTGATGCGCTCGGGCCAGATCGTCAACAACTCGCTGTTCGAGCCGTTCGCCATCTACGCCATCATCGCCGTCGTCTATTTCGCCATGTGCTATCCCCTGTCACTGTTCAGCCAGAAGCTGGAACGGCGGATGGGGCGTGGCCGGTCCAACCTCGCGCCAGCCTGACATGCAGCAAAACGCTCCCTCCGCCGAACCGATCGTGTCGCTCCGCGACGTGCAGAAGAGCTTTGGCCCGCTCCGGGTGCTCGACGGCGTCTCCTTTGCCGTCGCACGCGGCGAGGTGATCGCCCTGATCGGCCGCTCCGGCTCCGGCAAGAGCACGGCGCTGCGCTGCATCGACCGCTTCGAGAAGGTCGATGCCGGCGAGATCGTCGTCTGCGGACATCGGGTCGACCGTCCCGACGTGAACTTGCGCGCGCTGCGCCAGGACGTCGGCATCGTCTTCCAGAGCTACAATCTGTTTCCGCATCTCACGATCGAGCAGAACATCACGCTCGCGCCCTGCACGGTGAAGGGCATGGCGACGTCGCAGGCCAAGGACCTGGCGCGAAAGGTGCTGGCGCAGGTCGGGCTCGAAGAGAAGCTGCACGCCTATCCCGAGCAGCTGTCGGGCGGACAGCAGCAGCGCGCCGCAATCGCCCGCTCGCTGGCGATGCAGCCGAAAGTCATGCTGTTCGACGAGGTCACCTCGGCGCTCGATCCCGAGCTCACAGGCGAGGTGCTGAAGGTGATCGAGCAGCTCGCGGCCGACGGCATGACCATGGTGATGGTCACCCACGAGATGGGTTTTGCCAAGGGCATCGCCGACCGGATTGTCTTCATGCATCGCGGCAGGGTCCACGAGACCGGACCTGCCTCGATCCTGACGTCGCCGACCACGCCCGAACTCACGCAATTCGTGGGGACGGGAAACCTAAAATCATAACAGGGAGAGGAAGACCAAGATGACAAACAAGACCTTGCTGGGCACCGCCGCCGCGTTGTGCGGCCTCATCATGATTGCGGCCACGCCCGCGTCGGCCGATCTGCTCGACGACATCATGAAGGCGAAGAAGATCCGGGTCTCGACGGATCTTGCGATTCCGCCTGATGGCATGATGGACGCCAACATGAAGCCGACCGGCTCCGACGTCGAGGTCGCACAATTGCTCGCCAAGGATTGGGGTCTGGAGCTCGAATTCATCCAGACGACTGGCGCGACCCGCATCCCCAACGTCATGACCGGAAAAGCAGACGTCATCATCTCGACGCTGTCCGTCACCCCCGACCGCGCCAAGGTGATCGATTTCTCTAAGCGTTATGCGACGCTCGAATCCGATGTCGGTTGCCTGAAGTCGATGAATGTGAAGGATTGGCCTGATCTGAAGGGCAAGACGGTCGGCGTCACGCGTGGCACGACCCAGGACACTACCCTGACGAACATGAAGGACAAGGAATTCAACATCGCGCGATATGAGGACGACGCCACTGACGTGACCGCGGCCGTCTCCGGTCAGATCGATTGCATCGGCACCTCGCTGCCGATCATCGCCCAGATCGGCAAGAAAAATCCGGAGCGCATCTTCGAAGCCAAGATTCCGATCACGACCTTCGATCTAGCTATCGGCGTGAAAAAGGGAGAACCAAAGCTGCTGGAAAAATTGAATGCCTGGGTCGACCAGAACGTCAAGAACGGCAAGCTGAACGCCATCTACAAGAAGTTCCACGGGGTCGAGCTGCCGCCCGATATGCGTGGTTGAACCGCACCGGGCCGTGACGACCATCCACGGTCGTCACGGCCACAGGACAATCGAAAAGGACATCACATGCGTCTCGTCATCGGATCCGACCACGCCGGCTGGCCGCTCAAGCAGACCGTCATCGACCATATCCGCAAGCTCGGCCACGACGTTATCGACGTCGGCTCCCATGACGACAAGCCGGTGGACTTCCCCGACATCGCACGCGCCGTTGCGCAGAAGGTGACCTCGGGCGAAGCCGCACGCGGCATCATGGTATGCGGCACCGGCGTCGGCGCCTCAATCGCCGCCAACAAGATGAGGGGCATTCGCGCCGCGGTCTGCCACGACGTTCATTCGGCCCATCAAAGCGTCGAGCACGACGACGTCAACGTCATGTGCATCGGCGCGCAGATCGTCGGAGCCTGGCTCGCCGTGGATCTCGTCTCGTCTTATCTCTCCGCCGAATTCTCCACCGACGAGGATTTCCGCCGCCGCGTTGAAAAGCTTCGTGTCATGGACGAGCAAGGTTGGCGGTCCCGCCTGCCATGATCCTGGTGTTCGGGTCACTCAACATCGATTTGGTCGCGCAGGTTCCGGTCATTCCCGGCCCCGGCCGCACCGTGCTGGCGCCGTCCTACCAGACGCATTTCGGCGGCAAGGGCGCCAACCAGGCCGTGGCCGCGGCACGGATCGCAGGAGCAGGACAGGTCCAGATGGCAGGCCGCGTCGGCCAGGACGGATTTGGCGACCGCGCGATCGACAACCTCGCGGCAAACTGTGTCGATACCAGTCTCGTCATCAGATCGGATGAGCCGACCGGCTGCGCCTTCATCACGGTCGATCAGGCCAGCGAGAATGCGATCACGGTGGCGAGCGGAGCCAACTTGGCCGCGGGCGCCCTTGACCTGCCCGGCTCGCTCTTTGGCCCGGACACCGTGCTGGTGCTTCAGATGGAAGTGCCGTTTGCGGAGGCGCTCGAGGCCGCGCGCCGGATGACGTCGGCCTCCGGCACCGTCGTCTGGAACCTCGCACCCGTCCCGGAGAAGATGACGGGGCAGATGGTCACGGAGCTTCTCACCGTGACCGACTATCTTCTCGTCAACGAGCACGAGGCGCTCGACGCCGCGGCAGCAATCGGCCTCGTCGCGTCGGACTACGGGGCCGCAGCCGAGGATCTCGCGAGAACCGGCGACCTCACCTGCATCGTCACTGCGGGTGCGCAAGGCGCGCTGGCAGTCACCGCCGACGGTGTCCGCATCAGAGCACCTGCTCCGCGCATCACACCCGTTGACACCACCGGCGCCGGCGACACTTTTGCCGGCGCGTTTGCAGCCATGCTGCATGAGGGCGCCTCGCTGCAACGCGCACTCGGGATAAGCTGCGAGGCCGCTGCATTGAAGTGTCTCAAGCCCGGCGCCCAGACCGGCATGCCGATGCGGAGTGCAATAGGTTCCATGGCCTGGGACGGATCGCCGCCGTGACGGTCCGCGGCTAAACTCTCCCGATTCGTGGAGACCGCCTTGGCCTTTCTCTTCGTCCTCAGCGTCGGCCTCATCGCCGGTACCATCTCCGGCATCGTCGGCACGGGATCGTCGATCATGCTGATGCCGGTGCTGGTCTATGCCTATGGGCCGAAGGAGGCCGTCCCGATCATGGCAGTGGCCGCTGTGATGGCGAATTTTTCGCGGATCTTGGCCTGGTGGCGCGAAGTCGACTGGCGCGCCTGCGCGGCCTATTCGGTCACGGGAATTCCGGCTGCAGTGCTCGGCGCGCGCACGCTGCTGGCGCTGCCCGCACACGCCGTCGATCTCGCCATCGGCGTCTTCCTGATCGCGATGGTGCCGGTGCGGCACTGGCTGGCCCGGCACGATCTCAAGGCCAACCTCTGGCACCTGGCGATCGGCGGGGCCGTCATCGGCTATCTCACCGGCATCGTCGTCTCGACCGGCCCGCTCAGCGTCCCGCTGTTCTTGTTCTATGGCCTGTCCAGGGGCGCCTTCCTCGCCACCGAGGCGGCTTCTTCGCTCGGCCTCTACTTCGCGAAATCCGTGACCTTCGAACGCTTCGGCGCGCTGACCGGCGACGTGTTCCTCAAAGGCCTGGTCGCGGGATCTTCATTGATGGCCGGCGCCTTCATTGCCAAGCGTTTCGTCCTGCAGCTCAAGCCCGAAATCTTCCGCCTGGTGATGGACGCGATCATGATCGCGGCTGGTCTCTCCATGCTCTGGAACGCGGCGCAGCCGTAGCCGCGCTGCGCTCAGGCGGCAAATTCGGGCGCGATCGGCGGGCTATCCGCGAGGACGCGGCTCTCGCGTGCCGGCTGTTCCTTGAGCCATTCCAGCACGGCTTCCAGCGGCTGCGGCCGATGATAGAGAAAACCCTGCCCGAGCATCACACCCATCTCGCGCATGGCCTCGGCCTGCTCGGCGCGCTCGATGCCTTCGGCCACCAGGGTGAGCCCCAGCGTGCCGGCGAGCGACGCGATGACGCCAACGATCGCCTTGTCTTCGGCGCTGTCAGGTATCTCGCTGATGAACGCCTTGTCGATCTTGACCTTGTCGAGCGGAAACCGCCTGAGATGGGCGAGCGAGCTGTAGCCCGTGCCGAAATCGTCGAGCGCGATGGTCGCCCCCAGGCGCCGCAGGCGGTGCAGCGTCTCGGACGCGCTGGCGATGTTGTTGATCAGAGATCCCTCGGTGATCTCGAGCTCCAGCAATGATGCCGCAACATCGAAGCGCGCGCAGGTCGCGCGCAGCTCGGCGGCAAGCGAATGGTCGGCGAGCTCGGACGGCGGCAGGTTGATCGCGATCCGCATCTGCGGCCTGCCGGCGGCGGCCAGCCGCTTCAGCGCGCGGCAGGCATCGGTCAGCACGTAGCGTGTCAGCTGCGCATTGTTGCCACTGCGCTCGATCAGCGGCAAGAATTCGCCGGGGCCGATCACGCCATGTTCCGGATGGCGCCAACGGATCAGCGCTTCCAGGCCGACGACGTCGTGGCTTACGAGATCGACCTGGCTCTGATACCAGACCTCGAACTGCCCCTCGGCGAAGCCCGTCGGGATGGCGAGTTCGAGATCCCGGCGGCGGCGATAGTCGCGCTGGAGCGTTTCGTCGAGCACGGCGACCGTGCCGGGCGCCTTGCTCTTGGCATGGTAGAGCGCGATGTCGGCGAGCGCCGGCAGGTGCGAAAGCTCGGGATCGCCGGCACGGCGCACGGCAAGGCCGATGCTGGCGCGCGGCACGACCTGCTTGTCGTGGAGCCGGATCGGCTCGGAAATCGCATCCAGCAATTGGCGCGCAAACCTCTGTGCGGTCGCTTCATTGCTGACCTCGGGACGGATGACGACGAATTCATCGCCGCCGAGCCGGGCCACCCAGTCTTGCGGCTCGACCGCATCACGAAGGCGTTCGGAGATATGCACCAGGAACTTGTCGCCGGCATCATGGCCGAAGGTGTCGTTGATGCCCTTGAAGTCGTCCAGATCGATGAAGCAGAACGCGATCAGGGAGTCCGGCGAGCCGGCATCGTTGCTCAGGGTCATCAGGTGCTCGGACAGGGAGCGGCGATTGGGCAGCCCCGTGAGCGGATCGTGCGCGGCCATGTGCCCGAGCCGGTCGAGCGCGCCCGACGTCGTGTGCTGCATGGCGTTGAAGGCATGTGCGAGCTGACCGAACTCGTTGGAGGATCTGACCTCCGCCGGATAGGCGCGGCCGTCCTGCTTGCTGCGCTGGATCGCCGACATCATCGCCGCCAGCGGCTTGCCGATGAAGATGTTGGCGGAGATCCGCATTGCGATCAGGGTCGCGAATGTTGCGAGCAGGCCGACGACCAGCAGCAGCGCCAGCCGGCTGCCCGTGTCCGAATAGAGCGTCGCGTACGAATAGGCGATCGCGATGCGGCCGGCCTGAACCGACATATTGCCGTTGCTGTAGTTGATCGGACGCGAGACCTCCGCGACCGCCTGCCCTGCCGGACGCGCCACCACGCGGGCAATCGCCGTACCGGTATCGTCGTAGACGGCCGCCGCGGCGATGGTCTCGTCGTGCATGATCTCGTTGAGCACGCCCGTGACCTGGTCGTAACGCATCTTCCAGAGCGGTTCGGCAATCAGTTCGGCCCGGCTCTCGGCGACGCGGGCGATGCGGGCGTCGAGCTGCCTGATCTGCGACCAGAAGCTCGAAGCTTCGACGCCGGCGGAGGCGAGCAATTGCACCAGCAGCAGCACGGGTACCGTGGCCCAGATCATCGCGCGGACGACCGAGCGCAAGCGCGGCCGCGCCGCCTGCTTGCCATCCCGATCGGTCATGTCGTCACGGTTTTGCATCAGTCAGCCGTGCCTTCCAGAGGCGTCAGCGACGAGATGAGCGCATCGATGGAGAAGTCGTACTGACCGCAGCGGCCTGCCCTTGCCCTGAAACGCGTGAAATCGATCCGGTCGAAGGCGCGCGTCTTGATCAGGTCGCCGACCGCCGCGAGGTTGTCGCGCGTGATCGCAGACGTCTTGACCTCGACGCGAGGCGATGTTGCCGCAAAATCGCAGCCGTCGGCATAATCGCGCAGCAGGACGATCGACCAGCCGCCGAGCAGGAAGTGCCCGCCATCGGTCAGCAGCAGACGGCCTGCCTTGATCTCGCGCAGCGCGTCCTCCGACCAGTTGAGGCCGACCAATTGGATGTCCCCGCCGGGCGTGAGGCCGGCAGCAGTGACCGCACGGAGCGCGCCGAGCGCCATCGGATCGTTTCCGGCCCAGATCCCGGCAGGCCGGATCTGCTTGCGCGCGGCCCAGCTCAGGTAATTCGTGGTGACCTGCTCGGCCTCCGACTGCGTCCAGTTGGCGAACAGCATCCGGTCCACCACCACGTCGGGTGCGGCCGCTACCGCAAGCTGGAGACCGGCATTGCGGGCGATCGAGGCCGGCGTGATCTCGTCCCCGCCGATGCCGAGAATGTGGATCTTGCCGTCCGGGCTCTGCCATTTCTCGGCGCGCGCCGCGCCGATCAGGGCATTGGCCATCCGCGCGCCCGCGGTCTGGAGATCAGTCGTGATGTCGCCGAGCCAGGTCCTGAGCTTTTGGCGCGGCGGTCCAAGACGCGCCGCGTCGTCACCGATCAGCGTGTTGGAGAGCAGCAGCGTCCTGACCCCGGCGGCCTCGGCCGCCTCCAGGATCGGGACGGCGGCGGATTCCTCGTTCGAGAGAATGAGAAAGTCGGGCTTGTCGCCACGTGCGACCACGCCGAGCCCGAGCTCCTGCATGGTGCGGTAATTGCGCTCGCTGTTCAGCACCTCGACATGCGCGTCGAGCTTGCGGCCGGCGGCCTGCATGGTCTGCGCGACCATGTCCCAATAAACTTCACCGGTCTTGCCCGGGTTCACGAAGACGATGTTGAGACGCTTGGCATCGGCCGCAACAGCGCCATCAGGCGGCACAAGAATGCCGCAGGCCATGCCCACAGCGAGCAATATCCGCAAGAGTCCCGTCATTCGCTTCGCCATCCCGTATTGGTTCCGAAACTGGACCCGCGTCCGCTAACATTTGGCAAAGTCCGGCCGGTTGCGGCGGCTTAGAGCTAACAAAGGGTGTATCGGGCGAGCTGAATTGCGATATTCGGGCTGCGGCCCGGCTCGCTCTCTCGGCCCGTCATTCCGTGCTATCAGCAAACCTGAAACCCTCGACTCGCTGTCCCCAAGGCTCGCGGTCCCCATGGCCAAGAACACGCTTTCCTTCGTCTGCCAGAACTGCGGCGCGGCCTATAACCGCTGGCAGGGCAAGTGCGAGTCCTGCGGCGAGTGGAATACGCTGGCCGAGGAGGACACGACCGGAAGCGTCCCGGTCTCGATCCGCTCCAAGCGCAAGGGACGGACATTCGCGCTGGAGAGCCTGTCGGGAAAAACCCAGGACGCTCCTCGCCTGTCCTCGGGCATGACCGAGCTCGACCGCGTCACCGGCGGCGGCTTCGTCCGCGGCTCCGTGCTGCTCGTCGGCGGCGATCCCGGCATCGGCAAGTCGACGCTGCTGACGCAGGCCACCAGCCTGCTCGCGCGCGCCGGGCATCGCGTCGTCTACATTTCCGGCGAAGAGGCGGTCGCGCAGGTTCGGCTGCGCGCCGAGCGGCTCGGGTTGTCGGATGCGCCGGTGCAGCTCGCAGCGGAGACGTCGGTCGAGGACATCGTCTCGACGCTGTCGGAAGGCGCGGTGCCCCGGCTGATCGTGATCGATTCGATCCAGACGATGTGGACCGACACGGTGGAATCGGCGCCCGGCACGGTGACGCAGGTGCGCGCCTCGGCGCAGGCGCTGATCCGTTTCGCCAAGAAGACGGGTGCTGCCATCATCCTGGTCGGCCATGTCACCAAGGACGGCCAGATCGCTGGCCCTCGCGTGGTCGAGCACATGGTCGATGCCGTGCTGTCGTTCGAGGGCGAAGGCTCGCAGCAATTCCGCATCCTGCGGGCCGTGAAGAATCGTTTCGGGCCGACCGACGAGATCGGCGTGTTCGAGATGACGGGCCTCGGGCTTCGAGAGGTCACCAACCCTTCGGAGCTGTTCCTGTCCGAGCGCGATCTCGGCACGCCCGGTACCGCAGTCTTCGCGGGCATCGAGGGCACAAGGCCCGTCCTGGTCGAATTGCAGGCGCTGGTGGCTCCCACCTCGCTCGGCACCCCGCGCCGGGCCGTGGTCGGCTGGGATCCGAGCCGGCTGTCGATGGTGCTGGCGGTGCTGGAGGCCCATTGCGGGGTCAAGCTGTCCGGCCACGACGTCTATCTGAACGTCGCGGGCGGCCTGCGCATCCACGAGCCGGCGGCTGACCTTGCCGCCGCGGCGGCGCTGGTGTCGTCCCTGGTTAACGCGCAGTTACCCAGCGATGCGGTCTATTTCGGCGAAATCTCGCTGTCCGGCGTGGTGCGCCCGGTGGCGCAGACCCCTGCCCGGCTCAAGGAAGCGGCAAAACTCGGCTTCCAGCGCGCCGTGCTGCCCGAATCGGCCCGGGGCGAAGCCGGCGGCGATGCCGGACTGTCGCTGAACGCGATCAACAGCCTGACGACATTGGTCGCCGAAATCGCCGCCCGCGGCTCCCGCCGGGGCGAGCAGAGCGCACCGGCAGAGAAAAATGCCACACCGGCAAGATTCCGCCGTGGAGAGGGTTAGGTGGAGGTGACGTCCCCCGCCCCCACAGCTATACAGCCGTCACAAAAGCAGCATGGGATTGCGTGGTTGCGGCCTTGCCGGGAACGTCGTCTGGCCCTCACTTAGGGCGGCGGCCAAGCACCGATTCGCTGAGCACCTTCGACGTACGAGCGGACCAGACCAGCCGATGCCTGTAACACTCCTCGACCTGATCCTGCTCGGTGTGATGCTGATTTCGGGCCTGCTCGCCATGGTCCGCGGCTTCATGCGCGAAATCCTGTCGATCGCGGCCTGGGGCACGGCGGCAATCGTAACCCTTTATTCGTTCTCGAAGCTGCTGCCGACTGCAAAGACCTATTTCAACAACGATACCGTCGCGAGCGTCGTCGTCGTCGCCGGCGTGTTCGTTGGCACCCTGGTCGTGGTCTCCGTGATCACGGTCCGGATCTCCGACATGATCCTCGATTCGCGCATCGGCGCGCTCGACCGCACCCTCGGCTTCCTGTTCGGGCTGGCTCGCGGGCTTTTGATCGTCGTGGTCGCCTTTCTGTTCTTCACCTGGCTGGTGCCGGACAAGCAGCGCCCGGACTGGGTCACCGGGGCGAAATCCCGCGTGGTGCTGCAGGGAACCGGCGATTGGCTGATGGCCCTCTTGCCTGACGACCCCGAGAACACCATCTTGAAGAGATTCAAGAAAAACAAACCAGATGATGATCAAGCTGATACCGAGCAGCAGCCTTCGGGCAGTGGCGACGGATACAGCAAACCGGCTCGTGACAGCCTGAAAAAGCTGATCGAGAAACCTGCAGCGCGTTGATTTAGGCCCAAAGAGAGGCGTGGACGAGATGCGACACCCTGACCAGGACGCCCAACGTGACCACGGCCCGGCCGCGCTAGAGCTGCAGGATGATCTGGAAGGGGATACGCTGCGCGAAGAGTGCGGCGTATTCGGCATCTACGGCCACCCCGACGCCGCCGCCATCACGGCGCTTGGCCTCCATGCCCTTCAGCATCGCGGTCAGGAAGCCGCCGGCATCGTCTCCTATGACGGCAGCCGCTTTCATTCCGAACGCCGCCTCGGCCTCGTCGGCGACACCTTCTCCCGCCGCGAGGTGATCGACCGCCTGCCCGGCAACATGGCGGTCGGCCATGTCCGCTACTCCACCACCGGCGCCACCATCCTGCGCAACGTGCAGCCGCTGTTCGCCGAGCTGAATGCTGGCGGCCTTGCAGTCGCCCACAACGGGAACCTCACCAACGGCCTGACGCTGCGCCGCGAGCTGGTGAGGAACGGCGCGATGATGCAGTCGACCACCGACACCGAGGTGATCCTGCATCTGGTCGCGCGCTCCAGGCGCAGCCGCTTCATCGAGCGCTATATCGACGCGCTGCGCGAGATCGAGGGCGCCTATGCGCTGGTCTCGCTGACCAACAAGAAGCTGGTCGGCGCGCGCGATCCGCGCGGCATCCGCCCCCTGGTGCTCGGCGAGCTCGACGGCTGCCCGATCCTGACCTCGGAGACCTGCGCGCTCGACATCATCGGCGCGCGCTTCATCCGCGACATCGAGGCCGGCGAAGTCATCGTGTTCGACGAGAACGGCCAGGACATCCACAAGCCATTCCCGCCGATCGCGCCGCGGCCCTGCATCTTCGAATACATCTACTTCTCCCGACCAGATTCCATCGTCCACGGCCGCTCGGTCTACGAGGTGCGCAAGGCCTTCGGCGCGCAGCTCGCCATCGAGAGCCATGTGCCGGTCGACGTCGTGGTCCCGGTGCCGGATTCCGGCGTGCCCGCCGCGGTCGGCTACAGCCAGCATTCCGGCGTGCCGTTCGAACTCGGCATCATCCGCAACCATTATGTCGGCCGCACCTTCATCCAGCCGACGCAGGCGATCCGCGAATCGGGCGTGCGCATGAAGCACTCGGCCAACCGCGCCGCGATCGAAGGCAAGCGCATCATCCTGATCGACGATTCGCTGGTGCGCGGCACGACCTCGAAGAAGATCGTGCGCATGATGCGCGATGCCGGCGCCAAGGAAGTGCATTTCCGCCTCGCCTCGCCTCCGATCCTCTATCCCGACTATTACGGCATCGACCTGCCCGATCGCGGCGGTCTTCTTGCAGCGACGCACTCGCTGGAGGAAATGCGCGAGATCATCGGCGCCGACTCGCTGGCCTTCCTGTCGATCGACGGCATGTACCGCGCCATGGGCGAGCCCGGCCGCGACCCCGCCAATCCGAAATTCTCGGATCACTGCTTCACCGGGGCGTATCCGACCCACCTCACCGACCAGACCCAGACCGAGCAGCAGCCGCGGCAATTGTCGCTGCTGGCGGAGGCGAGCTGACGCAAGGCCGCGACGATGCAGCTGACCATCGCCATTCTCTGCGGAGGGCTGTTGGTCGGCTTCATCGTCTTCGCTTACAGGCCGGGCATGAAGGTGACGCCCGATAGCTCGGGAAACGGACCCAATAGCAATAACATTCAGCAATAGCATTCAGTAGGGCGGCGGTAGCTGAAGCCCATGGCAAAATTCCGTCGTGGCCGGGCTTGTCCCGGCCATCCACGCCTGTAAAACCCCGCCATGACAAAGCCCCTCGCTGACCGCATCGCTCTCGTCACCGGCGCCTCGCGCGGCATCGGTTTTGCCACCGCCAAGGCCCTGGCAAAGTCCGGCGCGCATATCGTTGCGGTCGCGCGCACGCAGGGCGGGCTCGAGGAACTCGACGACGAGATCCGGAAGGACGGCGGCAGCACCACGCTGGTGCCGCTCAACCTCACCGATTCCGACGGCATCGCGCGGCTCGGCGCCGGCCTGCACGAGCGCTACGGCAAGCTCGACATCCTCGTCGGCAATGCCGGCGTGCTCGGCCCCTCCTCGCCGATCGGCCATATCGAGCTGAAGGCCTTCACCGACGTGATGGCGGTCAACGTTTCCGCGAACTTCCAGCTGATCCGCTGCATGGAGCCGCTGCTCAAGCAGTCCGACGCCGGCCGCGCCGTGTTCATCACCTCCGGCGCCGCCAACAAGGCGACGGCCTATGTCAGCCCGTACGCCGCCTCGAAGGCCGCGCTGGAAACGCTGGCCCGCGCCTGGGCGCAGGAGACCGCGAACACGAAGCTGCGCGTCAACCTGTTCAACCCGGGCCCGGTCCGCACCCGCATGCGCGCGACCCTGATGCCGGGCGAGGATCCGGCGACACTCGACACAGCCGAGCAGGTCGCCGAATTCATCGTGCCGATGTGCACCCCCGGCTGGACCGAGACCGGCAAGTTCTACGACTACAAGACGCGCAGCCTGATGAGCTTCCGCTCGCCGGCCTGATTGACTTGAAGGCCTCCCCGCGATTGACTGCCCGCGCTCAAGCGGCAGCAAGCCGCAAGCCAAAAAAGGGAGGTCGCCATGGCGCCGTGGCGGAATCGCGCAGGCTTTACGCGTGCGCTCGCAAATGTCTCTCACGCCTTCTCCATCCTGATCGCGGCCGTCGCGCTTGTGCTTCCGCAGGTGGCGACCGCCGGCGACGTGCCGACATTCGCGGTCGATGCCTCCTGGCCAAAACAGCTGCCGAACAACTGGATCCTCGGCCAGGTCGGCGGCATCACCGTCGACTGGCAGGGCCATATCTGGGTGATCCATCGCCCGCGCTCGCTCACTGACGACGAGAAAGGCGCGAGCCTCAACCCGCCGCGCTCGAAGTGCTGCGTGTCGGCGCCGCCCGTGCTCGAATTCGATGCCGACGGGAACCTGCTGCGCTCATGGGGCGGTCCGGGCCAAGGCTATGAATGGGTCGGCCGCGAGCACGGCATCGAGGTCGACGAACGCGGCTTCGTCTGGGTCGGCGGCAATGCCGACAATGACAACGCCATCCTGAAGTTCACGCTCGACGGCAAGTTCGTCGCCCAGATCGGCAAGATCGCGCCGAGCCTCGGCAGCAACGACACGACCCAGCTCGGCAAGCCCGCCGAAACCGCGATCGACAAGGACGCCAACGAAATCTACGTCGCCGACGGCTACGGCAACCGCCGCGTCATCGTGTTCGACGCAACCACGCTCGCCTACAAGCGGCACTGGGGCGCCTACGGCAACAAGCCCGATGACGCCAAGCAGGCGCCTTACGATCCCAAGGCCCCGGTTGCGCAGCAGTTCGGCAATCCGGTCCACTGCGTGAAGCTCGCCAATGACGGTCTCGTCTACGTCTGCGACCGCATCAACAACCGCATCCAGGTGTTCAGGAAGGACGGCACCTTCGTGAAGGAGTTCTTCTTCGAGAAGAACACGCTCGGCAACGGCGCGGTGTGGGACATCGCGATCTGGCCCGATCCGAAGCAGACCTGGCTGCTCAGCGCAGATGGCGAGAACAACGAGATCAGGGTCATCCGGCGCGACGACGGCAGCGTGGTCGGCAGCTTCGGCCACAACGGCCGCAATGCCGGGCAATTTCACTGGGTTCATGCCATGGCGATCGACGCCAAGGGTAACGTCTATACCGCCGAGGTCGACACCGGAAAGCGGATCCAGAAATTCAAACTCACATCCGACGCGCTCAAATAGCGTCTCAACGCATTTTGCCCAAAAGTTAACCGACGGATGACGCCAGGACGCAGCGTCATCCGGCTTTAGGCGCATTGCCGACGACCGTCGGACACGGTAGAGCCATCAGCCGGAACAGGGCTTCGCAAGAGAGCCGTCCGCATATTTGACAATGGAGGAATTCTTTCATGACGACGACGTTCTCACGCCGCTCCGCGGCCTTTCTGGCCTGCGCCGCTTTCGGTTTTGCCACATCCGCCTACGCCCAGGACAAGACCGTCACGATCGGCGTGCTCAACGACATGTCCAGTCTCTACGCCGACATCGGCGGCCCCGGCGCCGTGGCGGCCATCAACATGGCGGTGGAGGACTCCGGTCTCCGCGCCAAGGGCTGGAAGATCGAAGTCATCAGCGGCGACCACCAGAACAAGCCTGACGTCGGCGTCAACATCGCCCGGCAGTGGATCGACACCCAGAAGGTCGACGTGATCGCCGATACGCCGAATTCCGGCGTGGCGCTCGCCGTCAGCAACGTCGTCAAGGAGAAGAACGCGGTCCTGCTCAACAACGGCGGCGCCAGCGCCGACCTCACCGGCAAGGCCTGCAACGCCAACACCATCTCCTACACCTACGACACCTACATGCTCGCCAACGGCACCGGCAAGGCGCTGACCAAGGCCGGCGGCGACAGCTGGTTCTTCCTGACCGCCGACTACGCCTTCGGCGCCGCGCTCGAGCGTGACACCAGTGCGGTCGTCACAGCGAATGGCGGCAAGGTGCTCGGTGGCGTCAAGCATCCGCTCAACACGTCGGACTTCTCCTCCTTCCTGCTCCAGGCGCAGAACTCGAAGGCGAAGATCATCGGTCTTGCCAATGCCGGCGGCGACACCACCAACTCGATCAAGCAGGCGGCCGAGTTCGGCATCGTCGAGGGCGGCCAGAAGCTCGCCGCGCTGTTGCTGTTCATCAACGACGTCCACTCGCTCGGCCTGAAGACCGCGCACGGCCTCACCTTCACCGAATCCTTCTACTGGGACCTCAACGAGGGCACGCGCGCCTTCTCGAAGCGCTTCCAGGCCAAGGTCGCCAACAAGGCGATGCCCTCGATGACGCAGGCCGGCAATTACGCCTCCGTGCTGCATCTTCTGAAGGCGATGGACGCCCTCGGCGGCAATCCGCACGACGGTGCCAAGGTCGTCGCCAAGATGAAGGAGCTTCCGACCGACGATCCGCTGTTCGGCAAGGGCCCGCTGCGCGAGGACGGCCGCCGTATCATTCCTGCCTTTCTTTTCGAGGTGAAGAAGCCGGAAGAATCGAAGGGACCGTGGGACTATTACAAGCTGCTCGCGACCATTCCGGCGGAAGATGCGGCCAAGCCGCTCAAGGACAGCGAGTGCCCGCTGGTGAAGAAGTAAGGGCATAGCTGCCGTAGGGTGGGCAACGCGAAGCGTGCCCACCATTTCTTCAGGTCGTAGAGAGATGGTGGGCACGGCGCAAGAGCGCCTTTGCCCACCCTAAGCAACCGTCTTCGTGGTCGCCAGCGTTCGCATCGCAATCGCAACGCACGCCGCCATCAACAGCGCCGCGAGCAGGAACGGCGCGCCGGGCAGATGCCACGGCGCGCTGGTGCCGATGAAATACGAAAACGTCAGCGTGAACAGGAACGGGCCGACGAGCTGCGACACGCTCTGCACGCTCGCGGTGGCCCCCTGCAATTGACCCTGCTGATCGGGCGCGACCAGCCGCGTCATCAGCGACTGCATGGCGGCGCCCGAGATGCCCCACAGCGACATCACGGGAATGCCGATCCAGAACAGCGGTCCGGTCGGCGCCGCGCCGAAGATAACGAAGCCGATCGCGCCACAACACAGGCCGAGCACCAGCGCGTTCCGCTCCCCGAGCACGCGCACGATCGGGCCGATTGCGAGCCCCTGCACCACCATGGCGCAGATGCCGACCATGGCCAGCGTCAGGCCGACCGTCTTGGAATCCCAGCCATAGCGATAGGTCGCATAGAGCACGAAAGTCGACGGCAGCACGACATGCGCGACCTGGGCGATGAAATTGACGACCGACAACGCGGCCAGCGCCGCGTTGGAACGGAGCAGGTGCAGCGCTCCGATCGGATTGGCGCTCGCCCAGCGGAACGGCGCACGCTTCTCAAGCGCCAGCGATTCCGGCAGGACGAAGAGCCCGTACAGCGCATTGGCAAAGCTCAGGGCAGCCGAGGCCCAGAACGGCAGGCGCGGATCGATATCGCCGAGCAGGCCGCCGAGCGCCGGGCCCAGAATGAAGCCGGCGCCGAAGGCAGCTCCAATCCTGCCGAAGACTGCCGCACGCCGTTCCGGCGGCGTGATATCGGCGATATAGGCAAAGGCGGTCGAGATGCTGGCCGAGGTGATGCCGGAGATCACGCGGCCGATGAACAGCCACGCGAGTGAAGGCGCCAGCGCCATCAACACATAGTCGGCGGCGAGCCCGAAATTCGACAGCAGCACCACCGGCCGCCGTCCGAAGCGATCCGACAGGGCGCCAAGCACCGGCGAGAACACAAATTGCATCAGCGCCCAGGCGGTGCCGAACAGGCCGAAGATACGGGCCGCGTGCGCGGTGTCGTTGTCGACGAAGCTCTCGATCAGCTTCGGCAGGATCGGCATGATCACGCCGAGCGCGAGCATGTCGAGCAGGATGGTCACGAAGATGAAAGCGACCGCGCCGCGCCGGACCGGCGCTGCGCTTTGCGCCATCGCCTCGCCGGCATCGCCGCTCACGACGGCCGCTTGCGCTTGTGGGCGAACGGATTGGCCTTCTCGCGCAAGGTGATGCGCACCGGCGTGCCCGGCAGCTCGAAGGCCTCACGCAGCGAATTGGTGAGATAGCGCAAATATGACTGCGGCACCGCGTCCGCGCGCGAGCAGAACAGCACGAAGCTCGGCGGACGCGCCTTCGTCTGGGTGATGTAGTTGAGCTTGAGCCGCCGACCGGACACCGCCGGCGGAGGATTGGCCTGGACCGCCTCCTCGAACCAGCGGTTCAAGGCCGCGGTCGATACGCGCCTGTTCCAGAGCGCGTAGGCGTCCTGGATCGCCTGCATCAGGCGATCGATGCCCTCGCCCATCAAGCCGGAGATGGCGATGATCGGCACGCCCTTGACCTGCGGCAGCAGATGGTCGGCATCACGACGAAGGCCGGAGATGGCGCCGCCCCCCTTGCTCTCCATCAGATCCCATTTGTTGACGGCGAGCACCATCGCGCGGCCTTCGCGCTCGATCAGGTCGGCGATGCGCAAATCCTGCTCCTCGAAGCGGTTCTGCGCATCCATCGTCATCACGACGACTTCGGCAAAGCGCACCGCGCGGAGCGCATCGGCGACCGAGAGCTTTTCCAGCTTCTCCTCGATGCGCGAGCGCCGGCGCAGGCCCGCGGTATCGAACACGCGAAACTCGCGGCCCTTCCAGTTGATCTCGACCGCGATGGAATCGCGCGTGGTGCCGGCCTCCGGGCTTGTCAGCAGGCGCTCCTCGCCGAGCAGATGGTTGATCAGTGTCGACTTGCCGGCATTGGGCCGCCCGACGATGGCGACCCGGATCGGGCGCGTCGCGGCCTCTTCCTCCGAGAGCGGCGCGTCGTCCTCGTCGTCTTCCTCTTCGTCGACGGGCTCCGGCATCAGCTTGGCTAGCGTATCGTAAAGCTCGCCCATGCCCTCGCCGTGCTCCGCCGAGATCTGGATGGGATCGCCGAGGCCGAGCGCGAAGGCCTCCATCGCACCGGCATCGCCGTGCTTGCCCTCGCTCTTGTTGGCGACCAGCAGCACCGGCTTGTTGGCCTTGCGGGCGAAATCGGCGAAGGCGCGATCCGTCGGCGTGAGGCCGATGCGGGCATCGATCACGAAGAACAGCGCGTCGGCCTGTGCGATCGCGGCCTCCGTCTGCTCCTGCATGCGCGCGGTCAGCGAGCCCTTGGCGCCCTCGTCGAGGCCGGCGGTATCGATGATCGTGAATTCCAGATCGCCGAGCCTCGCCTCGCCCTCGCGACGGTCGCGGGTGACGCCCGGCAGGTCATCGACGAGCGCGAGCTTCTGTCCAACCAGGCGGTTGAACAGCGTCGATTTGCCGACATTGGGCCGGCCGATGATGGCGATTGTGAAGGACATTGGTCATTCGTGCGCTGCCGGGGCCGCGCCTGTCAATGAAATGAAACGATTAAAGCGCGATGAGGCTGGAATGCATCCTCACCGCGCTTTAGGTTGTTGTTTAAGCATGATCTTTTCGGAAAACGCTTCGCACTTTTCCGGATCATGCTTCAGCGCGAGAAGCTGCCGCTCGGCAGCGGCGCCGGGAAGGCGCCCTGCGATTGCTGCTGGGTGGTCTGGCTCGGTTGCGCCTGCTGGACGGGCTGATCGGGCGGCGGCGCGGTGGTGCGCTTGCGCACGATCTTCTGCTTGGGCGGCGGAGCGGCCGCGGGCGGCGCGGCCTCCGGCTGAGCCTCGCCATCGACTTCGCCAGCCGGCGCTTCGGCCGGTGCGACTGCGGCGGCGGCCGGCTGCCTGGTCTTTTTCGCCTTGGCACCCTTCGCCGGCTTGGCCGGCTCGGGCGCAGGCTCCGCGGGCAAGGCCGCAACGGCGGGCACGTTCGGATCGGACTGTTGCTGCGCGCCCTTGTACAAATCCTTCGGGACGCCCTGCTCGAGCCCCGGTACGCCCTCCGGAAACACCGGCTTGCGGTCGCCGGGCAGCTTCTTCTTGGTATCGAGGAAATCGAGCATGTCGGTCGGATCGAAGCTCGAGCAACCGCCCAGGACGCCCGTGAAGGCGATCAGGACGGCGGCTGCGATCAAGCGGGGCGTGCGGCGCATATCGATTTATCTCGTCTCAGCTCTCGGGGCCGTCGGCGCGTGGTCAGCTTTTGGCGACGGGCGGCAGCAGGGCTTGCAGCGCCTCGGCGCGTGAGCGCAAGCCCGGCGGCGTTTCGCCGTCCTCGGCGATCGCGTCGAGCCATTTGCGGGCCGCAGTCATGTCGTTGTTGCGCCACGCCGACAGCGCCAGCATCTCGCGGGCGCTGTGACGGAAGGTCGATTTGGGTGCGGCGGAAGCTTCCAGCCGCTGCTGCATGTCGGCATAGCCGGCGCTGTCGAGCAGGAGGCCGGCCGCTCGGATCTTCGCCAGATCCTGCCACTCGCCGCCCACGCCGCGGTCGGCGGCAATGTCGTCATACAGCTTGGCGGCCGCCTTGGGATCGCGGGCCGCCGCCTCGGCCGCCGCACGCAGTCGCGCCAGGGTGCGATAGCCCGACGGAGCCTTGGTGGCGAGCTCGGTGAAGGCCGCCTCGGCCTCCGCGTGCTTGTCCTGCTCGGACAGCTCGACAGCCTTCTCGAACGCCGCGCCGGCCTCGGCGGCCTTCTTGGCCTCCAGATACTGGTAGCCGCGCCAACCGCCGACGGCGGCCACGATCAGCACCATCAGCGCGATGAAATAGATCGAATACTTGTCCCACAGCTTCTTGAGCTGTTCGCGACGTACTTCCTCGTCGACTTCGTCAAATAATTCAGACACTTAAGATAACCCCATACCCGGTCAGGAATGCGCGCCAGATCGTCCGCGTCAAAAACCCGTCCCCGCGTCGCGGCGGCGATACCCTATCGATATGGCGGTGGCAAGGCAAAGCGAGCCCGATCAAGGCGTTAACCACCCGGGAACGCCCAGGAATGCCCGCCGGCCCGGCTCAGGCTCCTAGGAGTTCCCGCAACTGCCGCTTCAGCACCTTGCCATTGGCATTGCGCGGCAGCGGCTCGGCCGTGATCACCATGGTTTCAGGGACCTTGTAGTCCGACAGCCGCTCGGCGCACCAGGCGCGCAGGACCTCGCCCGCCACGGGCGCGCGCGTCACCACCACGGCGTGGACGCGCTCGCCGAGAACGGGGCATGATTTGGCGATGATAGCGCTCTCCACCACCGCGGGGTGGCCGGCCAGCACGGATTCGACCTCGGCCGAATAGATCTTCAGGCCGCCGCGATTGATCATGTCCTTCTGCCGGTCGAAGACGCGGACAAACCCCTCCCCATCGACCGAGCCGAGATCGCCGGAATGCCAGAATCCGCTGGTGAAGCTCTCTGACGTCGCCGTCGCATTGTTCCAGTAGCCCTTGATGACGGATGCGCTCTGGATCCAGAGCTCGCCGATCTCGCCATGCGGCAGCTCGCGCCCGTCCGCCCCCATCGCCACGATACGCGCACCCGGACACGGCAGGCCGACGCTGTCGATATGGCTTGCCGTCAACTCGCCCGGCATGATCGTCGACGGCGACGTCGTCTCGGTCGCGCCGTAGCAGTTCATCAGCTGCAGGCCGGGAATTGTCGCCTTGAGCTTCTCGATGGTTGCGACCGGCATCGGCGCGCCGCCGAAGCCGCCGATGCGCCAGCTCGACAGATCGTAGCCGTCGAAATCGGGCTGGAGCAGGCAGAGATTGTACATCGCCGGCACCATTACCGTGTAGGTGACGCGCTCGCGGGCGGCGAGCTTGAGATAATCGGCGGCCTTGAACTCCGGCATGATGATCAGCGCGCCGCCGCAGCGAATCATCGTCGTGATGTTGGCGACGACGCCGGTGACATGGCCGAGCGGCACAGCCGCGATCGAGCGGTCCGCCGCCGTCAATTGCAGGCAGGACACGAAGACCATCGAGGAGTGCACGATGTTGCAATGAGCCAGCATCGCGCCCTTCGGCTTGCCCGTCGTGCCCGAGGTGTAGAGGATCATCGCGGTTTCTTCCTCGCCGACATCGACCGGCGCCGGCGCCGGCGCGTTGTCTGCGAGCATCGCGAAACGCGACCGCTGCGGGTCGGCATCGATCGCGATGTGGTGAATCACGTCTGGAATGTCGCGCGCATCAGGCAAACGCTCGGCCAGCCCCGCTTCATGGATCAGGATCTTGGCGCCGCAGTCGCTCAGAACATAGGCGATTTCCGGCTTCTGCTGGCGCGTGCCGAGCAGCACCGTGACCAGCCCCTCATGCGCGGCGGCAAACAGCAGCAGCGGAAATTCGATCCGGTTGCCGAGCAGGATCGCGACGCGATCGCCACGCCGCAGGCCTAGCTTGCGAAAGCCTGCCGCGATCCGCGCGGCCTGCTCCGCAGCCTGCCGCCAGCTCAGGCGGACATCCCCGCAGATCAAGGCTTCGCCGTCGGCATTGCCGGCGCACGCGTCGGCAATCATCGCCCACAAGCTCGCCGGCCGGTCGCTAAAGGCGGGCACCACCCGATCGCCAAAGCGCGCCTCGAGCCGCATCGGCGGGATCTGAGATTGCGACCAGTTCATCGGAACGCCTTAAAGCTTGTTGCTCTTGTTACCTTCCGCGCACGGGCATCAGGGTTCCATCTTGTGCTGACCGGCTAGACCCCCACTACGGGAACGCCGATCACGACCGGATGGAATGCAAAGGCGAGCGCCAGATAAGCGACGATTCCGACCGCAACCGCGATCAGATCGTTGCTGACGCCGCCCACCGGGATCGGCGGCCCGCCGCCATCGGTGCGATGCTTCAGCGTAATGCGATCATACACTGCCCAGGCCAGGAACGAGCCGAACAGGATGATGGAGCCGAGATCGCCATTGGCCAAAAGATGCGCCGCAGCCCACAGCTTGATACCGGCCAGCATCGGATGCTTCAGCGTCGCGTAGATGCGGCCACGCAGATAGGACGCGACCACCAGGATGACCGCGGGCAGCATCAGCGCGAGCGTGATGTGCTTCAGCGCCTTCGGCGGGTACCAGACGTCGATCCAGCCGGTCGCACGGTAATGCGCAAAACCCCAGATGATCAACGCGAGCCCCGCGAGCGAGGCGAGCGAATAGACGATCTTGTAGGTACCCTCGCCCAGCCTCGCGATCGCCTCCGCGCGCGCGTCTCGTTTCGTCGTGAAAATATGGGCTGCGAAAAACAGCGCCAGCCCCAGGATCATCACCAGCAAACCCACGACGTCCCTCTTTCGCAAAGCCGCACGTCTTCAGGTAGCATCTTCGCCCCGAGAAGCGCAATGCATCACGCGGAGCGCCGCCATCCCGGCAAGAGGACGGCCCTAGTCCTGCTCGGCCACCTTTCCGCTGCGCGCATCGATCCAGCCTCGTCCAAACGAGATGCTCAGCTTCACCAGAGGCGCGGCAACGGTCGAGAAAATGAGCTTGATCAGATACTGACCGACGATTGTCGGCAGGACAACGCCGGTACCATAGAACGCGACCGACACGAAGATGGCGGTGTCCAACAGCTGGGCCAACATCAGGCTGAGCCAGGCAGACAGCACCACGGACTTCCTGCCGAATGTCGTCTCGCGCAACAGGAGAAAGAACGACAGGTCGAAGTGCTGACTGATCATGTAAGCCAGCCAGCCGCCGATCCAGATGCGAACGGAAGAGCTAACGACCGCCTCGAAATCCTGCTGGTGGTGCCAGCCTGCCGCCGCCGGCAGATACGCGGCAAACTCGAAATAGGCGGCCGACAGGGCCATGCTAAGCAGGCCGAGATTGATGACCCGCCTGGAATACTCCTTGCCGAACAATTCGGCGATCGTATCGAGAATGATGAACGTCAGAAGATAGCTGAAGACCGTCGCACTGGCGTCCAGGCCGAAAGGCAACGCGAACAGTTTCGAGCCTGCGATCGTGCTTGTGACCAACAGCGCCGAATGGAGCGTGAGCAGAAATAGGAAATAGCTGATCCTGGCGTCCATCGGTTCACGCGGCCCCCGGGGCATCCTGCATTGAATGGGTCGAAGCTACGGGTCAAATTCGCCCAAGACAACTTCTTGTTGAATTCGGCCCCCGACGGAATATGATCGAAACATTGCAGATGGATTGGACGGTTAGTTATGACCGGCAAAATCAGTTTTGACGCCAGAATATTGGATTTCCTTCGCGCTTCCCACGGCCGTTCGCAGGAAGCGATCATTGTCGAATTTTTGCAAACCGCGATCGCGATCAGCCCGGCGGCCGATGCGGGATCGGTCCTGATCGACCACCCCAAGATGAACAGGCTGGTGCTCTTCAACGAGGGCGACTTCCTGTTCGACAAGCAACTGCTGGATCCTCAAGCACGGGCCAGCTTTCCGGCCACGCTGGGTTACTTCGGAACCATCGCCGGAAATTGCTTCCGCACGGGTACGCCGACGGTCTTTTCGCGCGCTCTCGGCGGGGAATTCTCCGGCGACAGTCCCATCCAGAACATGGTCTGCTTTCCAATCAAATTAGGACAGGGCCGCAGCCCATTTGGCGTCGCCTGCTTTCATAACAACGTTACGGGCAAGGTGTTCTCTCCCGACGATCTGCGCGTCCTGGAGGCCTACACCGATATTCTGGCGTTGGCTTTGCACACGCCGCACCCGGAGCTTCAGCTCGAGCGCAACGTCTTCATCGTGCACGGACGGGACGACACTAGCCGAAAGGCGCTGGAGTCGATCTTGCGGCAGAACAAGGTCACCCCCAAGGTGCTGTTGCGGGAAGACAAGAACGCAACGACGATCTTGTCGGGCCTGGAAGAGTTGATCCGAACATGCAGGGCAGGCTTCATCCTCGCCACGCCCGACGACGAAGGACGCTTGGCCAGAGCCAACGAGCCTTACGGGGCACGCGCACGTGAGAATGTCATCTTCGAGATGGGGTTGCTGTTCGCCAAATTCCGCGCCTTCGAGCGCGTCGCCATCCTGCTGAAGAAACCGCTGAGACTGCCATCGGATCTCAACGGGGTCACTTATGAGGAATTCAATAGGATCGAAGACCTCGAGGCCACCATCGTGCTCAAATTGGACAAATGGAAGCTGCTGAACTGAGTACGGCGGCTCGCGAACGAGAGACGGCCGATCAACTGCGGCTGTACGCGAGGCGTTAGACCTCCCATAGAGGCCAACGCCGCCGGGCTGGTCTCGTTGGCAAATCAGTTGGCGAGATTGCGGTTGTCGACGTAGCGGATCGCGATTGGCCGTCCGGCCAGAGCGCCCCCGAGATTGCTGGTGAATTTCAGCGGCAGGCAGGCGTTCAGCGACGCGTTGATGGCATTCAGATAGGTCGTGCGGATACCCGCGGGGACGCCCGCAGTCGCAAAGGTCAGCCGCGGCGGGCCGATCAGGCGGCCCGCCTTGTTGAAGCTGAAACGCACGGCCATCTGCATGCCCGCGCGCGCATTGTCCGATGGCGGCGACCAGCAGGTGCGCAGCTCGGCGAAGAGATCGCCGATCGTATCGAGGTCGTGATCGGGCTTGCGGTATTTGGCGCGGTCGGAGTCCTGCGGCACACTTTCGATCGTGAGCTGGAGGTTCTGCCCGTAGGGATAGTCGATCTCGGGAATGCAGGGGCCGGGTTCGAGCGGACTGCAATAGGACGGCGTGCAGGGACGATTGTCGAGCACACTGCACGGCTCGTGCGCAAACGGGATCGGGTTGATCTGGCGACGCTGCGCATCGGCCGCAACCGTCGATATTGCCAGCAGGAGAAAAACGAGGATGCCGCGCCACATGGCTGAAACGTGGCATCGCCCAAGAGGGCGTCAAGCCCGCTTTCGTTCACATGCTCGCGTTCGGCCGCGGGACGGGGGCGCCCTACCCCCTCTTCTTGACGTCCTTGACGTTGGTGAACTCGATGCCCTCGGCGCGTTCCCTGGTGTAGCCCAGATAGAACTCGTTCCGCGCCAGATACACGGGGTCGCCGTCGACATCGTCGGCGATGCTGGAGGTGTTGGCGGCGATGAAGGTATCGAGCTTCTTGCGGTCATCCGATGAGACCCAGCGCGCAAGCTGGAACTCGCTGACCTCGAATTCGACGGGCAGTGAATATTCCGCCTCCAGCCGCGCCTTCAGCACGTCGAGCTGGAGCGCACCGACCACGCCGACCAGCGCGGGCGCGCCGTCGCGCGGGCGAAACACCTGCACCACGCCCTCTTCCGACATCTGCTGAAGCGCTTCCTTCAGCTTCTTCGCCTTCATCGCGTCGGTGAGACGCACGCGGCGGACGATTTCCGGCGCAAAGCTCGGCACGCCGACGAAGTTGAAATCCTCGCCCTCGGTCAAGGTGTCGCCGATGCGCAGCGTGCCGTGGTTGGGAATGCCGACGACGTCGCCGGCATAGGCCTCGTCCGCGACCGAGCGGTCCTGCGCGAAGAAGAATTGCGGGCTCGACAACGGCATGCTCTTGCCGGTGCGCACCAGCTTGGCCTTCATGCCCCGGCTGAGCTTGCCGGAGCAGAGGCGCGCAAACGCGATGCGGTCGCGATGGTTCGGATCCATATTGGCCTGGATCTTGAACACGAAAGCACTCATGCGCGGATCGGTCGCCTCGACCCTGCGCTGGTCGCTGTCCTGCGCGCGCGGCTCGGGCGCGAACTTGCCGAGGCCTTCCAGCAGGTCGCCGACGCCGAAATTGCGCAGCGCGCTGCCGAAATAAACCGGCGTCAGATGGCCCTCGCGAAACGCGGCGAGCTCGAACGGTTTTGATGCCTCGGTCACGAGCTCGAGCTCGTCCTTCACCGCGGAGACGTCGAGATTGGCGTTGAGCTTGCCAAGCTCGGCGATCTCGATCTGCTGCGCCGCGCCGGTCTTGGCGCCACCGCCTTCGAGCAGGCGCACGCCGCCATTGGCGACGTCATAGGTGCCGAGGAAGTCGCGGCCGCGGCCGACCGGCCAGGTCATCGGCGTGGTGTCGAGCGCCAGCGTCTTCTCGATCTCATCGAGCAGCTCGAACACGTCACGGCTCTCGCGGTCCATCTTGTTGATGAAGGTGATGATCGGAATGTCGCGCAGGCGGCAGACCTCGAACAGCTTCCGGGTGCGTGCCTCGATGCCCTTGGCGGCGTCGATCACCATCACGGCGGAATCGACCGCCGTCAGCGTGCGGTAGGTATCTTCCGAAAAGTCCTCGTGGCCCGGCGTGTCCAGCAGGTTGAACACCAGGCCTTCGAATTCGAAGGTCATGACCGAGGTCACGACCGAGATGCCGCGCTCGCGCTCGATCTTCATCCAGTCCGAACGCGTGTTGCGCCGCTCGCCCTTGGCCTTGACCTGGCCGGCGAGATTGATGGCGCCGCCGAACAGCAGCAGCTTCTCGGTCAGCGTGGTCTTGCCGGCGTCCGGATGCGAGATGATCGCAAAGGTGCGCCGCCGCGACACTTCAGCGGCAAGCGGGGAACGGGCCGTCGATTCGGCAGGTGTGGCGATGTCGGACATTGCGGGAGCGTTTGACAGGGAAAATCGGCCCGATCAAGCCTCATGTGGTGATTGCAGAGCCTTCCGGCCAGCCCCATATCGACCTGGGGAAGGACGACCTTTCCCCTCTTTCAGCACATCAGCCGCGGGGACGACCCTGCCTTGATATGGAGGGTCGTCATGGCCTGGAGCATCCTGTTCGTCGCTGGCCTTCTGGAGGTGGGCTGGGCGATCGGGCTCAAATACACCGAGGGCTTTACCAGGCTGATCCCTTCCGTCCTGACCCTCGCCGCGATGGCCGGGAGCATCCTGCTGCTTGGGTTGGCCCTCAAATCACTGCCGATTGGAACCGCCTACGCGGTGTGGACCGGGATCGGTGCGGTGGGCACGGCGACGCTCGGGATCATCCTGTTCGGCGAGCCGGCCACCGCGTTTCGCCTGGCCAGCATCGGACTGATCGTCGCCGGCATTGTCGGGCTGAAACTCGTTACTTGAGGAAAATCTTGACCGCCCACCAGGTCAGCGCAGCGACAATGGCCGAGGCCGGCATGGTGATCACCCAGGCGTAGACGATCGAGCTGGCGACGTTCCAGCGCACCGCCGAGAGACGGCGGGCGGCGCCGACGCCGACGATGGCGCCGGTGATGGTGTGGGTGGTCGACACCGGAACCCCGAGGTAGGTCGCCATGAACAGGGTGGCGGCGCCGCCGGTCTCGGCGCAAAAACCCTGCATTGGCGTCAGCTTTGTAATTCGCAATCCCATGGTGCGGACGATGCGCCAGCCGCCCATCAGCGTGCCCATCGCCATCGCGGCCTGGCAGGACAGCACCACCCAGAACGGCACCGAGAATTCGCTGCCGAGATGGCCCTGCGAGTAGAGCAGCACGGCGATGATGCCCATGGTCTTCTGCGCGTCGTTGCCGCCATGGCCGAGCGAATAGAGCGAGGCGGAGGCGAATTGCAGGATGCGGAAAGCGCGGTCCACAGCGAAAGGGGTGGACCGGACCGAGGCCCAGGAGACGATCGCGACCAGCACCATCGCGAGCAGGAAGCCGACGAGTGGAGACAGCACGATGGCGATCACCGTTTTGGACAATCCGCTCCAGACCGCCGCGGAGATCCCCGCCTTGGCCACGCCACCGCCGAACAGGCCACCGATCAATGCATGCGACGACGAGGACGGGATGCCGAGCCCCCAGGTCACGAGGTTCCAGACGATGGCGCCGACGAGGGCCGCGAAGATCACCTGGGCATCGACGATCGCGGGATCGATGATGCCGGTGCCGATGGTTTGGGCAACGTGCAGACCGAACACCATGAAGGCGACGAAATTGAAGAACGCGGCCCAGAACACCGCGAATTGCGGCCGCAGCACGCGGGTCGAGACGATGGTCGCGATCGAATTGGCGGCGTCGTGCAGGCCGTTCAGGAAATCGAACAGCAGCGCGACGGCGATCAGTCCGACCAGGAGGGGAAGACCCAACGCAGCATCCACGGCGCCCTGCCTAAACTTGCTCGATGACGATGCTGTTGATCTCGTTCGCGACGTCGTCGAAACGGTCGGCCACCTTCTCGAGGTGGTCGTAGATCTCGACACCGACGATGAAGTCCATCGCGCTCCCGTCGCGGTGCTTGAGGAACAGCTCCTTCATCCCGATGTCGTGGAGATCGTCGACCCGGCCTTCGAGCTTGCCCAGCTCTTCCGTGATTGCGGTCAGCATCGCCACGTTCTTGCCGATCTGCTGCATCAACGGCAGCGCGCGGCCGACCAGATTGGCGCATTCGATCAAGAGCCCGCCGATCTCGCGCATCGGTGGCTCGAAGGTGCGGACTTCGAACAGCATCACGGCCTTGGCGGTCTGCTGCATCTGGTCGATGGCATCGTCCATCGAGGTGATCAGGTTCTTGATGTCGCCGCGATCGAACGGAGTGATGAAGGTGCGGCGCACCGCCGTCAGCACCTCACGGGTGATGTTGTCGGCATCGTTCTCGAACTGGTTGACGCGCTGGCAAAAGACCGGCGTCTCCTCGCCCCCGTTGAGCATGCCCTGGAGCGCGATCGAGCCCTGGATCACGGTCTGGGCGTGGCGGTCGAACAGGTCGAAGAAGCGTTCTTCCTTGGGCAGGAAAGCGCGAAACCATCGCATCATGGGGAGAGACTACCGGTTGGAAATGGCCCGGCCGAACCGGCCGTCACAAAACTGTCATAGACCATTTTCGATCCGCGTGCGTGTCATCTCACGCCCGCGGAGCCGGGTCATCCACCGCTTTCACGCACCAGATAAATTAGTGCGATATCAATCGTTTAGAGCGAACGCCGGAAGTAATGCGCGATTTCGCCGATGACCCCGCGGCGGAACGTGAGCACGCAGATCACGAAGATCGAGCCCTGGATCACAGTCACCCATTGGCCAAACCCCGCCAGATATTGCTGCATGGCGATGATCACAAAGGCGCCGACCACGGGGCCGAACACGGTGCCGAGACCGCCGACCAGCGTCATCAGCACGACTTCGCCCGACATCGACCAGTGCACGTCGGTGAGCGAGGCGTTCTGCGCCACGAACACTTTCAGCGATCCGGCAAAGCCCGCGAGCGTGCCCGACAGGACGAAAGCCAGGAACTTGTACTGATCGGTCCGGTAACCCAGCGAGATCGCCCGCGGCTCGTTCTCACGGATCGCCTTGAGGACTTCGCCGAACGGCGAGTTGATGATGCGGAAGATCAGCAGGAAGCCGGCAAGGAAGCCGACCAGCACGACGTAGTAGAGCACGGTCGGCTTGGACAGATCGAACACGCCGAACATGTGCCCTTGCGGAATGCCCTGGATGCCGTCCTCGCCATGGGTGAACGGGGCCTGGAGGTAGATGAAGTACAAAAGCTGCGACAGTGCCAGCGTGATCATCGAGAAGTAGATGCCCTGGCGGCGGATCGAGATATAGCCCGTGATGAGCGAGAGCACGAAGGCACCGGCGATGCCGACGAGGATGCCGAGCTCCGGCGGCAGCGCCCATACCTTCAGCGCATGCGCGCTGCAATAGCCGGCCGTCCCCAAGAACATCGCATGGCCGAAGGACAGCAAACCGCCGTAGCCGATCAGCAGGTTGAAGGCGCAGGCGAGCAGCGCGAAGCACAGCGCCTGCATGACGAAGAACGGGTAGACTCCCGTGAATGGCACCGAAGCCAGCAGCAGCGCCATCACAACGAACACGATCATCTCGTCGCGGATCGCGCGCGGGGTCACCGGCAGCGTGTCGTCCGTCAAGGCTGTCATATCAGGCCGCCTTTCCCGTCAATCCGGTTGGCTTCACCAAGAGCACCAGCACCATCAGCACGAAGACGACGGTATTGGAGGCCTCGGGGTAGAAATACTTGGTCAGGCCCTCGATCACGCCCAGCGCGAAGCCGGTGATGATCGAGCCCATGATCGACCCCATGCCGCCGATCACCACCACCGCGAACACGACGATGATGAGGTCGGCGCCCATCAGCGGCCGCACCTGGTTGATCGGCGCCGAAAGCACGCCGGCGAGTGCTGCAAGACCGACGCCGAGACCGTAGGTCAGCGTGATCATGCGCGGCACGTTGACGCCGAAAGCGCGCACCAGCGTCGGGTTTTCGGTCGCGGCGCGCAGGTAAGCGCCAAGCCGCGTCTTCTCGATCAGGAACCAGGTGGCGATACACACCACCAGCGAGAAGATAACGACCCAGCCGCGATAGATAGGAAGGAACATGAACCCGAGATTCATGCCGCCCTTGAGCTGGTCCGGAATGGCGTAAGGCATGCCGGACGAGCCGAAATAGTTCTGGAACACGCCCTGCACGATCAGCGCGATGCCGAAGGTCAGCAACAGGCCGTAGAGATGGTCGAGCCCGGTCAGCCATTGCAGCATGGTCCGTTCCAGGATCATGCCGAAGATGCCGACGACAATCGGAGCGACGATCAATGCCGGCCAGTAGCCGATACTGAGATAATCATTGTTGAGCAGGAAATAGGCGACGAACGCGCCCATCATGTAGAGTGCGCCATGGGCGAAATTGATGATGTTGAGCATGCCGAAGATCACGGCGAGCCCGAGACTGAGCAGCGCGTAGAACGAGCCGTTGATCAATCCCACCAGTAGCTGAGCGTAAAGAGCCTGCATCGATCCCGCACCCGGTCCCTTCGGCGTTCCCTGAAAGTCGCCCGCAGGCCTGATGGCCCGCGGGCGGTTATCCTACTTCTTCAAGAGCGCGCACTTGCTCTCGGACAGCGGCGTGAAGGCCTGGTCGCCCGGCACCGTGCCGACCAGCTTGTAGAAATCCCACGGTCCCTTGGACTCGGAGGGCTTCTTCACCTCGAACAGGTAGGCGTTGTGGATGGTGCGGCCGTTGGGCTGGATCTCGCCCTTGCCGAACAGATCGTCCTCGGTCGGCATCGACTTCATCTTCTCCACGACCTTGACGCCATCGTGCGGATTGCCGCCGAGCGCCTCCAGCGCCTTGAGATAGTGGCGCACGCCCGCGTAGACGCCGGCCTGCACCATGGTCGGAGGCGCACTGTTCTTCATCTTCGCGGCGAAGCGCTTGGAGAACGCGCGGGTCTGGTCGTTCATGTCCCAGTAGAAGGTCTCGGTGAAGTTGAGGCCCTGCGCGGTCTCGAGCCCGATCGCCTTGACGTCCGTGAGGAACAGCAGCAGCGCCGCGAGCTTCTGGCCGCCCTTGACGATGCCGAACTCGGCCGCCTGCTTGATCGTGTTGGTGGTGTCGCCGCCGGCATTGGCAAGGCCGATGATCTTGGCCTTGGAAGCCTGCGCCTGCAGCAGGAAGGACGAGAAGTCCGGCGTGTTGAGCGGGTGCTTGACGCCACCGACCACCTTGCCGCCGTTGGCGGTGATGACCGCCGTGGTGTCGCGCTCCAGCGCCGCGCCGAAGGCGTAGTCCGCGGTCAGGAAGAACCAGGTGTCGCCGCCGGCCTTCACCAGCGCCTGACCGGTGGTGTGGGCCAGCATGTAGGTGTCGTAGGTCCAGTGCACCGTGTTGGGCGAGCACTGCGCGTTGGTGAGATCCGAGGTCGCCGCACCGGAGTTGATGTAGACGCCGTTCTTTTCCTTGACGACGTTGTTGACGGCGAGCGCCACGCCGGAATTCGGCACGTCGACGATGGTGTCGACCTTGTCGACGTCGAACCATTGCCGCGCGATCGCGGTGCCTATGTCCGGCTTGTTCTGGTGATCGCCCGAGATGATGTCGATCTTCCAGCCCTTCGCAACGAGGCCGGAATCTTCAATGGCCATCTGCGCGGCGAGCGTCGAGCCTGGTCCGCCGAGGTCGGCGTAAAGGCCGGACTGATCGGACAGCGCGCCGATCTTGACGGTCTTGTCCTGCGCGGACGCGACGCCAGTCATCACGAAGCTGAGCGCGGTGGTCAGCAGCAATGACGCAATCGACCTGGTCTTCATGCAACGTACCTCTTTAATTTTTCTCGTTGGCAATTCTAGACGCCGAGATAGGTGTGGAGCTTGTCCATGTTGGCGGCAAGCTCCGCATTGGAAAATCCGTCGATGATCTTGCCGTGCTCGACCACATAATAGCGGTCGGCGACGGTGGATGCGAACCGGAAGTTCTGCTCGACCAGGAGGATCGTGAAGCCCTCCTTCTTGAGCCGGGCAATGGTGTGGCCGATCTGCTGGATGATGACGGGTGCGAGCCCCTCGGTCGGCTCGTCCAGCATCAGGAAACTCGCGCCGGTGCGCAGGATGCGCGCGATCGCGAGCATCTGCTGCTCGCCGCCGGACAGCTTGGTGCCCTGGCTGTTGAGCCGTTCCTTCAGGTTCGGGAACAGGTCGAAGATCTGATCGAGCGGCAGCCCGCCCGCGCGGACGATGGGCGGCAGCAGCAAATTCTCACGTACGTCGAGGCTGGAGAATATCCCCCGCTCTTCCGG
Source organism: Bradyrhizobium sp. Bra78 (assembly GCF_024519855.1). Lineage (NCBI taxonomy): Bacteria > Pseudomonadati > Pseudomonadota > Alphaproteobacteria > Hyphomicrobiales > Nitrobacteraceae > Bradyrhizobium > Bradyrhizobium sp. Bra78. The sequence goes on along the minus strand of NZ_JALJRE010000008.1, from coordinate 276,949 downwards.
GCAGAACGCGATGCCCATGCGCGCGATCTTGTCGGAGGTCGTGCGGATGATGTCGTGGTTGTTGAACTTCACCGAGCCGGTTCGCTTGCCGATGATCCCCATGATCGACTTCAGCGTGGTGGTCTTGCCGGCGCCGTTACGCCCGAGCAGGGTGACGACCTCGCCCGCATTCACGTCGAAGTTGATCCCGTGCAGGATGTGGGACTCGCCATACCACGCCTCCAGATTGCGGACCTGAAGGATGGTCCCGCCGGTCGCGGCCTTTGCCGGAGCCTCGGCGATCGCAGTGTCAGGCATGACCGGCTCCCAGGTAAGCTTCCTTGACGCGCTCGTCCTTGGTGAGCTCGCTGTAATGGCCCTGCGCCAGCACCTGCCCGCGCGTCAGCACGGTAATGATGTCGGAAAGATTGGCCACGACGCTGAGATTATGCTCGACCATCAGGATGGTGTATTTCGCGGAGATACGCTTGATCAGCGCCGCGATCTTGTCGATGTCCTCGTGGCCCATGCCGGCCATCGGCTCGTCCAGCAGCATCATCTCGGGGTCGAGCGCGAGCGTGGTTGCGATCTCCAGTGCGCGCTTGCGCCCGTAGGGCATCTCGACCGCGGGCGTATTGGCAAACTCGCTGAGGCCGACATCGTTCAACAACTCGCGCGCGCGATCGTTGAAGACGTTGAGCACCGACTTGGAGCGCCAGAAATCGAAGGAGCTGCCGTGCTGGCGCTGAAGCGCGACACGGACGTTTTCCTGCGCGGTGAGATGCGGAAACACCGCCGAGATCTGGAACGAGCGAACCAACCCCATGCGCGCCACGTCGGCGGGCGCCATCGCGGTGATGTCCTGGCCCTTGTACAGGATTTTTCCGGCGGACGGTTTGAGGAACTTGGTCAAAAGATTGAAGCAGGTCGTCTTGCCGGCGCCGTTCGGGCCGATCAACGCGTGAATGCTCCCACGGCGAACCTTGAGCGCAACGTCGCGGACGGCGAAGAAGCCCGCGAACTCCTTGGTCAAGCCTTCCGTTTCGAGAATGAACTCATCGGCCAAACAGTTTTCCCCCTGCCCGCGCAATACGCGTGGCTGTCCTTGTTGCTTCGGCATTCCGGAGGCCCTGGAGCCCACCCGGAACCGCCGCCTCCGGGCGCGGAATATGCCGGAGTTGACGGGGGTTAGGCAAGGCGGAAAGCTGAGCAGATCAGGCCTCCGGCCGGGATACAAATGCTCCCTTAGTCGGAGGTGTTTTGACGTCGTGCCTGCCCGGCCTCCCGGTTCGCAAGGCACCGGTCATCAAGCCGTCGTTAACGGTCTTTCGTTCCATGCGCCAGCCTTCATAGAAAATTTTCCCGCAACCCGGATCATGCGCGGGTTTTATACGTCGGGAATATTGTCTTGGATTTCGCAAGCGCCGCTCCTTCCCTGGTCAAATCCATCAGGCAGCGTGATCTCCTGAACACGTGGCTGCGACTTTATGCGCGCGAACAGACGACGCCGGCGATCTGGGAGTACCAGCCCGCGCGGCTCGAGGAGGAGCTGTCCGATCTCATCTATTATACGGTGGACATGTCGACGCCGACGCCGCGCCTCACTATCCAGAGCGAAGGCACGCGCATCTCGCGTGCCTATGGACACACCGGCAAGGGCGTTCTGCTCGACGACTATATCGGGCCGCGGCTCGTGCCCTTCGTGATGCCGGTCTATCATGAATGCGTGGCGCGCGGGTTGCCCGTCTACAGCGTTGCCGACGTCGACGACATCTACGGGCGCATCGTCGCCTATGAGCGCCTGCTGCTGCCGTTCCAAACCGAGGGCAGGATCTGTCACGTCATCGCCTCGCTCAAGACGTTCTGCGAGGACGGCGGCTTCGAGATCAAGAATCTGATGCGCGGAAATGACGCGCTGCCGCGCGAAAAATTGCGCGCGGTGATCGATCGTGACCTGTTTCACCGCACTCCCGGCCGCATCGCGGCCGCCGAATTGGTCGAATTCGCCGATCAGCCCGGGCTCGTCACCGAGATCGTCGAACTGAAATAGCGGCCAGCGCGATTTGGCCTCGACTTACCTGGTCCCGACGTCCTTGGCATAAATGTCCGGCTTGAAGCCGACCAGCAGCTTGCCGCCGACTTCCAGCACCGGCCGTTTGATCGTCGATGGTTGCGCTAGCATCAACGCCAGCGCCTTCCTCTCGGTGAGGCCCTCCTTGTCGGCGTCGGGCAGCTTCTTGAAGGTCGTCCCTGCGCGATTGAGCAGCGTCTCCCAGCCGACCTTGTCGCTCCACTGCTTGAGCTTGTCCTTCTCCACCCCCGCCGCCTTGTAGTCGTGAAACTCGTAGGCGACGCCATGGGTGTCGAGCCAGGCGCGTGCCTTCTTCATGGTGTCGCAGTTCTTGATGCCGTAGATGATGTTGGGCAAGAGGTCCCTCGCGCATGCGTCGTATCGTGATCCCGGCGTTGTACGAAACTCCGGTCCGCGCGACAATATTTGCGAATGACGCCAGCTCTTCGAACGGACACGCCATGCACGTCACCCACGATCCCGCCGCGACCGTGTCGCCGACCATCGACTTCAACACCTTCCTCGCGGTCGATATCCGTGTCGGCACCATCGTCGACGCAAAACCGTTCCCGGAGGCGCGCAAGCCGGCCTGGCGGCTGTGGATCGACTTCGGCCCGGCGATCGGCGTGCGCAAGAGTTCGGCGCAGATCACCGAAAACCATCCGCTCGATACGCTGGTCGGACAGCAGGTCGCGGCCGTCGTCAATTTCCCGCCGCGCCAGATCGGCCCGGTCGTTTCGGAGGTGCTGACGCTCGGCTTCCCCGATGCCGAAGGCAAGGTCGTGCTGGTGCAGCCGAGCAAACCCGTGCCGAACGGCGGACGCCTGTTCTAGCCGAGCGCATTCAAGGGCTACGCCGCGGCCTCCGTCGACCTGCCAACCGTCAAATCCTCCCGGTTCCTCGACCCAGGCCATTGGGCCTTGACCAAACTCGCGCATCGAATTAAAAATGACTGATCGATTGTTTTTTATTTTACGGACGGGCCTTCCACGCTGTTTGGGCTGGACATCAAAAACGATTGAACAGTCAGTTATTTACGGACACCGCGGATGCCGAAGATCAGCGACAAGCAGCGTGAAGACCGGCGGCAGCAGATTCTCGAAGCGGCCCTCGCATGCTTCGCCGAGGATGGTTTTCACCAGACCGGCATGGCCGACATCGTCAAGCGGTCGGGACTGAGCCACGGCGCGGTCTATCTCTACTTCCAGAGCAAGGACGACCTGATCGAGGCGCTCGCCGACGACCGGCATCGCCGCGAAGCCGTGCTCAACTCGGTAGCGCAAGGATCGGGAGATCCGATCGAGGGACTTCACGCACTGGTCCGCGTCTATGCGCAATGGCTCACCGATCCCGCCGGCGAAGCGCGGCGCCGTGTCGGCATCCATGGCTGGGCCGAAGCGCTGCGCAACCGCCGCGTCCGCGCCAGCGTCGTCGAAGGCATCGACATGCCGCGCACGCTCATCGTCGCGCTGGTCGAGCGCGGCCAGCACGACGGCCTCATCAGGAGCGACCTCGGCGCAGATGCGATCGCGCGCGTGCTGGTTGCGATTTTCCAGGGCTTCGTGCTGCAAAAGTGCTGGGGCGAGGATTTTGACGTCGAGGCCTGCATGGCGGCTGTCGCAGGCGCGATCGACGGCTTCCGCACCACGAAACCCGACATCAAGCGACGGACCCGGGTGTGAGCGATGTCCTGGATTCACGACCTGCTCGCTTGTATCGGCGTCGGTCTCGTCGGAGGACTGACGTCCGGCTTCATGGGGACGAGCCCGGGTGGAGGCCTGGTGATCTTCTGCGTGCTGCTGCTCGGCGCGGAGCAGCATGTGGCCCAAGGCACGTCGCTGATCGCGCAGGTGCCGCCGACCGGCCTCGCCGGCGTGCGCCGCTACTGGCAGAACGGCAATCGCAGCCCGCTGCAATGGGTCGTCTGGATCGGCGTCGGATTTCTGCTCGGTGGTGTCAGCGGCGGCTATGCCGCAACCGCCGTTTCCGACGCGGTCCTGCAATGGACCTATGTCGTCTACCTCGTCGCATTGATCGCTGCGCTGGTTCTGCGGCGTGACCGCAAGGACGGCAGCAGCGGGGCTGCCAATCCCGACAAATTGCCCTGGCTGCCCCTGCTCCTCATCGGCATGCTTGCCGGCTTTTCCTCCGGCTTCATGGGCATCGGCGGCGGCCTTGCGATCACTGTCGGCCTCGCCGCCGGCCTGCGCGTGCCGCAGCATCAGGCGCAACTCGTCAGCCTCGTCTTTTCGGTCATCCCGACCAACATTCCGGCGGCGTGGATCTACTGGAGCAAGGGACTCGTTGTCGGCTGGCCGGCCATCATCGGTATCGTTGTCGGCCTGTGGATCGGCACCGATCTCGGCGCACGCATGGCCAACGGCGTCAGCAAATCGGTGCTGCGCCGGACCATGATCGCCCTAGTCTCGCTGATGGCGCTGTACATGACCTACAAGGCGTTGAGCTAGTTTCACGGCCGCTTCGGAATGTTCAGCCCGCGCTGCACCGCCGGACGCGCCAGCCCCCGCTCGAGCCAGGCACCGACCGATTTGAACCGGGTGAACTCGACGAGATCGCCGGCACCGTAGAAACCGACGAGGTTGCGCACCCAGCCGAGCATGGAGATATCGGCGATGGTGTAATCGTCATCCATGAACCATTGCCGCCCCGAAAGATGCGTCTCCATCACACCGAGCAGGCGCTTGGACTCGTTGACATAGCGTTCGAGCGGCCGCTTGTCCTCGAACTCCTTGCCGGCGAATTTGTGGAAGAAGCCGACCTGGCCGAACATCGGCCCGATGCCGCCCATCTGGAAATGCACCCACTGGATGGTCTGGTAACGGCGGGCGGCGTCCTCGGGCAAAAGCTTGCCGGTCTTCTCCGCGAGATATTGCAGGATCGCCCCGGACTCGAACAGCGGCAGCGGTTTGCCGCCGGGACCATTGGGATCGAGGATCGCAGGGATTTTGCCGTTCGGATTGAGCGAGAGGAATTCAGCCGTCTTCTGATCGTCCTTGCCAAAGTCGACGAGATGGACCTCGTAGGGCAGCCCGATCTCCTCCAGCACGATCGAGACCTTGACGCCGTTCGGCGTCGGTAGCGAATAGAGCTGAAGCAGCTCGGGATGCTTCGCCGGCCAGCGCTTGGTGATCGGAAAGGCGGACAGATCGGACATCGGGACTCCGGCTGCGTTCGTGAGACGCCGCCTAATCTAGGCGAGACCGCGAATGGCGCAAGGCCGGGCAGCCGTTACATCATCGTCCCGCACCGGGACCAGGTTACAACGGCCACAGCAGATCGCTGGTGGCATAGATCACGTCGCGCTGTGCGCGTTGCTCGATGAAGAGCTGGCCGGTGACGAGCAGCGCTCCGATAAGGACGAGCGCGAGCATCGCGGTCGCGAATCGACTGGCATCCCTCATCGTAAGTGCTTCTCTGTGCCCGTTTCGCACGAGGAACGCAGGCCAGCCATCCACAGTTCCTGCACGCTTCAATTACTTGCCGTTATTTCCCGATCCGTATCGGCCGACGACCTCAATAATTGATCTCCATCCGCAGCCCGCGCGGATCGACCTCCTCCCCGCCGACACGCTGCTCGCTGTCGCGCGCTGCAACGGCACAGGCGCAGGCGTCGATGAGATCGTCGCGGCCGATACCGGTGCCGTGACGCTGCGTCAGCCATTTCGGCAGGCGTGTGAAGCCGCGCTGCGCCAGAAGCGCGATGCGCTGCTCGCGGCCGTCCGCCGACGTCTTCCTTGCAAGCCGGACTTGCCCTGCCAGATTCCAGAAAATCAACTCCGGATGAGCTTCGCCGATGGTGACTTGCCGTGCCGGCGTCATGATCTCGTCGACGTCCCGGATCTTGTCCCTGATGTTCCAGAGCTGCGCCGACACGCCCCTGCCCCTTCCCTCGCGCTCCCAGTAGTGGCGATTGGCCGCTGCCATGTCGGGAAATGTCCACAGATCGCGGCGCGCGCCGAGAAACACGGCGGAGCCGACCAGTTCGCGTGCACGCAAATCGCACGTGCGGTAGCCGCTCGGTTTCAATCCGATCGGCATGTCGATCATCGCGCGCTCGTGCGGCATCGCCAGCAATCGCGTGAGACCGGGTGAATAGTCGAAGCCCTGATCGCCGCGATCGTCGATCCAGGCTGCGACCCAGCCGAAGCGGAAGCCATCGAGGCCGAGATAGTTCTTCACGCGTATGAACCCGATACCCTACCGTTGCTCATTGTTAACAGCTCCGAGGCGAAAGGATGCGACGGCCGGAAGGGATTCGCGGAGGCCTGCAATTTTTTCGCGATCAGCCTCCGACGGCCCGATAGGCCAGGCGCTTGAAGTCGAAGAAGAACGGATTCCAGAAGCCCATGTAGCGCTGGGTCATCAGCACGCCGGCGGTGTTGGCCTGCGGGCAGATCCACCAATGGGTACCGGCGAGGCCGCCCCACTGGAATTCACCGGCCGAATTGTCGGGATCGACGGGCGTCGGCGCGAAGGTGACGGCGCCGCCGAGGCCAAACCCCTTGCCGGGGATCGGGCCGAGACTGGCGAAGCGGATGGTCTGGCCCACGGGCAACTGGTTCGTCATCATCTGCCGCAACGTCTCCGGCTTCAGCAGCGCATCCGAGCCGGGCAGCAGCGCGCGGATCAGCGCGAGCATGTCCGGCAAGGTCGAGACCAGACCGCCGCCGCCCGACAACCGCGGAAACGGCCGCCGATAGGCCTGCGGAAAGGGAAGATTGTCGGCCCGCGTGAGGCCCGGCTTCATCGGATCGAGCACGTCCGCGCCATTATAGAGCGCGACCAGCCTGCCCTGCTGTGCCTCAGGCGCGTAAAAGCCGGTGTCGACCATGCCGAGCGGATCGAAGATGCGCGCCTTGAGGAAGGCATCGAGGGATTTGCCCGAGACGACCTCCACGACACGGCCGAGCACGTCGGTGGCCACCGAGTATTCCCAGCTCGTGCCGGGATGATAGGACAGCGGCAGATCGGCGAGCTGGTCGATCATGTCGGTCAGCGGCGTCAGCGGATTGAGGATGCGCGCCTCGTTGTAGCCTTTGAACAGCACTGTGCCCGGATCGAAGATGCCGTAGCTGAGGCCCGACGTATGGGTCAGGAGCTGACGGATCGTGATCGGACTCTTCGCCGGCTCGACATCGGCAAGGCTCGAGGCGCCCGACTTCAAGACCTTTCGATTGGCTAGCTGCGGCAGGAATTTCTCGACGACGTCGTCGAGCCCGATGCGGCCCTCCTCCACCAGCAGCATGACCGCGCAGGTGACGAAGATCTTGGTGTTGGAAAACGCGCGGAAGATGTGGTCGGGCCGCAACGCGGTGCTCGCCTCGCGATCGGCGAAGCCGACACATTGCTGATCGACGACGTCGCGGCCCTTCAGCACGGCCCAGGATACACCGGGAATGATCTCCTGATCGACGTAACGCTGAATCGCCGTCCGTACGGCGGAAAAATCCGGTGTCCTGGCGTCCATGTGTTCCCCCAAAGTCTGGTTGGGATGGATATAGCGTGAATCCGCCGGACATGAAGCCCAGCGCATCGCCGCTCATCCCTGTTTCATCAGCACGGTGACGTGCAGGCGACGGCGGATTGTCATGCCCTGCCGCTGGTACAGCGCGATGGCGGACGCGTTGCTCGAGAATACGTGCAGGAACGGAATTTCACCGCGCGCCTCGATCTGACGCGCGACCGCCGCGAGCAGCGCCTGTGCGTAGCCGCGACCGCGATGGTCGGGATGCACGCAGACCGCCGTCATCTCCGTGAACCTGCCCGGCTTCATGCGCTCGCCCGTCATCGCGACCAGTTCGCCGCCGACGCGGATGCCGAGGAAAGTGCCGAGCTCGTGCGTCCGCGCGGCAAACGGGCCGGGCTTGGTCAGCGCCGTCAGCGCCATCATGGCGGGAACGTCGGCGGCGCCTAACGTGACGATCTCGGCATCGCGAAGCGAACTGTCGGCGGGCGAGCCGATCATCTGCTCGCCGGTCTCGGCGAGCACGACCTTGAAGCCTTCGGGTACCTCGACGGGCTCCGGCGTGAACAGCGCGGCAACCTGCGAGCCCGACAGGAGATCACCGAGCGCAGCAAAGCTCGTCGCCGACATGTCCGTCATGTCGGCAAAAGGCGTCATGTCCACGGGATAGCGCCGCGCCTGCGGGCCGCCCTCCGCCAGATATTTCTGGCTCGTTGTCAGCGCGCTCCAGATCGGGCGATCCAGCAGCCGCTCGTCACTGTTGGACACCGGCCTAGTCCTTGTCAAAGCTGACGATGACGGCCGCGTTGGCGATGAGGATGGGGTCGTTGGCCACTTCCGTGGCCGAAGGTATCTCCAGCCCGCCCTTGACCGCAGTCACGGTCACGGTGCCGTAAGGCAGTTCCTTCGCAACGGCTTCCTTGTCTACCGCTTCCGGATTGGGCACAGCGATCGTGACGTCAACGAACATGTCATTCGCGGTCTTGCCGATCATCCGGAAGAAGCCGAGGCTGGAATGCCGGATCGCATCCGACACCGCTCGCTTCGCCGCCTTGGTGGCGTCCCTGCCGTGGACGTCGACGCCCATGCCCATCTCGGTGATACAGCGAACGCGGGTCATTTCATAATTCCTGTGGTTGGATGATATCGACGCAACTTGTTATCGTATTGAGGCCGTTCCGCATACGCCGTCATTGCCAGGAGTAAAGCGACGAAGCAATCCAGGCCGCTTCCGCGGAGACAGCCTGGATTGCTTCGCTGCGCTCGCAATGACGAGGAAGGCAACAGCAACGCACAAACTCACGCCTTTGTCTTCTCGTGCGCGCGCAGCTCGTCGACGAGCACCCGCACATTCTCGGAATAGTCGATCGGGATCACGACCAGATGCACGCCGCCTTCCTTGAACGCCTTGTCGAGCGTCGGAGCGAAACTGTCGATGCTCTCGATCCGATGCCCCTTCGCGCCATAGGCTTTTGCGTACAGGACAAAATCGGGATTGCCAAAGGTCATGCCGAAATCGGCGAAATGATCGACCGCCTGCTTCCAGCGGATCATGCCGTAGGCGTTGTCCTCGAGCACCAGCACGACGAGGTTGAGCTTGAGGCGGACGGCGGTCTCCATCTCCTGGCTGTTCATCATGAAGCCGCCGTCGCCGGCGACCGCGAGGACGCGGCGGTCCGGATAGAGCATCGCGGCCATCATCGCCGACGGCAGGCCGGCACCCATGGTCGCCAGCGCATTGTCGAGCAGCAGGGTGTTGGCGACGCGGGTGCGGTAGTTGCGCGCGAACCAGATCTTGTACATGCCGTTGTCGAGCGCGACGATGCCGTTCTCCGGGATCACCTGCCGGATGTCGTGCACGATGCGCTGCGGCGTCGGCGGCCAGCGCGCCTCCGTGGCGCGATCGGCGATCTGGCTGAGGATCTTTTCGCGCAGCGGCAGCAGCGCGGCGGCCTGCGGCAGCTTGCCTTCGACGCGGTCGGCGAGCAGCTCCAGGCTCGGGCCGACATCGCCGACGACTTCCGCATCCGGAAAATAGACCTGCTCGACGCTCGCCGGCGTGTAGCTGACGTGAATCACCTTCGGGCCCGACGGCCCCATGATGAAGGGCGGCTTCTCGATCGGGTCGTGGCCGATCGCGATGATCAGATCGGCGGCATCGATCGCGTCGTGAACGTAGTCGCGCTCGGACAGCGCGGCGGTACCCATGTAGAGGTTGGTGCCGCCGGGCACGGTGCCCTTCCCCATCTGCGTGGTGAAAAACGGAATGCCGGTCCGCCGCACGAAGCTCGCAATGCCGTGGGTGGAGCGCGGCCGGCTGGTCGCTGCGCCCATCATCACCAGAGGACGCTTTGCAGTTAAAATCATCTCGGCGGCGCGGTCGAGCGCGGCGCGGTGCGCCACGGGGATATCAATCGGATGGACCGGGATCACGGGAGCGTAAGGCACTTCATCTCCGGCGATGTCCTCGGGCAGTTCGAGATGCACCGGACCCGGCCGCTCCTCCATCGCCACGCGAAACGCATCACGGACCACGGTCGGGATGCTGGAGGCGTTGATGATCTGCCGCGACAGCTTCGTCAGCGGTTTCATGGTTGCGACCACGTCGACGATCTGGAAACGCGCCTGCCGGCTGCTCATGATCGGCTTCTGCCCAGTGATCAGGATCATCGGCATCGCGCCGAGATGCGCATAGGCCGCCCCGGTGGACAAATTGAGCGCGCCGGGGCCGAGCGTCGAAAGACAAACGCCGGGCTTGCCGGTCAGGCGCCCGTGCGTCGCGGCCATGAACGCGGCGGCCTGCTCGTGGCGGGTCAGGATCAGCTCGATCCTGGAGGTGCAGAGCGATTCCACCACATCGAGATTCTCCTCGCCGGGGACGCCGAAGATGCGGTCGACGCCTTCGTTCTCCAGCGCCGCGACAAACAGGTCCGATCCCTTCACCTTGCGTTCCTGCCCGCTCATGTCGCCTCCGCTTGCTGTGCCGGCCCTGTGTTCCACGGGGTGCGGGCGCATGGTAACGTTCTGCCGCTGCGGTACAACTCACAAAGAGGCGCACGAGGGCTTCAGCATCGTCATTGCGAGGAGCTCTTGCGACGAAGCATTCCAGGGTCTTTCCATGGATGGATTCTGAATTGCTTCGCTTCCGCCTTCGTTCTCCGAGACTCGGCGGACAAGTCGCTCGCAGTGATGGAGCGAGAGGCCTTCGGCGCAGACACAGCTTCGCGTTCTCGCGGCTTGCCTTGCCCGAGCTTTGCTTCATGGCTTCGCCCCCAGGATGTCAGAGGGCGCAGGGAAGGCCGGGTGCCGGCTGGCACCCACGGTCCACTGTGCGAAGGTTGCGCTACAAGATTCTGCACAGCGGCATACAGGTGAAGCCCAACACACGGCCTTCCCTGCGCAGCGGTTTGACGGCTTATGCCGTGCTCTCCCCGGGGAGCGATGCACTATTGCCCCCGTCGCCTTGCGGATCGCTGATGCGCGCGCCCGGTTGGGCCGCTGCATCACCGCAAGACTTGACGCACAGACCCCGGGCGTCAGGACGACACGGTTTTGCCGTACGCGAACCGCACCGGTCGTTGCGCGCCGCTGTCGCTCACGGTTTTGCCGCCCTGCGATGCCCTTCGCGCCAGTGCTGCCAGCGTCCGCCACAACCCATCCCGCGTTTCGTGACGATCGCGATACGCCCCTCTGACAGGGATGAGGTGACGCAGGAATACGCCAAAGCCGAATTTCGGTAAAGTGGAATATTTTCGCCGGCCGGCATCGACCCATCGATGGCGTGATTTGCCCGACGGGCAACACAAGGGCTTGTTATTTCGACGAAGCGGCGTCATCGCGAAATCTCACTTGCCGAGGATTTCCGCCGCAGCACGGTCCAGAATTCCGGCAATGCGGCGCGCCTCGGCGGAATCGCAGCCCTGCTTGGCGCGCAGGGCGCGCTTGAGGCCATGGCGGGCCTGGTGCAATTCGTCCGACGCACCGCCATCGAGATCGCCGACGCCGGCAAAGGCCTCGCGCACCTCGTCCATCCGGCGGCCGATCCGCGACAGCGCCTGAAGGATCGTGTCCGCAGTCGAACGGTGCTCGGCGAGATGAGCCTCGCCCTGGGGCGTGATGCTGTAGAGCTTGCGGCCGCCATCCTGCTCGACGCGCGCATGGCCCACCTCTTCGAGATAGGTCAGCGCCGGATAGATCACCCCCGGACTCGGCGTATAGAAGCCGTCGGACCGCTCCTCGATGATCTTGATCAGCTCATAGCCGTGCGCCGGGTTTTCGGCGAGCAGCGCCAGGATCACGAGCTGAAGGTCCTGCGACGACAGCCGCCGCGCACCCGGAAAATCGTCGCCGCCGCGCCCGAAGAAGCCATGGCCGCCGCGACCGAAGCGATGCCGTCCGCCGTGTCTGCCCATGGCGAAATGGGCGAAATGCCCGAAATGGAAGTCCTTGTGGTCTCGTCCGTGGTGCATTTCGTAAGTCCTTATGTAAAACATATCTTACGATATAATTTGCGATGATGCCGCCGCAACCCACAAATCTGTGATCGGACACCATGGCGCTGTTCCCGCAGGGAGCGATGCCGCCGGGCGTCAGGTCACTCGGCGGCTTCGCTGAGGGGAACCCCCTGCTTCGAGCTGGAGTATGTCGGTGACACGGTTGAAAACACCGCACGGCGCGCCAGGTCTTGATCGAAACTGGCGACGTGGCATGTCATTCCCTGGTTGGCGGCCGCATGTGCCATGCCGGCCTGCCGATGTCCGAACTCTCGCTTGCGATCGCATGACGCCCAAGGCTTTCGAAACCCGCTGTCTGCACCTGCCATCCGTCACCAAGGTGGTGCAATGGGAAGGCACCTCCGTGTTCAAGGTCGGCGGCAAGATGTTCGCGCTCGGCGGCGGCTTTGCCGCAAGCTCCGGCGGCTACATGTTCAAGGTCTCGAACATGGCCTATGCCATGCTGATCGAGCACGGTCTGGCGCGGCCTGCGCCGTATCTTGCGCGCGCCAAATGGGTGCAGCTCGTGAGCAACAACGCGCTGTCAGACGCCGAGCTCACGGCCTATCTCGCGCAGGCCCACGCGCTGATCGTGGCGAGGCTGACGCGCAAATCGCGCAAGGCGCTGGGACTCGGCTGAGCGCGAGCGTCGGCACGCTTCAAGACCCGGCCTATCGAGGCTTGGTGTTGCGCAGCAGATTGTCGCGCAATCTGCTGACCGTCTTCTGCACGGCTGGAAATTCGTCGCCGAGCCCGGTCGCCTCGATCACAGCCCCCCCGAGATCCTGCTCGATCAGCTTGCGCCCTGCAGGCGTCAGGCTCACCAGCACCTGCCGCTCGTCGTCAGGATCGCGGCGACGGCGGATGTAGCCCATCTGCTCGAGCTTCTTGAGGATGGGCGTCAGCGTGTTGGATTCCAGGAACAGCTTCTCGCCGAGCGCGCTAACCGTCTGCTCGTCCTCGTCCGACAGCGCCACCATGGCGATGTACTGGGTGTAGGTCAGACCGACCTTGTCCAAGAGCGGCTTGTAGGCGCGGCCGAAGGCGAGATTGGCCGAGTACACGGCGAAGCACAGGAAGTTCGACAGTTTCCGGCCTTTGCCGGCAGCTTTGGCGGGACGGGACACGGGAACCTCCGCAATTCGTGATCCGGCACATGATATAAATCGCATCCGATTAAATCGGAAGAGCTTGACCAGCGGGGCCAAGGAGTTTATTTCAACGCGCATCCGATTAAATCGGATACGATCTAAATACAACCCGAAAGGATCCGCCATGACCACCGCTGCAAAGCTTCTCTTCACCGGCAAGACCCACGTCACCTCCGGCGCCGACGGCGCCGCGCACGCGAGCGACGGCACTCTCGACATCAAGCTGGCCCAGCCACATCCCGCTGCCGAAAACCTGTTCGCCGCCGCCTGGTCGGCCTGCTACCTCGGCGCACTCGGCCTTGCCGCCGCCCAGCGCAAGGTCAAGCTGCCGAGCGAGCCGTCGGTCGACACCACGATCGACCTGAACAACGCCGGCGGCGCATTCTTCCTGCGTGCCCGCCTCGACGTCAGCGTCCCGGGCGTCGATCGCGCCGTCGCGCAAGAGCTGATCGAAGCCGCGCACGGCATCTGCCCCTATTCCAAGGCGGTGCACCGTAACATCGAGGTGACCACCACCCTTGCTTGAAACGCCACGACGCGGGCCGGCCGAAGATCGGCCGGGCCCGCGCGGCGCAATCAATTCCGTGAACTTCGGGAGCCGACCATGGGCTATCGTCTTTTGCCGGCCGTGCGTATTCTCGCCAGCGCCGCCGTGCTCGCCGTCAATCTTCTCACCCTGCCCACGGCCGCGCAGCCGGCCGGCGTCACGCGTACCGACCTCCAGCGCCACGATCTCAGCGCGCCCGGGAGCGAGGCCGTGCAGGTGCGCGTCGACCTCGCCCCCGGGGTTGCGTTCGGCCGGCACACCCATCCGGGCGAAGAGATCATCTACGTGCTCGCGGGCGCGATCGAATACGACGTCGAAGGCAAGCCGCCGGTGACGCTGAAGGCCGGCGACGTGCTGTTCATCCCGGCCGGAACGGTGCATGCGGCCAGGAACGTCGGCCAGGACACCGCGAGCGAGCTTGCGACCTACATCGTCGAGAAGGACAAGCCGCTGCTGACGCTGAAGTGAACAACACCCCAATTGACTGAAGACGATATCTGACTAAAGTCAGATATATGCTTGATCCTGTCTCCCGTGTTCGCCGCTTCAACCGTGCCGTGACGTCTGCCGTCGGCGCGCTCGATACCTCGTTCCTCGGGCGTGGCCGTCCGCTCGGGGCGGCGCGCGTGCTCAATGCGATCGGGCACGGGCGTTCGGACGTGGCCGATATCCGCGACTATCTCGGTCTCGATTCCGGTCTGATGAGCCGCCTGCTGCGCTCTCTCGAGGATGAAGGCCTGATCGAGACGACGGCACATGACGACGACGCCCGTCGCCGCGTCGCAAGGCTGACACGCGCCGGCCGGCGCGAGTTCAACGCCTATGAGGCATTGTCGAACGCGCAGGCCGAGGGCTTTGTCGCGCAGCATTCGCAGCGCGAGGCGCTGCTGGCGGCGATGGACATGATCGCCTCCGCGCTGACGCGCGAGCGCGTCACGCTGGACGAGATGGATCCGGGGTGCGAAGCGGCCCGCTATTGCCTCGGCGAGTATTATGCGGAGCTCGGCCGCCGCTTCAAGCAGGGCTTTGACGTCTCGCTGTCGCGCGACCCTGATGCCAAGGACATGCGCCGGCCGCGCGGCACCTTCGTCGTCGCGATGTCGGACACGCTGCCGATCGGCTGCGTCGGGCTGAAGGGCACCGATCACGGCTATGCCGAGATCAAGCGTCTCTGGGTCGCTCCCGCCGCGCGCGGATTGCGGCTCGGCCGGCGCCTGATGGACGCGGCCGAGAATGCTGCGCGCCAGCTCGGCATCAAGCTGCTGCGGCTCGACACCAACAGCGCGCTTACCGAAGCCGGCCAGCTCTACCGCACCACGGGCTGGAGCGAAATTCCTCGCTTCAACGACGACCCCTACCCGGACCTGTTCTTCGAAAAACGGTTGTGAAGGCGCGGCGACTCCCGGCCTGCCGCGTCAGCAGCGCCACGCCGCAGGAGCGTCGCCGTGACCAGATCCGACCTCGCTGACATCTTCCGCGACTGCATCGGCTGTCTGAACCGGCAGGACTGGCCGGCACTCGGTCGTCGAAAAGGCCGCGATCGAGGCGCAACTCTAACGCTGCGCCTCGACGAGACCCCTCACGCCGCCGCCGGCGCCACCTCCGCTTGCGGCTTCGCGAACGGCCTGAAATTCACCGCCATCAGGAAAGCGCCGAGGCCCATCGCCCAAGAGGCGATGTAGAGCCAGGCGTAGCTGGAGAAGGCGTCGTAGATCAGGCCGCCGGCGAGCGGACCGGTGGCCATGCCGAGGCTTCCGGCCATCGCGGTGCCGCCGATCACCGTACCCATCATCCTGAGCGGAAAGTTTTCACGCACCAGCACCGCGTAGAGCGGCATGGTGCCGGCATAGATGAAGCCGAAGACGGCGCCGACCGCGTAGAACGTCGCGAGCTGGTGCGCGAACACATAACCGAGCGCGCCGAACGCCTGCAACAGGAGCCCGGAGACCAGCACGCGCTTGGCACCGAAGCGGTCACCCATCAGGCCGAAGGCGATGCGCCCGCCCATGCCGGCAAAACCCTCGATGCTGTAGATCGTGACCGCGGCGATCAGCGGGATGCCACAGCTCACGGCATAGCTGACGGTGTGGATGATCGGGCCCGAATGGGTGGCGCAGCAGAAGAAATTGGTGGCCAGCAAGATCATGAATTGCGGCGAGCGCAGCGCCTCCGCCATCGACATTTCGGTCTGCGGCGCGCCCTCGCCCGCAGGCGCGGCCACGGCGTGCTCGAGCGCGGGCGGGCGTCGCACCAGGAACGACACCGGGATCATGATGGCGCCGACCACCAGCGCCACGATCTGCATCGAGGTGCGCCAGTCATGACCGGAGACGAGCCAGGCCGCGAGCGGCGCCATCGTCATCGGCGCCATGCCCATGCCGGCCGAGACCAGCGACACGGCGAGGCTGCGATGGGTGTCGAACCAGCCGGTGACCGTCGCCATCATCGGCGCGAAGATCGCCGCGCAGGAGGCGCCGACCAGGAGGCCGAAGACGAACTGGAACGCGAGCAGCGAGGTCGCATGGCTGGCCGCGAACAGGCTGAGGGACAGGACCGTCGATCCCGTCAGCACCACCGGCAGCGGCCCGAACCGGTCGGTCAGCGTGCCCCAGGCCATGCTGGTGAACGCCATCGCCAGAAAGCCGATCGTCATCGCGCTGGAGATGCCGGTCACCGACCAGCCGGTGTCCGTCGCGATCGGCTGCAGGAACACCGGCAGCGAAAACATGCCGCCGATCGCGACGCAGCCGAGCAAGCCGCCGGCGGCGACGATCACCCAGCGATAGTTGGCACGTAACATTTTGGTCTCCCCGTCAGGTCTGTCTGGGTGGAAGACGAATGGGAACGGCGGGGGCCGACACGGCAACGGTACTTTATTTCGCGCGCGGTCGCGACCGTCGACAGCGCATTGTTCCCACGACTGCTCCTCTGGTGCGCCCGGCTTTCGCCCAATAACTTCAAACGAAAGACTTCCAGGGGAAGCCCACATGCCGAAAATCGACCTTGCTGCCGTACCCGCCCGCAAGGGCTCCGGCTATCCCGCGCCCTTCGATGCACCTTGCGCCGATCGGGTCCGGCAGCGGCTTGGCAATGCCGGAGGCTTGTCCGATTTCGGCGTCAATTTGATGCGCCTGCCGCCGGGCAACTGGTCGAGCCAGCGGCACTGGCATTCGCATGAGGTCGAGTTCGTCTATGTTCTCGAGGGCGAAGTGACGCTGATCGAGGACGAATGCGAGACGGTGCTCCGCGCCGGCGACTGCGCCGCCTTCGCGAAGGGCAGCGGCAACGGCCACCACATGATCAACCGCTCGCATGCGGTTGCCCTCTATCTCGAGGTCGGCTCGCGCTCGGCCGACGATCTCACCACCTGCTCCGACATCGACATGAAGAGCGCCAATTCCGACGGCCGGTTCGTGCACAAGGACGGCACGCCCTACCCGGACGCGTGAGCCGCCGTGGTGAGGTTTCACGTGGCAGGGTTTCACGTGGCAGTGCTTCATATCGCTGCGTTACGCCGCCACTTGCCGACCGTGAGCCAGATCGCCGAGACCCCGAAGTAGAGCGCACCGACGCCGGCATATCCCGCAACATTCGCGATCGACGCAACCGTGGGCAGCGTGGCCTGAAAGATGAAGAAGCCGCCTGCCAGCGCTGATTGGCCACCGCTGAGCACCATGGCCCATTGCGCGCCAAAACTCCTCCAGCGGCGGATGGCCGTCGCCAACTGGAGCAGTCCGGACAGGATCGCCCATGCCCCGAAGATTCCGAGCACCCAGTTCATGCCCGCCTGCAATGCGATGACGACTGCGATGGTCGTCGCCAGACTCGCTAGAACGTTCAGGACCTGCGTACGGTTCTGATTGAAGCCGCCGCTGCGCAAGGCATCCGCGAAATTGGCCGCGGCGTCCCATGCCGGATAGAGGACGAGCAAGGCGCCGGCGATCACCGGAGAAACGGCTCCGCCGGCAAGCGCGGCAGCGACCCAGGCGACGGAGAACGCCGCCCGGATAAAGTAGTATTGCTTCAGCCATCGCTCGCGATCGGCACGAACCAGATCCAACTGATAGTGCACCACTGCATTCTCTCCTTTACCTACTAGTTGGTAGTTTTTGCGCGCAGCCGTCTTCGTCCCCGGGCTTGCCCGCGCGCTCATGTTATCGTTTCGCCGATGTCTCTCAGTGCCTGGCGGACAGCCGATCCAGCAGCGGCCCGGTGATCACACCGAACATTTTTTGATCGCCATAGGCACGCGCCGACAGCATTGCGCCGTGAACGGTCGCCATGAATCCCTCTGCCTCGACCCGGGCCGTGCCGGAGAGCTGAAGCCGCCCCTTCCGCTTGCCGCGCTCCATCACCAAATTCAGCCACGAGGCGAGCGCGCGAAAATGAGCCCGAACTTCAAGCGCCACTTCCTCGGGCAGGATCGGAAGCTCGCTGGCCAGCAGCGCGCATACGCAGAACGGAGCCGTCGCGTCCGTGATGCACGCCTCCCAATACCCGACATAGTTTTTGAGCTGCTCGCGCGGATCAGGGATATTGCGCTCGAGCGTGGACAGCCCCGCCTGCGCTTCCTCGCGGTAGCGCGACACGAGGGTGCGGACCAGGTCGACCTTGCTGGCGAAATGGTGATGGATGCTCGGTTTGCGGATGCCGACCACTTCAGCCACGTCGGCGTAGCTGAAGCCGTTGTAGCCGCCCGCGATGATCAGTGTGCGCGCGCAGGCCAGAATATCGTCGGCGGTCGAGGTGGCGTTGCTCATGTCGGATTGACTACCTTCCAGTTGGTAGAGCGTCAAGAATGGGATGCTTCAACCATCCGTGAGTGGTAGGAGCCTCTCATGACCATTCGCCCGATCGTGCGCTATCCCGACCGCCGGCTCGCGATGCCGGCCCGCCCCGTCACCGCATTCGACGATGCCTTGCGCGAGCTTGCAAACGACCTGATCGAGACGATGCGCGCCGCACCCGGCATCGGCATCACGGCGCCGCATGTCGGTGTGCCCCTGCGCGTCGTCGTGCTCGAGCTCGACGACAAGGAGGGTGCGCAGACCTACGTCAATCCGGAGATCGCGTGGGCCTCGCCCGAGTTGATCATGCACCGCGAAGGCAGCGTCTCGATGCCCGGCGTCAACGACGAGGTGCAGCGCCACGCGCGGGTGCGGATCAGCTATCGGGATCTCGACGGCAAGGTGCAAAGCGAGGAGTCGGACGGCCTGCGCGCGGTCTGCCACCAGCACGAGATCGACCAGCTCGACGGGATGTTCTGGATCCAGCGGTTGTCGCGGCTGAGGCGGGAGCGGCTGGTGAAGCGGTTCGAGAAGATGTCGCGGGGGAGCTAGATTCCATTCAATCTACGGAGAACCAAAAACTATCGAGGATCACTGCGCAGGTCGGCTCACTGGAGACGAAAGGGTTTGGTCGATTACGCTGGCGGCTAATCCAGCCCGCTATCCAGAACCGGAATTTTGCGCGACACTGCTCAGATATTTCCCCGGCGGTTTCCCGAGCGCCTTCTTGAACATGGTGATGAAGGCTGCGACTGAGTCGTAGCCGAGGTCGGCCGACACCTGCTGCACGCTCGCGCCGGACGTCAGCTCCCGCAAGGCGACGATCAGGTGCAATTGCTGGCGCCAGCGCCCGAAGCTCAGCCCCGTCTCCTTGACGATCAGGCGCGCGAGGCTGCTCTCGCTGAGCGCGACGCGCCTGGCCCATTGTGCCAGGGTGCTGCGGTCGGAGGGATTTTTCGCCAGCGCCGCAGCAATCCGCTTCAGCCGCGGCTCGGGCGAGAGCGGCAGATGCAGCTGCTGAACGGGCATGCGGGGAAGCTCGCGCAAAAGGACCTTCGCCAGCAAGTCCACCCCCGCCTCGTCGCCGGCGACCTGATCGGACAATTCGATGATCACTTCACGCAGCAGCGGCGAGATCGACAGCGTGCTGCATCGATCCGGCAGCTCGACGACGTCGGGCTCGATGTAGACGAAGAACAGCCGCGCATTGGCGGTGGCGAGGTTGCTGTGCTGCATGCCGCCCGGCACCCACACCGCGCAATGAGGCGGTACCATCCACAGGCCGGTGGGAACGCGACATGTGACGCCGCCGCCCAGCGCAAAGATCAGCTGTCCCTTACGGTGCCGATGATCGGGCACCTCCGCCTTGGTCCCGATGACATCGACACGCACGGCGATGACCGGTGCGGAGCGATCGTCCACATCGAGATTCAACCACGGAAAGCGAAGGGGCTGTCTCATGCTTGCCGGTTTTTAGTCATTGATTGCCTGAATATCTAAATCCAGCGCGCGCGAAAGTCGATAGCTTGCCGCCCTGGATCTGCCCGGCCGCGGCCAGGCGCTCACGCGATCAAGGGACATGACCATGCATGGCTTCAGCACCGCAACAACCGCCGAGCTTGGACGCGATATCCGCACGCAAGCAGGTCTCGTACGCGGCCTTCGACGCGACGCAAGCGGCGTGCTGGCGTTCAAGGGCATCCCATACGCAGCGCCCCCTGTCGGGCTTCTGCGTTGGTGCGCCCCGCAGCCGCCCACGCCATGGGACGGCGTGCGCGATGCGCTTGTCTTTGGCGCGGGCTGTCTTTCATCGCTAGAGAACGATCATCGGCCGGGGCCGCGCGATGAGGATTGCCTCTATCTCAACGTCTGGACCGCAGCGAGCCACGCGGACGAGAAGCGGCCCGTGATGGTGTGGATTCACGGCGGCGGCTTTCAGTTCGGCTCCTCGGCCAACCCCGCGACCGACGGCGGTGCGTTGGCCGCCAAGGGGGCCGTCGTCGTCAGCTTCAATTATCGCCTCGGCGTCTTCGGCTTTCTCGCCCATCCCGATCTCGATGCGGAAGCGCCGTCAGGCAATTACGGCCTGCAGGATCAACTTGCGGCGCTGCGCTGGGTCAAGGCCAACATCGCCGGCTTTGGCGGCAATCCCGACAATGTCACCCTGTTCGGCGAATCCGCCGGCGCCATGGCCGTCGGCATCCTGATGGCCTCGCCGCTGGCGCATGGACTGTTTCACAAGGCGATTGGTCAGAGCGGCGCGTTCTGGGACGGCAAGCGCGGGCCGCTCCAAAGCTTTGAAGAAGCCCGCACGCGTGGTCTCGCTTTCGCCCGGCAACGGGGCCAGGCGTCGATCGCAGCCTTGCGCGCCATGCCGGCCGACCGGTTGAATGCAGCCGCAACCTGGAGTTTTGCGACCAGCCCGGTCGTGACCGCGTTCTCTCCGAGCATCGATCATCATGTGGTGCCGGATGTGCCCGCGCGAAGATTTCTGCGCGGCGAGCAGATGCACATCCCCTTGCTGGCGGGCTGGAACACCGCCGAGGAATTCCCGTTCGCTGCACAATCGCTCCCCGATCAATCGGCGCGCGCTTTTCTCGCCGCCGCCGAGGCGATGTTCGGCCGCGAACGCATGGCCGACTTCCTGAAGGCCTACCCCGCCGCGACCGACACGGAGGCCAAGGCATCCGCAGCCGCGCTCACGGGCGACACCGTGATCGGCGAACAGTGCTGGCAGTGGCTACGGCTGCATCGGCGCGGGAAGCGCGCGCCGGTCTACGGCTATGTGTTCGGCTACACGTCGCGCTACACGCCGATCGCCTCGCACGTCACCGAAATTCCGTTCGTGTTCGGCACGCTGACGCCGCAACAGGTGATCGGCAGCTCGGCGCCGCCGGCCGAAGAGGACCGCGCGATGGCGCGAACGATGATGGACTATTGGCTGAATTTCGCGGCGCACGGCGATCCCAACGGGCCCGGCCTGCCGGCCTGGCCCGCCTATGACGAGACAGATGTGGTGCAGATCCTCGGCACGACGATCGAAGCCGGCCCCAATCCGCAAGCCGCCCGCTTCGGCTTCCTCGACAGTTTCAGGCAGGACGGAGTCCTGCCGACGCGCTGGCGCGAGATGGCGTAGACGGGCCACGATCATAATTCGCAGGGCGGGCTAACAAAGCGTAACCCGCCATCAATCAGCGTGCTGCGATGAGAGAGACGGTGGGGGTTCGGCTCAGCCGCCCGCCATCAGCTCTTTCGCCAGCGCCATGTAGGCCGGCAGCGTCACGGGATCGTTGGCGGCGTTGCCCGCTGCGGGGTGCGACGCGTAGCGCGCGATCACCATCTCGGCCCTGGGATCGATGTAGATGCCCTGGCCGTGGACGCCGCGCGCCATATAGGCGCCGTGCGCATTGTGCGTGACCCACCATTGATTGCGGTAGGAGGCCCCAGGCAGCGTGGTGTAGCCGGCCGGCTTGAATTTTTCGGGATCGCCGCCCCGCGCGATGTCCTCGACCACGGTTGACGGCACGATTTGGCGGCCGTTGAAGCGGCCGTGATTGCGCATGGTCTCGCCGAAGCGGGCGAGATCGCGCAAGGTGGTGGACAGGCCGCCACCGCCGCTCTCGGTGCCGATGCGATCGACGTGATAATGCGCGTCCTCTTCCGCACCCATGGGAGTCCAGATGCGCTCGGAGAGCAGGTCGGACAGCGTCATGCCGCTGGCGCGCCTGATGATCCAGGCCAGCACGTCGGAATTGACGGTCTTGTAGGCAAACGCCTTGCCGTGCTCACCCTGCTTCTTCTGCGCGACTAGGAAATCGAAAATATTGGTGGGACCGTCATAGCCGGGCTCGATCGGCGCCATGCCGTTGGCGCGCCGCAATCCCCACACGGCGGAATTCCTGTCGGTGTAGATTTCGGTGTAGGCGAGGCCCGTGGTCATATCCATGGCCTCGTGCACGCGCGCATCGCCAAAGGCGCTGGCCTTCAGCTCCGGCACGTAGTCCGTGACCGGCGCCTGCGGGTCGATCCTGCCTTCCGCGATCAAGATGCCGGCGAGCGTGCCGGTGAACGATTTCGTCACCGACATCGCGATATGCGGCTTGTGCGGCTTCAGCGCGCCGAAATAACGCTCGTAGATCAGCTTGCCCCGGTGCAGCACGGCGATGCCGTCGGTGTATGTCTCCTCCAGCATTTTCGCGAACGTCATGGGCCGGCCGTCCATCGTGGTCGAGGCGACCGCGCCGATGTCGTGATCCTCGCGCGGCAGCGGCGACGCCGGCCCCGCCCCGCGCCAGACGTTCACGGTGGGCACCAGCTGGCGGATGTTGCTCCAGGCCCAGCGCAATTCGGGGAAGCTGCGGAACGAGCCGTTCTGGAAGGTGATGGTGCGGTCCGGCGCGGGCGGGGAGCCCTTCATCCAGCCGAGGGTTTCGGGATCGGTTTCGGTGGCGGAAGGATGGTCGGGCATGGACGCGGCGGACATGAACACTGGCTCCGGAGAGAACGATGCCGGTGTCGTATCATGGGCTCGCGCAGCGTACATCTCGCGATTGCGCCGGGGTGCTGCGCGACAATCAGCACGGCGGCCGGAACACAACAACGAAATCCGTCGATAGAGCCGACGGCGCACCTACGATGTCATGATCGCAGGTGCGCCGCCGCCCGTGATGCCGATGGTCGTCAGGTCAGCGCCTTAGCCCTTTCGCCCGGTGCGCTTCTTTGCCTTCGCCGCACGCTTGCGCCCCGGCGCCGCTGCGCGCGCGGATCCGCTTTCCCTGCGCCCACCGGTGTCGGCGGTCAACTCGGGACGCAATCTGGCGAGCTTGGCGCGGTCCGGCAGCATGTCCGCGAAGCCGTCGAGCACACGCGGCGCGGCCGCACCGTCGCCGCCGACAGCCATCGCCCGGGCGCCTGCCGGCGCCGCGGTCCGGCTGAGAGCCTGCAACCGCCGGCACGCCTCGCCGAGGTGATAGGCCTCGCCGCCGAGCGCCACCCATGTGCCGACCTCGGGATGCAGCACGAGATTGGCCGAATGGTTGTCGGTATCGCTGGTCGGATAATCGACGAACACGTCGACCCCCGATTGCACGCCGACCATCACGCCCTGCGCCGACCACGACACGGCGACGTCGACGCGGTAGCGGCCCGGCTTCTCGAAGGCAAAGCCCGCCGTGCTCCAGAACACCTTCGCCGAGGCCGTGATGCTCTTGCCGGGCTCGAGCTCGCTCAGCTTCGCGTGCTCGCACAGGATCACAAAGGGCCTGACCGGACGCTCGCGCCCCTCGGCATCGGTGACGGTGATCGATGCGAACAAGGCCTCGATGCTGACGTCGTTCGGCGCGCGCAGCGACACGCCGCTCGTGTTCGTCATCGTCCACGACAGATCCAGCGGCTGGCCGAGCGCCACACGGCTTGTCGTAGCCGTCACCGTCAGCGCCAGTTCGGAGGAGTCGAAATCGTGCCGGTCGGCGGCTTGCGGCGCACCGGTCGGGAACCAGCTTGCGAACGGCCATCCACCGGGACGAATGACCGGGTCCGGCATGTGGTTGAGGTGATGACGGACGTTGGTGTTGTGTGCGAGCTTGATCTGATCGGGGAACACGCCGGGTGCACCGGTCGCGGGACCGCCGAGCACGTCCGCGACGCTCGGCGTCGTGGTCATGATCGAGTTGTCGGCCGCCGTCTCCTGCTCCTGATGGATCTGGTTCAGGGTGTGCGTCAGCTCGTGTGTCGCGCTGCGCAGGAACGCACGCGGCACGTCGCGCTGCTTCTTGTTGGCGGCGAGGCCGAAGTTCGAGGAATCCCCGACGGGATAGCCGTCGTCGGAGAAGCTGGCGCAGCCTTCGCGGGGAACGCCGATCTGGTCGTACATGATGCCGCGCGAGCACCCGAGCTTCGCGGGCACGACAATCATGTGCACGCGCCATTCGGTGTCGAGATTCGTCGCGGGATTGCGCACATTGGTCATCAGCGCGTGCAAATCGGCCGAGCTCCAGCAATTGGTCGGCGTCACGCCTGATGGCACGGGGACGTTGAGCTGGTCCTGCACGACCGAGAGCTGCCAGCCGGTCTTGGCGAAGACCGTGTCGAAGAACTCCGTGCCGCCGGCGCCATCGGGCACCGGCGCGGGCCGCACGGCCCCCACCAGCGTGTCGATTTCAAGCGTGCAGCGCCGGAAGAATTTCGACACCCAGGCAAGCGTGATGCTGCCCTTGTCCACGCCGCCTTCGAACAGCCGTCCCTGGTAGAACGGCCCGCCGGTCAGGGAGAACGGAAACGGCGCCGGCACCTTTGAAAGCTTCATCGTCACGGTGCGCGACGGCGTCGCCGGGAACGTGCCCTTGAACTGGCCGACCGGCGGCTGCGTGTAGTTGAACTGCTCGGCTGTGATTGTCAGCTCGCACTTCTTTGGGAACGGCACCGCGACCGGCGCGGACACACTGGTCACCCTGAGATAGGAGTGATAGCGCGCGCGAGGGAAGATGGGGATCCTCGGCCTGAGGATCGGTGACGGAATGATGGGGTTGTCGAGCGCGCTGAGCGAACCGGCGAGGCTCGTCAAGCCCGAGTCCGCCCCCTCCTCTTCGTCCGTGCCGGCACCCACGACAGGCAGCACCGGCCCCGGGATCGGACCGATCACCGGCCGCTTCGAATAGAGATCGCCGCTGACGATCAGATGGTCGGCGCCGCCGTCGGGCGCGGAGCGATCGACGCGCAGCGTGCCTTCGAAGGTCACGAAGCCCGCGGTCGGCCTGAAGTTGATCTGGTAGCAGCCTTCGCGGAAGTCGAGCCTGCAGAGCCTGAAGGGCGGAAACGGCTGCAGATCGGTTGTGGCCGGCTGGTCGCCGGACTCGTCATCGCCGAAGCTGATCTGGCGCGATAGGGGTACCTGCGGCTTCATCGCCGGCTCGACCGATGCCGGGGTCATGTTTGAAAGGCTTCCACTCGATTCATGTTCTGAGCAATTGCACATGTCGTCTTCTCCCTCGTTGAAACGTAGGCGATCGACGTGAGCGGGCTCGTTCGCGGGTACACCCGCGTTATTTCGGTCAGCCAGGGCGCGCGCAAATCCTACGCGCGCCGATAAATCACATGGCAGCTCTCTGAATCCGTAAACTCAAATCGGTCGGGGTGCAGTGAAATCCGATAGGTCACAAGTTCGTCGGTCGCCGTCCCCACGACGAGCGTTTCGGAGTCTTCCAGGCGGTAGATTCCCGCGTCCCACCACACCATGCCCTGCCCTTCCCCGCGGGTGCCGCGGTAGGTGCCGGTCGAGAACGTGAGAGTGGCGGGATATTTGTCCGCACACGCAGCCGCCGTGGCCTTGGTCCACGTACCAACCATGCTCTGTCCGTGCTTGTCAGCCATAGTGTCTCCATAGCTTTTCATCGACCGAGCGGTGATCCGCCGGCTGAAAGCTATCTCAACATGCCGTTCTGGCGTGTGCAGCTCATTTCAAGCTGATGTGGTGGCGGGTCTATCAATCAACCCAATTCACCACGTTCAATCACAGCAGGTACTTTATCGCAGGATTTATGCGAGCGTGCGTGTGAAGGGGTTCACATGGAGGTGCGACAATTGAGCACCGGCGCGAAAGCTCGACATGGCGTGCGGCGTCGAAGCCGTTCAGTCCGCATCTTTGCTTTCATCAAGGCGTTGAGCGGTCCGGTAGCGGCCGGGCGACAGGCCGTGATGTCGATGAAAGATTTTTGAAAACGCCGCCGCTGTCTCGTAACCAACCCGGCTCGCAATCCGTGCGATGGGCTCGTCGCTGGTTTCGAGCAGGAACACCGCTTCCGCCATCCGGCGTTCGATCACATAGCGATGCATGGACTGGCCGACGAGCCTGGTGAAGCGCGCTGAAAATACCGAGCGGCCGAGCCCCACGCGGTGGCCGAGGTCGCTCAGCGTCCAGGGCCGCTCCGGGTTTTCGTGGATCAACTTGAGCGCCGGTCCGATATGCGGGTCGGATATGGCCCCGAGCCAGCCGCCCTGCCCGGGACTGAGGGACGCGATCCAGCTTCGGAGTGCCTCGACAAAGAGCACTTCCGTCAGTCGTGAAAGCGCGACGCGTTGGCCGGGACGCTCGAGCGCGGACTCGCTGACCATGCGGCGCAGGATGGCTTCGAGCCAGCCACCGTCCGCCGTCGGCTTCAGCAGCAGCACGGGCGGAAGCAGTTCCAGCACGCTGCCAAGCAGCGGCCGTGACACGGTGAAATTGCCGCAAATCATCGTCGCGAGCGGCTTTGCACGGCTGCCGTGACGAACGACGCCAAGACGCGGCGACGATCGATCGATATCCACAATCCGCAAAGGCTTGGCCCGGCGATCCGAATAAAACTTGTGGGGCTCGCCGCGTGTGATGACGACAAAATCGCCCTCGGTCATCTGGATTTCTTGTCCCTGTTCGAGCGCGAGGGTCGCCGAACCTCTGCTGAGATAGTGAAACAGCGCGTAGGGGCGCGCCGGCAGCTCCAGATTCCAGGGATGGCCGAGCTCGAAGTGGAAGAGCAACGTTCCACCGAGACGAACGCGATCGAGCACCTGGGCGAGGATATCCATGCCGGAGAAGCTAATCCGATGGACGATCGGACACAACATCCGGACGATTGATCTCTATCGTCCGAAATACCCGCGCACCAGGTCATGTCGCGGCGGGCCGACGTCACGTGCGGCAACCATGTCGCCAACGGCGGATGGAAAAAACCGCAACCTTGCTGGAAACGCCTGTCCATTCCCCCGGACTTTATTCCGTCCGACATGCCAACAGGAACAATCAATGCGAAATTTCCTATTCTCAGCCGCCACCGCACTCCTGGCCGGATCGCCATTGGTCGGCTCCGCCCATTCCGCCGAACTGCCCAGGGGTGCAGCCCACAACATCGTGCTCGTGCACGGCGCTTTCGTGGACCAGACGAGCTGGCAGCCCGTTGCCGACATTCTCACGAAGAAGGGCTATCACGTCACGCTCGTG
This sequence comes from Bradyrhizobium sp. Bra78, assembly GCF_024519855.1. Classification (NCBI taxonomy): domain Bacteria; kingdom Pseudomonadati; phylum Pseudomonadota; class Alphaproteobacteria; order Hyphomicrobiales; family Nitrobacteraceae; genus Bradyrhizobium; species Bradyrhizobium sp. Bra78. The sequence continues at coordinate 249,462 of NZ_JALJRE010000008.1, read as the reverse complement.
GAAAATCCGCTCACCTCGCTCGCCGCTGATGTCGATGCCACCAAACAGGCGCTCGCGAAGCAGGACGGCAAGACAGTTCTGGTCGGCCATTCATGGGGCGGCGTTGTGATCACGCAAGCCGGCAACGATCCCAAGGTTTCGGCGCTGGTCTATGTCTCCGCGTTTGCGCCCGAGGTCGGTGAATCCCTGGCGTCGCTGGCCAAAGCCGGCCCGCCGACCGAAGGCGGCAGCGCGATCCATCCCGACGCGAAGGGCAATCTGTACATCGACCCCAAGGTGTTTCCGTCGGCCGTCGCGGCTGACCTACCTCCGGAGATCGCCGCGCACCTCGCCAACTCGCAGCTTCCGTTGAACCACGTTGCGTTCGAAGCTCCCGTCGACATTGCGGCCTGGCACGACAAGCCGACGTTCTATGTCATCAGCACGAAGGACAAGGTGCTCGCGCCCGAGGCCCAGAAGTCGTTCGCAGCCAGGATCAAGGCCCAGACGACGGAAGTCGCCGGCAGCCATGCCTCGCTCGTCGTCCATGCGAAGCAAGTCGCTGAAGTCATCGAGAAGGCAACGCTCGCGAAGTGACAACCTTGCTCCCGGCATTTAAGTGTCGGGAGCAGTCTACGTTTGCTCAGAGAAGGATTGGAGGGTTGCTTCCGGGATTGCCCGGGAGGCCCCGCTAACACCGGCAGCACTGCCGCGCGTCAGTCGCGCGATATCGACAGGCCCGCGAGAAGCGGCGCGTACGCGGCGAGCCTGCGGGATACGAACTCCGTGAAGAGCCGCACGCGCTTCGTCTTGCGTGTCTCCCCCTGTGTGAGAAGCCAGAGCGTTCCGTACATGTGCAGATCGGTGCCCGGCACCCTCACCAGCAGCGGGTCGGCATCGCCGACGAAGCAAGGCAGTGTCGTGATCCCGATTCCTTGCCTGACGGCAACGATCTGCGCCTCGGCGTCCGTGATCCTGAACGGAACGCCGGTGGTGCGAACCTCACCCTCGCTGGCCCAATCCGGAATTCCATGAATGCTGATGACGATCCACCTGACAGGATCAGGCGCGCCGGCGCGCCACGCGGCCAGTCGATCCCTGGACATGTAGATGCCGCCGAACACCTCCGGTCCCTTCAGGCCGTGAAGATTGAGCGGCAGGGTCTTGCGGTCGTAGACGACGCGGATCGCGACGTCGGCCTCCCGGTTGGTCAGATTCGCCAGCTCGCCGGACGACAGGATCTCCATCTCGATGTCCGGATGCAGACGCGCGAAATCGGCGAGATCAGGCATGAGCAGGTGTGTCGCAAGCGGCGGCGCCAGCGTCACCCGCAGGAGCCCGCGGACGCCCTGGTCGCGCCCGAAGACGCGCGTCTCCAGCAGGTGCGACGACGCCTCCATCTGGTCCGCGAACTCGAGGACCTCCTCGCCCGCAGCCGTCAGGCGGTAGCCCGAAGGCAGCTTTTCGAACATGTGGACCCCGAGGCGTTCCTCGAGCTGCGCGATGCGTCGCAGCACGGTCGCGTGGTTCACACCGAGGCGCTCGGCGGCAGCCCGCACCGAGCCTCCGCGCGCGACGGCAAGAAAGTAGCGAACGTCATCCCAGTCGATCATGGTGCAATCCCGCACCGCGCGGTGCGCCTTCCAGAGCCGTGTCCAACCCATCGAACAGCATCTCGTATGTGGGTGGCGCGGGGCGATTATCATAGCCCAGACCGGCAACACGGCCCAATTCCGAACGGCAGACACCGATCCTCGCGGTTGGAGTCAGTCGTCCAACCGGATCGATTTCGCACCACCGATGTGCGCGCTTCCGCACTCACCACCTGACGCCGGCAGACCCATCTCGGGGTTCTCGGGGACAGATGCTGTCCCGACACCACGAACGGAGAAGTTATGGGAAAGCTTGAGGGTAAGGTTGCCGTCGTCACGGGCGGATCGAGCGGCATGGCGCTGGCGAGCGCCAGGCGGTTCGTCGAAGAAGGCGCGTATGTCTTCATCACGGGCCGGAAGCAGGAAGCGCTCGACGCTGCCGTCAAACTGATCGGCCGGAACGTGACCGGCGTGCGCGGCGACGCGGCCAATCTCGACGACCTCGACCGCCTGTTCGACACGGTCACGCGGGACAAGGGCAGGATCGACGTCCTGTACGCGAGCGCCGGCATCGGCGAAGCTGTCCCGCTGGGCGAGATTACCGAGCAGCATTTCGATGCGACCTTCGGCCTGAATACGCGCGGCACGCTGTTCACGGTTCAGAAGGCGCTGCCGCTGTTTCGCGATGGCGGATCCATCTTCATGACCGGGTCCGTTGCGTCGGTGAAGGGCTTTCCCGGTTACGGCGTCTATGCGGCGAGCAAGGCGGCGTTGCGCTCATTCGCACGCACCTGGCTCAACGAATTGAAGGGCCGGAATATCCGGGTGAACGTGCTGAGCCCGGGGCCGATCGCCACACCGATGCAGGACCAGGTTCTCACCGAGGAAGCAAAGCGGATGTTCGAATCCTTGATCCCGCGGGGGACGATGGGTCGTCCCGAGGAAATTGCGGCGGTCGCGGTGTTTCTTGCCTCGGACGATTCCAGCTTCGTGAACGGGGTGGAACTGTCTGTCGACGGCGGCTTCTCGGCGATCTGAAGGCCCACAACGTTCCTACCGACAGGGACACGACGCACGCGATCGGATCCAGCGCGATCCGATCGGAGCGAAATGGAGAAACGACTGTGAGCACCGAGACGAACGTTCAGACCGTGAAGGACTTCTTCGCCGCGATCGGCCGCGGCGACAGGAAAGCTCTGCTGGCGCTGGTCGCCGAGGACATCGAGTGGATCATTCCGGGCGAAAACTGGCCGCTGGCCGGCACGCACCGCGGGCACGACGGGCTCGCCGATTTGCTCGAGACGGCATCCAAAACGATGGAAACCTCCACGGAGCCCCGCGAGTTCATAGCGCAGGGAGACCGGGTCCTGGTCGCAGGTTTCGCGACGGGAAAGATCAAAGCCACGAACAAGCCGTTCAGGGGCGACTGGGTTTTCGCCATGACCGTTCGAAGCGGCAAAGTGACTGACATCAGGGAGTACGTCGACACGCAGGCCCTGGCGCGGGCCGCGCGCCCGTCGAATGCCCAACCCTGAAGGAGAACACGATGTACGACCAATCCAAGCTATCCGAGTTGATCCGGTTCGCACGAATAGATGCGGGCTCCACCGTCATCGACGTTTACCCGGGCGACGGCGACTGGACCCGTCTCTTCTCCGAAATCGTCGGACCCGGCGGACGGGTCTACAGCTTCGTGCCGGCCGAAGTCGCCCACTTCAAGACCGATCCGGTCGGCCGCATGCGGACACTTGCGAAGGAACCGGGCCGAGAGAATGTCGAAGCCGTCTCGGCGGACCTCGTGGCGATGCCGCAGGCCACGCAGCCTGCGGACGTGCTGTGGCTGCACCTGTTCTACCACGATCTCCACACCGCGCTGATCCAAGCCAAAGGCGCGACGGCGGCCCAGTTCAATCGAGCTGTCTACGAGCGGCTGAAGCCCGGCGGGCGCTACGTCATCGTAGACCACGCCGCCGCCGTCGGGACGGGCACGAGCGAGGCCCCGTCGCTGCACCGGATTGAGCCTGCATCCGTTCGCGAGGAGGTGGAGGCGGCCGGCTTCGTCCTGGACGCAGAAAGTACCCTGCTTGCGAACAAGGACGATGCACACGCGATCAAGGTGTTCGATCCCTCGATCAAGGGCAAGACCGATCGCTTCGCCTATCGGTTCGTGAAGCCCTGACGGGTCGTAGCCGACGTCATCTCGACCTCCGCAGCGGGTTGCCTCGATGTCTTCGCTGGACTTGTTCGCATCCGCTGCGGGTCGATTACAGTTCTTGAGCTCTCGGTGCAGCCGGATTACTTTTTAGTCGCGCCCTCAGATGGCTGCTCTGCCGACCCGCCGATTTTCTTCGAGACCACGTAGACGTCGACGCCGCTCATCGAGCATTCCTCGCTTGATGCCCGGCTGTTCGTGATGACCTCGATCTTCGTGCCATCCTTGGTGTGAAACGTGATGTCGTAGACCTGCTGGTAGAGGTCTTTGCCGATCTTTTCGGATGCGAAACGAACGGCCCTGGTCTGCGCCTCGATCACTGATGGGATATCAATCAACCCGGCGTTCTTGAGGTGCGTGAGGGCCATGTTCGTGGGCCAACTCGCGCAGTCCGGAGACTTCGCCAGAGCCACCGCAGCCGGCATAGCAAATATTGCGGCCATCACCACTTTCAACGCGGCGCGCATCAATGCACCACCGCGATGGTGTGGTCGCCACTTTCCCGGATCTTCCCCGTTCAAGATCGCACTCCATTGGCTGTCGTGGCGTCCCATGATCACTCTCGATATCTGTACGGGGTATTGCACTTCAAGTTGGAATCCGCCCAGCAGCCTTGCTTACATGTTCATTGCTTAAAGCAATGCTCGCGATGCCACTTTAGAAAATGCGGATGAGGTCGGTCCGATGGCCTCTCGGGCTCAAGGGCACGACCGGTCCTGTTGATGACCGATCGAACGCCGTCCACGTCGTTTGTCTGGCGCGAGATCAGTATTTCCAGATCATCAGCCAAGCTGATCAGACCGCGATCGAACATCCAATGAGCGGTACCGGATAAAGCAATCCCATTGCTCACGATATCCGGCCCATTTGCCTCCACAGGCCGAATGTGCGCCGCCGCGACTTCTGCGCGCCCCATTCCATTAATGAGCTTCAGCCCGGTAATGGCGCAGCGCTCATCGTAGGCACGCAGTACAATCCGGCGAAAGACGCGGTCACGCAGAACTCTCGATACAGTTAGGCTGACGCGATCTCGCTGTTGCTCAAATATGAACGGGGCCTGCTGCTTTTCGTCAAATTGAGACAACTGAACATCGGTATCAACGCGGGGCAGCAGCGGTGCGCCTTCCGCAAAACCGAGCTCGAATATTCTGTTGAAATCCTCCGGCGAGATTGGTCGGACTGCCGACTGAGCACGCCCCGAAATTCGCCCCTGCTCATTCAGGACGCCGCGTTCGACAGGACCAGCTGGCCCGTTGAAGGAAACCGGATTGGCAAAATCGAGGTAACTTCCGGGTTCGATCAGAGCGAGGTACATCCCCGGAGTGCCTGGATCGGGAATGACTTGCTGAACCCGAGCAATCGCAAAGTAGCCGCGCGTTTCGGCGACTTTGCTCGGCTCATAATAGATGATCCAATCGCCGATGCATGCTTCGACGCGACGAAAATACTGACTGGGAAACTGATACCGTTCAGCCGGGCTGTCATCGTAGATCGAGTCCGATCGATGGATGAAAACCCCAAATCCCATGATCTATGCCGCGCATCCTCTCCGGGAAGTGGCGCCCCACTTCAGTGATGTTGAACCACAGGAGCGCCCCCTACTCCCACTCAATCGTCCCAGGCGGCTTGCTCGTCACGTCGTACACCACCCGGTTCACGCCCTTCACCTCGTTGATGATGCGCGTGGCGGTCTCGCCGAGGAATTTCATGTCGAACTGGTAGAAGTCCGCGGTCATGCCATCCGTTGATGTGACGGCGCGCAGGCCGACCACAAAATCATACGTGCGGCCGTCGCCCATGACGCCCACCGTCTTGACCGGGAGCAGCACGGCGAAGGCCTGCCAGATGTCGTCGTAGAGGCCGTGCTTGCGGATCTGGTCGATGTAGACGGCATCGGCCTTGCGCAGGATGTCGAGCTTGTCCCTGGTGATCTCGCCGGGGCAGCGGATGGCGAGGCCCGGGCCCGGGAACGGGTGGCGGCCGACGAAGATTTCGGGCAGGCCGAGCTCGCGGCCTAGCTTGCGCACCTCGTCCTTGAACAGCTCGCGCAGGGGCTCGACGAGCTTCATGTTCATGCGCTCGGGCAGACCGCCGACATTGTGGTGCGACTTGATCGTCACCGAGGGGCCGCCGGTGAAGGAGACGCTCTCGATCACGTCGGGATAAAGCGTGCCCTGCGCCAGGAAGTCGGCGCCGCCGATCTTCTTGGCCTCGTCCTCGAACACCTCGATGAAGAGACGGCCGATGGTCTTGCGCTTGGTTTCGGGATCCGTGACGCCTTCGAGCTCGCCGAGGAATTGCTTCGAGGCATCCACGTGCACGAGCGGGATGTTGTAGTGGTGGCGGAACAAATCGACCACGGTCTTGGCTTCGTCGAGGCGCAGCATGCCGTGATCGACGAACACGCAGGTGAGCTGGTCGCCGATGGCTTCGTGGATCAGCACGGCCGCCACCGCTGAATCGACGCCGCCGGAGAGGCCGCAGAGCACCTTGCCCTTGCCGACCTGGGCGCGGATCTTGGCGATCTCCTCCTCGCGGAAGGCGCGCATGGTCCAGTCGCCGGAGAGGCCGGCGATCTTGCGCACGAAATTGCGGATCAGCTTTGCGCCGTCGGGCGTGTGCACCACTTCGGGGTGGAACATCAGGCCGTAATATTTGCGCGTCTCGTCCTGGATGATCGCGAACGGCGCGTTCGGCGAGGTGCCGGCCACCGAGAATCCCGGCGGCATTTTCGTGATGCGGTCGCCATGGCTCATCCAGACCTGGTTCTTGCCGCCGGGCGACCAGACGTCCTCGAACAGCTTGCTCGGCGCCTTGACCTCGACGTCGGCGCGGCCGAATTCGCGGTGATGGCCGCCCTCGACGGTACCGCCGAGCTGCTCCGCCATGGTCATCTGGCCGTAGCAGATGCCGAGCACGGGCACGCCGGAGGCGAAGATCAGCTGCGGGGCGCGCGGCGAGCCGGCCTCGTGCACCGACTCCGGCCCGCCGGAGAGAATCACCGCTTTCGGCTTCATCTCCTTGAAGGCCTCTTCGGCCTTGTTGAACGGGACGATCTCGCAATAGACGCCGTCCTCGCGCACGCGACGCGCGATCAGCTGCGTCACCTGGCTGCCGAAGTCGACGATGAGAATCTTGTCATGCGCCGAGGCCACGGAGGGCGTCGACGCGGAACGGTCGGTCTGTGCTGCTGTCATGGCAAGCAGATACGCGACGGCGCGACGACCCGCAACCGCGCAGGTTTGCGCGCCCACATCCTTCTTTGGGCATGGACAAACCGATATAGGTAAGTATTATTGACCTAATGTGCCTCGCTGCTCAAACAGGGCCCGATCAGGGAGAACGCTTGTGTCACAGCACCATCCGCCATCATCGCTTGCCGCGCTCGGCCGAACCTGGGTCGAGGCCTGGAATACTGGCGATCTCGAGCGCGTGCTCACGCTCTACGACGAGGCCGCAATGATGACCTCGGACCGCATCCCCGCGATGGGGTTCGATGCCAGCGGCACCGTGCGCGGCAAGGACGCGTTGCGGGCGTATTGGGGCAAGGCGCTCGCCCTGCTGCCGAACCTGCACTTCTCGCTGATCGATGTCTTCGTCAGCCCTGACAGCGTCGTGGTGTTCTACGAGAACGAGCGCGGCAAGCGGATCTGCGAATATCTGCGGGTGAATGATGCGGGGTTGATCGTGCAGGGATCGGCCAACCATTTGCCGCACTAAAGCGCGATGAGATTGGGATGAATCGTCATCGCGCTTTAGGTTCTTGTTTGAGCATGATCGTTTCGGAAAACCGCTTCGTACTTTTCCGGATCATGCTTTAGCCCATCCGCGTCATTGCGAGCGCAGCCAAGCAATCCAGAAGGCCGCTGCGAATGCATTTCTGGATTGCTTGGCTGCGCTCGCAATGACGGAGACTGCGGCGCGCGCGTGCGCTAACACTCCGCCCGCCGGCACCAAGACAGGACACAGCATGAAACTCCCCGCCTCCCCCTTCACCGTCACCGACTGGAGCAAGGTTGCGCCGACCACGCATGCCGGCGAGACCGGGCAAGCCCAGTGGCGTACGCTCAACATCGGCGATCTCCGGGTGCGGATGGTCGAGTATTCGCCGGGCTATCTCGCCGACCATTGGTGCGATCGCGGCCACGTGCTCTACGTTCTGCAAGGCGAGCTCGACAGCGAGCTGCGCGACGGGCGCAAGTTCAAGCTCACGGCGGGGATGAGCTACCAGGTCTCGGATTTCGGCGACGCCGCGCATCGGTCCTCCACAGCGACGGGAGCGACGCTTTTCATCGTCGACTGAGGTGCCCCGAACGGTTAATTTGCACCGCAAAATAGCAAACCGAATGGATATCCCGAGCCGCGGGTGGTGCCTTGAAGTGGCCCCAAAATCTCGCTATATTGTGATCATCGATACTTGGCCGAACGACTGGGCCGCTTCGCTTCGTTGCTGACGGGCGCGCACGCTTCAGATGATTTCTCCAACATCGACTGATCAGGACTATGGGCGCAATAGTGCGTACCGGTCTGCGTGTTAACTTCTTAAGCAAAGGAAATTCCCATGGCTATGGGCACCGTGAAGTGGTTCAACAATCAAAAGGGCTTCGGTTTCATTCAGCCGGATGACGGCGACAAGGACGTGTTCGTGCACATCAGCGCCGTCGAGCGCGCCGGCCTCTCGACCCTCAACGAGGGCCAGAAGGTCTCGTTTGACATCGTCGCCGATCGTCGCAGCGGCAAGTCCTCCGCCGACAATCTCCGCGTCGGCTAATCGCCACGCAAGAGCGCTCTGACCACGGACGTACCGGCAGAGCGTAGAGTTAGAAAGCCCCGCGACCGGGTTCCGGTTCGCGGGGTTTTTGTTTTGGGGGGGCGAACGAAGCCGCGTTACGCCTTCTTCAACACCGAGACGAAGAAGCCATCGGTTCCGGTGCGCCGCGGCGTCATCAGCCACCCCTCCGGCGATTGCAGCGCCGCTTGGGCGAAGTCGTCCGCCTTGTCCCAGAGCACGCTCGCGGTCTGCTCGGGCGGCACCACCGCGAACTCGGGATGACGGCCCATGAACGCCCTCACCTGCTCACCGTTCTCTTCCGACAGCACCGAACAGGTGATGTAGGCGATGCGGCCGCCGGCCTTGACCAGCGGAACCGCGCGATCGAGCACCGCGGTCTGGTCGCGCAGGCGAATCTCCAGCGCGCCCGGCCGCATGCGCCATTTGGCGTCGGGGTTGCGGCGCCAGGTTCCGGTGCCCGTGCAGGGCGCGTCGATCACGACGAGATCGGCGGTGGCGCTGATGTCGGCCAGCGGATCGGCCTCGCCCTTGGGCGTGCGCACGTCGGCATTGTGGACGCCGGCGCGCGACAGGCGTTCATGAATGGGCGCAAGTTGCCGCTTGTCGCTGTCGGTCGCGATCAGCCGGCCCTTGCCCTGCATCATGGCGGCGAGCGCCAGCGTCTTGCCGCCGGCCCCCGCGCAGAGATCAATCACCTGCTCGCCGGGTTTTGCCGCGGTGAACAGGGCCGCAAGCTGCGATCCTTCATCCTGCACTTCAACGGCACCCTTGATGAAATCCTCCTCGGCCTGGATGCCCGGGTTGCGCGCATCGGCCGAAAGCTCGATGCGCAGGCCCGTTGCGGACCAGGGCGTCGGTTTCGCATGAAGATGAGCAAGCGCGCCCAGCACCTTGTCGCGATTGGATTTTAGCGTGTTGACGCGCAAATCGAGCGGGGCCCGGCTGGCCATCGCGGCGGCCTCCGCCGCGCGGTCCTCGCCGAACACTTTTGCCAGATGCGAATCGAGCCATTCCGGATAGTCGCCGGCGATCGCGGCCGGGGCACCCTCAAGGGAGCGCGAGGCGAGCGCGGCCTGCTCGGCCTCGGTGAGCGGAGCCGGCGCGAAGCGGCTGCCGTCGAACAAGGCGGCCATGGTGGCCGCATCCATGTCGCGCTCGAGCCGGAGCATGCCGATCAGCCGCGCCCGCGCGGTATCGGCATCCATCAGGAAGGCGCTCGAGGCGTAGCGACGCAGCACGTCCCAGACCAGGCCGGCGATGGCGGCGCGGTCGCCGGAGCCGGCAAAGCGGTGCGAGGTGCCCCACTCCTTCAACGCCTTGGCCGCGGGCACGCGGTCTCTCTCGATGGTGTCGATCAGTTCGATGGCGGCGGACAGCCGGGCAGCGGGAGTCATTTGAATCTTTCAGATCAGGATTGGCGCGCAAGCGTCAGATCAGCAACAGCATTCTCAGCGCGAAATAGATCCACATCGCGAGCAGCACGAGCACGCCGGCGAGCCAGATCGCCGAGCGCCGGCCAAGGTCGTTGGAGGAGACGAACACCCCGGCATGGGCGAACCGTGTCACCACGAACACCCAGGACATCAGCACGATGAAGAGATCGGCGTGGCGCAAGGGAAGTGCCAGCGCGATCAGGGCATAGAACAGCATCGGCAACTCGAACTGGTTGCGGTAACAATTGGCGATTTGCGTGGCGCCCTTGGGCCAGTTCGGCTCGCCCAGCGCAATGTCGCGGATCCTGGTCTCGCCGGAGACCAGCGCTTTCCGGCGCCCGAAGACCATGCCGATCAGGAGCGCGAAGGTGAGACCGACCTGCACGAAGACAGGCAGCAGGACCATTTGAGCAGACATCGGAACTTTCCCGTAAGGCGGAACGCCGCGGACCGTCATTAGCCGCGACCGTTGGCGCTGACAATCGACGAGTTGAACCGGCGTTCCCGATCCGGCGACCAAATGGCGATCGTTAAAGCGACTTTTGCCACTTTGGGCGCAAGGCGAGCCATGAACACCCTCTTCAGCCAGATCGCCGGCCTGACCGTCGTTTGGTCCGAATCCGCCAATGGCCAGTTCAGCATCCTGATGTCGGCGCTGTCAGGCATCGCGGCGGCGCTCGCGGTGGCGCTGGCGATGTCGGTGTACTTCCGAATGAGCTACCGGACCTGGCGCGATGTCGTCAGGCATGGCCTCGCGGCGCTGGCCGCAGCTGCCTTGCTGGCCTTTGCCGCCTACGACATGCGTCACGCCGCGATGGCCTATCTCGGCCTCAACCCGTCCAAGCCGGCGGTCGAGTTCGAGATCCGCATGCCCAAGGAGACGCTGACGGCGGCGGCCGACAGCCAGATCGAGCTGCACACCGACCGCAACCAAACGCTGGCGCTGGTCGACGGCGTGCGGGACATCGGCGATGGCCGCTCCGTGCTGCGCGGCGCGGTGGCGCTCAAGCATCGCACCGCAGACCGCGTGCTGGTGGTGAACCTGCCCGGCAAGGGCACCTTCGAATTCCGCCTTCGCCTGCCCGCAGAGCCGCATCGCACCGAGCTGTTCGGACCCTGGCACCTCGCCGACCGCATCTCCTCGCCGCTTACCGGCAACGCGGCGGCACAAGACGCCTACACGATCCGCTACCGCGTGTTTTAAACTTTGTTCGCTGCGATGCATGCCCGCACCGTCATCGTTCCGACGCGCGACCACGGATATGATTCATCCCATGTCCGAATTTCGCCTCACGCAGATTTCCGACACGCATCTTGGCCGGCGCTTTCCCGGCCTGATTGCGAACTTCCACCGCGTCAGCGAGCACATCGACGCTGACAGGCCCGATCTCGTCGTCAACACCGGCGATGTCTCGTTCGACGGGCCGACCAGCCGCGACGACGTCGCATTCGCCAAAGGCCTGCACGACGCCCTGCCCGTCGCCTGCCGCTACCTTCCCGGCAATCACGACATCGGCGACAATCCGACCGCGATCGGCCCGGCACCGAAGCCGCCGGTCGAAGAAGCACACCGCCGGCAATTCTGCGACATCATCGGCGAGGACCATTGGTCGTTCGAGGCCGCGGGCTGGCGCTTCATCGGCCTCAACACGCTGGTGATGAATTCAGGGCTCGCCTTCGAGGCCGAACAGTTCGACTGGCTCGCTTCCGAAGTTTCACGCGTGAACGGCAGGCCGGTCGCGCTGTTCCTGCACAAGCCGATGTTCCTCAACCTGCCCGACGATGCTGAAACGCCGGAGACCTCGATCCGCTATGTGCCGCAGCCGGCCCGGGCGCGGCTGATCAAGATGTTTGCGCATGTCGACCTGCGCCTGATCGCCAGCGGCCACGTGCACCAGCGCCGCGACTTCACCTATAGGCACACTCGCCACGTCTGGGCGCCGTCGGCCGGCTTCAAGATCAACGACGCGCGGCAGGACCGTATCGCGATCAAGGAAGTCGGGCTCGTGGAATACCGCTTCCAGCCCGACGGTTTCGAGGTTCGCCACGTCAGGGCGCCGGGCCAGGTCGACGTCGATATCGAGGAGTTGTTCGCCCAGATGGGTAGCGAGCACTAACGGCGATCGTCAGGCGACGCTCTTGAGGTCCTGCTGGATCGCAGCCAGCAGGGACTGCAGCGCCGCGCTGTCCACCGGCTTGGCCCCGGCATTGGTAGGCTGGACATTGTCAGGCCGCGCGGCTTTGACCGGACGCCTGGGGAATGGCGGCATGGGTGTGGGCATCGCGGACTGCGCGAACGTGTCGGCGTCCTCGGTGTGAACGAACTTGCCATGGATGACGTCGTCGCGACGGCCCATGACAAACATGGTCGCCCAATATCCGGCAGCCAGCAGGATTACGCAGAAAACAACAATCTCTAACATCATCGCACCTGAAATATGCGCAATGATTCAATGCCTTCGTGGGTCCGTCAATGAACCGACGGTCACACCTGCGGCTTTTACGGGCGGGTGTGGCCGATCGGTCACTCTTTATTAACCATATCCGGACCCCGAGGGAGCCGGAGCGGCGGATCAAGCCTTATCCGGCCCGACCCGCACCAGCTGCTTGCCGAAATTGGCGCCCTTCAGGAGCCCCATGAAGGCACCGGGCGCGCTCTCCAGGCCCTCGGTGACGAACTCCTTGTACTTGACCTTGCCGTCGCGAACCCAGCCGGACATGTCGCGCAGGAAGTCACCATGGCGGGAGGCGAAGTCGGAGACGATGAAGCCGCGGAAGGTCAGCCGCTTGGTCAGCGTCGCGCGCATCATCGAGGCCGCCCATTTCGGCGGCTTGGCCTCGGTGTCGTTGTAATGGGCGATCAGCCCGCAAACCGGCACGCGCGCGAACGGATTGAGCAGCGGGAAGACCGCCTCGAACACGGCGCCGCCGACATTCTCGAAGTAGACGTCGATGCCTTTCGGGCAGGCCTCCTTCAGCTTCGCGGCCAGATCGGGATCGCGGTGATCGATACAGACATCGAAGCCGAGCTCCTTCACGACGTAATCGCATTTGTCCTTGCCGCCGGCGATTCCCACCGCGCGCGCGCCCTTGATCTTCGCGATCTGGCCGACGGCCGAGCCGACCGCACCTGAGGCGCCGGCAACGACGACAGTCTCGCCTTCCTGCGGCTTGCCGATGTCGAGCAGGCCTGTATACGCGGTCATGCCGGGCATCCCGAGCACGCCGACAGCCGTCGAGATCGGCGCCAGCTTCGGGTCGATCTTGTTCAGTCCCTTGCCGTCGGAGATCGCGTGCGTCTGCCAGCCCGTGCGCGACAGCACGATGTCGCCCTTGGCGAAGTTCGGATTGTTGGAGGCTGCGACCTCGCAGACCGTACCGGCTTCCATCACGCCGCCGACGGGCACCGGCGCTGCATAGGATGGACCGTCGCTCATGCGCCCGCGCATGTAGGGATCGAGCGACAGCCAGATCGTGCGCAGCAGGACTTCACCTGCCGCAGGCGTCGGCACAGCGAATTCCTCGATGCGGAAATCGGACGGCTTTGGCTCACCGACGGGACGCGCGGCGAGAACGATGCGTTTGCCTTGGGACATGATGACTTCCTCCTGATTATGCTTCGGCGCGAACGGAAGCGGAGGGAGGCAGCTGCGTCAATACAAAACCAGTGGAGCGCGTTGTCGCCAGCCGTGCGTTCCTCCGGACGCGCCGCAGCGCACCGCTGAACAAGCGCTGCACTGCGTCCGGGGCACGAGAGCAGCGCGGAAGCTAACCCCCGCCCGGATAGTTCGGCGCTTCGCGCGTGATGGTGACGTCGTGGACGTGACTTTCGCGCAGGCCCGCGCCCGTGATGCGAACGAACTGCGCCTTCTCATGCAGCTCCTTCATGTCCTTTGCGCCGACATAGCCCATTGCGGCGCGCAGGCCGCCGGCGAGCTGGTGCATGACGTTGCCGACCGGGCCCTTGTAGGGCACCTGGCCTTCGATGCCTTCAGGCACGAGCTTGAGCGCGTCCTTGATGTCCTGCTGGAAGTAACGGTCCGCCGAGCCGCGCGCCATCGCGCCGACCGAGCCCATGCCGCGATAGGCCTTGTAGGAACGGCCCTGCCACAGGAACACTTCGCCGGGCGTCTCGTCGGTACCGGCAAGCAGCGAACCGACCATGGCTATGTCGGCGCCGGCCGCGAGTGCCTTGGCGAGGTCGCCGGAGAATTTGATGCCGCCGTCGGCGATGACGGGAATGTCGGACTTCTTCGCCGCTTCCACCGCATCCATGATCGCGGTGAGCTGCGGCACGCCGACGCCGGCGACGATGCGCGTGGTGCAGATCGAGCCCGGTCCGATGCCGACCTTGATGCAGTCCGCGCCCGCATCGATCAGCGCCTGCGCGCCTTCGGAGGTCGCGACGTTGCCGGCAACGACCTGCACGGAGTTGGACAGGCGCTTGATGCGGTTCACCGCGTGTAGCACGTGACGGGAATGGCCGTGCGCGGTGTCGACGACGACGAGGTCGACGCCGGCATCGATCAGCCGCTCGGTGCGCTCGAAGCCGGTATCGCCGACCGTGGTGGCGGCGGCAACGCGCAGGCGGCCCTGCGCGTCCTTGCAGGCGAGCGGATGGGCGACCGCCTTCTCCATGTCCTTGACGGTGATCAGGCCGACGCAGCGATATTGCTCATCGACCACGAGCAGCTTCTCGATGCGATGCTGGTGCAGCATCCGCCGCGCCTCGTCCTGGCTGACATTCTCGCGCACCGTGACGAGACCTTCATGCGTCATCAGCTCGGAGACTTTTTGCCGGCGATCGGTCGCAAACCGCACGTCGCGGTTGGTGAGGATGCCGACCAGCTTGCCCGGCGTGGACTTGCCGGCGCCGGTGACGACGGGAATGCCGGAGATGCCGTGATCGCTCATCAGCTTGAGCGCGTCGTCGAGGCTGGCTTCGGGACTGATGGTGAGCGGGTTCACCACCATGCCCGACTCGTAGCGCTTGACCTGCCGCACCTGCGCGGCCTGCCCTTCAGGGTCGAAATTGCGGTGGATGACGCCGAGGCCGCCGGCCTGCGCCATGGCGATCGCCATGCGCGCTTCGGTGACTGTGTCCATGGCGGAGGCCATGATCGGGATGTTGAGGGGAATGGCGCGGGTGACGCGGGAACGGATGTCGACCTCGCCCGGCATGACGTCCGACAGGCCCGGCTTCAACAGCACGTCGTCGAACGTGAGGGCTTCGCGAATGCCTTGAAGTTGCACCGTGGCCATCTTGCCAACTCCTTCCAGCGGCCCTGCCGCAAATAGCTATGGATGAGCGCCGCCCTCGGCGTACCTTGCGGCAACGCCGGAGAATCGGAGCCCATCGGTGGGGTTGACGCGGGTCGATAGCACGGCTGGGCGACGAATCAAAGCAAATCGGACCGCTGGCCAGCCATGCACAGGCATTTTGGGTAAATCAGCGTGGATAGCCTGGCGGCAGGCCGTGCCGGCGGATCGCATCCACGACCTCCCGGTGGCGCCGGTCCTCCCGCTTCACGTGCACCGCGATGAGGGCGTGGGCCGACGGGACAAGAAGCAGGACGTGGAAGACCAGGCCCAAAATCGCGCAGACGGCGCACAGCACGAGGTTGAGGATCGCCGCGAACGGCTGTCCGTTCATGAGCAGCCCGATCGGCGGCAGCAGCGCGGCAAGCAGGTAGATCATCGCGACGTCTCCGGCCTCAGGTGCAACCGCTTTGGGGTCACACCGTTGTTACGCGGGATTTAGGTGCTATGCGTTGATCCGCAATGGTCCCGGGTCTGTGGCGGTGATAAGCCGCAATTCTCGCCATTCCTCCTGCTCTCCATTACCAATCCGTCATGGTCGACAAGCAACGCATCATCCCGCTGATCGTGGCCACTGCTCTCTTTATGGAGAACATGGACTCGACGGTGATCGCCACCTCGCTGCCGGCGATCGCGGCCGACATCGGCACCAGCCCGCTGACGCTCAAGCTAGCGATCACCTCCTATCTGCTGTCGCTTGCAGTGTTCATCCCGGCGAGCGGCTGGACCGCCGACCGGTTTGGCGCGCGCATGGTGTTCGCGATTGCCGTCGGGGTGTTCATGGTCGGCTCGGTCGGCTGCGCGCTGTCGACCTCGGTCACCGATTTCGTGTTCGCGCGGATCCTGCAAGGCATGGGCGGGGCGATGATGACGCCGGTCGGGCGCCTCGTGCTGCTGCGCTCGGTCGACAAGAGCGCGCTGGTCAACGCCATGGCGTGGGTGACGGTCCCTGCCCTGATCGGCCCCGTGATCGGCCCCCCGCTCGGCGGCTTCATCACCACTTACGCGTCCTGGCACTGGATCTTCCTGATCAACATCCCGATCGGACTGCTCGGCATCTTCATGGCCTTGCGCTTCATCGATCCGATCAAGAGCGAAGAACGGGAGCCGTTCGATCTCTATGGCATGGTGCTGGCGGGCATGGGACTTGCCGGCATTGCGTTCGGCCTCTCGGTCGCCGGTCTCAACCTGCTGCCCTGGAGCACGGTCGCCGCGCTGGTCGTCGGCGGATCGATCTCGATGACGCTGTATGTCCTGCACGCCCGGCGGACGGGATCGCCGGTGCTGGACTTTTCCCTGCTGAAGCTGCCGACGCTGCGCGCGGCCATTTTCGGCGGTTTCATGTTCCGGCTTGGCATCGGCGCGCTGCCGTTCCTGCTGCCGCTCCTGATGCAGATCGGTTTCGGGCTGTCGCCGTTCAAATCCGGTCTCGTGACCTTTAGCTCCTCGCTCGGCGCCATGGGCATGAAGGCGCTGGCGGCGCGCCTCATCCGGACCTTCGGCTTCCGCAATCTGATGACGGTGAACGCGATCGTCAGCGCATTCTTCCTCGCCGCCTGTGCGCTGTTCACGGTGACGACCCCGCTGCTCATCATCATGATCATCCTGGTGGTCGGAGGCTTTTTCCGCTCGCTCGAGTTCACCGCGATCAACACGGTGGCCTATGCCGACGTCGAGCCCCCGCAGATGAGCCGCGCCACCACGCTCGTCAGCGTCAACCAGCAGCTCGCGGTCTCCGCCGGCGTCGCCGTCGGCGCAGCGTCGGTGGAGACGACGATGTGGTTCAGCCATGTCAGCGAGCTCAACGCCACGGTGTTCGCGCCGGCCTTCATCGTGGTCGCGCTGACCTCGGCGGCATCGAGCTGGTTCTTCTGGCAGATGCCCGATGATGCCGGCCACGAGATCTCCGGCCGCAAGGCGGTGGAGATCGCGAGCCGCAAGGGTGCCGCAAAGAGCGCGGCAAGTGCCGCCGTCAAAACCGCAACCGAGGATACCCAGGACGCCCGCGACCAGCGGCTGGGTTAGTCCCACCTCGTCGTCGCGAGAGCTCCTCGCAATGACGACGTTTGCGGCTACGTTTCCGCACCGCCCCGAAATCCCGTCGCCAGCACGTAGCGCTCCGACGAATCCTGCCGGCTCGCGGCGGGCTTGACGTGACGCACCGTCGCAAAGTCGCGCTTGAGCTGGGCGAGCAGATCGGCGTCGGCGCCGCTCTGGAACGCTTTGGCCAGGAACGTCCCTCCGGGCTTGAGCACGTCGCAGGCGAAGGCGGCCGCGGTCTCGATCAGGCCGACGATGCGGAGCTGGTCGGTCTTGCGGTGACCGGTGGTGTTGGCGGCCATGTCGGACATCACAAAGTCGGCGCCGCCGCCGAGCATGGCCTTGAGCTTTTCCGGGGCGTCGTTGTCCATGAAGTCGAGCTGGGCGAACTCAACGCCGGCAATCTCGGGCATCTCCAGCAGGTCGATCGCGACGACCTTGCCTTTTCCATCGACCGAGCCGACGCGCTTGGCGGCGATCTGGCTCCAGCCGCCCGGCGCGGCGCCGAGATCGACCACCGCCATGCCGTGTTTCAGCAAACGATATTTGTCGTCGATCTCGAGCAGCTTGAAGGCGGCGCGCGAGCGATAGCCCAGCGACTTCGCCTTCACCACATAGGGGTCGTTGAGCTGCCGCTCCAGCCAGAGCTTCGACGACAATTTGCGCTTGCCGCCGGTCTTGACCTGGACGTGCAAGCGGCCGGTGGTGTCTTTCGCCATCTCACCAGCTCCTGAGCGCGCCGTCCTCGCGCATCATCTCGACCAGCATGCCCTCGCGCAGGCCCCGGTCGGCGACGCGCAGGCGTGGCAGCGGAAAGGCGCGGCGGATCGCGTCGAGAATGGCGCAGCCGGCCAGAACGAGATCGGCGCGCTCGACGCTGATGCAGTTGTTGTTCGCGCGCTCCTCGTAACTCATGCCGAGCAGCTTGCTGATGGTCGCGGTGAGGTCGGAATCGTTCATCCAGACGCTGTCGATCCGGCGGCGGTCGTAGCGCGCGAGGTTGAGATGGATGCCGGCGAGCGTCGTCACCGTGCCCGAGGTGCCGAGCAGATGCATGTCGGCGAGATCGCCGCCATGCTGTTCGGCGAAGGGGGCGATGTGTTGGGCGACCTCGTGCTCCATCGCGGCATAGATCTCCGGCGTCACGTCACGGCCACCGAACTGCTCTGCGAGCGTGACCACGCCGAACGGGATCGACATCCAGGCCTTGATGCGCGGCTCCGGATTTGCGGCGTCCCGCTCGATCCGCACCAGCTCGGTCGAACCGCCGCCGATGTCGAACAGGATCGCGCCGCGCCCCCTCGGATCGACCAGCGGCGAGCAGCCGAGCACGGCGAGCGCAGCCTCGGTCTCGCGGTCGATCACCTCGAGCTCGATGCCGGTCTCGGCCGCGACGCGGCTGCGAAAACCCTCGGCGTTCGAGGCCGCACGGCAGGCCTCGGTCGCGATCAGCCGCAGCCGCCGCGCCTTTCTCAAATTGATCTTGTCGCGGCAGATGCTGAGCGCGGCAATGGCGCGCTCGATCGCGGCCTCGCTGATGCACCCCGTCGCCGAGACGCCCTCGCCGAGCCGGATGATGCGCGAGAAGGAATCGACCACGCGAAAACCGTCTTGGGTCGGGCAGGCGATCAGGAGCCTGCAATTGTTGGTGCCGAGGTCCAGCGCCGCGTAGACGCCGGTTCCCGGCGCTTGCGCGGCGACGGCCGGTTCGGGGGCCAACGCCACCGCCGCCATCGACCCCTCGAGCTCACCGTGCGGCGCATGGCCGTCGCGGAGCCGCGTGTGGTCATTCATACAAACTGTCTTTCCGCGGCCCAAGGGGCCGATCTGGAATTGCTTTTTCGCCTGAAACATTAGCAGCGCGGCAGGTCTGCGCAACAACGCATCACATAGGACCATGCCCATTCGTGCGTTGTCGTGAACGGGGTGGTGGGTTATTTTTGGAGGGTCCGGTCCTCTAGGCGCCCCCCAAACCGCGCAATTGCCGGCTTTTCAGGTCAATTCCATGCAAGAACACACCAAATCGTCCACGCTCGAAAACGCTATTGCACTGCAAAAATATGGCGTCGGACAACCGGTCCGCCGCAAGGAGGACGACACGCTGGTGCGCGGCAAAGGCCGCTACACCGACGATTTCAACCTGCCGGGCCAGGCCCATGCCGCGATCGTCCGCTCGACCCATGCCCATGGGGTGATCCGCGGCATCGGCCTTGATGCCGCCAAGGCGATGCCGGGCGTGCTGGGGGTATGGACCGGGAAAGACCTCGATGCCGCCGGCTACGGTCCCTTCACCTGCGGCCTGCCGCTGAAGAACCGCGACGGCTCGCCCCTGCTCCAGACCAACCGCCAGCCGCTCGCAACCGACAAGGTCCGCTTCGTCGGCGATCCCGTCGCCTTCGTGGTGGCGGATACCCTGGCCCAGGCGCGCGACGCGGCCGAGGCCGTCGAGCTCGATATCGAACCGCTGCCGGCGGTGACGGATCCCGAGGAAGCCGCCCAGCCCGGCGCGCCGCAGCTTTACGACCACATCCCGAACAATGTCACGCTCGACTACCATTATGGCGACATGGACAAGGTGAACGCAGCCTTCGCCAGCGCCGCCCATGTCACCAGGATCGACATCGAGAACACCCGTGTCGCCGTGGTCTCGATGGAGCCGCGCGTCGGCCTTGCCTCCTACGACAAGAAGACCGAGCGCTACACCATCCAGATGCCGACGCAGGGCGTCGCGGGCAACCGCGCCAACCTCGCCAAGAACCTGAAGGTGCCGAACGAGAAGGTGCGCATCCTCACCGCCAATGTCGGTGGTTCCTTCGGCATGAAGAACGTCAACTATCCCGAATACATGTGCATCCTGTACGCGGCCAAGGAACTCGGCCGCCCGGTGAAGTGGCTGGACGAGCGCTCGACCGCCTTCCTCTCCGACAGCCACGGCCGCGCGCAGAAGATTCATGCCGAGCTGGCGCTCGATGCCGAGGGGCATTTCCTCGCGGCGAAGCTGTCGGGCTACGGCAATCTCGGAGCCTACATCACCGGCGTTGCGCCCGGCCCGCTTTCGCTCAACACCGGCAAGAACTTTTCCAGCGTCTACCGTACGCCGCTGATGGGCGTCGACATCAAGACGGTCTTGACCAACACCACGCTGATGGGCGCCTATCGCGGCGCCGGCCGGCCCGAGGCGAACTACTACATGGAGCGGCTGATCGACCGCGCCGCCGACGAGATGGGCATCAACCGGCTGACGCTGCGCAAGCGCAATTTCATCAAGCAGAGCCAGATGCCGTTCCCGGCCTCCTCCGGCGTCACCTATGACAGCGGCGACTTCCAGGCGGTATTCAACAAGGCGCTCGACATCTCCGACCACGAGAATTTTGCCAAGCGCAAGAAGGAGAGCAAAAAGGCCGGCAAGCTGCGCGGCATCGCGGTCGGCTCCTACCTCGAGGTCACCGCGCCGCCGAGCCCCGAGCTCGGCAAGATCGTGTTCGATCCCGATGGCTCGGTGCAGCTCATCACCGGTACGCTCGATTACGGCCAGGGCCATGCCACGCCGTTCGCGCAGGTGCTGTGCGAGCAGTTAGGGGTGCCCTTCGACAGCGTCAAGCTGGTGCAGGGCGACAGCGACATCGTCCACACCGGCAACGGCACCGGCGGTTCGCGCTCGATCACCGCAAGCGGCATGGCGATCGTGGGCGCCGCCAAGCTCGTGATCGAAAAGGGCAAGCGCGCCGCCGCGCACATGCTGGAGGCCTCCGAGGCCGACATCGAATTCGAAGGCGGCAGCTTTACGATCGCCGGCACCGATCGCAGCATCGACATCATGGAACTCGCCAAGCGCATGCACGACGGCAAGATGCCGGAGGGCGTGCCCGACAGCCTCGACGTCGACCACACCAGCGAGCCGGTGCCCTCCGCCTTCCCGAACGGCTGCCACGTCGCCGAGGTCGAGATCGACCCGGACACCGGCGTCGTGCAGATCGTGCGCTACAGCGCGGTCAACGATTTCGGCACGGTGATCAATCCGCTGCTGGTCGCGGGCCAGCTCCATGGCGGCGTCGTCCAGGGAATCGGCCAGGCGCTGATGGAGCAAATCCGCTACGACGAGAGCGGCCAGCCGATCACGGGCTCGCTGATGGACTACGCACTGCCGCGCGCCGAGGACGTGCCGAACATGACGGTCGGCGACCACCCGGTGCCGGCCACGACCAATCCGCTCGGCAGCAAGGGCTGCGGCGAAGCCGGCTGCGCCGGCAGCCTGTCGACGGTCGTGAACGCCGTGATCGACGCGCTCTCCGACTACGGCATCAAGCACATCGACATGCCGCTGACGCCCGAGCGCGTCTGGCGCGCGATCCAGGACGCGAAGGGGGCGGCGTAAGACTGCTATTCACCTCTCCCCGCAAGCGGGGCGAGGTGAGGAAACTACGCCGCCGCCTGCTCGCGCGGCTGGTAGATCGCGGTGTGCTGGCAATGCGCCAGCGGCGTCGTGCCGTTGGCGACGACCAGCGCGTCGAACTCGACGAAGCGGTGACCCTTCTTCTCGTAATTCGCCGTGACCCTGGCCCGCGCAGTGATCTCATCGCCGGTGCGCGCGGCTGACAGCAGCTGCATGCGGCTGCCGACATGGATCCACGGCCCCAGGATGGTGTTGTCCACCAGCACGCGGTTCATCACGCGCTGGATCAGGCCGGGATGGCCGAGCCCCTCGCGCGCGAAGATCGGATCGGTCTCCCTGATGTCGGCGAGATAGCCGGCCGCGTCCTGTCCGGCCCAGCGGCGCGGTGTCGTTCCGAACCATTTGCCAGTCTCGAACGTCGCCGGGCTGACCGGCTTGCGCTCGGCGATAGCGGGAACATCGACATAGTCGCTCAGCGAAACCACGGGCGCGACCGCCGGCAGCGACGCCGTCCCGGTGGCGCAGAGCTCAGTACGGCTGAACACTTCGATCGTGAGCAGGCCGTTGTGCTCGGTGGCGTCGACGTCGGCGGTCTCGCCGTTATAGACCGGCTTGATGAAGCGGGCCTCGACCAGCCCGCGCGTCAGGAAATCGCGGCCCCGGCGAGCCAGCGGCACGTGCATCATGTAGGCGAAGACGTCGACGCCCGGGACCAGTCCGCCGGAAAAGCCGAAGCGGCGCGCCACCCTGTCGTCATGCATCTTGTTTTCTGATTGTTTCGCGGTGTTGTAGGCCTCGACGCGCCAGGTTTCGAGCCGGTTCGGCATGGCTTGGCTTTCCCCAAATTCTTGTTGCTTCGGGCCGATCGTAGGCCCCAGGGAACACCGGTCAATCCCCTCGCCTTTGCGGCCCGAATGGGGTACCACGCGGCGAATGACCGACACGACCACCCGCATCTATGTCGACGCCGACGCCTGTCCGGTGAAGGACGAGATCTACCGCGTTGCCAGCCGCCACGGCGTGCCCGTGAGCGTGGTTGCCGGCAATTTCATCCGGGTGCCGCAGGACCCGATGATCGAGCGCATCGCCGCCGGTGCCGGCATGGACGCTGCCGACGACTGGATCGCCGAGCGGGCCAGGCCGGGCGACGTGGTCGTGACATCGGACATTCCGCTCGCCAGCCGCTGCGTGAAGGCGGGTGCCGACGTGATCGCGCCGAACGGAAAACCGTTCACGGAAGAATCGATCGGAATGACGCTGGCGGTCCGCAATTTGATGACGGATTTGCGCTCGGCCGGCGAAGTCACCGGCGGCCCGCGATCGTTCGCGCCACGCGACCGCTCGACGTTTCTCTCTGCGCTCGACCAGACGCTGCGCCGGATCCAGCGTCGCCGCGCCGATCAGGCCGCAACGAGCCAGAATTCGAGTCAAGGCTGACATGGCGCCGCCGCTGATCCAACTCAAGGACATCAAGCTCACCTTCGGTGGCACACCGTTGCTGAACGGCGTCGAACTCAACGTCGCGACTGGCGAGCGGGTCTGCCTGATCGGCCGCAACGGCTCGGGCAAGTCGACGCTGCTGAAGATCGCGGCCGGCAT
The DNA here is from genome assembly GCF_024519855.1 of Bradyrhizobium sp. Bra78. Lineage (NCBI taxonomy): Bacteria > Pseudomonadati > Pseudomonadota > Alphaproteobacteria > Hyphomicrobiales > Nitrobacteraceae > Bradyrhizobium > Bradyrhizobium sp. Bra78. Next base: position 226,103 of record NZ_JALJRE010000008.1, on the reverse strand, counting down.
CGTCGAACCCGACGGCGGCACGCGGTTTGTCCAGCCCGGCGCGACCGTGCGCTATTTGCAGCAGGAGCCGGATTTCGGCGAACACAAGACCACGCTCGCCTATGTCGAGGCGGGCCTCGCGCCGGGTGACGATCCCTACCAGGCGCGCTATCTGCTCGAGCAGCTAGAGCTCACCGGTAACGAAAACCCCGAAAACCTCTCCGGCGGCGAGGCGCGTCGCGCGGCGCTGGCGAGCGTATTGGCGCCCTCGCCCGACATCCTGCTGCTGGACGAGCCGACCAACCATCTCGACCTCTCCACCATCGAGTGGCTGGAAAAGGAGCTAGACAGCCGGCGCAGCGCGCTGGTGCTGATCAGCCATGACCGCCGCTTTCTCACCAATCTATCGCGCTCGACGGCGTGGCTCGATCGCGGCCGGATCAAGCAGATCGATCGCGGCTTTGCGTCGTTCGAGACCTGGCGCGACGAGGTGCTCGCCGAGGAAGAGCGCGATCAGCACAAGCTCGACCGCAAGATCGTCGACGAGGAGCACTGGCTGCGCTACGGCGTCTCCGGCCGGCGCAAGCGCAACGTCAAGCGGCTCGGCAATCTGCACGCGTTGCGCGACCAGCGGCGCAATTATCGCGGCACCGCAGGCAGTGCCAGTCTCGCCGCCGCCGAGGCCGAGCAATCCGGCAAGCTGGTGATCGAGGCGAAGGGCGTCACGAAAGCCTATGGCGAGCGCAAGATCGTCGAGAATTTTTCGACCCGCATCCAGCGCGGCGACCGGCTCGGCATCATCGGACCGAACGGCGCCGGCAAGACCACGCTGGTCAATCTTTTGACCGGCGGCGCACAGCCCGACTCCGGCACCATTCGGCTCGGCGCCAATCTTGAGATAGCGACCCTCGACCAGCACCGCGAAAGCCTCGATCCCAAATCGACGCTGGCCGAAGCGCTCACCGGCGGCCGCGGCGACCAGATCATGGTCGGCGGCAAGCCGAAGCATGTCGTCGGCTACATGAAGGACTTCCTGTTCGCACAGGAGCAACGCGGCACGCCGGTCGAGGTGCTCTCGGGCGGCGAGCGCGGCCGGCTGATGCTGGCGCGCGCGCTGGCGAAACCGTCGAACCTTCTGGTGCTGGACGAGCCGACCAACGATCTCGATCTCGAAACACTCGACGTGCTCGAAGACATGCTCGGCGACTACGAGGGCACCGTGATCCTGATCAGCCACGACCGCGACTTCCTCGACCGTGTCGTCACCTCGGTGATCGCGCCTGAGGGTAGCGGCAAATGGACCGAATATGCCGGCGGCTACAGCGACATGCTCGCGCAGCGCGGCGCTGACCTCAAGCGCGAGACGGCGAAGGCGCAAGCCCCGGCGGAGAAGAAAGAGGATCGGCTCGCAGCACCCGCCTCTGCGCCCAAGCGGCGCTTGAGCTTCAACGAGAAGCACGCGCTGGAAACGCTGCCGAAGATGATGGAAAAATTGCAGGCCGATATTGCAAAATTGCAGCGGGTGCTCGACGATCCAAACTTGTACGCCAAGGATCGCAAAAAATTCGACGACACGTCCGCCGCCATCGCCAAGGCGCATGACGAAATGTCCGCCGCGGAAGAGCGCTGGCTCGAACTAGAGATGCTTCGCGAAGAAATTGAACAGGCCTGACCCATGACAACTCCCCTCGCCGCAAAGATCGCCCGCGAATACGGCACGCCCTGCGCCGTCATCGACATGGACAAGGTCGAGCGCAACATCGCGCGGATCCAGAAGGCCTGCGACGACGCCGGCGTCGCGAGCCGACCCCACATCAAGACGCACAAGAATCCGACGATCGCGAAGATGCAGGTCGCGGCCGGCGCCAAGGGCATCACCTGCCAGAAGCTCGGCGAGGCCGAGATCATGGCCAATGCCGGCATCGACGACATCCTGATCAGCTACAATCTCCTCGGCGAAGAGAAGATGGCGCGGCTCGGCGCGCTGCAGGCCAGGGCCAACATGACGGTGGCCGCGGACAATTCGACGGTCGTCGCCGGCTTGGCCAGGGCCGCGGCGGCGTCGGGCCGTCCGCTCTCGGTCGTGGTCGAATGCGATACGGGACGCAAGCGCGCCGGCGTAGAGACCCCAACGGAGGCGATTGCGCTGGCGCGCGAGATCGCTGCGTCCAAGGGGCTGCACTTCGCGGGATTCATGCTCTATCCGACCGAGACCGGCTGGGCCGACGCCCAAAAGTTCTACGACGAGGCGCTGGCCGGCGTGCGCGCACACGGGCTGGACGCCAAGATCGTCTCCACCGGAGGCACGCCGAACCTGAAGAATCTCGGCAAGCTCAATGGCGGCACCGAGCATCGCTTCGGGACCTATATCTATAACGACCGCATGCAGGTCGCCGCCGGCGTCGCCACCTGGGACGACTGCGCGCTGCATATCTATTCAACCGTGGTGAGCCGCGCCGCGCCCGAGCGCGGCATTCTCGACGCCGGCTCCAAGACGCTGACATCCGACACCGGCGGGCTCGACGGCCACGGCCTGATCCTAGAGCATCCCGAAGCCAAGATCGCGCGCTTCGCCGAGGAGCACGGTTTTCTCGACCTCTCCCGCAGCAACACCAGGCCCAATGTCGGCGACGTCGTCCGCATCGTTCCCAACCATGTCTGCGTCGTCGTCAACATGATGGACGAAGTCGTGATGGTGCGCGGAGAAGAGATCATCGGCACGCTGCCGGTGGCGGCGCGCGGGAAATTGCGGTAGGCGCGGCCTCCTCAATCGTTATTGCGAGGAACGAAGCGATGAAGCAATCCAGATTGTCACCGCGGAAAGACTCTGGATTGCTGCGCTGCGCTCGCAATGACGGCAGTTAGCGCTTCAGCCACTCCAGCACGCCCCTGCCCGCGGCAGCTCCCGTCGCGAACGATGCCTGGAGCAGATAGCCGCCGGTCGGCGCTTCCCAGTCCAGCATCTCGCCGGCGGCGAATACACCTGGCAATTTGCGCAGCATGAAGCGTTGGTCGAGCTCATCGAAGGCAATCCCGCCTGCGGTCGAGATCGCGCGATCGATCGGGGCAACGCCGGTGAGCTGAACCGGAATTGCATTGATCAGATGGGCGAGATCGGCCGGCGAGAACGATGCCAGCGGCCGGCCGGATGCAATGGCGGCCTCCTGCATCAGGCCGATGCCGACCGGCGACACTTGCGCCGCCTTGCGCAGGAAGTTCGCGAGCGATTGCTTGCCGCGCGTGCCCGACAGTCGCTTGGTCAGCGCGGCAGCGTCGAGGTCGGGCCGGAGTGCGATCGTCAGCGTCGCCTGCCCGAGACCCAGCACCGCCTCACGCAGCTCCGCCGACAGCGCGTAGATCGCGCCACCTTCGATGCCGTTGCGCGTGATCATGGCTTCGCCGCGCACCGCGTGTGCACGAACAGTCAGCGCCACGCCCTTGAGCGGCTGGCCCTCGAAACGATCGCGGAACAATTCGGACCATGCGACGGTGAAGCCGGAATTCGCCGGCCGCAGTTTTGAGACGGCAATGCCTTTTGCTGCGAGGACACCGACCCAGCTGCCGTCCGAGCCGAGCCGCGGCCAGCTTGCGCCGCCGAGCGCGAACACGGCGGCATCGGCCGCGATGGCAAGCGCGCCCTCAGGCGTTTGAAACTGTAGCCGCCCCTCATCATCCCATCCGGTCCAGCGGTGCCGAAAGGCAAACCTTACGCCGCCAGCATCGAGACGCCGCAGCCAGGCCCGCAGCAAGGGCGAGGCCTTGAAAGCCTTCGGAAACACGCGCCCGCTGCTGCCGACGAAAGTCGGCTCGCCAAGGGCCTCGCTCCAGGCGCGCAGCGCATCCGGTGAAAATGCGTCGATCGCAGCTTGCAGCCTTGGCGCGGCCTCACGGTAGCGCGCCATGAACTGCGGCAGCGGCTCGCTGTGGGTGAGGTTGAGCCCGCCCCGGCCCGCCATCAGGAATTTGCGGCCCGCGGACGGCATCGCATCGTGCACGGTGACGCGGGCGCCGCCTTGCGCCAGCACCTCCGCCGCCATCAAGCCAGCGGGGCCGGCGCCGATGACGGCGACGGCCGTCAGAGCTTTACCCCGGCTCGCGCTGCAGCCTGCGCCACATATTTCTGCGTCTGCTCGAACGCCCCTTGCAGCGCCCTCGCCTTCGACATGTCGCTGATCTCGGCAAAATGCGCCGCGATCGCATCCGGCGTCCACTCGGCCTCGGGCAGGTTGATACCTTCGCTCTCCAATATCTTGATCACGGCGAAGGAGCCGGCACCGGCGCCCATGATGGTGCGGGTCGGCGCGTCCTCGCTGAGCATGTACTCGACCGCGGGCGTGATCGCGTTCGGCTTCATCAATTGCAGTGCCTGCGGCGGCAGCAGTTCCTCGGTCATGCGGGTCGCCGCCGTCGGCGAGATGATGTTGACTCGGATGTTGGTCTTGCGGCCTTCTTCCGCCAGCACGTTCATCAGGCCGACCATGCCGGACTTGGCCGCGCCGTAATTGGCCTGGCCGAAATTGCCGTAGAGGCCGGAGGACGACGTCGTCAGCACGATGCGGCCGTAGTTGCGGTCGCGCATGCCGGCCCAAACCGCCTTGCAGCAGTAGAAAGTGCCGACGAGGTGCACATCGAGCACCTTCTGGAAGTCGGCGGCTTCCATCTTGCCGAACGACTTGTCGCGCAGGATGCCGGCGTTGGCGCACATCAGATCGACGCTGCCCCACTCCCTGGTGGCGCGCTCGACCATGGCCGTGACCTGCTCGAAATTGGAGACGTCGGCGCCGTCGGCCATCGCGGTGCCGCCGGTTTTACGGATCTCCTCGACCACGGTCTCCGCTGGCGACAGCGAGCCGCCGCTGCCGTCACGCGCGCCGCCGAAATCATTCACAACCACCTTGGCGCCGCGGCTGGCCAATCCCAGCGCATGCGCGCGTCCCAGGCCATTGCCCGCGCCGGTGACGATGGCGACGCGTCCGTCGAACCTGATTGCCATGAGTAAAGTCCTGTTCTTCCCTTTCCTTCTCCCCGTGTGGGAGAAGGTGGCGCGAAGCGCCGGATGAGGGGTCTCTCTCCAAAGATGTGCTCGCGGAGAGAGACCCCTCACCCGCCTCGCGTTCCCCGAGAGGGTACGAGCGCACCAATTTGGACAGCTTTTGAGCAGCGATGGGTTGCCGGGTCAAGCCCGGCAACGACGCCTCAGGTCAGGCAAAATAGATCAACCCGAGCCAGTCTGCGACCAGCGCGGGCTTGTCCTCGCCCTCGATCTCCACCGTCACGTTGGTGCGGGACTGCAATTCGTTCGGCTTGCGGAGCTTGCCTTCCGTCAGAACGAAACGGCCGCGGACGCGCTTGCCCGAACGCACCGGAGAGATGAAGCGCAGCTTGTCGAAACCGTAATTGACGCCCATCGTGGTGCCGGCGATCACGGGCATCACCTCATAGGACATTATCGACAGCAGCGACATCGTGAGGAAGCCGTGCGCGATGGTGGTGCCGAAGGCGGTCTCCTTCCCGGCTCGCTCAGGGTCGACGTGAATGAACTGGTGATCCTCGATCACGTCGGCATAGGTGTCGATGCGGGGCTGGTCGATCAGGTGCCACGACGATACGCCGATCTCCGTGCCGACCATGCCCTGATAGGCATCCAGCGTAATCGGCGGCTTCTTCCAGACTTCGTTCACTTAGGTCTCACTCCGTGTCTTCGGCAGCTCCGGAAAGTCCTCTTCGCGGAATTCCCGGCCGCGCAGGGGATCGCTGCGGTCGTCCTCGCGCTCTAGCCGCCGGAGCTGAACGCGGCGGATCTTCCCCGAGATCGTTTTCGGCAGCTCGGTGACGATTTCGAGGCGGCGGATGCGCTTGAACGGCGCAAGGCGCGTATGCAAATGTTGGAAGATCGACAGCGCCGTCGCCGGCGAGCGCTCGGCGCCCGAAATCAGCAGCACGAAGGCTTTGGGGATCGCGAGCCGGATCGGGTCCGGGCTCGGCACCACGGCGGCTTCCGCAACGAGCTCGTGCTCCAGCAGCACGCTCTCCAGCTCGAACGGGCTGATGCGGTAGTCCGATGACTTGAACACGTCGTCGGAACGGCCGACAAAGGTGAGATAGCCGTCGTCGTCCGCAAAGACGACATCGCCGCTACGATAGAGATCGCCTTCCGCGCCGGAAAGCTTGCCGTCGTCGCCCTGATACCCCTGCATCAGGCCGGCGGGGCGGTTCGCGCCGAGCACCAGAGCCACCTCGCCCTCCTTGGCCGGATGGCCGTCGGCATCGCTCACCTGCACGCGATAGCCCGGCAGCGGCCGGCCCATCGAACCGACCTTGATCGTCTGGCCCGGCGAGTTACCAGCGAGCGCAGTGGTTTCCGTCTGGCCATAGCCGTCGCGGATGGTGAGACCCCAGGCGGCCTGCACCTGGTCGATCACTTCGGGATTGAGCGGCTCGCCCGCGCCGCAGACCTCGCGCAAGCTCACCTTGAACGCAGCGAGATTCTCCTGGATGAACAACCGCCACACGGTCGGCGGCGCGCACAGCGTGGTGACGCCGCAGCGGCCGATGGTGGCGAGCAGGCCCTTGGCGTCGAAACGCGGCTGGTTGACCACGAACACGGTGGCGCCCGCATTCCACGGTGCGAAGAAGCAGCTCCAGGCGTGCTTGGCCCAGCCGGGCGAGGAGATGTTGAGGTGGACGTCGCCGGGCTTCAACCCGATCCAGTACATGGTCGAGAGATGCCCGACCGGATAGCTGCGCTGGCTGTGCCGCACGAGCTTTGGTTTAGCAGTGGTGCCCGAGGTGAAATAGAGCAGCATCGGATCGTCGGCGTTGGTTGGGCCATCCGGCGCAAAACTCTCCGACGCTTTTGCGGCGTCATCGTAGGCAAGCCAGCCATCGGACGACGCGCCGACCACGACGCGGACGACATTCTCCACGCCAAGGCTTGCGAATTTCGCGACCTGATCTTCGGCGGCCACGACCGCTTTCGCCTTGCCGCGATCGAGCCGGTCGCGGAGTTCATCGGCGGTGAGCAGCGTCGTGGCCGGGATTACGACGACGCCGAGCTTCATCGCCGCCAGCATCGTCTCCCACAGCGGAACCACATTGCCGAGCAGCAGCAGCAGATGATCACCGCGCTTGAGGCCGTGCGCGCGGAGGAAATTCGCGACCTGGTTTGAGCGCTTCGAAAGCGCCGCGAAGGTCAGTTTTGTCTGCTTGTCCTGCGCGGCATCGACGATCCAGAGCGCGGGCCGATCCTTGCTCTCCGCGTTCGCCGCCAGCTCGGCATCGAACCAGTCGAGCGCCCAGTTGAAGGGAACCGGATCGGGCCAGCGGAAGCCCCTGACCGCTGTTTCGTAATCCGTGCGGTTATGAAGCAGAAACGCGCGTGCTTCCTGAAATGTCGTCATCAAGCTTTCCCGGCTAGCCCCCTAACGTGCTTGATAATTCCGGAAAAATCCACCCCGCCTTGGCCAGCCTTGTCGAAGGCCTGGTAGATTTCCTGCGCATGCTGGCCGAGCGGCGTTGCAGCGCCCGCGGCCTTGGCGGCGTCCTGCGCCAGCGTCAGATCCTTTACCATCAGCGCCGAGGCAAAGCCCGGCTTGTAGTCGTTGTTGGCGGGCGAAGTCGGCACCGGGCCCGGGACCGGGCAATAGGTCGTCAGCGACCAGCACTGGCCCGACGAGGTCGATGCGACGTCGAACAAGGCCTGATGCGAGAGCCCGAGCTTTTCACCGAGCGCGAACGCCTCGCTCACCGCGATCATGGAAATGCCGAGGATCATGTTGTTGCAGATCTTTGCCGCCTGGCCCGCGCCGGCGCCGCCGCAATGCACGATCTTCTTGCCCATCTTCTCCAGCACCGGCTTGGCCGCCGCGAACGCGCCCTCCTCGCCACCGCACATGAAGGTGAGCGTCGCGCCCTTGGCGCCGCCGGTGCCGCCGGACACCGGCGCGTCGACCGAGAGCACGCCGTGCTTGCCGGCGAGCGCATGCGCCTGCCGGGCGCTCTCGACGTCGATGGTGGATGAGTCGATGATCAGCGCGCCCTTCGCCATGGCGGGCAAGACCTCGTTCCAGACGCCGAGCACGTGCTTGCCGGCCGGCAGCATGGTGACGACGACGTCGGCACCCTTTACCGCGCCCGCAGCGCTGTCGGCGATGCCGGCGCCGTCGGCCTTGGCTTGCGCGCGCGAGGCTTCGACGAGGTCGAACGCCACCACCTTGTGGCCGGCCTTGACCAGATTAGCGGCCATCGGGCCACCCATGTTGCCGAGACCGATGAATGCGATCGTGGCCATTGTCGTTCCTCCGCTTGAGACTGTTGTTAATTGAACTTGAGTTCGTCGGCGCCGATCTCGGCAAGATACGGCGCAAGCATCCCGGGCGTCACATCCTCGATGCGCGGCGGCGACCAGGTCGGATTGCGGTCCTTGTCGATCACGGCGGCACGGACGCCCTCGCGAAAATCGTCGCTGCGGAAGACCTCCAGTGCGGCGCGATATTCACGCACCAGACATTCCTCCAGGCTCGAGGCGGCGCGCGCCAGCCGCAGCAGCTTCAGCGTCACCACCATGCCGCGCGGCGATTTCTCGTTCAACGTCTTCAGCGTGACCTGCGCGAACTCCGACCCGTCGCGTTTGAGCGCAGCGAAGATGTCCTCCATGCGGTCGAAACCGAACAATGCGTCGATCGCCGGCTCCTTGGCAGCGACCGGCCCTGCAGTCTCGCCGGTCGCAAAACCGTTGATGAGCTTGGTGACTTCGGCCGCTGTTGCACCCGTTCGAACCCTGGTCAGCGCCTCACGCAGCACCGGCCACTTGGCCGCCGGCACCACGGCGTCGGCGAACCTGGCGTGGATCGCGTCTGGCCCATTCATGGTCTGGCCGGTCAGGCCAAAATAGGTGCCGATCTCGCCGGGCGAGCGCGACAGCAGCCAGGTGCCGCCAACGTCCGGGAAGAAGCCCAGCCCGACCTCGGGCATCGCGAGCCTGGTGCGATCGGTGACGATTCGGTGGCTGGCATGGCCGGAGAGGCCGACGCCGCCGCCCATCACGAGGCCCTCCATGAACGCGACATAGGGCTTCGGAAATCTCGCGATCCGCGCATTCATGACGTATTCCTGGCGCCAGAACCGCGCGCCGAGGTCGCCACCTTCGCGCGAGCTCTCCCAGAGCCCGCGGATGTCACCGCCGGCGCAGAGGCCGCGCTCGCCCGCGCCTTCCAGCACGATCACCGCGACTTCTGGATCGGTCTCGAACCGATCGAGCGCCGCGTCGATGCCGATGGACATCTCCAGCGTCATGGCGTTGAGCGCCTTGGGCCGGTTGAGCCGGATCACGCCCGCCGCGCCCTCGCGGCGAACGATGAGGTCGCCCTCCTCCACCGCCGTCATCGCGCCCCCTCGATCAGTTTGCGCGCCACGATGAGCCGCATGATTTCATTGGTGCCTTCGAGGATCTGGTGCACGCGCAGATCGCGCACGATCTTCTCGATGCCGTATTCGCTGAGGTAACCGTAGCCGCCGTGAAGCTGCAGCGCCTGGTTGGCCACCTCGAAACCGGCATCGGTGCCGAACCGCTTGGCCATCGCGCAGAGCATGGTGGCGTCGGGGTCCTTGCGATCCAGCGCCGCCGCGGCACGCCACAGGAAGGTGCGGGCGGCCTCGAGCTCGATTGCCATGTCGGCGAGCTTGAATTGGAGCGCCTGGAATTCGTCGAGACGTTTTCCGAACGCCTTGCGCTCCTTCATGTAGGCGCGCGCCTTGTCGAGCGCGGTCTGCGCGCCACCAAGCGAGCAAGCCGTGATGTTGAGGCGACCGCCGTCGAGGCCGGCCATCGCGATCTTGAAACCGACGCCCTCCTCGCTCAACCGATTGGCCACCGGCACGCGGGCGTTCTCGAAGAGAACGGCGCGGGTTGGCTGCGAATTCCAGCCCATCTTGCGCTCGTTGGCGCCGAACGACACGCCCGGCGTGTTGCCGTCGATGACGAGGGTCGAGATGCCGCCGGGGCCGTCGCCGCCGGTGCGGACCATCGCGACCAAAAGGTCGGTGCCGCCGGCGCCGGAGATGAACTGCTTCTGACCGTTGAGGACGTAGTGATCGCCCTCGCGCACCGCGCGGGTGCGCAGCGCCGCCGCGTCCGAGCCCGCGCCCGGCTCGGTCAGGCAGTAGCTCGCGATCAGCTCCATGGTGCAGAGCTTTGGCAGCCATGTGTGGCGCTGGGTGTCGCTGCCATAAGCATCGATCATCCAGGACGCCATGTTGTGGATGGAGATGAAGGCCGAGGTGGTCGGACAGCCTGTCGCCAGCGCCTCGAAAATCAGCGCCGCGTCGAACCGGGTCATGGCGGAGCCGCCGACGTCGTCGCGGATGTAGATGCCGCCCATGCCGAGGGTTGCGGCCTCGCGCATCACGTCGACGGGGAAATGCTTCTCCTCGTCCCAGCGCAGCGCGTGCGGCGCGATCTTTTCCGCCGCAAACGCCAGCGCCATGTCACGAACCGCGACCTGATCCTCGTTCAGAGCGAACTGCATGCTGGGCTGCTCATATTTTCTCGTCATTGCGAGCGACGCGAAGCAATCCAGACTTCCTCCGCGGAAAGACGCTGGATTGCTTCGTCGCTACGATCCTCGCAATGACGGCCGAGGGGATCACTTCATCAGCGGGATCGAGAACTCCGCACCTTCCTTGACGCCGGACGGCCAGCGCGAGGTCACCGTCTTGGTCTTGGTGTAGAAGCGGACCGAGTCGGGACCGTGCTGATTGAGATCGCCAAAGCCCGACTTCTTCCAGCCGCCGAAGGTGTAATAGGCGATCGGCACCGGGATCGGCACGTTGATGCCGACCATGCCGACATTGACCTTGGCCGCGAAGTCGCGCGCGGCGTCGCCGTCGCGGGTGAAGATGGCAACGCCGTTGCCGTAGTCATGTTCAGATGGCAGCGCCAGCGCTTCCTTGTAGTCGTGCGCGCGCACGACCGAGAGCACCGGGCCGAAGATCTCTTCCTTGTAGATCCGCATGTCCTTGGTGACGTTGTCGAACAGCGAGCCGCCGAGATAGAAGCCGTTCTCGTAGCCCTGCATCTTGAAGCCACGGCCATCGACGGCAAGCGTGGCGCCTTCCTTGATGCCGATATCGATGTAGCCCTTGACCTTCTCGACCGCCTCGCGCGTCACCAGCGGGCCGTAGTCGGCCGACGGATCGATCGAGGTGCCGATCTTGAGCGACTCGACGCGCGGGATCAGCTTTTCCATCAGGCGGTCGGCGGTGGACTTGCCGACGGGGACCGCGACGGACACGGCCATGCAGCGTTCGCCGGCGGAGCCGTAGCCCGCACCGATCAGCGCGTCGACGGCCTGGTCCATGTCGGCGTCCGGCATGATGATGGCGTGGTTCTTGGCGCCGCCAAAACACTGGCAGCGCTTGCCGGTCTGGGCGGCGCGCTCGTAGATGTACTGCGCGATCGGCGTCGAACCGACGAAGCCGACGGCCTTGATATCGGGATCGTCGAGGATCGCGTCGACCGCTTCCTTGTCACCGTTGACGACGTTGAGGATGCCGGCCGGCAGACCTGCCTCGATCATCAGTTCGGCCAGCAGCATCGGCACGCCGGGATCGCGCTCCGAGGGCTTCAGGATGAAGGCGTTGCCGCAGGCAATCGCCGGGGCGAACTTCCACATCGGGATCATCGCCGGGAAATTGAACGGGGTGATGCCGGCGACGACGCCGAGCGCCTGACGCATGGAATAGATGTCGATGCCGGGCCCGGCGCCTTCGGTGTACTCACCCTTCATCAGATGCGGGATGCCGCAGGCGAACTCGGCGACCTCGAGGCCGCGCTGGATGTCGCCCTTGGCGTCGGGAACGGTCTTGCCGTGCTCGCGGGCCAACAGCTCGGCGAGCTTGTCGTAGTCGCGCTGGACCAACTCGACGAATTTCATCATGACGCGGGCGCGGCGCTGCGGATTGGTCGCAGCCCATTCCGGCTGGGCGGCACGGGCATTCTCGACCGCGGCGCGGACCTCGGCCTTGGACGCCAGCGCCACCTTGGCCTGGACGTCACCGGTCATCGGCTCGAAAACGTCGGCGGTGCGGCCCGAGGTGCCCTTGACCTCCTTGCCACCGATGAAATGTCCGACTGAACGCATGGAATGATCTCCTTGAGGCGAGCTTGAACGCTTTGACAAATCCTATCGACCTGCATTTTATAGGATTCAAGTCTGAGATAATGCACCATAGATGTGCGAAAATGCTGGATCAAGGCGCTATCGATTGGGACGACTTCCGCTTCGTGCTGGCCATCGTGCGGGGCGGCTCGGTGTCGGCTGCGGCAAAACAGCTCGGCGTCGACCATGCCACCGTGATCCGCCGCGTCGACCGGCTGGAAAAGCACCTCTCGGCCAAGCTGTTTGACCGGCGGAAGACCGGCTATCTGCTGACCGAAGCCGGCCAGCGCGTCGCCGACAGCGCGGAAGCGATGGAATCGACCATCGTCGCCAACCAGGAGCAGGTCGGCGGCTCGGTGGCGCGGCTGACCGGCACGGTGCGGATCGGCGCGCCCGACGGCTTCGGCACCGCGTTCCTGGCGCCGCGGCTGGCGCCCTTCGCCGACCGTTACCCGGACCTCGACCTGCAACTTGTGGCCACCGCCCGGCTGTTCAGCCTCTCCAAGCGCGAGGCCGATATCGCCATCAGCCTGACCATGCCGAAGGAAGGCCGCATCGTCGGCCGCAAGCTGCTCGACTACCGCCTCGGGCTCTATGCCGCGCCGGCCTATCTCGATCGCTTCCCGAAAATCACCTTGCGCGAGGCGCTGCCGCAGCACCGCTTCGTCGGCTATATCGAGGAACTCCTGTTCACGCCGGAGCTCGATTATCTGCCGCAGGTCTCGCCGCGGATTTCCGCGCGCTTGCGCAGCGCGAATCTGATCGCGCAGCTCAATGCCACGCTCGCCGGCTTCGGCATCGCGGTGCTGCCGCACTTCATGGCGGGCGACTATCCTCAGCTCGTGCCGGTGCTGGCGGACGAGGTCTCGATCACGCGGACGTTCTGGATGCTGATGCACGCCGACAGCAAGGATCTGGCGCGGATCAGAGCGGTGGCGGATTACATCGGCGAGATCGTGGAGCGCGACCGGGCGTTGTTTGCGGGACGATGAAGCCTAGTTCTGCTTCGCCTTCCTGGCAGTCGTCACCTTCGTCTCACGCCGCGCGCCGTCAAGCGCACTGTCCTTGCCCGTCTTCAGCACCTCGTCCGACAGTTCGCTCGATCCGGCGATTCGCGCGAGCAGCATGGTGCCGGCCATCGTCGCCAGGGTCGCGATCGCCTGCTTGCGTGCGGCCTTCCGCGGCAGATTGGGGATGAAATCGGTCATCATCTCGATCATCTCGTCGAGCTTGCCGGCAAAAGCCTTGCGCGTCTTCGGGCTCTCGCGGGCGATCTCGGCGCCGAGCGAGGGGATCGAGCAGCCATGGCCGGGATTGTCGCGGTGCAGCGCGGAGAGATAGCTCTCCGCGATCAGCGCCAACCGCTTGTCGGGAGCGGCCTCGCCGGTGAGCTTGCGCCAATGGTCCATGGAGCGATCCATGGCGTAGGCGAAAGCCTCGATCACCAGCGCCTCGCGGGAATCGAAATGGGCGTAGAAGCCGCCATGGGTCAGACCCGCCTCCTTCATGAGGTCGGCGACGCCGATGCCGTGAGCGCCCTTTTCGCGCAGCCGCACGGAGGCCTTCTTCACGATGCGATCGTGAGTTTCCTGCTTGTGTTCCCGGGAGTAGCGCATGCGGCTCTCATTGAATGTCGGAGGTCATCTAATAACATGGATATCGGCCAGACGGCGCATTAATTCCCGGTAAAATTGTTGCCGATCATGGAAAAGGTCGCCGTTGCGTGCACCGCAAGTGCCCCCTTACCGTCGCGGACGAAGCCCTCGGTGTAACTGGTCTGGCGTCCCAGCTTGATCACGTTGCCTTCGGCGGAGATCAGCCCGGACCGGACCGAGAGCGGGCGCAGGAAGGTCATTTTCAGGTCGAGGGTGACGGACCCCTGCCCGGACTCCAGCCTGGTCGAGATCGCACAACCCATGGCGGTATCGACGAGCGCGGCGGCTGTGGCCCCGTGCAGGAGGCCGATGGTGTTCTCGAGATCCTCGCGCGGCTCCAGTTCCATGACGATTCGGCCCGGCTCGACCACGGCCATGACGAAGCCGATCAGCTTCGCAAAGGGTGGCGGCGGCAGCCGGCCGTCGCGGATGCCCCGCATCGCGTCCATGCCCGACAGGCCCATCGCCACTTTCGCAACAGGCGCAGGCACCTGCCAGTCCACCACCCGCTCACGCCGGCCCGCAGGCGAAAACAGGTCGAGTTGATCGTTAGGGGTCATGGCGGCCTCTTTGTATGATTGACGTCATACTATGCTGCGGACTTCGCACTGGCAACTCCCGTCTCGTCCGCTTGACAAGCCGGGCGTTTCGGCCCGGAAGTGATCCCGACGGGTGCGCCTCGCGCTGGTCCACGAAACTTTCGAGATGCCACGATGGAAATGCTCAACAACCACTGCGGCGTGACGCGCGATGCGCGCGGCGTCATTCATGTCGCGATCTGCAACGCCGGTTCGCTGAACATTTTGGGCTCGCCCGTCACCGATGCGCTTCGCGAAGGCTTGCAGCAGCTCTCTTCCGATCGCAGCATCCGGGTTGTGGTGCTGCGCGGCCAGAGCGAGAAGAGCATGATCGGCGGCGCCGACATCAAGGAGATGGCTAGGCTCGACCAGAAGTCCGCCGAGACCTTCATCAGCCGCCTGCGCGACCTCTGCGAGGCCGTGCGCGCCTTCCCGGCCCCCATGATCGCACGCATGCCCGGCTGGTGCCTCGGCGGCGGGCTCGAGGTCGCGGCCGCCTGCGACTTCCGGATCGCGGCGCATGATGCGCATTTCGGCATGCCGGAGGTGCGCGTCGGTATTCCCTCTGTGATCCACGCCGCGCTGCTGCCGCGCCTGATCGGCTGGGCCCGCGCGCGCTGGCTGGTGATGACGGCGGAAAACATCGACGCGCCGACGGCGCTGGCCTGGGGACTGGTCGACAAGGTCGCGCCGGAGGGCGGGCTCGATGCCGAGGTCGAGCACCTCGTAAATGCGTTGCTCGAATGCGGCCCCGAGGCGCTACGCTCGCAGAAGGCACTGCTGCGGCAGTGGGAGGAACTGCCGCTGACCGAGTCGGTGAACCTCAGCGTCAAGGTGTTCGGCGAGTCGTTCCTGACGGACGAGCCGACGCGGCTGATGCAGGCATTTGTGAACCGGAAGCGGTAGGGCCGCCTCCTCCGTTCGAACGAGCAATTCTCATCCGAACCACGACAATTTCTCATGCCGGGCGCAGTTGCATTTTTTGCGTCGCATCATATGATGATCATAATCCAACATCATCGCAGGGAATTTCGTCATGGCCGAAGCTGCCGATCCCGTCGTCATCGTCTCCGCCGCCCGCACCCCGCTCGGCCGCTTCATGGGCGAATTGTCGCCGCTGGCCGCCCACAAGCTCGGATCGCATGTGATCGGCGCCGCGCTCGAACGCGCCAGGCTTTCGCCGGAAAAAGTCGACGAGGTCTTCATGGGCTGCGTTCTTCCCGCCGGTCAGGGTCAGGCCCCGGCGCGCCAGGCTGCCCGCGCGGCCGGCCTGCCCGACGCCACCGGCGCGACCACCGTCAACAAGGTCTGCGGCTCCGGCATGAAGGCGACCATGCTGGCGCACGACATCATCCGCGCCGGCTCGGCGGAGATCGTCGTCTCCGGCGGCATGGAGAGCATGAGCAACGCACCATATCTCCTTGCGAAGGCGCGTGGCGGCTATCGCGCCGGCCACGACCGCATCATCGACCACATGATGATGGACGGGCTGGAGGACGCCTACGAGACCGGCCGCTCTATGGGCGATTTCGGCGAGGCCACTGCAGAGGCCTATCAGTTTACCCGCAAGGACCAGGACGCCTACGCGATGGAGACGCTGAGCCGCGCGCGCAAGGCGGTCGAGGGCGGTGCGTTCAAGGCGGAGATCGCGCCGATCACGCTGAGCGAGAAAGCAGGTCCTCGCATCATCGCCAATGACGAGCATCCACTGAAGGTCGATCCTGCAAAGATCCCCGGGCTGAAGCCGGCGTTCCGCGCCAATGGCACCATCACGCCAGCGGCTTCTTCTGCCAATGCCGACGGCGCCGCCGCGCTGGTGCTGGCGAAACGCTCGCTTGCGGATCGCAGCGGCCTGCCGGCTCTGGCCGAGATCAAGGGCCATGCCACCCACAGCCAGGAGCCGCAATGGTTCACCACGGCGCCGATCCCGGCGATCCGCAAGCTGCTCGACAAGATCGGCTGGAGTGCCGGTGACGTCGATCTGTTCGAGATCAACGAAGCCTTCGCCGTAGTGGCGATGGCGGCACAACGCGACCTCGGCATCCCCCGCGACAAGCTCAACGTCAACGGCGGCGCCTGCGCGCTCGGCCACCCCATCGGCGCCACCGGCGCGCGGCTGATCGTGACGCTGCTGCACGCGCTCGAGGCGCAAAACCTCAAGCGCGGCGTCGCGGCGCTCTGCATCGGCGGCGGCGAAGCCACCGCGATCGCGGTGGAGCGTTTGCCGCACTGACGTAAAGTCTGAAAATGAGGGAACTCTGTCATTTCCGACAGACGACTCCCGTGCCATTCTGCAACCTCACGCGGGTGTTTCGAAGCCCGCCAATCAACGTTGAGGCCCGATGATCTCGAACTGGCTCGCGGCAGCACTCGGCCGCCGCAATATCCACTACGGCTGGGTGATGGTCGGCGTCACCTTCCTCACCGCGCTGATCAGCGCTGGCACGGTCGGCGCGCCCGGCGTGTTCATCGTTCCGCTCCAGCAGGAGTTCGGCTGGAGCACGGCGGAGATCTCCTCCGCGCTGTCGATCCGATTCATCCTGTTCGGACTGATGGCGCCGTTCGCCGCAGCGCTCTTGAACCGCTACGGCCTGCGCAACGTGACGCTCACCGCGCAGCTCATCGTGGTCTCGGCGCTGGTGCTCTCGCTCGGCATGACCCAGGTCTGGCAGCTCGTCGCGCTGTGGGGCGTGGTGATCGGCATCGGCACCGGCATGACCGCGCTGGTGCTTGGCGCGACCATCGCGACGCGATGGTTCGCGGCGCGGCGCGGCTTGGTCGTCGGCATCATGACCGCGAGCGTCGCGACCGGCCAGCTGGTGTTCCTGCCGCTGCTCGCAAGCCTGACCGAACGTTTCGGCTGGCGGCTTGCGCTCGGCTTCGTCTGCATCGCGCTTGGCGTTTCCGCCCTCGCGGTCCTGCTCGCGATGCGCGATAGGCCGAGCGACGTCGGCCTGCGCCCGTTCGGCGACGAGGGCACCGCACCCCTGCCCGCGCCGCCGGCCAGCCACGGCTCGATCACGGGCGTGGCGCTCGGCACGCTGCGCGACGCCTCGAAGTCGAGCGCGTTCTGGGTTCTGTTCGCGACGTTCTTCGTCTGCGGTGCGTCCACCAACGGTCTCGTGCAGGTGCATCTGATCCCGATGTGTCTGGATTTCGGCATCCCGCAGGTGCAGGCCGCGGGCCTGCTGGCGGCGATGGGCATCTTCGACTTCTTCGGCACCATCATGTCGGGCTGGCTGTCGGACCGCTACGACAACCGCTACCTCTTGTTCTGGTATTACGGCCTGCGCGGGCTCTCGCTGATCTTCCTGCCGTTCAGCGACTTCTCGTTCTACGGCCTGTCGATCTTCGCGATGTTCTACGGGCTCGACTGGATCGCCACCGTGCCGCCCACGGTACGGCTCACCGCGCAGAAGTTCGGGCCCGAGCGTGCCAATCTGGTGTTCGGCTGGATCTTTGCCGGCCACCAGCTTGGCGCCGGCACCGCCGCCTTCGGCGCCGGTTTCTCGCGGACGGTCTATCAGAGCTACCTGCCCGCGTTCTTCATCGCCGGCGCGCTCTGCGTCTTCGCCTCGCTGATCGTGCTGACGCTGTCGCGACAGCCAAAGCCCGAGCCGAAGCCGGCAATGGCCTGAGCGACCACACCCACCGGGCCGGCGCGCCGGCTCGGTCCGCCGGACAAATGGAAATATCTCTGCGAAGCCCAGCCAATGCATCATCTTCTGGCGCGCATGCGCCGTCCGGTCGGCAGATCCTCTGGCGCCAACCTAGATGCGTTATGGCTTCGTCGAGGTGTACCTGCGCAACCGCTCGGCACACCAAACCGCAAAAATTGCAGCGAAAGACAGACAGAAAAATATGACCGTCCAAAGCATCGCGTTTGACGCGTTTGTCATGACGTCTCTCCCGGGTTTCCAACGAGACAGTCGCAGACAATTGGACGGGTGGTATTGTGTTAGATCAATTTGATCCAGGTACTCCTCGGCAGCGAACTCGTCCTCCGCCGGCAAAGCTGCCGATGGTCCCACGAGGCCCGGCGGCTATGCTCGGTTCGATCACGACGCACCCGAGCGTTTGGTTTCCGCGGCAATTCGAAAGTTCGAGCTGGCGGTGCCGAGTGCCGCGGCGAGTTCGTCGATGTGGTAGGGCTTCGGCAGGATCTGGACGCCGGCCATTTCGGCGTCGCGAACCGCGGCCTCGGCGTATCCGCTGGTCAGCAGGACCGGGATGTCGCTTCGCCTTCTCTTGATCTCCCGCGCAAGCTCGACGCCGTTCATGCCGCCCGGCATCATGACGTCGGAAAACACGAGATCGACGGAGCGGCCGTCCGCCAGAGCACCGAGAGCCGCCGCGGCGCTGGCCGCGCGCGTGACGTCGTAGCCGAGCTGCTCAAGCATCTCGCTGACCAGCGCGGCGACCTCGTCGTCGTCCTCGACGAGGAGAATCTGGCCATGATTGGCCTTCTTGGGCCGGGCCCTGTTCAGGTCGATGAGATGGCGTTCACCGGAAGGAATATTGTTGGATCGCGGCAGATAGAGCTCGATGCTAGTGCCCTCGTCGACCGTCGATTTTATGCGAACCATCCCGCGCGACTGCGTCGCAAATCCATGGACCTGGGCAAGCCCCAGGCCCGAACCCTTGCCGACATCCTTGGTCGTGAAGAACGGTTCGAAGACCCGGGCCAGGGTTTCGGGGCTCATGCCAACGCCGGTATCGACCACCGACAGACGAACGTAATCGCCCGCGATCTCACCCTCGTTCAGGCCGGCCAGGTTCTCGCCGCAAACAAGGATCGTGCCGCCGTTAGGCATCGCATCGCGGGCGTTGACCGCCAGGTTGAGGACGACCAGCTCGAGCTCTCCCGGATCGACCTCCACCGGCCAAAGGCCATCCGGAAAATCGAACTCGACGTGAACGTCGCCGCGCAGGCTGCGGTCGAGCAATTCGCGCATTCCGCCGATCTGCGCCGCGATGTCGACGGCCTCGGGCCGGAGCTTCTGCCGCCGCGAGAAAGCCAGAAGCTGCCTGGTGAGGCCGGCACCACGCTGCGCCGCCTGAACCATGCCTTCCAACAGTCGACGCCTCCGGTCAGGATCGGTCTGCCGGTCCAGCATATCCAGGCCGCCGGAGATCACCATCAGCAGATTGTTGAAGTCGTGAGCCACTCCGCCGGTCAACTGTCCAATGGCTTCGATCTTCTGGGCCTGACGAAGGGTCTCCTCGACGCGGGCGCGCTCTTCCATTTCGGTCCGCAGATGCTTGTTGGCCTCCTCGAGCGCGCCGGTGCGCTCGACCACGAGCTTCTCGAGCTGCTGAGCCGTCCGCTCGCGCGCCTGCAGCAAGGTTCGAATCTCATATTGCCGCCGGCGCGCCCGCATAGCGGACTGAACCGCGCTGGTCAGCGTGATCGGCTGAACCGGGCGCTCGAGCAGCGAGACGTTGCGGAGCGTCTCCACGATGCTGCGGCGCCAGGCCACCACCGCCGGCTGCTCGCGATGGCTGGTGAGGATGACGAACGGCAGGTCGGACCAGGGCGGCTGCCTCTCGATCCACTGTGCCAGCGGCTGGGTATCCTTCCCGAACAAGCCCTCCTCGGCCAGAAAGACCGCGCCCACGCCGGCGGACATCTCGCCGACCAGTTCAGGCAGGCTTCGACAATTGATCGCTTCAAGTGCCGAATTGCGGAACAGCTCGACCGATGCCGGTCCATCGCGGCCGATAGGAGCAAACACGAGGACGCAATGATCGCGGTTAGCGCTCATTCCGCCGGCCCTTCCGGTATCTCCGTGCCCGTGTATCGCGGATTGCCGGAGAAGATGCCGCTGAACCCTCTCAGCGGAGGACCGAGCGTGATGCCGGCGCCGCCGAGACGAAACTCGCGGATGGAATTTTCATGATTTCCGCTGCGCTTCTTCACGACCGAGAGGGCACGCCGCACCGTTCCGCTGACCTCGAAATAGCGCAGCATGAGCACGGCATCGCTCAAATAGCTGATATCGAGAGCCGTCTCCATCGGACCGACCAGCCCGTGCTGAGCGAGGATCAGGATCGTCAGCACGCCTTGTTGTGCAAGATAGCTCAGAAGCTCGTGCATCTGCAGGATGAGAAACCGCTCGTCCGGCATCGCGTTCAGATAGCCGTTCAGACTATCGATGATGACAATTCTGGCGTTGTCCCTTTCGACGCTCTTGCGCACGTTGGCGGCGAACTCCCCGGGGGAGAGCTCGGCGGGATCGATCTGTTGAAATCGGATGAGCCCCGACTGCAGATAGCCTTCAAGAGGGAGCCCAAGCGTTCGAGCCCGTGCTTCCACGGTCCCACGACCTTCATCGAAGGCAAAGAACACGGCATGCTCACCGCGGTTTGCCGCCGCGATCGCATAGGTCAGCGCGAGAGACGATTTGCCGACACCGGCGGCGCCCAAGAGAAGCGCGCTGGTGCCGCGCTCGAGCCCTCCTCCCAGGAGCTGGTCGAGCTGCGCATTGCCGCTGGGCGTGAATTCGCCGACAAACGAGGCGTGATGTTCCGCCGCCACCAGACGCGGGAATATCCGCACGCCGCCCGCTTCGATCGTGAAATCGTGGAAGCCGCCGCGAAACCGGATGCCGCGCATCTTGATCACGCGAAGGCGCCGGCGCTCCGCGCCATAGTCGATGGCGAGCTGTTCGAGCATCACGACGCCATGGGCGATCGAATGGAGTTGCAAATCGTCCTGGGAGGACGAGAGGTCGTCGAGGAGGATGACCGTGCAATTGCGGTTGGTGAAAAAGTGCTTCAAGGCCAGAACCTGGCGCCGGTACCGGAGCGGGTTCTGCGCGAGGAGGCGCAGCTCGGACAGGCTGTCCAGCACCACGCGCGTGGGATTGATCCGCTCGACCTCCTTGAAGATCAGGCCGGTGGTTTCGCTCAGCTCCATTTCGGCGGGATGGAACACGGTGAGCTCGCGATCCGGATCGAGTGTCGTTTCCGGCGGCACCAGCTCGAAGATGTCGACGCCTTGCAGCGACCAGCCGTGGCGCCGCGCCACCAGCATCAGCTCACGCTTGGTTTCCGACAGGGAGACATAGAGCACGCGTTCACCACAACGGGCGCCCTCGAGGAGGAATTGAAGCGCCATGGTGGTCTTGCCCGAGCCGGGCCGACCCTCGTAGAGGTACATGCGATTGGGATCGAGCCCGCCATAGAGGATATTGTCGAGGCCGTCGCTGCCGGTCGAGATCCTGGGCAGATCACCGGCGTCGCTGGCCTGGGCCCCGCTCGATGGATCGATCATTGAACCCCCTGTTCCATCTCTACAAGGCGCGCTCCGGCCCGTCGCTGGTCGCGCAGGCTGACGACCCGTTTCAAGCCGAAAGGCGAGATTTGGAAAAGAACGCCGAAGGCGGGTTCCGGGTTCCGTGTCACGGCGCATGCCCGGATTGTCATCTATGGACAGTTCCGGCTCTCGCCCACCGAGGGATTTGCGTGTCGAGACGGCGGCCCGCTACGGCGAAAGAAAACCGCTGCAGCCTACGGCATCATTGCCGCCGCGATCTTCTCCGCCGACATCAGGACCGGGAAGTTGGTGTTGGCGCAGGGCACCACCGGGAAGATCGAGGCGTCGACGACGCGCAGGCCCTGCACGCCCTTGACCCGGCCCTCCGGATCGACCACCGCCATCGGATCGTCGGCGCGGCCCATGCGGCATGAACAAGAGGCGTGCCACACGCCGATGGTCGCCTTGCGCACGAAGGCTTCCAGCGCCTCGTCGTCGTTGATGACGTCGTCGAAGGTGAAGCCTTCGACCACGAATTTGTCGATCATGTAGTGGCGCAGCGCCGCCGGCCCGTCCATCAGCGCCGCGGCGATTTTCGTCAGCATCCTGTTCTTGGTGTTAACCACGCCGATCTTGCGCACGCGATCGGTGTAGGACGCCGGAAACGGCTTGTCCGTCACCGCCCTCACGGCGTCGCTCATCTGCACGGCCGCCATCTTGCGGAAACCGCTCATCAGGCGATCGAGGTCGCGCCGGTCGGACAACAGGTTGAACTCGACGATCGGCTCGGCTTCCGGATCGCGCGAGGCAAGCTTGACCTGTCCGGTCTCGGAATAGGTCTTGTTGACGAACGTCAGCAGCGATCCGATCTGGGCGCCAACGGCGTGCCAGGCCGACTTGCTGAGCACGACGACGAACATGTCGCCCTTCGGCACGCCTGCGAGCCCGGACGAATAACGCAGGCCAAGCTGCATGTGGCGCCTGGTGTGCTCGTTCATGCGCGCGCCGCGGCGGACAAAGGACGACAGCGAGATCGACGGATGATCCATCAGGCGCTGGCCGACGCCTTGCAGGCTCATCAGCACGGGAATCCCGAGATCCTTGAGATGACCGACCGGGCCGATGCCGGCGCGGAGCAGATGCGCCGGCGAATGGATGGCGCCGCTGGAGAGGATGATCTCGCGGGCGCGGAATTCCTGCGCGCGGCCGTCGACCACGGCCTTCACGCCGACGCACCGCGTGCCCTCGAACAGCAACTCCCTGACTTGCGTATTGGTCGAGATCGTCAGGTTGGTGCGCTTGCGCGTGTCGCGATCGAGATAGCCCATCGCGGCCGAGACGCGTTGCTCGGCCTGGTTGGAGTGCGTCACCGGGAAATAGCCGTCGACGAACTCGCCGTTCTGGTCGGCTACGAATCGATGGCCGGCCTGCTGGAAGGCCTCGGCGAATGCCTGCGAGTGCCGCGTCCAGTGCTCCCTGGGGATCCGGCGGACCGGAATCCGGCCATCCTTGCCGTGGTACGGTCCGTCGAAATCGAGGTCGCGCTCGACCTTCTTGAAGAAGGGCAGCACGTCGTTCCAGCGCCACCCCGCGGCGCCCCGCGCGTCCCATTCGTCGTAGTCGGTCGGCGCGCCGCGGTTGGCCATCTGGCCGTTGATCGACGAGCCGCCGCCAAGCACCCGCGCCTGCTCGTATTTGCGCAAAGGCGGGCGGCCCTCGTTCGGATTGTTGTGGCTGACGATCTGGGTCGTGACCTTGAGCTCGGTCCAGTGGAAGCGCGGATCGAAATAAGCCGTGCCCGGATAGCTGTCCCTGATCTCGGCCGGCTCGTTGCCGGGCGGCGTGTCCTGTCCGGCCTCGCACAACAGGACCTTGTTGGCGCTCCTGGCGGAGAGCCGGTGGGCCAGCACGGACCCCGCCGAGCCGCCGCCCACGATAATGAAGTCGTACACGATTGGCGTTTCCCTCTTGTTCTTGTCCAGAGAGGGTAGCGCGATATTCTTCCGGGGTCACGCCGCCGCGTCGACGTCGCCTTCGCAGCTTGCGTTGATCGGCGCCGTCTGGGGCGCTAGCAGGTCTTCTGCTGCAGATGCTGAACGCACGTGCATGTCGTCGTCGCCGGATATTTCACGTCGTAGTATGGGAAGGTCGACGTCGTCGGGCTGTTCGTCGAGCAGCGCGGGAACAGGTAGTAGCTGTCGGTCAGCTTGACCGTGCCGCTGATGGTGTAGCCGAGGTTGGGCGTATAGTCGTAGGACACCTCGCTCAGGATGAGCGAGATGTTGGCGTTGTTGGGATTGCTCGGATTGGTCGCGGTGAACTGGGACAGGGTCATCTGCTGACCCACGGTTCTCGCCCCCGACGAGCTGGTCGACTTGCTCCATTGGACCGTCGCGTTGCCGTTGCTGTCGGTCGAGACTTCGGAGACCGTGATCGTCATGATGGAGGCGCCGCTGCTGTTCTTGACGGCATAGGGCGCCATGATGGCGCTCGCAGCCCCGAGGATGCTGTCCATCTGGGTCGAGGTGACCTGCGTGTTCTGCGTGATCATGTCGGCGACACTATGCGCGGTCGCGCTGACCTTGACGTTCATCGCCAGCCCGTTTCCGAGCTCGACGCCGCCGACATAGAGCAGCAGCATGAAGGGCGCGACGATGGCGAATTCCGTCGCCGCAACGGCGCGAACATCGGTGCACAGGTGCCAGGCGCGAGACGACAGGGCGGCAATCATCAGGTAGCTCCTGGCTCGTTCTGGAACGCGGCCGACGACATGATCAGCCGGTTGCCGTTCGAAAGATTCGAGAGGTTGAAGCCGAGTGGCCCGAGGAACACCGGCCATTGGTACATCACCCGGAGCACGACGATATCGCCGGCATCGCCTGGATCGTACTGCCAGGCGTTCTTGACCGCACCCGTGGCATCGAAGGTCAAGCTCGGCATGCCTGTATTGGCGGAAGACCACGTATTTGCGACCTGCAGATCGACCATCAGGTCGCTGCAGTTGAACAGGATCACGATCTGATCGCAGACCTTTTGCTTGAACACATCCTTTGTCAGCTGCGCGGACTGAACCTGTCCCGTCATGACGAGACGCGCCGATTGCTGCACCACGGTTTCGAGCAATTGCTGGGCAAAGAACACGAGAAAGGTCTGAATGAGCGCGATGACGAGGGCGAGGAACGGCGCGGCAACGAGCGCGAATTCGACGGCCGTGGCCCCCTTGCTGTCGGCAGCGAAAGCGGCGCAGCGATTGCGACGTGTCTTCGTTGTCGTGGCGTCCCGTACGGTCATGGTACGCTCTCTATTGCACGAGGCTGGCGGTGCTTGACGCAACCTTGAGGAAGAGGTTCGTCAGCGCCGCGGAAATGTCGCCGCCGGTCTGCACGCTCGCATACAGCCCCGGCGATGCGCACGACTGCAGCCGCTGTGCGATCATGCCCGTGGACGAGGATGGATTGTTGAACTGCGCGATGCGGCTGTTGTACCAGCTGTCGGTCGTCAGTTGCAGATACTCGGTGTAGAGGACCGCGATGCGAATGCCGCGATTCTTGATCGTCGTGCAGACCGTCGTGTCGAGCGCCTGCTGGCAGCGCACGGTCGAGCTGCTGCCCGTCGGGAGCGGATAGGTGGCGGCTGCGTCACAGGTCCCGGGCTTCGGCATCAGCTTGTCTTCGACGCCGTCGGTGACGAGGAAGACCACCTCCTGCGGCGTATCGCCCGACTGGTTGGTGCCGGTGCCCGGCGCAGGCATCACGTTGTTGACGCCCGTGAGTCCGCCCGAGATATCCGTGCCGTAGTCGGTGGAGTAGACGCAGGCGCCCTTGCTGTCGACAATGATGCAGTTCTGGTGATCGACCGTCATCAGCTGAATGTTGGCGATCTTCGTGCCGGCGGTGGTCGGGGTGGTCAGCGTCTGGATCGTGTTCAGGCCGTAGTCGAAGGTGTAGATGGCGGCCTTGTAGGTCGTGTTGTTGAGCGCCGACATGCACTGCATCACGCCGCCCGACACACCCGACTGCGGGCACGTCCAGGGGCCGACCAGCAATTGCGTGACGGCATTGCTCACAAGATCGATGCGCAGCGTGATGTTGTTGGCGCGGGCGATCGTGAGGTTGTCCTTCGTCGAGGAGGACGCACCGCTGTCCTTCTGGGGGTTCGTCTCGTGGCAGGCGAACGCGCAGTTCTTCGAGCCGCCAGGCTGGTTCTTCGTGGCGGTGATCATGTTGTTGATATCGGTCTGGGTCGCCGCGATCGCCATCGACGGCGAGTCGTCCAGCAGCAGATAGAAGTTCATGTTGGGCGCGCTGGAGGCCTTCGCCGTCGCGGAGCCGTTGACCTGCCAGGTCTGCTTGCCGAGAACGCCCGGGAAATTGTTGATGGACTGGGCTGTGTAGGCAACCGTGATGGTCCGCGCGAGCCCGGAATCGGTGACGGTGACCGTCGGTGTCGGGGTCGCGGACAGCCCGGGAAGATTCGCCTTCGCCGCGAAGACGGCTTCCGCCGTCGCCTTGACGACGGCGTTGTCGGTCTGCGTCAGCATCGCCGGCCTCACGGCCGCGATCGCGGCCGCATCAGCCGCCGCGTTCAATTGCTCCCGCTTGCGCAGCGCCTGCGTGTAGTCGAGCGCCATGCCGAGAAGAAAGATGGTGGGGATCATCACCAGCGCGAAGATGATGGCGACGTTGGCCTTCCGGTCTCTCACGAAACGAAGCATTGCGCGGCGGAGCATGAGTTTCATCCTGGCTGCCGTCGCTACGGCAGCGGCCCTTCCCCTGAAATCAACGAAAAGACTGCCGGGTTTCGATCCCGGCAATCGTTGTCATGGGCGGAATATGCGGAGGGCTGTCTTAATCAAGACTTACGAGCCATCCGCAACATGGGCTGCAACAGGTTGGATGTATCATATTGAGAAGGCATCATTAACGTGGGTTAAACGCGATCGCAGAGTCCGGGCGGTATACGGCAACGGGGCCGGCCGGCCCATTGCCGCCCCAGGACAGGCGCGCCGTCTCCCGGGCAGATCGGAAGCGGCGGACTCCCGCCCCACCCATGGCAAATCGGCCTTTCGGACCGATTCGGGACTTTCGGATGCCCGCCTCCGTGGCGCGCTACGGCCTGATCGTCATGTTCTCCGGCGGTCCGGCCTTGCGCAGCGGCTCGGCCAGCCTTGCAAACTCGCACAGCAACGATCTCGTCTTCCTGGGATCGATGATCTCCTCGACCCAGAATTTCTCGGCCGAGCGGAACGGCGAGCGGAGCTTGTTGAGACGCTCCTCGATCTCCTTGAGCTTGGCCGCCTTGTCCTCGGCCGCGTCGATGTCGGCGCGGTAGGCGGCTTCGATTCCGCCTTCGAGCGGGAGCGAGCCCCAATAGGCCGACGGCCAGGCATAGCGGATCGAGAACCGGTCGGCCGGCTGATGCACAACGCCGGCGACGCCGAACGCGTTGCGCAGGATCACGGTGCACCAGGGCACGGTGGTTTGGTTGACCGCCGCCATGGCGCGGACGCCGTGGCGGATGGTCGCCGCCTTCTCGGCATCGAGGCCGATCATGAAGCCGGGGCAGTCCATGAGATAGACGATCGGCAGATGGAAGGTTTCCGCGAAGTCGACCCAGCGCACCACCTTCTGACAGGCATCCGCCGTCCAGGAGCCGCCATAGTGAAAGCTGTCGCTCGCAAGGAGCAGCACCGCCCTGCCCTCGAGTCGCGCCAACCCGACGATGACAGGCTTGCCGAAATTCTTTGCGACCTCGAAGAACGAGCCCTTGTCGACGACGGACTCGATGATCGGGCGCATCTTGTAGACCTGCTTGCGGTTTCGCGGCACCGCATTCATCAGGGCTTCCTCGGTGCGCTCCGGATTATCGGTGCAGGGCAAGGTCGGCGGCAGCTCATGAACCGATGACGGCAGATAAGACAGAAAGCGCCGCGTGCAGGCGAAAGCCTCTTCCTCCGTGTCGACGGCATGATCGACCGCGCCGGCGCGGGTCTGGATGTCCGCGCCGCCGAGCTCCTCCTTCGAGAGGTCCTGCCCCAGCGCCTTCACCACCGGCGGCCCGGCGACGAACATCGCTGACTTCCGGGTCATGATGGAATAGTGGCTGGCGGCCAGCCGCGCCGCACCCAAGCCCGCAACCGAGCCGAGGCCGAGCGCGACCACCGGCACACGCGACAGATTTTCGGTCGTGAAGCGATACCAGCGGGTGCCGCCGATGCCGCCAGGCAAATTCGCGGCCCCCTTGGTCTCGATGGTCTTGACCGAGCCGCCGCCGCCGGAGCCTTCGATGATGCGGACGATGGGCAGACGGAAGTCGTGCGCCATCTCCTCCGCCATCAGGGGCTTTGCGGAAATGGACGCATCGGCCGAACCGCCGCGCACGGTAAAGTCGTCGCCGACGACGACCACTGTGCGGCCGTCGATGCGCCCGCGGCCGAACACGCAGTTCGCCGGCGTCAGCTTCTTCAGCTCGCCGCCGGAATCATATTCACCGATGCCGGAGACGGCACCGATCTCGTGAAAGCTGCCCTTGTCGATCAGTCCGTCGATGCGCTCCCGAACAGTCAGCCGGCCCTGGTCATGCTGACGCTTGACCTTGTCAACGCCGCCCATCTCCCGCGCGAAGGCTTCGCGCCGGGCGAGCTCGTCGAGTTCCGGCTTCCAGTTCATCCACTCCCTCCGAATTGATCGGCTTGTTATTGTTGTGCACGGCCATCGCGACCGGTTTGCGCGAGATACGAGCGTTGAAGACGTCGCCTTCCGCGCCTTCGAGCAGGCTGCCGAGCGAGCGGCCGAGCGCGACCATCAGCGGCGCGACTTCGGCATGCAGACGCTGCTCGTCATACATCGCGGACAGAAGACCGATCGTGATCACCACGAAGGTCTGGTACTGCGGCGACCAGATCGGCACCGCGAGGCCGTTGATGTGCGGGCTCCACAGGCCGCAGGCCGTGACGTAACCGCGCTCGCGCAGCGACTGCCGGTTGGCCTCGATGCGGGGCCGCAGGATTTTTACAGCCTCGGGAGCTTCCCGCTCCATGTCCGCGATGAAGGCATCACCGAGCTCGGGCGCCAGCGCCGCGGTGTAGGCCGCGCCCGCAGCGGTCGAGGCCATCGAGATGCGACTGCCGGTGCCCTCGTGCAGGCCGAGCGCAGAGGCCGAGCGCGCGAACTGGAGATAGACCAGATGGAAGCGATCGGGCACGACGAAGCCGACGGTGCCCGGCAGTTGCTCGGCCACTTCCTGCAGGCGCTGGCGGATCATGCTGCGCAGTTGCGCGCCCTTCATCATCGAGGCGCTCATCGCGACCGCGCTCGGGCCGATGCGATATTTCTGGTCGCGCGGCAGATAGACGAGTTGGCCCATCCGCGTCAGCGTGTGCGTGAGCCGCGACACCGTCGAGCGCGGCAGTCCGCAGCGATTTGATATCTCGAGATTGCCGAGCCTGGCCTCGTGGCCCTCGAAGCATCGCAACACGTCGAACGCGCGCGACACCACCTGGATGACATCACCCTCACCGGCGTCGCCAGCGAGTGCTCCTTGCCTACTCAACCGCTCTGAACGTCGTCCCATGTTCCCTACCGCTTGTTCCGCTGTGCGGAATTAAATTCCACTTGCAGACGACGCTACCTCAGGCATTTTGCGGCGACAACAAAAAGGCGATGGCATGCCAGAAATTAAGATCGTCACGGAGATCGCCGGACGCGTCTGCGCAACTCCCGTGCAAGTTGGAGGAACCGTTGCGGATGGCGACGACGTTGTGGTGGTCGAGGCGATGAAGATGGAGATACCGGTGCCCTCGCCCGCGAGCGGCACGATCACATCGTTGCTGGTGAAGCTCGACGACGTCGTGGCCGAAGGACAGGCGATCGCGATCGTCGCGAACTGACTGCTTATCTCGAGGCTTCCGCGACAATCTGTCAGCCTCGTTCCTCCGCGCGCGGTACAGCGTTGCCATCGCCTGATCGCGGTGACATGATCTGTTTCAAACAAAAATATGTTTCAAACAAAGAACGAAATCTTCGTGGCGAAAGCGAAGACGATGGGAGGGAAATATGTCTCGTGGGCTGATGTTGCTCGCGCCTGCCTTGGTTGCGGGCGTTTCTTTTGCGTCTACACGCTATGCAATGGCCGATGACATCAAGCTGCCGGCGACATTGACGTTCACCGCCTATGACACCGGCACCGCCGGATTCAACATCGCGGTCGGCGTCGGCAAGATGATGAAGGACAAATACTCGACCGACGTGCGCGTGCTGCCGGCCGGCAACGACGTCGCGCGCCTCGCACCGCTGCGCGCCAAGCGCGCGGCCTCCGCGGCAATGGGGTCGGGCAGCTATTTCGCACAGGAAGGCGTGTTCGAATTCGGCTCCAGGGAATGGGGTCCGCAGCCGCTCCAGATCCTGCTCTCGTCGGTCGACTGCAATTGCGGCACGCTCGGCGTTGCCGCCGATACCGGCGTGAAGGACTTGAAGGACCTCAAGGGCAAGCGCGTCGGCTTTGTCGTCGGCTCGCCGGCGCTGAACCAGAACTCGCTCGCGGTGCTCGCCTTCGCAGGGCTGACGCAGAAGGACGTCAAGATCGTCGAGTTCGCAAGCTACGGCGCGATGTGGAAGGGCCTGATCAACAACGACACCGACGCCGCCTTTGGCACCACCATCACGGGCCCGGCCAAGGAAGCCGAAACCTCGCCGCGCGGCCTGGTCTGGCCGCCGCTGCCGGCCAAGGATAAGGAAGGCTGGGCGCGGATGCAGAAGGTCGGCTCGTTCTTCTTCCCGCAACTTGCAACCTGCGGCGCGGGTATCACGCCGGACAAGCCGATCGAACTCGGCAACTACCCCTACCCTATCTTCGTCGCCTACGCCTCGCAGCCGGCCGACCAGGTCTATGCGATCACCAAGGCGATGATCGTGAACTACGATTCCTACAAGGATTCCGCGCCCGGCGCCGGTGGGCTTGCCGCCGACCGGCAGACCAAGAACTGGGTGGTGCCGGTGCATCCCGGGGCGGTGAAGGCGCTGAAGGAAGCCGGGCAATGGAGCGAGGCGCAGGACGCCTACAACAACAAGCTGATCAAGCGCCAGGAGGTGCTCGGCGCGGCATGGGCCGATTACGGCAAGACCAGCCCGCCTGCGGATGACAAGGCCTTTCTCGACGGCTGGATGAAGGCGCGCGCCGCTGCGCTCGCCAAGGCCGACATGCCGAACGGCTTCGACGAATAATCGTCAGCGGTCAATTGCCCACGCGGGGTCGATCATGTCGTCTGCTTCCGTCTCCACCGCCCCGCAGGACGTGGCCAAGCGGGTCGTGTTCGACGATCCGCACGGCGCCGCCGCCAACATGCAGGAAGCCGAGGTCACGCGCGTCCGCAGCTTGCGCGGTGCCTGGCGCTGGACGCTCGTCATCGCGACCGCGGCGACGATTCTTCTTTGCGTCAATCAGCAATTCTCGCTGCGCTTCTTCGTCGGCTACACCCAGCTCAACACGGAGTACTTTTATCTCCTGATCGCCCTGATGCTGCCCTTCACATTCGTGATCTTCCCGGGCACCGAGCGCGCGCCGCTCGACCGCATTCCCTGGTACGACCTCGTCTTCTTCCTTGTGACTTTTGCCGCCGCGCTGCTGCTGATGTCGAACGTGCGCAAGGCGGCGGAGGCCGGCTGGGAATTCGGCGGCGCGCCGAATACCGTGATCGCCGCGGGTCTCGTGATGTGGGTGATGCTGATGGAGGCGCTGCGCCGCACCGGCGGCTGGAGCCTGCTGCTGAGTGTCTTCCCCTTCACGGTCTATCCGCTGTTCGCGGAGTCCGGCTGGCTCGGGCCGTTCCGCGGCACGCAATCGACGCTGGAACAGGCGACCGCCTATCACGTTCTGTCGGGCGAGAGCCTGCTCGGCATTCCCATCCAGGCCTTCGCCGACACCGTGATCGGCTTCCTGGTGTTCGGCACCGCGCTGATGATGACGGGTGCCGGAAAATTCTTCATCAATCTCGCCTTCGCGCTGTGCGGCACCTTTCGCGGCGGCGCGGCCAAGGTCTGCATCTTCGCCAGCGGCCTGCTCGGCATGATGTCGGGCTCGATCATCTCCAACGTGCTAACGGCCGGCACCATGACCATTCCTGTCATGAAGAAGAGCGGGTTCCGCGCCTCCTATGCCGGCGCGATCGAGGCCTGCGCCTCGACAGGCGCGGTGCTGGCGCCGCCGGTGATGGGGGCGACCGCCTTCGTCATCGCGCAGTTCCTCAATGTCAGCTACGCCGACGTCGCGCTCGCCGCGGTTATTCCGGCCGCGCTCTATTACATCGGCCTGTTCATGCAGGTCGATTCCTACGCCGCGCGGCACGGGCTGAAGGGCATTCCGCGCGCCGAGCTGCCGCGTGTCTTGGATACGATCAAGGACGGCTGGTACTACGTCTTCGTCATCGCGCTGCTGATCGTCATGCTGCTCTACTTCAAGCGCGAGAGCCACGCGCCGTTCTATGCCACCGCGCTGCTGCTGGTTCTCAACCAGCTCTTTTCCAGGGACACGCGCTGGACGATGGCGACCATCGGCAAATTCCTCGAGGTCAACGGCCGCACCTTCGTCGAACTGGTCGGAATTCTCGCCGGCTGCGGCCTTTTGATCGGGGCGTTCTCGATGACCGGCGTGGTGTCGAGCCTTGCCAACGATCTGCTGCACATCGCCGGCGACAATCCGTTCCTGCTGCTCGGCATGTGCGCCCTCACCAGCCTCATTCTCGGCCTCGGGCTGACGACGACGGCCTGCTACATCTTCCTCGCCATCCTGGTGGCGCCCGCGCTGGAGAAGCTCGGGCTGAACAGGATGGCCGTGCACATGTTCATCTTCTACTGGGGCATGCTGTCGTCGATCACCCCGCCGGTCGCGATCGCGTCCTTTGCGGCGGCCGGCATCGCCGGCTCGCCGGCGATGAAGACGGGCTGGGAATCGATGTGGGTCGGCAGCATCATCTACTTCATCCCGTTCTTCTTCGTGCTCAATCCGGCGCTGGTGCTGCAGGGACCCAGCCCCTATCTCGCCGCTCTCGGCCTGATGGGGCTGGCGGCGTTCGGCACCCTCTTCATCTGCGGCGGCATCCAGGGCTATCAGCCCTTCGTCGGCGACCTGCGCGGCGCCGGCGCACTGGAATGGCCGATCCGCGTGCTGCTGGTGATCGGCGGCTTTGTGGTGGCGACCCCGGGCGGCGGCATCATGCCGCTGTCGCAGATGCAGGTGACGCTGCTCGGCCTCGCCATCCTCGGCCCCACCGTGTTGCTCGCCCTGCTGCTGGTCCGTCGGCAGACCATGGTGCCGAACGGGTTGCGCGTGCCCTGATTGCGTTGCACAAAGAGAGGCGATGGAACCGCTTTCGCCGCTCGCCTCCGCCTGGACCCGCTCGAAGCCGCCCTTGCTGCGGTTTCTGGACAATTGTCTCAACGAATTCTCGGCCGAGACCGCAGGCAGCGTGGCCGACTACATTCCCGAACTCAGCAAAGCCGATCCTGCCTATTTTGGCATCAGCCTCGCGACGCTGGACGGGCATGTCTATGAAGTCGGCGACAGCCGGGTGCCCTTCACCATCCAGTCGATGTCGAAACCGTTCGTGTTCGCGCTGGCGCTGGATCTGCTCGGCGCAAACAGGGTCGAGAGTGCGATCGGCGTCGAGCCCTCGGGCGATCCCTTCAACTCGATCCGCCTCAACTCGGAGAATCATCCGTTCAACCCGATGGTCAATGCCGGCGCGATCGCCTGCACCGGGCTGATCTACGACAGCAAGGGCCCTGACGCGTTCGAGCAGATCCGCCTCGCGCTCAGCCGCTTTGCGGGCCGCGATCTCACCGTGGACGAGGCGGTCTATGCCTCGGAGAGCCAGACCGGCGACCGCAACCGGGCCATCGGCTATCTCCTGAAGACGAATGCGGTGATCTCGGACAACGTCGCAGCCGTGCTCGACGTCTATTTCCGGCAATGCGCGGTGCTGGTCAGCGCGCGCGACATCGCGGTGATGGCGGCAACGCTCGCCAATCGCGGCGTCAATCCCGTCACGGGCGAACAGGTGCTGAGCGCCTACGCGATCTCGCGCACGCTGTCGGTGATGACGTCGTCGGGCATGTACGACTATGCCGGCGAATGGATCTACCGGATCGGCATTCCCGCCAAGAGCGGAGTCGGCGGCGGCATTCTGGCCGCGCTGCCTGCCCGCCTCGGGCTCGGCAGCTATTCGCCAAGGCTCGACAAGCACGGCAACAGCGTGCGCGGCATCAAGGTGTGCGAAGCCTTGTCCTCGCACTACGACCTGCACATGCTCAACCGCAGCGACGATGCGCGCAACGCCGTCATCGCCGACTACGACATCGGCAAGAGCCCGTCGCGCCGTGTCCGCCGGCCTCAGGAGCGCGACATTCTCGCGACGCATGAGCAGGAGGTAAGGATCATCGAGCTGGTCGGCACGCTGTCACTGTCGGCGGTCGACTACGTCTCGCGCCGGCTTGCGGGCCGGCCGCGGCCGCAATTCGTGATCTTCGATCTGCACCGCGTCACCTCCACGACACGGGCCGGCGCACGGCTCGTGGCCGAGGCGTTCGCGGAACTCGCCGCGCTCAATGTCACGGTGGTGCTGTCAGGCGTCAGGCGCGCCTCGAAAGAGTGGAATACGTTGCGGGAATGGACCGCGGAGCTGAAGAATGTCCGCGACTTCTATCTGCTCGACACCGCGATCGAATGGGCCGAAGACCAGATCGTCTACCGCTACGGCGGCTCGATCGATTTTCACGAGACCACCGAGCTTGCCGAGCAGCCGCTGCTCGAAGGGCTCAGCGCGGAAGAGCTGACCGACCTCGCCTCGATCTGCACGATCCGCACCTATCAGTCCGGTGCAAAGATCCTCACCACGGGCGATCCCGCCGATGCTCTGTTCTTCCTGCGCAGCGGCGCGGTGCATGTCACGCTTCCCGACGGCGTGCGGCTGGCGACGCTCACCGCCGGCATGGCCTTCGGCGAAATGGCCCTGATCGAGACCACCCGCTCCGCCGACGTGTTCGCGGACATGGCGGCGACCGCGTTCGAGGCGCCCCTGAAGGACTTCGAGCGCTTCCGCGAGCAGCACCCGCGGGCCTCGGAGCGCATCATGCGCAATTTGGCGCAGCTCCTCGCCGATCGCCTGATTGTCGCCAACGCCAAGGTGGATATTCTGACGTCGGCTTGAGCGCGCGCCTCGTCCTTCGAGACGACCGCTTCGCGGTCTCCTCAGGATGAGCCTAAGCGGCATCAGCACTCGTTGAAACCACCGCCGCGCGCTCGGTCCTCATCCTGAGGGCCCGGCTGCGGCGGGCGTCTCGAAGGATGGCCACAAGGAAAATCGTTCCCTCTAGCGGCTTGCCGCCTCGCTGATCCGCCGCCTGATCTTGGCGGCGCTGGCCTTGAGCAATTCGGATGGCTGCTGGCCGGTCGCGGCGCACAGGCAGGCCCAGTAATAGATGACGTCGCCGAGCTCTTCGACGAGACCAGCCTTGTCGAGCCAGTCATCGCGCAGCAGCTTCTTGATGTGCTCGGCGACCTCGCCGGATTCGCCGGCGAGGCCGAGCCCGAGATAGGACAGCCGCTCGTTGGACGGATGCTCATCGACTTTCGCAACGCTGGCGGCCCAGGCCGCATATTCATCGATCGTCATCGGCATCCCTCGCCGCAGCTATGGATCAGCCCACCACTTCCGTGACCGGCTGAAGATCGATCTCGAACGTCTCCAGGAACTTTGACGTCATGATGTAGAAGCCGACCGAAAGCTGCAGCTCGACCAGTGCGGCGGGCGTCAGCTTCGATGCGATCGCCTTGAAGGTCGCCTCGGTCGGCTTGTTCAATTTCACGATCTCGTCGGTGAAGGCGAGCGCGGCACGCTGGGTTTCGTCGAAGCACTTGGCGGCCTGCCAGTTCTCGAGCGCCTCGTTCTGCTCGTCGGTCACACCGACATTCTTGCCGATGCGCTTGTGCGCGACGATCTCATACGGCGCCTCGCACAAAATGCCGGTGCGGGTGATGGCGAGCTCGCGCACGATGGGGTCAAGCTCGCCCTTGTGGCGGATGGCGCCGCCGAGGCGGCAGTATTGCTCAAAATAGCTCGGCGAATGCGACATCATGCGGAAAATGTTGGCATTGCGATTCTTGTCGAGGATTTCGCGGGTGCGGTCGGATGCCCTGGACGGGTCGCTGTAGTTGATGCGGGCCATGATTTTCCTGAAGATTTTCCCTGAGCCTTTGATGCTTTTTGTCGTTAGCGGCGAAAGTTCCAGGAAACTCTATTCTTGCGCGTCCGCAGGAGCAACAACATCGAGTCAAAATGCCGCCGCATTGCTGATCGACCTTGGCACAGTCGATATTCGCCGCGTGGGGACAAATCGCGGTGAGTACTCGCAAGGGGTGTTCCGAGTAAAAACAATTGGCCGTCGGGTGCGCTAGCCGCGCAACGATGAGTCACGCCCAAGTCTAGGGAGAAAATGGCATGAAGGAAGCCACCAAGGGGGCGGCCTCGGGAGCGCTCGCGCATATGCTGGCGGTGACGGCGATGCTCGTCATCGCCAGCATCTTGTTCTACGGGCGCTACTAAGCGCTTTACGAGTTTTCGTCATTCCGGGGTGGCTCTCGCACAGGCCAGGCCCAGAATACTCGTTCCAGGCTCGGTCTCTCAGGACCGCCCCCGAATGACGAATCCCGCTATTTCCCCTTCGAGAAGAACGGCACCAGTTTTCCGGCAAAGGGCCTGAAGCCCGCGATCACTTCGTCGCCGATGGCGAGACCATTCTCGCCATGCGCCATCATGCGAAAACCCTCGGCGCAATCGACCAGCAGAATGTTGTAGGGCACGTGCGCGCGCGTCTCTGGGGTCGCGGCGCGGCAGACCAGCGAGGTCGCGTAGACCCTGCCCTTGCCGCTGGCACGCGCCTCGCGCGGATCGGATGCGCCGCAGGCCGCGCAGAAGCCGCGATGGAAATATTGCACATGGCCGCATGAAGCGCAGGCCTGGTAGATGATGGCTTCTTCGCCCCTGGTCCAATCCGCCAGACGTTCGCTCATCGCACCCGCTCCAGGAACATGCTGACATGGGAGGACAACACGCCGCCGTCGCCGTGCAGGAGCGCGATCGAGGCGTCGCGCACCTGGCGATTCGCCGCCCGCCCGGTCATCTGCAAATGCGCCTCGACCAGGTGCGCCATGGCTCCGCCGACGCCGCAATGGCCGTAGCTGAGCAGGCCGCCATGGGTGTTGAGCGGCATCGCGCCGTCGCGGCTGAAATGACCTGATCGCACGCGTGCCGCCGCCTCGCCCCGGCCCGCAAGGCCGAGGTCTTCCAGCAACATGGCGAGGGTGATCGTGAAACTGTCGTAGATCGCGGCGTAGCGCACGTCGGAGATCGCCAGCCCCGTGGCCTCCCTGGCGCGGGCGATGGAAATCTCGGCGCCGAGCTCGCTTAAGCCGGGTGCGACCGTGACGTGCTGATGGGTGTGGGCCTGGGCACAGCCGCGAATACGCACGCCGGCCTCGCCGGTGCTCTCGCGGCCGATAACGAACGCCGCACCACCATCGGACACCGGACAGCAGTCCAGCAACTTCAACGGCATCGCCACCGGTTTCGAGGCCATGACATCGGCGATGGTGATGGGATCGTGGAATTGCGCGCCGGGATGGGTGCAGGCGTGCGCGCGCATCAGCACGGCGAACTCGGCGAGGTCTTCTTCGGTCACGCCGTATTCGTGCATGTAACGAGTGGCGACCAGGCCGTAATAGGCGGGAATGGTCGGGCCGAGCGGCACCTCGTAGTCGGGATGGCCGACCTGCGCCAGCGCTTGGATCGAAGCGTCGCGGCTCTGCCCGGTCAGGCGGTTCTCGCCGGCGACGACGAGGACGTTGCGGGCAACGCCTGCCCCGACGAGGTGATGGGCAAGCATGGTCATCGCGGGCCCGGTGGCGCCGCCGACCTGCACGGCGTGGGCGTAGGACGGGCGGATGCCGAAATGCTCGGCGAAGACGGTCGCCAGCATGATGTGCGGCGAGACGGTGGAATAGCCGCACAGGATGCCGTCGATATCAGGACGCTTCAGCCCGGCGTCGTCGAGCGCGGCCTGCGCGGCCCTGCTCATCAGGTCGAGCGAGGACGAGCCTTCATGCTTGCCGAAGGACGTGAGGCCGACGCCGGTGACGAAGCTCATGGGCGCACCTGTGCATCGTCATTGCGAGGCGGCGAACGGGTGACGCCGTCGCGGACCATGGCGGCGATCTCGTCCGCGGAATAGCCGATCTCGCGCAGAATCTCCGCGCCGTGCTCGTTGAGCTGCGGTGCGAGCCGCACCGGCTCGGCCCCGGTCTCCGACCACGTGGCGGTCACCTTCATGCTGCGGATCGGGCCTTCGGTCGGATGGTTCACAACCGGGAAGAAGTTGGTGGCCTCCAGATGCTCGTCGTGCAGCATCGAGGCGAGGTCGTGCATCGGCATCACCGGTACATCGGCCCTGGTCAGCAGGTCGATCCATTCCGCCGTGGCGCGCGTCTCGAAGATGCGCGCGAGCTCGGCATAGACGACGTCGATGTTGGCGGCGCGGCCCGCGAAGGTCGCGAATTTGGGATCGGCGCGCAGATCGTCGCGGCCGGTTGCCTTGAAGAAATTTTCCCACTGCTTGTCGTTGTAGACGATGACGCTGAGATAGCCGTCCGAGGTCTTGTACGGCCGGCGGTCGCGCGAGAGGTGGCGGGCATAGCCGCCCTTGTCGAGCGGCGGCTCGTAGGTGAGACCGCCCATGTGGTCGCCCATGACGAAGCCCGCCATGGTCTCGAACATCGGGATGTCGACGCGCTGGCCGCGGCCGGTGCGGTCGCGGTGCACGAGACTGGCGCAGATCGCGCCGACCGCGGTCAGGCCGACGATGCGGTCGACCAGCGCGTTCGGCACGTAGCGCGGCACGCCGTCGCCGGTTTGCGCCATCAAGGCGGGGAGCGCCGTGGCGCCCTGGATCAGATCGTCATAGGCGGGTTTGGCGGCATAAGGCCCGTCCTGGCCGAAGCCGAATACGCCGGCATAGACCAGCCGCGGATTGATTTCGGAGACGACGTCATAGCCGAGCTGAAGCCGCGCCATCGCCTGCGGGCGGACGTTGTAGACGAGAACGTCGGCGTCCTTGAGCAGCCGCAGCACGGCCTCGCGCCCCGCAGGCTTCTTCAGATCGAGGCAGATCGAGCGCTTGCTGCGGTTGGTGTTGAGGAACACCGGGCCCATGCCGGCATGGCGCATCGGACCGATCAGGCGGGTGACGTCGCCGTCGAGCGACTCCACCTTGATCACGTCGGCACCGTAATCGCCGAGCATCTGGGTCGCATAGGGCCCCATCAGCACGGTGGTCATGTCGACGACCTTGATGCCCTTGAGCGGCCCCATTCGTTCACTCCCGATTGCGCGGGCTCACATGGGCCCCGCGATTTCGGTCCAGCTAACGGCAGCGACGCCGGGCGCGCAAGGGCAGCCGGCGTATGGCCGCATGCGCAGCGATGCGGCCGCTATTTCTTCTGACGGGATTCGCGAACCTTGAGGAGGCGGTCGAGCTCCTCATTCTGCTGGTTGATGCGGTCGGCGATGCGCGACTCGCTCTGCTCGCCGGAAGCAGCCGCGGCCTGCTCGATGAGCTGGCGGATATTGTCCTCGAGGATCGCGATGCGGTCGTTGAGTGCGTCCATCGACAGCGAGTCTTCGTAGTCATTGCTCATGATGCTTTTCCGCAAATCAATCAGGAGCCGCAGGGTGGGCCAAGCGAAGCGTGCCCACCATGATTTAACGCAAGGAAAACGGTGGGCACGGCGCTTTCGCGCCTTTGCCCACCCTGCGAGGGCTTACTTCAGCGGCTCCAGCACGGAGACGTAGTTGGCAACCGCCGCACCGCCCATGTTGAAGATGCCGCCAAGCTTGGCGTTCTTGAGCTGCATACCCTCGGGCGCCTGGCCGGCAAGCTGCATCGCGGTCATCACGTGCATGGAGACGCCGGTGGCGCCGATCGGATGGCCCTTGGACTTCAGACCGCCGGACGGATTGACCGGCAGCTTGCCGTCCTTGAGGGTCCAGCCCTCCTTGATGGCACGGGCGCCCTGCCCCTTCGGCGTCAGGCCCATCGCTTCGTATTCGATCAGCTCGGCGACCGTGAAGCAGTCGTGAGTCTCGACGAAGGAGAGATCGGAAAGCGTAACGCCCGCCTTTTCCAGCGCGCGCTGCCAGGCGACCGTGCAGCCCTCGAACTGAAGGATGTCGCGCTTGGACATCGGCAGGAAGTCCTGGGCGTGCGCGGTGGCGCGGAACCCGATCGACTTGCTCATGGTCTTGGCGGTCTCGGCATCGGCCAAGATCAGCGCAGCGGCACCGTCGGAGACGAGCGAACAGTCGGTGCGCTTCAGGGGGCCGGCGACGTAGGGGTTCTTCTCGCTCTCGGAACGGCAGAAATCGAAGCCGAAATCCTTGCGCATCTGGGCGTAGGGATTGGCGACGCCGTTCTTGTGGTTCTTGGCCGCGATCAGCGCCAGCGCATCGGACTGGTCGCCGTATTTCTGGAAGTAGCCGCTGGCGATCTTGCCGAACACGCCGGCGAAGCCGCCGACGGTGTCGCCGTCCTCGGGCAGATAGGACGCCTTCAAGAGGTTCTTGCCGATCTCCGGACCCGGCGTGCGCGTCATCTGCTCGACGCCGACGACCAGCACGATTTTCGCGGCCCCCGCAGCGATCGCGCGCAGACCCTGGTGCACGGCAGCGGATCCCGTGGCGCAGGCGTTCTCGACGCGGGTGGCCGGCTTGAAGCGCAGCTTCGGATCGGCCTGAAGCACCAGCGAGGCGGTGAAATCCTGCGGCGAGAAGCCGGCGTTGAAGTGACCGAGCACGATCTCGTCGACGTCACCGGCCGAGATGCCGGCATCGGCCAGCGCCTCGTTGGCGACCTTCACCACGAGGCTTTCCACGGTCTCGGTGTCGAACTTGCCGAACGGCGTATGCGCCCATCCGACGATGCTGGCTGACATGGTCTTCTCTCCCTGGGGTCGTCTGATCTCAAATCTTGCCTGAGCTAAGTCTTAGCCCAGGGATGGCAAGACTTCACGCGGCTTTCAGCGCCTCGAGGGTGCGCTGGCAGATGGCAGTTATGCCGGCCCAGTTCCCGGCCTTCACCTCCGCCGCCGGGCACAGCCAGGAACCGCCGACCGCCACCACGTTGGGCTCGGCCAGCCAGCTCCCCGCATTGGCCTCGCCCACCCCGCCGGTCGGACAGAACCGCACGTTCGGGAACGGGCCGCCGAGGGCACGCAGGCCGTTGATGCCGCCGGCCTGCTCGGCAGGGAAGAATTTTGCGACGTCGAGGCCGTAGGAAAGCGCCATCATCAGTTCGGACGCCGTGGCAATGCCCGGGGCAAACGGCAAGGAGCTGTCGGCCGCGGCCTTGAGGAGATCGGGGGTCAGGCCCGGGCTGATGCCGAACGCGACGCCGAGCTTCTCGACACGGGTGAAGTCGGCCGGATTGAGAATCGTGCCAATGCCGACGACCGCCTCGGGCACCTCGGCCATCATCGCCCTCGCGGCCTCGATCGCAACAGGGGTGCGCATGGTCACCTCCAGCGTGCGGACGCCGCCGGCAACCAGCGCTTTCGCCAGCGGCACGGCATCCTGGATCCGTTCGATGGTGAGGACAGGAA
This sequence comes from Bradyrhizobium sp. Bra78, assembly GCF_024519855.1. Lineage (NCBI taxonomy): Bacteria > Pseudomonadati > Pseudomonadota > Alphaproteobacteria > Hyphomicrobiales > Nitrobacteraceae > Bradyrhizobium > Bradyrhizobium sp. Bra78. The sequence goes on along the minus strand of NZ_JALJRE010000008.1, from coordinate 184,774 downwards.
TAACGGTCGCGGCCTTGAACAGTGCGACGAGGTGGTTCTGTTGGGCAGTCGTGGTCATCGCTATCACTTCTTCACTTGGTCGCCTGACGCGTGGGTGCCGGCCGGTGCCGTTTCTTCGGCGGCATGGCATAGCCCGGAATGATGGCGCCGGGATAGCAGATCACGAGGCTGGCGAGGCGATGGCCGGCCTGGGCCGCCTCGACCGGATCGGAACCGGCGAGCCGGGCGGCGATATAGGCCGCGGCAAAGCTGTCGCCGGCCGCCGTGGTGTCGGCCACGGGCCTCGTCATGGGCTCGGCGTGCACCTCGCTCGTGCCGCCGGGGAAGCGCAGCAGGCTGACGGGCTCGGCGAGGCGGAACACCAGCTCGGGCGTCGGGATGCGCGCCATAAGTTGCTCGGGGCTCTCGCCGGGATAGAGCGCGAGCAGGTCTTCCGTCGAGGTCAGCACGATGTCGGCAGCCGCGAAGGCCGCGGCAAACACCTCGCGCGCGACATCGCGATCGGGCCAGCCGCGCGCGCGGAAATTGGTGTCGAACACGAAGCGCGTGCCGAGCAGGCGTGCGCGCTTGATCGCCGCGAACAGGCGCTCGCGCCCGGCCGCGTCGTAGATCGAGAGCGTGATCGCGGAGAGATAGGTGATGTCGTAGCTCATCAGCGAGTTGAGGAGCTCGTCGGTCTCCGGCAGGTTCATCAGAAGGCGCGCCGCCGCGCTGTCGCGCCAGTGGAAGAACTGGCGCTCGCCCTTTGCATCGAGCTGTATCATGTAGAGGCCGGGCAGCTTGCCCGGCAACCGCACGACGCGGCGGGTGCCGACGCCCTCGGCGGTCCAGGCCGCGATCATCTCATCGCTCAAGGCGTCATCGCCGAGGGCGGTGAGATAATCGACCTTGACCTCGAGCCGCGCCAGATAGACCGCGGTGTTGAGGGTATCGCCCCCGAAGCCGCGCGAATACAGCCCGCCGCCCTGCCCCTGCCCGCCGGACTGGCCGGCGGAATGTCCTCCCTGGGCCTGCCGGAGCTCGACCATGCATTCGCCGATGCAAGCAACGCTCGCCATCACTTTACCCGCTCAGCCGGAGATCAGGCGACGAAATTGCCGCCGAGCTCGTCTTCGATGTGAATGCGGATGATGTCGTCGAAGGTTTTCTCGGCGGTGGTGAAGCCGAGCTCGAGCGACCGCTTTGCATTGAAATTGCGCGGCCAGCCGCCGACGATGCCGACGATGAACGGATCCGGCTCGCGCTTGATGCGGGCAGCGACCTTGTCGCCGGCGACCCGTTTCAGCGCCGCGATCTGCTCACCGACCGTGGCCGACAGGCCCGGCATGGTCAGGTTGCGGCGCGGGCCGACCGTGGCAAGATCCATGGTGCCGGCATGGAGCAGGAAGCCGACGGCGGAGCGCGGCGTGGCGTGCCAGTGGCGGACGTCCTCGGAGACCGGCAGCACGACCTCCTTGCCGGCCAGCGGCTCGCGCAGGATGTTGGAGAAGAAGCCCGATGCCGCCTTGTTGGGCAGGCCGGGCCGGATGCAGATGGTCGGCAGGCGGATGCCGATGCCGTCGAGGAAGCCGCGGCGCGAATAGTCGGCGAGCAGCAATTCGCCAATCGCCTTCTGGGTGCCGTAGCTGAGCAGTGGCGTGTGGAAGAACTCGTCGCCGATGGCGTCCGGGAACGGCGCGCCGAACACCGCGATCGAGGACGTGAACACCACGCGCGGCTTGTAACCGCCGCCGGCGAGCCTGACGGCATCGAGCAGCATCCGCGTGCCATCGAGATTGATACGGTAGCCTTTGTCGAAGTCGAGTTCGGCTTCGCCGGAGACGATGGCAGCCAGATGAAAGATCACGTCGGGACGGCCGGCGATCAACTTTTCGGCGGCGCCGGGGACGGCGAAATCGCCCGACACGGTCTCGACGGCAAAGCCAGCCTTTTCCGGCTTCTTCGGCTCGACCACGTCATGCATGGTCAGCTTGGTGATCTCGCTCTTGCCGAGCCGGCCGTCGCGCAGCAGCCGTTCACAGAGTTTGCGGCCGACCATGCCGGCGGCGCCCAGAACCAGAATGTGCAAGAGCCTACTCCTTCTTATTGGCCGGAGCGCGCCGCCCTTGGCAGTTCGTCCTGGCGTGCTCTCAAGGCAGGCCCCGCGATCATTCCTTCACGGCGCCGGTCATCGCCGACACATAGTACTCTACGAAGAAGGAATAAAGGATAACTACGGGGACCGAGCCGGTCAGGGCCGCGGCCATCAGCGCGCCCCAATGGTAGACGTCGCCATTGACGAGCTCGGTGATCGCGCCGACGGGGATGGTCTTGTTCTCGGACGAGGAGATGAAGGTCAGCGCGTAGATGAACTCGTTCCATGACAACGTAAAGGCGAAGATGCCCGCCGAGATCACCCCCGGCAGCGACAGGGGCAGCGTGATCTTGGTCAGGATCTGGAGCCGCGTCGCCCCGTCGATCAGCGCACACTCCTCCAGCTCATAGGGGATGGTGCGGAAATAGCCCATCAGCAGCCAGGTGCAGAACGGGATCAGGAAGGTCGGATAGGTCAGGATCAGCGCCAGATTGCCGTCGAACAGGCCGACCTGGAATACGATCGTCGCCAGCGGAATGAACAGGATCGACGGCGGCACCAGGTAACCGAGGAAGATCGCCAGACCGACGTAGCGCGACCCCTTGTAGCGCAGCCGCTCGATCGCATAGGCCGCGCAGACGCTGGCGAACAGCGAGATGCAGGTCGAGGACACCGAGACGATCACGGTGTTCCACATCCATTGCGGATAGTCGGTTTCGATGAACAGCTTCTTGATGTGCTCAAGCGTCGGATGCACGATCCAGAAAGGATTGTACTTCTCGTAGTCGTACATCTCCGCGTCCGGCTTGAACGTCGCGATCGCCATCCAATAGAACGGGAACAGCAGGAAAACCATGATCAGGCCGAGCGGAAGATAGACGCGGAGAAACCTCCGCGGCAGGCTTTCCAAATAGGACATTCCGACCGTTTGGTCGTCTGCGGTGCTCATGATCAGTCCCTTCCGCCCTGCTGCCAGCGGGAGCGCTGAAGTCCGAAGAAGCTCAACAGGATCGCCGCCACCAGGAACGGGATCATCGCATTCGAGATCGCCGCCCCCTCGCCGAGATTGCCGCCGGTGATCGCGCGCTGGAACGACAGCGTCGCCATCAGATGCGTGGCATTGATCGGCCCGCCGCGCGTGATGGTGTAGATGAGCTGGAAGTCGGTGAAGGTCATCAGCACCGAGAACGTCATCACCACCGCGATGATCGGCGACAGCATCGGCAGCGTGATGTGGCGGAAGCGCTGCAAATTGGTGGCGCCGTCGAGATTGGCGGCCTCATAAAGCGAGGGCGAGATGGTCTGGAGCCCGGCAAGCAGCGTGATCGCGACGAAGGGTACGCCGCGCCAGATGTTGGCGACAACCACCGACCAGCGCGCATTCCAGGGATCTCCGAGGAAGTCGATGTAATGCGTGATCAGGCCCGCCTTGATCAGCACCCAGGAGATGATCGAGAACTGGCTGTCGTAGATCCACCAGAACGCGATCGCCGAGAGCACCGTCGGTACCACGAAGGGCAGCAGCACGATTGCCCTGACGATCGACTTGAAAGGCAGCCGCTCGTTGAGCAGCAGCGCCAGGTAAAGTCCGATGGCGAATTTCACGATGCTGGCGGCCACCGTGTAGAAGATGGTGTTGAACACCGACAGCCAGAACACGGAGTCCTTGGCCAGCGAGACGAAGTTTCCGAAGCCGATGAAGCGCCCGACCCCGCCGATCTTGGTATCGGTCATGCCGAGCCAGAGCCCCAGCGCCAGCGGGTAAGCCAGAAACAGCACGAGGATAGCGATAGCCGGCACCATGAACATCGCGCCGAGAAAGTTCCGGCTCTCGAATGCTCTGGTCCACAGGCTGCTGCGCTTGACTTGGGCGACGCCATGCTCGGCCATAACTGCCATCTCGGACTCCTCTCACCGAACGAAGACGGCGGCGTCCAGCGAACTGGACGCCGCCGTCTGTGGCTGATCAGACCTGGTAGTAGCGCTTGGCTCGCTCGGCGGCCCGCGCCGCAGCTTCCTTCGGCGTGACCGAACCGGTCGCCGCTTCAGCGAACATATCAACCACGACGAAGTCGCCCATGACGGCGGCCGAGGCGTAGCCGAGATCGCCGGCATAGCCGTTGTCGCGGCAACGCTTCAGGCAGTCGCGATACGGCGTGATCTTGGGATCGGAGGTCCAGACCGGATTGTCGTTGTAGGCCGGCAGCGGCGGCGAGACATAGCCGTTGGAGGCGACTTCCCAAGCGTCGTAGTTCTCCTTGTCCATCATGAACTTGATGAATTCCTTGACCGCCTTCGGATACTTCGAGTGCTTGTAGCCGTAGTAGACGAGCACGTTCTGCTGCTCGGTCGGCACGCCCACCGGCCCGATCGGCATCGGCGCGTGGTCCATGTCCTTGGCGATCTCTTGCTGCTTCGGATCGGGGGAGTTCTTGCCGACCGTCCAGATCGAGATGCCGTTCAGGGTCAGACTGAGTTCGCCGTTGAGGAACGCCTTGTTGTTATTCGAGTCGTTCCATGACAGCACACCCGGGATAAACGTCGCATAGAGCTGCTTGACGTATTCGAGCGCCGCAATGGTCTCCGGCGAGTCGATCACGACCTCGTTCTTGTCGTTGACGACCTTGCCGCCGAACGCCCATAGCGCCCACTGGCACCAGCCGTTGGCATCGCCGGTGGCATGGCCGAGCGCGAAGCCGGCCGGCGTGTTGTTCTTCTTCAACGCCTGGCAGAGCTTGAGGAAGCCGTCGGTATCCTTCGGGAATTGCTCGAAGCCTGCAGCCTTCATGTGGCTGATGCGGTAGTTCAGGCAGCCGCCGGTCGCGCCCTGGGGAATGGCGATCCAGCTGTTGCCCTTCTTGCCGTAACGCTCGGCAACCGGATACCAGCCGCCATATTTGGCGCCGAGATAGTCGGCGACGTCAGTCATCTCGATCAGCTTTTCCGGGAACTTGAAGGGATCGTCGAGCGTGCCGATGATCAGATCGGGACCAGCGCCGACATTGGCGGCAACCGCGGCCTTCGGCCGGATGTCATCCCAGCTCTCGGCTTCAAGCTTCACCTTGACGCCGGTCTTCTCGGAGAACTTCTTGGTCTGCTCGGCGAACTTGTCGTACTCGGCCTGGATGAACTGCTTCCAGCGCAGCACGCGAATGGAGGCATTCGGCTCCGGCGTGTTGGTCCACTCCGCAGCGCGGACCGGGACGATGCCCGGGCCGGCGAGCAAGGCTGCGCCGCCCAGGCCGGCTTTAAGCACACTTCTCCTGTCGAAATTGCTCATCGTTCTCTCCCTGAATTTTTATGTTTGTATTTGGTCGTTCTTTTAAGTCGCTACACGTCGCTACATGCGCTTGCCTGTCGTCTCGTCGAACAGGTGAACCAGCGACGGGTCGGGCTTCAGCTTGACCTTGTCGCCCGGATTGAACTGGTGACGCTCGCGGAACACCGCGACGACCTGCTCGCCGCCCACCTTGGCGAACACCTGCGTCTCGGAGCCCGTCGGCTCGACCACGATGATCTCGGCATCGGCGCCGTCGTCGGCGATGGTGAAATGCTCGGGCCGCACGCCATAGACGACAGGGCGACCGTCGGACGCCGCCGGCGCGTTCAGGAGCGGCAGCTTGACGCCGTTCGGACCCTCGAAAGTCGCAACGCCGTTGACGCGCACATGACCCTTGAGGAAGTTCATCGCGGGCGAACCGATGAAGCCGGCGACGAACTGGTTCTCGGGCTTGTCGTAGAGCTCGAGCGGGGTGCCCATCTGCTCGACGATGCCGTCATGCATGACGACGATCTTGTCGGCCATGGTCATGGCCTCGATCTGGTCGTGGGTGACGTAGACCGTCGTGGTCTTCAGCCGCTGGTGCAGCTCCTTGATCTCGGTGCGCATCGCGACGCGCAGCTTGGCGTCGAGGTTCGACAGCGGCTCGTCGAACAAGAACACCTGCGGATCGCGCACGATGGCGCGGCCCATCGCGACGCGCTGGCGCTGGCCGCCGGAAAGCTGGCGCGGATAGCGCTCGAGCAGCGGCGACAGCGCTAGGATCTCGGCGGCGCGCTTGACGCGCTTGTTGATCTCGTCGGAGCCCGCGTTGCGCAGCTTCAGCGAGAAACCCATGTTCTCGCCGACGGTCATGTGCGGATAGAGCGCGTAGTTCTGGAACACCATCGCAATATCCCGCTCCTTGGGCTGGATATTGTTGACGACGCGGTCGCCGATCGAGATCGTGCCGGAGGTGATGTTCTCGAGGCCTGCGAGCATGCGCAGAAGCGTCGACTTGCCGCAGCCGGAGGGGCCAACCAGGACGACGAACTGGCCGTCCTCGATCGGAATCGAGACGCCGTGCAGGACTTCAAAATTGCCGAACGATTTCCGCACGTCGCGGATTTGCACAGACGACATCTAGCTCCCTCCTCGAAAGTCCACGACGCCTTTCGCGCCGCGACCGTCTTGTTTTTTCAGACTTCACCGATCGAAGCCCGATCTTAGCGGGCGACATTGTCGGCAGTTTGTGCGGTTTTGGCAATTTGTCTTTGGTTAGTCTGTGCTGGTAGCGCTGTCAACGTTCCTTTGTTTGCGGGAGTGAGTGTGTTATGAGCAACAAATGGGTCGAAAGCGCACCAAGTCAGGCAAAATCCGGCTGGCGGAAGTCGCCGAGCTTGCCGGCGTCAGCCCGATCACGGCGTCCCGTTTCTTCCGCAATCCCGAGGCGCTGTCGGTCGCCAAGCGGACGCGGGTCGAGAGCGCGGCCAAGGAGCTCGGCTATGTGCCGAACCTGGCGGCACGCGCGCTGGCCTCGCAACGCACCGAGGTGATCGGTGTCTTGATTCCGTCACTGACCAACAACGTGTTTTCCGACGTGCTGCGCGGCATCTATGACGCTTCCGAAGGCAGCCCGTACTCGATCCAGCTGTCCAACACACGTTACAGCATTCTCCAGGAAGAAAAGCTGCTGCGCCTGTTTCTTGCGCAGAAGCCGGCCGGGCTGATCGTCACCGGCATCGACCAGACCGCGGAATCCCGCGCGATGCTGGAGGCCGCCGATTGCCCGATCGTGCAGATCATGGAGATCGGGCCTGATCCGGTCGACATGATGATCGGCTTTTCACACTACGATGCAGCGCGCGCGGCGATTGCGCATTTGTTCGCGCAAGGCCACCGCAAGATCGGCTTCGTCGGCGCGCGGATGGATCCGCGGGTGCAGCGGCGGCTGGACGGATATGTCGCGGCCATGAAGGACGCGGGACTGTTCGAACAGCGCCTCGTCGTCACGACTTCGACACCGACCTCGGTGACGCTCGGCGGCGCCCTGTTCACCGATCTCTTGGCGCGGGCGCCCGGCATCGACGCGGTGTTCTGCGCCAATGACGACCTTGCGCTCGGTGTGCTGTTCGAATGCAGGCGCCGGGACATAGCGGTGCCCGAACAGATCGCGATCGTCGGCTTCAACGATCTGGAATTCATGGCATCCGCCGTCCCGACCCTCACCAGCGTACGCACCAACCGCTACGAGATGGGCAGAACGTCCGCCACCATGCTGATCGATGCGATCGAGGGACGGCGTCCCGAGCAGCCGGTGCTCGACCTCGGCTTCAAGGTGATCGAACGGCAAAGCTCGTCATCACGGCGCGCGGACAGCAAGCCGGCCGCGTCCGGAACGGGTGCGGCGAACAAAATGGTAGCGTTACCAAGTAGCCATGACTAGTATCGGATTTGTGAGGAATCGACCCGCCACCGGGCAGGCAGACCATCGCTCGCGCCGTTGGGCATCGCACAAGCCGACACCATAAAACGGACGTCAGTAAAACGGACGTCAGTGCGTTTGCATTGCAGGAGAAACCAATGACAAAAAAGCCAACCAATGGGCATGCCCCCGCCGGCAACGGCGCTCGCCGCCACCTTCGCTCGCAGGAATGGTTCAACAACCCGCATAATCCGGGCATGACCGCGCTCTATATGGAGCGCTATCTGAACTACGGCCTGACCCGAACCGAGCTCCAGTCCGGCAAGCCGATCATCGGCATCGCCCAGACCGGCAACGACCTCTCCCCCTGCAACCGCCACCATATCGAGCTGGCGCACCGCGTCCGCGAAGGCATCCGCGAGGCCGGCGGCATCGCGATGGAATTCCCGACCCATCCGATCCAGGAGACCGGCAAGCGCCCGACCGCGGCGCTCGACCGCAATCTCGCCTATCTCGGCCTGGTCGAGATCCTCTACGGCTATCCGCTCGACGGCGTCGTGCTGACCACCGGCTGCGACAAGACCACGCCGGCCTGCATGATGGCGGCGGCCACCGTCAACCTGCCCGCGATCGTGCTGTCGGGCGGCCCGATGCTGAACGGCTGGCACAATGGCGAGCGCACCGGCTCGGGCACCATCGTCTGGAAGTCGCGCGAGCGCCTCGCCGCCGGCGAGATCGACTACGAAGAGTTCATGGAGATCGTCGCGTCTTCGGCGCCCTCGGTCGGCCATTGCAACACCATGGGCACCGCCTCGACCATGAACGGGCTTGCCGAAGCGCTCGGCTTTTCGCTGCCGGGCTGCGCGGCGATCCCCGCGCCCTACCGCGAACGCGGCCAGATCGCCTATGAGACCGGCAAGCGCGCCGTCGAGATGGTCTGGGAAGACCTCAAGCCGTCGGACATCCTGACCCGCAAGGCGTTCGAGAACTGCATCGTCATCAACTCGGCGATCGGCGGCTCGACCAATGCGCCGATCCACATCAATGCGCTGGCCCGCCACATCGGTGTCGAGCTGTCGATCGACGACTGGCAGAAATTCGGCCACGACGTGCCGCTGCTGGTCAACATGCAGCCGGCCGGCTTCTATCTCGGCGAGGAATTCCACCGCGCCGGCGGCGTGCCGGCGGTGGTGCGCGAGTTGATGAAGCACAAGCGCATCCATGAGGACGCGGTCACCGTCAACGGCCGCGGCATCGGCGAGAACTGCGCCGATGCGCCGAAGCCCGACAACGACGTGATCTGGGCTTACGACAAGCCGCTGGTGAAAGACGCCGGCTTCCTGGTGCTGAAGGGCAATCTGTTCGATTCCGCGATCATGAAGACCAGCGTGATCTCCAAGGAATTCCGCGACCGCTATCTCAACAACCCGAAGGACCTCAACGCCTTCGAAGGCCGCGCCGTCGTGTTCGAGGGTCCCGAGGATTACCACGAGCGGATCGACGATCCCGCGCTCGAGATCGACGAGCGCTGCGTGCTGTTCATCCGCGGCACCGGGCCGATCGGCTATCCCGGCGGCGCCGAGGTCGTGAACATGCAGCCGCCGGCGGCGCTGATCAAACGCGGCATCCTGTCCCTGCCCTGCATCGGCGACGGACGCCAGTCCGGCACTTCCGGTTCGCCCTCAATCCTGAACGCTTCGCCGGAAGCCGCCGCCAATGGCGGGCTTGCGATCCTCAGGAACGGCGACAAGGTGCGCATCGACCTCAACAAGGGCAGCGCCAACATTCTCATCTCCGACGACGAGGTGAAGAAGCGCCACGCCGAGCTCAAGGCCAGTGGCGGCTTCAAGCATCCGCCGAATCAGACGCCGTGGCAGGAGCTTTATCGCAACACCGTCGGCCAGCAGTCGACCGGCGCCTGCATGGAGCTCGCCACGCGCTACCAGAACGTCGCCGGCACGTTTGGCGTGGCGCGGGATAATCACTAGCACTGTCATTCCGGGGCGCGACGAAGTCGCGAGCCCGGAATCCATCTAGCCATCGAATCCGTCGCATAATGGATTCCGGGCTCGCGCCAAGAGGCGCGCCCCGGATTGACGGCAAGAAATTCAGAGGAGAAAAACAAAATGGCAGACCGCCTCAAGGGAAAACGCGCCGTCGTCACGGCTGCAGCCGCCGGCATCGGGCGCGCATGCGCGATCGCATTCGCGCGTGAAGGCGCCACCGTCATCGCCACCGACATCAACGAGAGCGGCATCGCGAGCCTTGCCAGGGAAGGCATCGCCGAGACGGCAAAACTCGACGTCCGCAACACCGCCGACGTCAACGCCTTCGCCAAGCGCATCGGCAAGGTCGACATCCTGCTCAACGCGGCAGGCTTCGTGCATCACGGCACGATCCTGGAGTGCTCGGAAGAGGATTTTGATTTCTCGTTCGACCTCAACGTCAAGTCGATGCACCGGACCATCCGGGCATTCCTGCCGGACATGCTCGCGGGCGGCGGCGGCAGCATCGTCAACATCTCGTCCTGCGCCGCGCTGCGGCCGCCGGCCAACCGTTACGTCTACAGCGCGTCCAAGGCCGCGGTGTCACTGCTGACGCGCGCGGTCGCGCTCGACTTCATCACCAAGGGCATCCGCTGCAACAGCATCTGCCCGGGCACCGTCGAGACGCCCTCGATGCTCGACCGCGCCGCCGCGCAGGGGCCGCAAGGCAAGGAGATGTTCGTCTCCCGCCAGAAGATGGGCCGGCTCGGCACCGCCGACGAGATCGCGTCCATGGCGGTCTATCTCGGCAGTGACGAAAGCGCCTTCACCACCGGCGTCGACCTCGTCGTCGACGGCGGCTACATGCTCTGACGGTCAAGGGCTCATCGCATGAACAAGATCGATCTCGACGGCCGCGTCGCCATCGTCACCGGCGGCGCGCAGGGCTTTGGTCGCGCCATCACCCAGCGCTTCGTCGCCTCAGGCGCCAAGGTCGCGATCTGGGACTTCGACTCTGCTCTCGCCGAGAAGACCGCCAAGGAGATCGGCGACAATGTCCGCGTCTTCAAGGTCGACGTCACCGACACCGCAGCCGTCGAGCAGGCCCGCGATGCGACGCTGGCCGCCTTCGGCAAGATCGACATACTGGTCAACAATGCCGGCATCGCCGGCGTCAACAAGCCGGTCTGGGAGACCGATCTCGAGGAGTGGCGGAAAGTCCTGCGCATCAACCTCGACGGCCCCTTCATCTGCTGCAAGGCGATCGTGCCCACAATGCTCAAGCAGAAATACGGGCGCATCGTGAACATCGCCTCGATCGCCGGCAAGGAGGGCAATCCGAACGCCTCGCACTATTCGGCGTCCAAGGCCGGCCTGATCGCGCTGACGAAATCGCTCGGCAAGGAGCTCGCTGCACATGACATTCTGGTGAATGCGGTGACGCCGGCGGCGGCAAAGACCGCGATCTTCGACCAGATGACGCAGCAGCACATCGACTTCATGCTGTCGAAGATTCCCAAAGGCCGCTTTGTTCTGGTGGAAGAGCTCGCCGCGATGGCGGCCTGGCTCGCATCCGAAGATTGTGCCTTCTCCACCGGCGCGGTGTTTGATATTTCCGGGGGACGGGCGACGTACTGAGGCAGTACCGCCCGCAGGGGCGGACCATGCGGCTTGAGCGTCGGGATTTCGTGAAGCTCGCAGCGGGCGCAGCCGCGCTGCCGCTGCTGTCGTCGACGACGCTCGCGCAACTGACGCCCACCCCGCCGAGCATCCGTCCGCCCTCGCCGGCCGAGCGCGGCGCCATGGCTCGGCTCGCGCACAGCTTCATGGACAGATACGGCGTGCCGGCGCTGTCCGTTGCGATCGGCTATGCCGGCACTGTTGTCCATGAGGACGCCTTCGGTCTTGCAGATACCGAGCGGAACGAGGCCGTGACGCCGCGGCAGCTGTTCCGGATCGCCAGCGTCAGCAAGATGATCACCTCGGTCACGATCTTCCGCCTGATCGAGGAGAACCGCCTCAAGCTGACGGATCGCGTGTTCGGCCCGGGCGCGCTGCTCGGCACCGATTGCGGACAGCCGCCCTACTCCGCCGGCATCGACCAGATCACGCTCGAGCATCTCTTGACCCACACCGCCGGCGGCTGGAGCAACGACAACCGTGATCCCATGTTCACCCATCCGCGGATGGACCATGCCGAGCTGATCGCCTGGACGCTCGCCAACCGGCCGCTGGAGCGGACGCCGGGCCAGCATTACGCCTATTCCAATTTCGGCTACTGCGTGCTCGGCCGCGTGATCGAGAAGCTCACCGGCCAGCCCTATGCCGAGCATGTCCGCACCGACGTGCTTGCACGCTGCGGCGTCACCGACATGACGATTGCGGGCAACACCCGCGACCAGCGCCAGGCCGGCGAAGTCGTCTATTACGGTCAGGGCGAAAATCCCTACGGCATGAACGTCCGGCGGATGGATTCCCATGGCGGCTGGATGGCGACGCCGACCGACCTCGTGCAGTTCCTGATGCATGTGGACGGCTATTCTCGGCCGTCGAACATCCTGCGGCCGCGCACCATAGAGGTCATGACCACCGCGCCCAGCTACAGCCCGGACTATGCCAAGGGTTTTTGCGTCAACAAATTCGGCAATTGGTGGCACAATGGCAGCCTGCCGGGCACGAGCACGATTGCCGTGCGCACCCATGGCGGCTTCTGCTGGGCCGCCCTCACCAACACAAGGCGCGGGAATTCCAACATGGATGGCGATCTCGACAACCTCAACTGGAGCATGGCGCGTCAGGTCGCCGAGTGGCGGGTCGCATGATCCGGGAAGGTGGATGCCTGTGCGGCGCGGTGCGGTTCAAAGCGGAGGGCGAGCCGCTCAACGTCCGCATCTGCCATTGCCGCATGTGCCAGAAGGCGATGGGATCGCCCTATTTCGCCCGCGCGCAGTTCGACCAGCGCGCGCTGACGGTCGAGGGCGATACCGGGCGCTATGCGTCGTCCGAGAACATCGACCGCGTGTTCTGCAAGCGCTGCGGCACGCGCCTGTTCTCCTGGCGGCGCAACGGCACGCTGGCGGGCGTTGCGCTCACGACCTTCGACGACCGCAACGCCTTTGCGCCGACCGAGCACATCTGGGTCTCGGAAAAGCTCGCCTGGCTGAAGCTCGACGACGGCCTGACGCAATACCCGGGGACGATCCCGACATAGCTCGCCCCGGCGGGATCGGCAGGCCCGACCGATCATCTGCAGCGTGGCATTTCGGACCTGGCCGCCCTATCTTGAGGTGAAGCGTTGCTGCACCACCGGTTTGGCTGGGACGGCTAACAAGGCCGCGGGCAAACCGGGACGGACGAGCCGTGAACATCTCTTTTTATGACCTGTCGGTGTGGGTGCTGCCGCTGGTGCTCGCCATCACCTTCCACGAGGCCGCGCACGCTTTCGTCGCGAACCGCCTTGGTGACAACACGGCCCGGCAGCTCGGCCGCGTCAGCTTCAATCCGCTGCGCCACATCGACCCGTTCGGCACCCTGATCCTGCCGGCGATGCTGCTGTTCGCGCATTCGCCGTTCCTGTTCGGCTATGCCAAACCGGTGCCGGTCAACTTCCGCAACCTCAACAACCCCAAGCTCGACATGGTCTGGGTGGCGCTGGCCGGGCCGGTTACCAACATCCTGCTGGCGCTCGTCGCGGCTCTGGCCCTGCACGCCCTGCCCTTTGCACCCGCCGGCTCGGCGCAGTGGATTTTCGACAACCTCAAGAACGCGCTGCTGATCAACGCGGTGCTGGCGGTGTTCAACATGATGCCAATCCCGCCGCTCGACGGCGGGCGGGTCGCGGTCGGGCTGCTGCCTCGTCCGCTCGCCTTGCCGCTGGCCCGGCTCGAGCCGTTCGGGATGCTGATCCTGATCGGTCTCCTGATACTGCTGCCGCTGGCGGGCTCCCAGTTCGGTCTAAATCTTGATGTTATTTCAGCAATACTGCGAACGTTGACCGGTTATGTGATTCAGGCTGTTCTCTTCCTGACCGGCAATGCGTAGTTGAACAGCGCCACCCGAACACAAGCCGAAGGGCCCGAGGCCGACTTGGTCAAAGCTGCCGATATGCTGATCGCGCGACGCGCCGATACCCGCGCCCGCGCGGATTTTGCCACCTGGAGGATGATGGCCAAGCTCAACGGGTCTTCCGCGCTGCCTCCGGAGGCGCAGGAGTTTCTCGTCAGCTACAAGAACCTGCTGGCACAGATGGACGAGGGTGATGCCACCGAGGCCACCATCGGCGCGATCTACAAGGCCTATTATGCCGAGATGGGCGGCGCCGGAACCCCGCCCGACGTCCGCATTCGCGCGGCCGAGCCGGCAGCGGACAATGTTACCGCCTTCCGCCGGCCAGCTCCGAAGCCGAAGAAGGCTGCCTTCTTCGCCGCGACGGCATCCGGTGGAACCCAGAAACGGCCGCTCCCGGTGGCGCTGATCTTCGCCTGCCTTGTCGTGGTCTATGTCGGGATCCGGCTCTACTGGCGCTGAGCCGTCTTCTTCTTTTTCTTTGCGTCCGGCGGCGTGAAGATGATGTCGACGGTGCGCTCGAACCGATCTTCGGTCAGCCCGGCAGGCGGCTGCGGGATCGGATCGGACTTGCGGACGATCGAGACCGCGGCAGCATCGTAAGCTGCGTCTCCGGACGATTCCACGACGTCGACCGAAAGGACGTTGCCCCGCCGGTTGATCGCGAAGCTTACCTTCACCTTCTGATTGTTGGGCTCCTTGCCTTCCGGATTGACCTTGTGGGCCGCCAGGTGCGCGCTGATCTTGCGGTTCCAGTCGGCCGTTATCTTCAAGATGTCCTTGCCGATGCCCAGCACGGGCGCCAGGGCCTTCTCGGCTTCGCGCGCGTCCTCATCGAGTGTCTGCCGTGCGGTCGCAACCGACTGCGGCGAAGCCTCCGCAGCGGGAGTTTCGACCGCCGCGATCTTCGGATCCTCGTCCTGCGGCTTCTTCGAGATATTTTCGGTGACGACCCGATCGGGATCGTCGACCTGCTGCGACTGATCCTTTGGCAGCTCGGTTTCCTTGGTCTCGGCCTTCTGCTCGGGAAGCGCCTGCTGCTCCTGCATCGCTTCGCTGTCCGGTCCCGGCGGAAGGTCGGCGTCAGGCGCCTTCGGCGACGCCATCTCGACGGCGAACTCCGCGCCGGCCGCGCCCAGGCCATCGTCGACGTCATCGGTCTTCAGGTGCGCCAGCGCGAGCGCGGCACCGCCCAGATGGAGCGCGAGCGCTGCCACCGCTGCCAAAATCCAAAGCTTCCGGGATGGTCTGGATTCGTCAGACATGGCGGGCCTCTACGGCTGAGCGGCGCCTGCCGCAGGCGCCCCCGGCGCGCCTTCCAGCGCGACCAGCTTGACCCGCGTATAGCCGCCCGAGCGCAGCAGCTCCATGACGCCCATCAACTCCCCATACGGCACCGACTTGTCGGCGCGCAGGAAGACATACTTGTCCTTGCTCATGTCGGACAGGCCGTCGAGGGTGCCGAGCAGCTCGGCCCGGTGGACCGGGTTTTCCCCGATCGCGAGCGTCAAATCGGGCTTGATGCTGAGATAAGTCGGCTTGTCCGGCTTCTTCTGCGGCGTCGCGCTCGATGTCGGCAGATCGATCGGCAGATCGACGGTCGAAAGCGGAGCTGCGACCATGAAGATGATCAGCAGCACCAGGATGACGTCGATGAACGGCGTGACGTTGATGTCATGCGTTTCCGAGAAATCGTCGTCGTCGTCGTTGTCTGCGAGCGAAACGGCCATGGTTCACTCCGCCGCGCGCGAATGCACGCTGCCGTGGCTGCGGTCGAGATCGCGCGAGAGTAGCCGCCCCGCCGCACCCGAGGCACGGCTGACGAGCTCGAGATAGCTCTTCGTCACCCGCGAGAAGTGGTTGTAGATGATGACGGCGGGAATGGCGGCGACCAGACCGATCGCGGTGGCGAGCAGCGCCTCGGCGATACCGGGCGCGACGACGGCGAGGTTCGTGGTCTGCGACTTCGAGATGCCGATGAAGCTGTTCATGATGCCCCACACCGTGCCGAACAGGCCGACGAAGGGCGAGGTCGAGCCGATGGTCGCGAGCACGCCCATGCCGACGCGGATGCGCCGCGCCTCCGCGCGCACGATCTCGGAAAAGCTCGAAGCGGCGCGCTCCTTGATGCCGGCATCGCTGGACAGGCCGGCCGACATCCGCGCCTCGCGCAGCGCCGCCGCCAGAAAGGACGGCAGGATGCCCTCCTTGGCGCCGAGCGCCATCTGCGCTTCCGCGAGCGAGCGCGCTTCCGCGATCTTCTTCAGCGCCGAACGAAGCCTGGTCGAGGCGACCGACAGCTCGATCGACTTGGCTATCAGCACCGTCCAAGTCATCAGCGATGCAAAGGCGAGCCCGATCATCACCGCCTTCACGATGACGTCCGCCGACTGGAACATCACCCAGGGCGACAATTCCTTCATGGCCGGCGCAACGCCGGCCGCCGTATCGGACTTTGCCGCCGCCGGTGCGGTGACCGAGGAAACCGCAGGCGCCGCGGCTGGAGCGGCAACCGGGGCCGGGCTGACCGCAGACGGCTGAGCCGTCGATTGGACGGGTGCCGCGGGCGCTGTTTGTGTCTGGGCAGAAACGGGGGATGCGAGCCAGGCGGCCGCCAGCATCAGAGCTGCGGCAAGGCTTGCTTGGAAGGACATGATCTTCATACTTCGGCCCAGTAGCGAATGAGGTTGTGATAGATACCCGTCAATTTGACCGTTTCGGGATCGTCACGCCCGAGCCGTTCCACCAGCGCCTGAATCGCGGTGTCGAGGTCAAAGATCATGCTCCGGGCTTGATCGTCCCGTATCATGCTCTGAAGCCAGAAGAAAGACGCGACCCGCGTTCCCCTCGTCACCGGGGTGACCAGATGCAGACTGGTCGAGGGATAGAGCACGCAGTCCCCGGCTTGCAACTTGACTTCGTGGGATCCGTAGGTGTCCTCGATCACAAGTTCGCCACCGTCATACTCTTCCGGCTCGGCCAGGAACAGCGTGACCGACAGGTCTGTGCGGATGCGAAGGCCGGTCAGGCGGTCGCCGCGGATCGCATTGTCGACGTGCAGGCCGAAATGGTGGCCGCTGCTGGCCGCATAGCGGTTGAACAGCGGCGGGAAGATCTGCAGCGGTACAGCCGCCGCGACGAAGCGCGGATTCGATGTCAGCGCCGTGATGACGCGGTCGCCGAGCTTGCGCGCGACCTCGCTGTCCGGCGGCAATTGCTGGTTGCGCTTGACCATCGCCGACTGCGAGCCGGCGGTGGAGCGTCCGTCCTCCCATTCGCTGGCGTCCATGATGCGGCGGAAATCCGCCACATCATCCTTGCTGAGAACGCCAGACAGGCACGTCAACATGATCAGAACTTCGCCGTCGTGATGAGGTAGAACGCCCGTCCCGGCGCGACCGCGACGAACGGCACCGCGCTGCGATAGAGCGTGTCGTAGTAGAGCTTGTTGGTGAGGTTCTGGGCGTAGAACTTCATGGTCCAGTTCTTGTCGATCTTCTTCTCGACGAACGCATCGAAGCGCCAGTAGCTCGGCAGCTCGTTGCCGGTATTGGCCGCGAACGTGCCGCCATAGACCTTCGAACGATAGACCGCCTGCCCGCCCAGCTCCCAGCCGTCGTCGAACTTGTATTTGGTCAGCATGCTGAACGACTGATGGGCCACGTTGGCAAGCTGCAGGCCGAGATTTGAGGCAACGCCGCTCTGCGTGACCTTCGATTGCATCAGCACCAGGCCGCCGAAGATGCTCCAGCGGTCGGTGATCTTGCCCTCGGCCTCGATGTCGATGCCTTGGATCCTGTAGGCAGCGCCCGAGGTCAGCAGGCCGCTGACGGTCTCGCGCGCATTGTCCTTCGTGGTCTGGAACAGCGCGGCGCTGACAAGCAGGTGGCGGTCCGCCAGCTCCCATTTGGTGCCGATTTCGGCAGCCTTGTTGCGTTCGGGCCCGAGCAAGATGGTCGAGTTGGCGGGAACGCCGCCGTAATCGGTGCCGGTCGCGTCGAGCTCCGAGCCGAACGGATTGGCCGAGGTCGCGTAGGCTGCATAGAGGCTGCCAATCGACATCGGCTTGTAGACCAGACCGACGTTGTAATTGACGAGATCGCTGCTTTGCTTGAGGTAGGCCGAGTTTGTCGACGAACTCTGGCTGTAGCCGTCGTAGCGCACGCCGCCATTGACGATGATGGTGTCCTGCCAGTTCGCGGTGTCCATGACGTAGACGCTGCTAGTGTTGACGCCGTAGCGCGTCGGATTTCCAACCAGCGACGGCGTGTTGCTGAAGGGAATGTTGGTGTACTGCGGCGAGTAGAGATTGACCCCCGTGACCGCCCCGTTGCTGGTCGAGCCGCCGCCGAACAGTTCGGACGAAAGGCCGGTGTACCGATCGATCGAGATGTTCTCGTTCGCATATTCCACGCCGAACACCGCGGTGTGCTTGACCCCGCCGGTGTCGAGCTTGAACGTGGCCTCGTTCTGGTTGGCCCACACGTCCACGTTCTGGTAGCGGCTCTGTGCGCTCGCTGTCGTGGTCCAGAGCAGCGGATTGGGGCTGGTCGTGTTCGGGTTCTGCGGCAGCGTGCCGATATAATTCAGCAGCGAGTGCTCGCCGCGCACCTTGCTGCTGAGTGTAATGGCCTCGTTGACCTTGTATTCGATCGTCCCGGTACCGAAATCCTGCCGCGCGGTCTGGAAGTCGCGGTTGAGGAAGCCGTACCAGGTGCCGCGCGGAATGCCGGCCGACGTCACCGGGACATTGCCCTGCTTGTAATAGGGCACGCCGAAATCCGGCAGGCCGCTGAGGTCTGTGTGGACGTAGTTCGTCGTGATCTTGATGTCGTTGGTCGGGGTGTACTTGGTCGAGATGAACGAGCCCCAGCGATCATCGGTCACGTAGTTGCGGCCGGCGACGTTGGCGTCCTGGAACAGGCCGCCAACACGCACCGAAAAAGTCGGGTCGATGACCTGGTTGACGTCGAGCGTGACGCGCTTGGTCCGGTCGGTGCCGAACTCGGTGTCCATCCGCTTGAAGTTGACGTCGCCGGCCTGCTTGGTGACGATGTTGATGGCGCCGCCGGCGGTGCCGCGGCCGGCGTAGGACGAGGCCGGGCCACGCAGAATCTCGATCTGCTCGGTGAAGAAGTTTTCGCGGATCGAGACCGCGGGATCGCGGATGCCGTCGATGAAGACGTCGTTGCGCGCATCGAAGCCGCGGATGAAGAAACGGTCGCCGAACGCGTTGCCGCCTTCCCCCGATCCCAGCGTCACGCCGGCGGTCGAGCGCCCGATCTCCTTCAGCGTCGTGGCGTTCTTGTCCTCGAGCACTTCCTTGCTGAGCACGGTGATGGTCTTCGGCGTGTTCAGCATCGGCTCGGGAAACTTGCCGGAGGCCTGGACATGGTCGACCTTGTAGGGCGCCGCCGGATCGGAATACGGATTGCGGTCGACGTCGCCGGCGGGGACGGTGGGAGCGGCCTGCTGCGCCGCCTGCTGACGCTGCGCGGCGCGACGAAGCGCATTGCGTGCGCGGACCTGATCCGGCGTCGGCTTCGAGGCCGTCGGGCGCGGACGCTGAACCGGCGCATCGACCGTGACCGGCGGCAGGTTCGACTGCTGCGCTTCCGCGCCGCTCGACACCGATGCTGCCGCGATCAGACCCGCAACAGCGGAGACCTTCTTGCCGGAAACGCTCGTGAACTTTTCATCGAATGCTGCGACCGAACGCAACGACTTCGGTGCGACCACCTGCCCCATTACCACACGCCCCATATTCCTGTTCGTCCATTCAATTCGATGAACGATTGGAGTGTTGGTATCGGCCGCAAAATAGCGGGTCAATGCGAGCAAGCCGCGAGAACCCCTTGAATAAGTCCAGATCAAAACGATTCTAAACTGCAGTTTGAAATCGTTCTAAAGCAGGATTGGATTCGTTCTAAAGAGACCGCGAAAAATGCCGCGAGATCACTATCGCGTTCGAATCGTCAGTCGCTGCTCGGTGGCTTCATCAGCGAGAACAATTCATCGACGGTTTTCTGCGCGACGGCGCGCACGCGATCGCTGTTGTCCATGCCGGCGATGTTGACGCCGCCAACCACGGCTTTGATCTCGTCGCGGAAGTCGGTGAGGAAGCGCAACGGATCAGGCTGCTCGTTGGCGACGCGCGCGATCAGTCCCGTGATCAGAATCTGACACGCGATCAGCTTGCCGTTCAGTTCGTCCATGCCGCGCTCCCGTTGTAGCGCGCCGATATGGCCGATGCCGGATTTCCTGACAACCGAAACGGCCTCCGCACGATTTAGAACCGTTCTTGCGAACCGCCCCATCGCGGCTCCCGCGCGGCGCCGGCCTGTCCCGTGCACACCGCTTCCGGGCATTGCACAAGCTTTGCACGCCGGTCGTTCGTGGCGGGAAAATGCAGCACTGCACACCGTCGTGTCACGGAGCTGCCTAGACAGTGCAAAGCTTTCCAATTGTTTAGGATTCTCAACCGATAGTGCTGTTTACACTGGAACTTGGCGTGTATTATACAAGCCCGCTGGAACCCTATGATTGCCCCATAATTCGTAGCTCAGGGCATACGAGCCGACACGAGACGATATGAAAAAGTCCCGGCCGATCCTCTGGATTCTGATCATCGCGGCCGTGGCCTCCGCGGGTTACTATGGTTGGCGGAAATTCGGCTCGCCGGAGGCCGGGAAAACCCAGACCGCACAGAAGGGCCCGCCGCGCCCGTCCGCCGTGCCGGTGAGCGTTGCGCCGGTCCAGAAGATCGACTTTCCGGTCTACCTGACCGGTCTCGGCACGGTTCAGGGCTTCAACACGGTGCAGGTCCGCACCCGGGTGGATGGCCAGATCGACAAGATCGCCTTCACCGAAGGCCAGATCGCCAAGGAGGGCGAGCTTCTCGCCTCGATCGATCCCCGCCCCTATCAAGCCACGCTCGACCAGGCCAAGGCCAAGAAGGCGCAGGACGAGGCAAACCTGGCCAACGCCAATCTCGAACTCCAGCGCGCCATGAAGCTCGGCGAGTTCGCCACCGCGCAACGGGTCGACACCCAGCGCTCGACGGTCGCCCAGCTCACCGCGCAGATCGCCGCCGACGATGCCGCCATCTCCAACGCGCAGACCCAGCTCGATTACACCCAGATCAAGGCGCCGATCACCGGCGTCGCCGGCTTGCGCCTGGTCGACGTCGGCAACATCGTCAACTCCTCGACGCAGACCGGCATCGTCACGATCTCGCAGGTCGAGCCGATCTCGGTGATCTTCACCGCGCCGGAGGATCAACTGCCCTACATCAGCGAAGGCCAGAAGGCCGGCGCGCTGAAGGTGATCGCGTTCACCACCGACGGCAAGAAGACGCTGGCCGAGGGCAAGCTCGCGGTCATCAACAACCAGGTCGACACCACCAGCGGGACTATCCGGCTCAAGGCGGTGTTCGACAACAAGGACCACGCGCTGTGGCCCGGTCAGTCGGTTTCGACGCGTCTTCTGGTCCGGACGTTGAGGGATGCCACCGTGGTTCCCGACGACGCTGTCCAGCATTCGACCAACGGCCTCTACGCCTACACTGTGAATCAGGACAACAAGGCCGAACTGCACAAGGTCAAGGTCAGCTATGCCATCGACGGTCGTTCGGTGGTTGAGGAAGGACTCAGCCCAGGGCAGCAAGTCATCACCGGCGGGCAGTTCAAGGTACAGCCCGGAAGCCTCGTCACCTCGGCGGTCGCAAGCTCGGATCCGGGTCAGAACAAGGTTCGACAGGAATGACAGGCGGCGGGATTTCGGCACCTTTCATCCGTTATCCCATCGGCACCTCGCTGCTGATGGCCGGCATTCTATTCGTCGGTCTCGTCGCCTACCCCCTGCTGCCAGTCGCGCCGCTGCCGCAGGTCGACTTCCCGACCATCCAGATCACCGCGAACCTGCCGGGCGGCAGCCCCGAGACCATGGCCTCCTCGGTGGCGCAGCCGCTGGAGCGCCAGTTCGCGCAGATTCCCGGCATCGCCCAGATGACGTCGACGAGTTATCTGGGAACGGCGTCGGTCACCATTCAGTTCGATCTCAATCGCAGCATCGACGGTGCCGCCAACGACGTGCAGGCCGCGATCAATGCGGCGTCGGGTCAATTGCCGAAGAATCTGCCCTCGCCTCCGACCTATCGCAAGGTGAACCCCGCGGATTCGCCGATCCTCATTCTGTCGGCCACCTCGGACATGCTGCCGCTGACCACCGTCAGCGACTCCGTCGATGCGCAGCTGGCGCAACAGATCAGCCAGATCTCCGGCGTCGCGCAGGTCATCATCGGCGGCCAGCAAAAGCCGGCCATCCGCATCCAGATCGATCCGGCCAAGCTCGTCGCCAAAGGGCTGTCGCTGGAGGACGTGCGCAGCCAGATCGCGATCACCACGGTCGACAGCCCGAAGGGCAACATCGACGGCGCGAAGCGCGCCTACACGATCTACGCCAACGATCAACTGACGCAATCCAAGGACTGGAACGACGTCATCATCGCGTACCGCAACGGCGGCCCGCTGCGTATCCGCGACATCGGTCAGGCCGTGACCGGGCCCGAGGACGCCAAGCAGGCCGCCTGGGCCAATGGCAAGCGCGGCGTGTTCCTCGTCGTATTCAAGCAGCCCGGCGCCAACGTGATCGAGACCGTCGACAAGATCAAGGCGGCCCTGCCTCGCCTGGTGGCGGCAATCCCGCCCTCGATCAAGATCGAGGTGATCAGCGACCGCACCCAGACCATCCGCGCCGCGGTCGAGGACGTCCAGTTCACGCTGCTGCTGACCATCTTCCTCGTGGTCATGGTCATCTTCATCTTCCTGCGCAGCTTCTGGGCGACCGTCATCCCCGCCATTACCGTGCCTCTGGCTCTTCTGGGCGCCTGCTCGCTGATGTGGGTGTTCGGCTATACGCTGGACAATCTCTCCCTGATGGCGCTGACGATCGCGGTCGGCTTCGTGGTCGACGACGCCATCGTCATGCTCGAAAACATCTCGCGCTACGTCGAAGAGGGCGAATCGCCGATGGCCGCCGCCTACAGGGGCGCGAAAGAGATCGGCTTCACCATCGTCTCGATCAGCATCTCGCTGGTCGCCGTGCTGATCCCGCTGCTCCTGATGGGCGGCATCATCGGGCGCCTGTTCCGGGAGTTCGCCGTCGTGCTGGCGATGACGATCTTCGTGTCGATGATCGTCTCGCTGACGCTCACCCCGATGATGGCGTCGCGCTTCCTGCGCGCTCATGGCGAGGTCAAGCACGGCCGCTTCTATCAGTGGAGCGAGAACGCCTTCGACGCGATGCTGCGCGGCTACGAACATGTTCTGGACATCGCGCTGAGCTGGCGGCGGACGACGCTCTTAATCTTCTTCGCGACCCTCGCCCTGTCGGTCTATCTCTTCGTCCTGATCCCCAAGGGCTTCTTCCCGCAGCAGGACAACGGCCTGATCACCGCGACGTCGGAAGCGTCGCAGGACATTTCCTTCGCGGCGATGAAGGAGCGGCAGGAAGCGGTTGCCAAAATCGTCCAGGCGGATCCGGGCGTTGCCACCATCGCCATGGCGATCGGCGGCAGCGGCAGGGCCGGCAACAACGGCAACCTGTTCATCACCTTGAAGCCGCGCAGCGAGCGTGATGCCACGGCCCAGCAGATCATCGCGCGCCTGCGTCCCCAGCTCGAGAAAGTGCCGGGCGTCCGCCTGTACATGCAGGCCGCGCAGGACGTCCGGCTCGGCGGCCGGCCGACGCGGACGCAATTCGAGTTCACGCTGCAGGATGCGAACCTCGCCGAGCTCAACGAATGGGCGCCCAAGATCCTTGCGAAGATGCAGACGCTGCCGGAATTGCGCGACGTCGCGACCGATCAGCAGACCCAGGGCACCACCGTCCAGCTCAAGATCAACCGCGATACTGCGTCCCGCTACGGCATCCAGCCCCAGCTGATCGACGATACGCTCTATGATGCATTCGGCCAGCGTCAGGTCACGCAGTATTTCACCCAGCTCAACACCTACAAGGTGATCCTGGAAATCCTGCCGGAAATGCAGGGCAGCCTGGAAAGCCTGAACAAGCTCTATCTGAAGTCGCCGTTGACGGGTGATCAGGTGCCGCTGTCGACGTTCGCGACCTGGACCACCGATCCGGTTCGCCCGCTCTCGATCAGCCATCAGGGTCAATTTCCAGCAACCACGATCAGCTTCAACCTGGCGCAGGGCATGGCGCTCGGCCAGGCTACCCAGGCGGTGCAGAAGGCGATGGCCGACCTCGGCGCGCCGCCCACGCTCAATTCAAGCTTCCAGGGTACCGCACAGGCGTTCCAGCAGTCACTCGGCACCGTGCCGCTGCTGATCCTCGCTGCACTGGTCGTGGTCTACCTGATCCTCGGCATCCTCTACGAGAGCTACATCCACCCGATCACGATTCTGTCGACCCTGCCCTCGGCCGGCGTCGGCGCATTGCTGATCCTGATGGCGGCCGGCTTCGACTTCAGCCTGATCGCGCTGATCGGCATCATCCTCTTGATCGGCATCGTGAAGAAGAACGGCATCATGATGGTGGACTTCGCCATCGCCGCGGAGCGCGACGAGCACAAGACGCCGGCGGAATCGATCCGCCAGGCCGCGGTGTTGCGCTTCCGTCCGATCATGATGACGACGATGGCCGCCCTGCTCGGCGGCGTGCCGCTAATGCTCGGCCACGGCACCGGCGCCGAGATCCGCCAGCCGCTCGGCTACGCCATGGTCGGCGGCCTGATCGTCAGCCAGGCGCTGACGCTGTTCACCACGCCGGTCGTCTATCTCTATCTCGACGAACTCAACAACTGGTTCTCGGGCTGGGGCCGCTCAGGTGACGGCGAAGGCGACGCGGCGGTCGAGCACGGCACCGTTAAGGAAGCTGCCGAGTAGCGGCTTGCACGGCGCTTCCGGCGACGCTACAGCGATGGCCAAGGTTCACGCCAACGCGGTTTCGCCATGCTCATGCAATCCAGACTTGCCGCCCTTGCCGCAGCCCTCCTGTTGTCGACGGGCGCCGCGTACGCCCAGCAGGGCGCCAAGAAGAACGCAGCTCCCGCCCCGGCGGCCCAGCCTGCGCCGGCTCCGACGCAAGCACAGGCTGACGGCGCTCCGGCGCAGCAGCCCGGCTGGGTCGTGCGCTGCACCAGCATCAGCCGCGACGCGCCGCTCGAATGCGCGATGGAGCAGAACGCGGTGTTGACCAAGACCGGCCAGACCATCGTCCTGATCAACATCCGCATCGCGCCCGACACCCGCACGCCGGTGGCGCTGCTGCAATTGCCGCTCGGCCTCAACCTTCCCATCGGCGCCAAGCTCCAGGTCGACGAAGGCAAGACGGTCGATCTCCAGATCCAGACCTGCGAGAACCGCGGCTGCTACGCCTCGACGCCGATCGCGGCGGACCTGCTGGGCGCTTTGAGGTCCGGCAAGCAGTTGAAGGTCTCCTTCCAGAACATGGCGAAGGAGACGATCGCGATCCCGATGCCGCTGAACGATTTTGCGGCCGCCTACGACAAGATCAAGTAAGGACCCGCTCGCAATCCGGAGTACGATCCGGCGGCTGCCGCCGTTCCGGATCGCGTCTCGGCGTGCACTCACCCCGCCATCTCGCGTGCCCGCAGCAGCGTCGTGAAGCCGCCATAGATCATGCGCTTGCCGTCGAACGGCATGCCGTCCAATTTCAGCCGTGGGTCCGCCATCACCTTCTTGTTGACGGCGTCGCGAGTCTCGCGGTCGCGATAGACGATCCAGGAGAACACCACGACCTCATCCTCCTTCGCCATCACGGCCCGCGGAAACGAGGTCAGTTCGCCATAGGGAACGTCGTCGCCGATGCATTCGACGTAATCGAGCGCGCCGTGCTCCATCCAGATCGCGCAGGCCGGTTGCGCGAGCGCCTTGTTGGCCTCGATCTTGTCCTTCGGCACGGCCAGCACGAAACCATCGACATAGGGCATCACGGATCTCCTTGGGTTGTGTGTCCCAAGGACGATGGAGCGCGCGGCGATCCGACCCCGGCGACGCCATTTCAGATGAGGCAAACCGCCGCGCGCGGGCGGCGGGATCGGATGCAGGTCTCGAGAAAAGTGCCAGAATTGGCTGGGGAACCTGGATTCGAACCAAGACAAACAGAGTCAGAGTCTCGAATGGAGTATTGAAACTGTTATAGAAATACCCCGTATATTGCGCCTTTGTTGCGCCTGGAGTAGACAAGAATTCAGGGCAATGACGGGGAAACTCATATGTCGGTTCGAACGCATACGTGGACGACGAAGAGCGGCGAGCAGCGCCAAGCCTACTTGGTCCAATACAGCACCGCCGAACTAGACAAGCGCGGCAAGCGCAAACGGCACGTCAAATTCTTCGATCGCAAAAAGGATGCGGACGCCTTTCATGCCCAGGTTCGCGTTGACGTCGGCAAAGGCGTTCACGTCCCGGCGTCGAAATCGATCGCCGTTGAGGCTGCGGGCCGCAACTGGATTGATAGTTGCGGCGACCTAGAGCGCACCACGGTCGACGGCTATCAGCAGCACCTCAATTTGCACATCAACCCGTACCTTGGCGGCGTGAAGCTGTCGGCGCTCACGGTGGCGATCGTTCGGGACTGGCAAGACAAGCTGCGCAAGGGTGTCCCCGCCCCCGGACAGGCGCAGGCCGAACCGCGCACCGCGGACATGGTGAAGCGCGTCACGACGTCGCTAGGTTCGTTAATTGGGGACGCCGTGGAGCGTGGTCACGTCGGAACGAACGTCGTGCGCAATCTCCGGGCCAATCGGAAGCGCGGCAAGGAACGGAAGGCAGAGCGGCGCGCCAAGGGGCGCCTAAAGATCGGGGTGGACATTCCGACGCCGGTCGAGATTGACGCGATCCTTGGGGCTGCCGCGGGCCGATGGCGGCCTTTGCTGCTGGTTGCAATTCGGTGCGGCCTGCGCGCGTCCGAACTACGCGGCCTGCCCTGGTCGGACGTTGATCTGAAAAAGGGCGAAATTCACGTTCGCCAGCGCGCCGACGCCTATAACCGAATCGGGCCGCCCAAATCGGAATCAGGCGAGCGCGCGGTCCCGATCCCGCCGGCCACGCTCCAAGCCCTGAGGGAATGGAAACTGAAATGTCCGCGGAACGCGCGCCGCGAACTGCAATACGTTTTTCCCAACGGCGAAGGCAACATTGAAAACCACGCCAATATCGTCACGCGCGGATTAGCGCCGACATTGATCACCGCCAAGGTCACAGCGCCCGACAACAACGAAGCGCCGAAATACTCCGGCCTTCATGCTCTGCGCCATTTCTTTGCATCCTGGTGCATCAATCGGAAAGTCGACGGCGGGTTGGAATTGCCGCTCAAGGTCGTGTCGGAACGGCTCGGACATTCGAACATCGCAATCACCGCCGATCTTTACGGCCACCTCTTCCCGCGCAGCGACGACTCTAAGGAACTAGCCGCAGCGGAAGGCAGAAACGGGTAAATGGTTGTTAAGTTATCCACCCGCATCATTCGGGTAGGTAGTGAAACATGACCGTTGCGGGACTTCCATCACGGCGGAAGCGTCCTTGCCGCAACAGCTCACTTCGCTTTCGGGCGATGCAACCGGGCAAGCAGGCCGGAACAGAATCGACACCGTGATTTAGTCGAAACTGGTCCAAATCCACCGCCTCCATCTGAAAACACAATTCGCGAACGTGCTCGCGCGCGGCTCGTCTATGGAGAGTGCAATGTCTATTCAAACTGATAATGCCACCCCTGCCCTCGACACGATCGTGTGGGGCGCCGATGCGATTGCGCCGCATCTCGGGCGAACAGTGAAAGGCGCCTATTGTGCGCTTGAAGGTGGCCGAGTGCCTGGCGCAAAGAAGATCGCCGGCCGATGGGCGCTCAATCTGCGCATCTTTCACGCGACGTTCGAACAAGCCGCCTAACACAAAAACCCCGACCGCGTGGCGCGCGACCGGGGGGCTGGAAATGCGTTTTGGAATTGGCTCGACAACTAGTTTCATAACGCAACCAGTCCAAAAGGTCAAGCTCTTTCGCTTCGGGGGGTTCATACCGCCACTGTGCGGCAAGGCCCTAACATGTCAGACGATGAGCCGAGAAAATTCCAATACGCGCTACCCTACAGGACGTTCGACCAATGCGCAGACTCAGCGCCTAAAAATTGGCTGGTCGAAAATGTCATTGCCTTCGGTGAGGACTCAAGCTGGTACGGACCACCTGGCGAGGGCAAATCCGGGTTGTTGCTTGACCTCGCCGTGCATGTAGCAAGCGGACGCGATTGGCGCGGCTACAAATTCAACCCCGACAAATACATCAGTGAAAACCGCGGCGTGGTCTATTTCGCCTTAGAAAGAGCGTCCCTGACCGAACGCCGAATGCGTGCGTATATGCAGCGCGACGGTTTGTCAGGTCTACCAATCGCAATCAGTCGTCACGCAATCGACCTACTCAACCCAAGTTGCGTGGAGATAATTCGGCACACGCTGCTTCAATTTTGGGATGACACAGACATTATGCCTGGTCTTGTGATTATCGATACTTGGGGGAAAGCGATTGCGCGCGGCGACGCAGATAAAGAGCAAACGCAAAACCTGGCCGCGATGCACATCGGGCAACTCCGCGAAGTTCTCAAGGGGAGCGTAAGCAGATTCCATCTCGCGAGCATTGGTCACAGCGGAAAAAACCTCGCAGCCGGCGAACGCGGTTCGAACGCCCGCCAAGGGCACGTCGACTTGGAAATTCAAATTAACGGTGGCACCGCGAAAATCACAAAGGCCAATGACCAAGACGGCGGCGAACTGACGAGATTTGAATTCGAAAAGGTTGATATTCCTGGCGATGACGACAGAGGAACAAAACCGTGGAGCACTACCATCCTGGCGACCGCTACGCCGGCGAAGGAAGCCCGCACAGCCGCTCGGCAGCGAACCACCGGCAAGCAGGCGCACGCGCTTGACGCGCTCAGGCGGGCGATTGTGGAGCGTGGTGATGCGGGCGCCGTATACGCTGACTTTTGGAAAGAGGAATTGGCCAAGGGCGGACTGATAAGGGCGGATGATAAAAATCCACGCGCGACGTTTGCGCGAATTCGGACCGGACTCAGTCAACACATAATTGCAGAACCGAACGGACTTGTTCGGATCAATCCTCAACCTGGACAAATACCCCCGTCGCCCGCGTAGCCGTAGCATCGTGTAGCAGCAAACCCTTATAGGGTTTTGCTACGCTACGCTACGTTTCGGGTCTGTAGCATTGCTACGAAATTGCTACGCTTTGCTACACGCTACACAACAGTCTCAAAGCCTTAAGCGAACAACAGCATCAACCTGGAAAAATACGTCTCAATGAGCGTCGCAGCGCTTCGAACGGATCAAGTCAACAGATAGTTGAACTGCAAATTGGAGTTGAGTAAGTGGGACGACCGAGTACCTTCACCGACGAAATATTCGAAACGATTTGCTCACGCCTGGAAAACGGCGAAGTGCTCCGGCAAATCTGCGACGACAACGAAATGCCTGATCGCAGCACCGTGCTCCGGTGGATAGCTGCCGATGATGGCAAGCGGCGTCGGTATGACGCGGCGCGGCAGGCGTGTGTCGAGTTTTGGAGCGACGAGATTATCCAGATCGCGACTGATGGCAGCAGAGACACCATCGTTGACGAAAAAGGGCGAGCCAGGTGCGATCACGAGTGGGTCAATCGCAGCCGCCTCAGGATCGACACCATCAAATTCCTGATGACAAAAATCAACCCGCTGAAATGGGGTGAGAAGCTTCCGGAGGCGGCAGCGGCTCGGCAGATGGAAATCGATGCTCAAAACCAAATTGCTGAGCAGAACAAGATTGTTCGTGTCGAGCGTATCTTACTGGAAGGAGTCGGATCACAGGACCTAGACGAAAACGGTATTCCATATCCCAATGGTCCAACTGCCCTTCGCAGGAAGATTGCCGAGTTGGAAGAAGAGTTGAGAGCCGTGAGAGCCGGCGACGATCCGCCGCCAAAGCCGCCTGCATTGCTCGAATATGACCCTGGGCTCCCGAGGCGGATGGATCAGGACATTGCACAGCGAATGGTGCGCCTGATCCGGGATCACGTCCCAGTGGATGGGACACGCGAACCTGCCGCGGTGTTGGACGAAATCTTGACCGTGTGTCGCAACGCGCTTCGAATTCACTTCGGTCCAACTGGCGAATTGATCGATTTAGGCAGCGCGGCGGAGTAACGCGACACGTTCGCGCACGCGCGCGAAGAAAACGCCGGAAGAGAAACACGGATATTGCATCTGTTAGTCCTGTATATTCTTCAACACTAATAGATACTTCCGATATCGTATCGCGCTCATATTGCGCCAATCGCTTGCGCGTTGTCGTTTCGATAACTTTCGCATGACAATGTAACGCAACGTTCCGACTAACACCGCCCCGCGATGACCTTGATTGGTCGCCGCGGGGATTTTTCAGTTTCGAAGGAAGCCCGATGACCGACGATACCGCACCGAACCGCCATAAACGGCCGACAGTGCGTTCCAACACGCTGCATGTTCGGTTGGAGCCGCAGCTGTGCGACGCCGTTATCGACGCCGCCAGCCACCGCGGAATGAGCAGCTCGGAATGGGCCAGGCAGGCCCTCAGAACCTGCGCCATGCTCGAAGGCACGTTGAAGGTCGATACCCCATCCCGCGACGCCGGCACGCTCTATGACCGCGTAGACGGTCGGCAGCGTTGGGCTCTGATCCAGGGCGACGCAATCGTTGGGCTCCACTATCACGCCGAGAAGCCCACATCGGAACGCGAGGGCGACGTTTGGGTGCCGGTTGTCCATCGGGACTCCGAACCCTTCGACCTGGCCACGCATTGGCGCCTACCACCGCGCTACACGCTCATTGACGTGTACGGGACGCATGACCGCGTGATTGTCACTTTCCCTGTGGTGCTCAAGTCGGTGGAGGAAGCCTGATGAGCAACAACGGTGGCATATCGGTTTGGAATAAGACCGCGACGGCGAACGCGAGCTCAGATTCGACGGTCAATTGGGCAGAGGGACAATCACCGAGTTCTGTGAACGACAGCGCGCGCGCCATGATGGCTTCGGCGGCCCGCTGGCGCGACGACATTTCCGGCGCCCTGGTGACCACGGGAACGTCGGCCGCTTACGCTCTCACTTCGAACCAACAGTTCGTCAATCTCACGGACTTTGCCAGCCAGGTTATCGCTTTCACGCCGCACGTCACGAATGCCGGCGGCGGTGTCACCATGACGGTCGACGGGTTCGCTAACATTCCGCTGCGCTCGGCCCCGAATGTCGAATTGCCGGCCGGCGTATTGATCCAGGGCACGCCCTATGTGGCGGTCTACAACAACACCGACCATGCGCTCTATTTGCAGAGCTTCTACGGGGCGAGCCCGTATCTGATCCCGCTCGGCGGCATGCTCGATTTCATTGGACTTACCGCGCCGAATAGTCAGTTCGCGTTGCCGTTCGGACAAGCAATCTCGCGAACCACTTACGC
Source organism: Bradyrhizobium sp. Bra78 (assembly GCF_024519855.1). NCBI lineage: Bacteria > Pseudomonadati > Pseudomonadota > Alphaproteobacteria > Hyphomicrobiales > Nitrobacteraceae > Bradyrhizobium > Bradyrhizobium sp. Bra78. The sequence continues at coordinate 153,448 of NZ_JALJRE010000008.1, read as the reverse complement.
CAGCCTCTTTGCCACCGTCGGGACCACCTTCGGACCCGGAGACGGTTCGACCACCTTCAATATCCCCGACCTTCGCGGGCGGTTCATTGCCGGGAAGGACGATATGGGCGGTAGCGCCGCGGGACGCATTGGCAACGTAGTCACCGACAGCGGAACGATCAACGGTGCAACGCTCGGGTCGGGCGGCGGCTCGGCCACGCACGCTTTGACGACTGCGGAAATGCCGGCCCACAATCACGGCGTTACCGATCCGGGGCATACTCACGCTACTTCCTTTCCTTTGTGGGGAAGTCCCGCAACGGGCAGCTCGGCTGCCGGAGGTGGGGCATTCACCATGACGACGGCTGTCATTGCATCCGCGACAACTGGAATTTCCGTCCAGAATGCCGGTAGCGGCAGCGCTCATGCGATCCTTCCGCCCACCATCGTCCTTTCCAAGATTTTGAGGATCATCTGAGATGGGTCTCTTCGACGCTTACGATCCCAACACCTACGCGCCAGGCGCCACGCAGGGCGGGTTGATCGACTCGATCCTCGCGCAGTATGCCGAGGCGCCGACGAACGCAGGTCCGGGCTTCCCTGCATCACCCATGGATGCAAACGCCGCCGAGCCAGCGCCGCAGCCGCAGAACGCTCCAATCGCGGTTGGCGATTACCAAATGCCGCGAATTGGAGGCGGCTTCCCCGGTTACCCGGAGCACGATCCGCACACCGGTGAAACTGTCGCGCCCGTGCAGCAACCGACACAGCCGGCCGCGCTCGCGGCTCCCGCGCCGTCGCCCGATCTCGGTGACCACCTGATGACGGGCTATCAGAACATGCGTCACGGCGGCGGCCTGATCGGAAGCATTGTGGCCGCGGTTACCGGTCAGCGGAACGACCCGCAAGCAGAGTTGCAGAACAGGCAGCAAGCGCAGTTGCGCCAGCAATTTACCGCCTTGGTCAACGCGGGCCTGTCGCCGCAGGAAGCCACGGTGGCGGTACTCAATCCGGAGGCCGGCAAGGCCATCGTTACGCAGAAATTCGGTCCGCAACACGACAGTTTCAGTATTGTGCAGATCGGCGAAGACGGACTCGGCAAAAAGACATTCTCCAAGATCAACAAAGCGACCGGCGAGATGATGCCGATTTCTGCCGCACCTGGCGCCGACGCCAGCGGCGGCGGGCTCGGTGACATGTCGAAGACCGGCGGAGCTTATCTCGCGACGTTGCCGCCGCAACAGGCCGGCATTGTGAAGGCGATGGTCGAAGGGCGCCAGCCGCCGCCATCATCCTTCGCGTTGTCGAAGCCCTATTGGCAGAACATGTTGCAGGCCGCGCAGGCTTACGACCCGACTTTCGATGCGACGAATTGGAGCGGTCGCGTCGCCAGCGTGCGAGATTTCGCCGCCGGCAAGTCCGCGGAGATGGTGCGTTCGGCCAACCAGACGTTGGCGCACGTCGACGCGCTGTTGAACTCGGCGGACGATCTGCACAACGGCAACTATCCAAGCCTGAATTGGGTTGGCAACAAGTACAACGAAGCGACCGGCGGCGGTGAGCCCGGCGCATTCCGCACCAACGCGCACGCGGTTGCGGAGGAAATGTCCAAGGTGTTCAAGGGCGCCAACATGTCCGACGCCGAGATTCACGCCTGGGAAGAGAACCTTTCGCCCAATATGAGCCCGGCGCAACAGCGCGCGCAGATCAAAAAACTATCTGAGCTACTTCACGGATCGCTTGATGCGCTGGAAGAAAAGCGCGTGGCCGGCATGGGGCAAATGGCTGCTGAAAAGGCCGGCCCGCTTATCAAGCCCGAAGGCCAGACCGTGCTTAAGCGCATTGACACTTGGTTGAAGTCCGGCAACGCCGCGGGCGCTTCCGGAACGGCGCCGACCGGCGTCAAGTGGAGCGTGGTGCAATAATGGCAACCCTCGATATCAACGGCCAGCGCGTCACGGTCGACGACTCCTTTCTCAAGCTCTCGCCCGACGAACAGCAATCGACGGTCGACCATATCGCGGCGAGCCTGTCGCCGAAGGTCGATCCCGTTTCGGTCAACAATGTGGGGCGCTCGTTTGCGACCGGCGTTCCGATCCTCGGCGGGCTGCTCAACAAGGCGGACGCCGCAACAAACGCCGCGCTCGCACCTGCGCTCAATCCGCTGTTCGATGAAAAAGACCAGCTCAACGAACCAACCTGGTCTGAGCGTTACGCGCATTCGCTGCGCGACCAGGAAGATACGGACGCAAAGTTCGCCGCTCAGCACCCCATCGTCGACACGGGCGCGAAGCTCGCGGGTGGCGTGGCCAGCATGGCCCCGATTGTCGCCGCGGCTCCCGGCTTGTTTGGCGCAACGGGCAGCTTTGCCGCGCGAACTGGAATGGGTGCCGTCTCCAATGCTGCGCTCGGTGGCACCGATTCAGCTATCCGCGGTCACGATCCTATCAGCGGTGCCCTTGTTGGCGGCCTGATCGGCGGCGCGACGCCTCTCGCGGAAGCTGCGGCCAGCCCATTCGTTTCGAGCATCCTCGCGCGGATCAATCCGCAAGGTGCCGCAAACCGCCAGGTGGCTCGGGCCGTCTCGGAAAGCGGGCGGCCGACGGCCGACATTGCCGGCGACGTGACACGGGCAGCCGCCGAAGGGCAACCGCAATTCACGCTCGCGGATGCGCTCGGCAATCCCGGCCAACGCATGTTGTCGACTGTCGCACGGGCGCCCGGCGAAGGCCGCACGGACGTTGTGAACGCCCTGGAACAGCGCCAGGCTGGCCAAGGGCGCCGGATCAGCAACGCGCTCGCCGAAGGCTTCACCGCGCCGGAAACGGCCGCCGCGACCGAAGCACGCCTTACCGCTGCCCGTGGCGCACAGGCCGACGCAGAATATGGCGCGGTTCGAAGCGACGCCGGGCGGGTCGATGTGGTGCCTGCTATCAACAATCTCGATCGGAACATTGGTACGGGCGGCGGTCAAAACCTGAGCACGCCCAATGACAGCATCGAAGCGATCTTGCGACCATTTCGCGAACGCCTTGCGCGCGTGAACCCGGATGATTTCGAGGCTGTACAGCGAATTCGCGCTGATATGGCGGACACCGCGCAGAACGCCCGGCAGAATGGCTACGGCAATCGCGCTCGTTTGATCGGCCAGGCCGTCCGCGAGCTGGATTCCGGGATGGAAGCCGCAAGCCCCGGCCACCTGGCGGCCAACCGAAACTTTGCCCAAGCCTCGCGTGATATCGAGGCAATCGGCACTGGCCGGGATGCGTATCTTCGCGGACGTACCGAAGACACCATCCCGGCATTTAATGCGCTCCGTCCGGAAGCGCAGGCCGCTTTCCGATCGGGCTACGTCGACCCGGCGATTGCTCAGACGCAGGGCGCAGCGTTCGGCGCGAACAAAGCCCGGCCGTTCATCAACGACGCTTTTCAGGCCGAAAGTCAGGCGATCGCGCCCGGCGCCGACTTAATGAACCGCCGCATCGGCCGCGAACAGACGATGTTCACGACCCGCAACCAGGCGCTCGGCGGCTCGCGTACCGCGGACAATCTCGCCGATCACGAAGCCCTTGGCGTCAACCCGACGACCGTCATGCATGTCGCCACTGGCAATTGGAGCGGCGCAATCGGCTCCCTGTTGCATGCCGGCGTCCGTGGCGTGACCGGCAACACGCCGGCCGTTCGGAAGGCGGTCGCCGACATTCTGTTGCAGAACGGCGCCACCATGAACGCCGCAGCGCTCAACGCGATGGTGACCCGGACCATTGGTCAGTTGCAGTTCATTCAACAGCTCGCGCGCAGCGGTGCAGGCGCCGCTGCCGTGACCACTAACGCCAATCAACCGAAACGACCACCCCCAATCTTTGTGAAGGGAAAGAACCAATGAGCGATACCACCGCAGAAACGCCGCGCAACGACACCGGCCAGTTCGAAACGAGCGAGCCGGCCTATGGCCGGGAAGGCTTGGAACGCGCCGCCGGCTATGTGCCCTTGGACACCGCGACGGAGGAAACTCCGGATGATTTGACCGTCAGGGAAGCTGCCGAAAAGCGCCTCAAGGAGCTGAGCGGTAGCGAATCGGGCATTGTCACGCATACCGCCGGCCTGCCAGCCAACGTCACGATGACGCTTGACCAGGCCGCGGACGCGCTCGCGGATACCCGCGGCGCCGACGATGCACAGGCGGAGATTGACGGCACCAAGGCCGCACAAAAGGAAATCGACAAGTTGCGCGGCGAGAAGCCGGCCGCACCGTCGATCGAGAGCGAAGCAGATATCGAAAAGGTGTTGGCCAATCCGAAGGTTCAAGCGGCGATCACCGAGCGCGTGACGGCGGCCGATACGCAGCGCGCGCAGTACGAAGCGGCCGTGGCGGATGCCGGCAAGTTTGCAGCGGCGAGCTTGTTCAACGATCTTCCCGAATTGGCCGACATGCCGCCCGGCCAATGGGCGCACGCCATCAACGAGATGCATGAGCGTGACCCTGCACGAGCCCGTTTAGCTCTTTCGCGGCTGCAAGCCGTGGCCCGCGTGGAAGCCGCAAATCAGCAGATCAAGGCGCAGAAGACCGCACGCGAGCAAACCGAGTTTAAGGCATACGCTGCCAAGGAAAACGCCCGCTTTGCGGAATTGACCAGGGGTATTCCCGCAAAGGAGATGGCGGCCATTCAGGCGCACGTTCCCAAGATGCTTGCCGAGCACGGCGCCGACGTGAGGCAGTTCCTTGAAGCCGTGAGCAATCAGACGACGTTCCCTCGCGCGTCCGCCGAAGCACTTTTGGTCAAGGCAGCTCGGTACGACTTGATGCGCGTGGCCGCGAAGGCCGTTGCAAAGCACAACATTCCGCCCGTGCAGAAACCAGGAATCGCCGGAGCGCGTGGGGCGGAGCGCGCCGACGCCAGCTTGGCCGCGCTGAGCGCGAAACTTAGCAAATCAGGTTCACTCAAAGATGCGGTCGCCCTGCGGCTCGCCCGATCGAAAGGAAAGTAACAACATGTCAGACGATTTCATCTCAGAACTACAGACCGAAGCGAAGCTGCGATTTGGCAAAGAGCTGTCGCCGTCGGAAGTCGCCAACGAATTCGCCAAGCATGATTTCGAGGCCCGGATTCAGCATCTCAAGAACCTGAAAACGGCGGATAGCTTCGGCACCGCCAGGGAAGCTGCGAAGCGTCACGCGTTCGAGCGCGCCCTTCACAGCACCCACCACCGTTTGCACCGGATCGACCGATGATGGAGATGTTCGAGAAATGGTGCGCGTTGAATGGTGAAAAGACCCACCACGCGTCGCCGGCTATTGTTGCGCGCTTCGTCAAAGATATCGCCCCCATGGGCATTTCCAAGGTCTGGCGCGCGGTCCAGGACATCAGCCGAACGCATTCGGTCATAGGGCTTGCCGACCCGACACTTGGCGGACCCGTCGCGGTCGCGATGAACGAAATCAGCAAGATCGCACCACCGCGGTCCTGGCCTAAGGAAGAGCAACTCCAATTCTCGGCGTTGCCTTATGACATTCAAGTCACCATCGAAAAGCGCGAGCGCGACCGAGATAACCAGGTGCGCACGCTCCAAAACGAATTCGCCAAACTCAGAAGGAATTGAACCCATGGCACCCGCATTGAAACCGCCGCCGGCACCGCCGCTCAATATCGATCGTATCAAGGCGCTTCACGACGACATTGAAGCCTATATCGACGCTCGCGTTGCTGACGAAGCCAAGCGAACCCCCGGCGTGCCGGCGGTCAGGATCAAGCATGATTTGATGGTGCGGGCCGGCGGCTGCCAGTGCCGCGCATTCTTTCAAAATTCGGAGAAAGCGTCATGACCGGCGGGCTCTTGGATCACCTGGTTGAAGCCTCGCATATCAGCGCGGGCATCGGTTGCACTCTCGATGAGGCAATGGAAATCGTGAGGGCCGCGCATGCGGAGTCCACCGACGACCAGGACGAAGCGACCCCGCCGACCGGCAATGTGATCTATGGCGTCGACTTCGCGGCGCGACGCCGGACTGACAATGACCAATTGGCTTGAAGCGGCCTTCGGGCTCCGTGATGAACCCGAGCCCGCGGCACAACTGCCGCGCCAAGCGCCGACGGTGGAATCGTTCTGGTGCGTCGTGGCGCAGCCGAGCGGCGCGCCCGGCGATCTCGGGGAAACGGTAGTCTGTCGTTACATCGTTACCGAAGGCGTTTTGCGGCTCTGCGATGAGCACGGCAAGGGTGGCGGCAGACGGCACATCCTGGCCCCTGGCGAAGAACCACGGCGCATTGCTAGTCGAATGCGGCGGGAGGTGTGGCAACGTGACCGTACGGACTTCGATCGGCCGCTGCACCAAGGGGCGCCGCGTGGCTGGTGCTAGACTCTCCGCCGATCGGCGATCGAGCGAACGAACCGCGCTGCTGGCCGTGTCTGGCGCAGTTAATTATGGAGTCGCATCACTCAGGTTTAGCGGTCGGGACGTCGCCGCGCGTCCGATAGGCTTCGAAGTGATTAATCTGAGAGTACTTTCCTTCGTCAAGGAGCGCTTGCCCGAACCCGACCACCCGAACGTCCGCGACTCCTGCACCAATGGCCGATGGAGCGATGTGGATCGCAGCTCCGGTCCGCTCGGCCGGCGCCTGAGTAAATGGGGCTTGGGCTATCGACGCTTGAGCGAGCGTAATCGGCGGATGCTCAACGATTACGCGCCCGGCAGGGGTTTGAACCAGATACGTCCCTGTAGGAGCGAAAGCGAAGGCAATCGCAATGAACATCAGCGGGCCGGCCGCCAAGCCACCGCGAACTAAGTACTTTTTGAACTGCGAAGCAGCAGGCGAGGCTTGTTTAATCTGGCGCTTCGATTTTGACTTAGGTGGCCGTTTGGACATTTGAGGCTCCGGCAGGAATCAAATCGTCCCGCAATCTGGAACCTCAAATGTGTTCGGGCTGTGAACTGTCAACGGGGCCCGTAGTTCACCGGGATGCCATGCGCCTTGGCGAGTGCGTCAATGATGATGCGCACGCGCTTGTGGTCGCCATCGGCCTGCGACGTCTTGAGCGCCATGAGCCAGCGCACGGTGAAGTCGTTCAATTGCTGTGCGGACATAGGTTACCTGTGTGATGCTCGGGTTGATTCCCGTAGGAAACAATACATCACATGCGAATTAGATTAGCAATATCAGTTACTTAACGTTGTTATACAGCGCAAAACGTTGTCATACAACGTGTCCGAATAAATTCTGCCTGATTTAATGGGTCATTACATAGGGTCCGGCCGCAATCCTTTCATGGACAGCGCCAGGCTCTTCGACAAACGTGATTGTGTGCTCATGCCCAAATAGGATCGTGGAGCCGCCGTGTTGGCCCGCCTGAACAAGCAGAATTCGATCGACGTTCACCAGCACCTCACGCTCAGGAGGTCCCTTGCGGGTCAGATGAATGAAAACAGCCATTGCAAGTTCTCCTTTGAAGTGCAGATTGCGGCATATTCCGATCAAACGTGGATACCGTTGTCAGTAGCCCGCTTCCTGACAACGTCCGCGCCTATGTGCAGCTCCGCAGCTAAGTCTGATATGGCGCTACCCGTAAGTCTTCCGGATTTCGCCTTGGAACGCACGATCGCCAATGGGCACGTAAGCTCGGCCGCAAATGCTCTGTTGGCTTGTTGATCACGTGTGACTGCCGACGTGAGCAGCATGCTTTCGTTGTCCTCGGCCGACCAGCCAGAGAAGATGGCTCTCGCCGCAGAGAAACGGCGCTTCGTTTCGGTCTCTTGGAGCAATGCTATTTTCATCTTGTCATCGTGACGAACAACCGCACCCGTTACCGAAGCTTCGTCGAAATCAGTGTGCTTCTGAAACACGCGGTTCTTCGGATCGACGTGCAGTTCCTCAAATACCTTCGTCGCACCATTCGGGTCCGTGTCCCTAATACCCAATTGCCGACGTAAAAAGTCTGCGGTGCGCACACCATATCGGTGAGCGGCAGCATTGACGTTGTCCGACGGCATCTTGAACGTGGATAATGGCGACAGCGTCGATGTCGGTGCGTTTTTCGTAAGCGATACCGCTTGTTCAGTCACCTTCGCCATTTCGGGAAAATCCTCGATCGTGGCCACTTGGCACAAATCGAGGAGCACTTTCGGCCCCAGCGTGACTTCGAGCCTTTCAAAAAGCTCAGCAATCGGTTCGGCAATTTCGTACGGCGATACTCCGAGCGCGCCCGCAAGTCTGCAAAACAGTGCTTCGTCTTCGTCGGTGGACGAAATCAATGCCCAGGCAGCCTGCAAGAAGGAGTCGGTTATGTGCGCCTCTTCGAGGCGGACGACCACACCTTCGATGAATTGACGTAAGACCTTCTCAACCTCCTTTCGATCAAGCGATGCCGAAGCGCGATTGAAAAATCTTACCTTCGCCAAATCTGAGGTTCGAGCAGCGGCCGAAACTTCAACCGACTTGCCAACCGAAATAATTTTAACGTCGGGGAGTGCGAATCCACGCTGAGCAGCTAGGAACGAATGTCGACGAACAAATGCTGCATCAAAGACGGCCTCTTCGGATTTTTTGGGCTCCCACAGAAGCGGCCACCAGTTTTCAGCCATCCATTCAGCGAGATAATAGGCGGGAATTTCTAGTGAATGCTTTTGCTCACGGCTGTCCAGAAAATCCGAAACGGGCTTGTCTTCGATTTGGATATGCAATCTGGCAAGAGTCGCGTCAGCGTCAGTCTTGCCGGGACGGGGAAGCCAAGACCGTGCAATCTCAAAGCCGCTCATTTTCTTAGCTCCGGAGGGAGACCCTCCTCGTCGATCGGATACGCGTGATAGTTCCCCGGATCAGCAAATTTCGTGGTCGCCTCGTACCAGCGCCCATCAATTTTTCTCCAACAATAGCGAGGGAAGTCTTCAACCCATTGCGGGGACACCTGCCGCGCTCGTATTGCCGCTCGGATCGCGTCACCCGCTTGCTGAATCGTGAAGTCCCGCGGGCACGGGGTTTGAGGTTTATATCTCCGGGCTAACCGGCCGTCTAATTTGCAATGATAATCGCTGGGTGTGTACTTAACACCGCGTACGGCAAGTTCAATTTCCTCAGCCGTGACGTCCTTCTTCAGCTGTTTCGGCTTGCCCCGAAATACCTGCTGCAACTGCTTCGGTCGTTTCAAGGAAGTTTCCCCGCCCAACTGGTGGGAACCTATACCGCTATACAACCATGTCTAGAAAATTGTTTGCACCCTTTATATTGCGCATCATGTCGCGCCGAATTGCCGGGAGCGCAGGGAAACCACAGAAAACATTGGGGAAAAGGGAGCAACAGGCGCAACATACCAACGGCTATTTGCACTTCCGAAAAAGCGCTATTAGCTCAACAATTTCAATAATTTAGGCGTGGCTGGGGAACCTGGATTCGAACCAAGACAAACAGAGTCAGAGTCTGTTGTGCTACCGTTACACCATTCCCCAACGGAATAGCCGAACAAATTCAATTACTTATTGATCTGCCCGGCTGTGGCCGGAAGCGCGTTTGGCGCAAATCACGGCTCAGGCGTGGCAGCGTTCTACCCGCTCGGCTCTGGGCTGGCAAGCGCTGCGGTGGATGGTCAGCCGACTCCTCGCGCCTAGTCGATCTTGATGTTGGCGGCCTCGATCACCTTCTTCCAGCGCTCGGTCTCGGAAGCGATGTAGGCCTTGAACGGTTCGGAATCGACCGCGACCGCGACGGCGCCGAGCTCGGCCATCTTCTGCACCGTTTCCGGCTGCTGCATGTAGGCGCGGATCTCGGCCGAGAGCTTTTCGACGATCGGCTTCGGCGTCGCCGCGGGAACGAAGAAGCCGTGCCAGGCCACGGCCTCGAAGCCGGGCAGGAATTCGGCGACGGCGGGAACCTCGGGATCGAAGGCGGCGCGCTTGGGCGTTGCGGTCGCGAGCATCGCGAGCTGGCCGGTCTTCACCTGCGGCAGCAGCAGCGGCACGTTGTCGAAGGCGAGATCAATCTGGCCACTGAGAAGATCCGTCAGCATCTGGCTCGAGCCCTTGTAGGGCACGTGCACCATCCTGGTGCCGGTCATCTGCTGAAACAGCTCGCCGGCGAGATGCTGCGAGGTGCCGACGCCGGCCGAGCCGAACGAGACCTTGTCCGGATTCGCCTTCAGGTAGGCGATCAGCTCCGGCACGGTGCGCGCCTTGATCTTGTTCGGGTTGACGACGAGCACGTTGGGCACGACGCTGATCTGGGCGACCGCCACCAGATCCCTGTCCGGCTGGTAGCTGAGCTTCGGCCCGTAGAGCGTGGGGTTGATCGCGAGCGCGGACGTGCTGGCAAGCCCGAGCGTGATGCCATCGGGGGCAGATTTTGCCAGCCGCGTCACGCCGAGGATCGAGCCTGCGCCGCCGACATTCTCGACCACGAACGGCTTGCCGAGCTTCATTTGCAGATGATTGGACACCATGCGCGCGAAGATGTCGGCGGTGCCGCCAGCGGCGAAGGGTACGATCACCGTCACCTGCTTGGACGGATAGCCGTCCTGCGCCTTCGCCGGCGACGTCGCCAGCAGCATCGCTGAGGCAAGAACAAGCAAGATCGATTTCATCGAAGTTTCCTCTGTTGTCATTCTGCTTTTTGTTGGCTGCCGCGCGCGGCAGCCACCGCTAGAACGCGACCTCGTACATGTTCAGGATCGCGTCCCGCCCGAGGTCGCGCGGATTGTTGTCGAGCAGACGCCGAATGGCGTGCGCCTCGTCGGCCATCACGCCGAGATCATTCTTGGGAACGCCGAGCGCGGACAGCCGCATCTCGATGCCGAGATTCTTGCAGAACTCATAGGTCGCCTCGAACGCAGGCTTTGCGTCGTCATGCGCCGGCAGGCCGAGTGCCGCCAGTACCGCCGCCGTCTTCGCTTCGACCGCCGGCATGTTGAAGGCCAGCGTGTGCGGGAAGATCACCGCGCAGGCGAGCCCGTGCGCCACATGATGGCGCGTGCCGAGCGGGTAGGCCACCGCGTGGCCGGCGGTCGTGTTCACCGGCCCGAGGCAATAGCCGCCATAGAGCGAGGCCAGCGCCAGACCGGCGCGCGCCTCGCGGTCGCCGCCGTCGGCCACCGCGCGCCCGAGATATTGCCCGACCAGCCGCGCGCCTTCGAGCGCATAGAGATCGATCACCGGATGCGCCTTGCGACTGGTATAGGCCTCGACGCAATGCGCCAGCGCGTCGACACCGGTGGCCGCGGTGACCTCCTTCGGCACGGTCATCGTCAGGTCCGGATCGACGATGGCAATATCAGCCAGCATGAAGCGGCTCTGCACCGCCTGCTTGTTCTGGCTGACGGGATCGGTGACGAGCGCGCGGGTGCCGGCCTCGCTGCCGGTGCCCGACGTGGTCGGGATCTGCATCAGCGCGACGCTGCGGCCGGCCACCTTCTCGGGACCGACGATGTCGGCAAACGCCACATCCGATGTACAGAGAACGGCAACCAGCTTGGCGAGATCCATCGCGCTGCCGCCGCCGAAGCCGATGACGAGATCGGGCTTGACCTCGCGCGCCATCGCCACGGCCTTTTCGAGATTGAGCAGGTCGGGTTCCGGCTTGACCTCACCGAACAGCTTCACTGCGCCCGGCAGCGCCAGCGTGTCGACGCGGCGTGCATTGAACGGGTCGGAGATCACCAGCGGCCGCTTGGCGCCGATGCGCTCGGCGAAGCGCGCCGCTGCGGTGATCGTGCCGCAGCCGAACTCGAGGACGGTGGGGCGAAGGATTTCGATGGGCGTGAAGGCGTTGGTCATCGTGCGCTCGATCTCGTCATCTGGATGCAGAGGCGCCGGCGGCCAGCCGCTCGGCATAGTCGATGGCCTCGATCAGGCTGTGCTCGTTGGCGATGCCCTTGCCGGCGATGTCGAAAGCGGTGCCGTGATCGACGGAGGTGCGGATGATCGGCAGGCCCAGCGTGATGTTGACGCCGGAAAGCTCCTGCCAGCGGCCCGTCGCGGGATCGATCTGGAAGCCGAGCAGCTTTACGGGGATGTGCCCCTGGTCGTGATACATCGCGACCGCGGCATCGTACTGGCCGGCGCGCAGCTTGACGAAGATGGTATCGCCCGGCACGGGGCCGACGACATCGAGGCCGTCGGCGACCGCCTTGGCGATCGTAGGAGCCGACACGTCGATATCCTGCCGGCCGAACAGGCCGCCCTCGCCAGCATGCGGATTCAGCGCGGCGACGGCGATCTTCGGCTTGGCGATGCTCAGCCGCAGCAAGGCATCGTTGGTGAGGTCGATCACCATGCGCAAGCGCTCCGGCGTCAGACGCTTCGGCACATCCTCCAGCGCCACATGGGTCGAGACGTGGCTGACGCGCATGTTGCCATGGGCGAGCAGCATCACCGAGCCGCGCACACCGGTCAGATGCGCCAGCATCTCCGTATGGCCGGGGAAATGATAGCCGGCCTTGTTGAGCGCTTCCTTGTTGAGCGGTGCCGTGACGATCGCGGACGTCCGTCCGGCCTGCGTCAGACGCACGCCCTGCTCGATCGCCTTGTAGGCGAATCGGCCGCCGTCGGCGCTGAGCACGCCGGGCTTGATCGGATCGCCTTCAGCGTCGGCTTGCAGGTAACAGAGATTGGGCCATTCGCGATCGTCGGCTGCCACCTGCGGGATCGCAACGCCCGCGCCGAGCGACGCCTTCGCGCCGTCGAGTGCCGCGCCGCTGCCGATGATCAGCAGACGCAGATCGCCCGTCGCGATCCGGTCCTTCAGCGCGACGCAGGCCTTGACGATGATCTCCGGCCCTATCCCGGCCGGATCGCCCATGGTGATGGCAAGATGGCGAGAGGTCATGTCGGACCTTCCATGTTGAGCAAATGATTGGTCCGGAGCAGATCGCGCCAGAGCTCGCTGGTGCCGAATGCGCCGGATTTCGAAACGACATCGACGCCGGCCCAGCGGCCGCCCCGCAGGATCGAGCGCGGCAATCCCGGCACGATACGTCCTGTCACCTGCAGCGCCTGCGCGCCGAGAGCGACGCATGCGGCCTTCAAGGTCTCTCCACCGGCAACGATCAGCGTGCCCGGCGGTTCAAGTGCCGCAATCAGGGCCGTCATTTCACGCGCGATCCGCCGCGCCGCCTCGGCGCGGGTCAGGCCATTGGGAAGAGAGAATTCGACCAGCGCCACGCGGTCGGCGGCCAGCTTGCGCCGGACCCGCGCTGCGCCCTCACCTTCAGTGAGCGCGACGGTGGCGCCCCCACATGCCGCAAGCTGCGCTGCGGTAGTCGCTTGGTCTGAGCCGAACAGCCCCAGCACCGGCAGCTTCAGATGGTCCGGCGAATCGGCGCGATGGCTGCGGGCGAGCGCCCCGGCCAGCCCGCCGCTGCCGCACCACAGTACGGGCCCGGGCATGCGCCGTCCGATTTCGACGACACGATCGAGGTCAATATCGCTCTCGGCATCAAAGACCTGAACGCCGCCTTGCGACAGCGTATCGGCCGCGCCCTGCCGCGCTTCGATGCCCTCGCGTTGCATTTGGGTCAGGAGATTGTCGCCGACACGATGCCAATCGCCTTGCACCGTACGCGCAAATTGCTGGCCACCCACGGTGCGGCGCCCCTGATAGTCGAAGGCCGGCGCGACCACGCACGAGGTCCAATGGCGGCTACGCAGGCAGGCGCCAAGCTCGGCCGCCCACGCGCCACGAAGCAGGCTGTCGACCTTCTTGTAGGCGATCGTTCCGCTCTGAAGCAGCTGCGCAAGCCGTCCGACGATCTCGATGCTCTCAGCCTTCGACCGCTCGCGGCTGCCGCTGTCGATCGCGAGACTCCCGGAATCCAGCGGTGCTGACGCTTCCGGCCAGGTGACGTTGAACGGTCCGCACAGGCCGACGAACTCCGCAGCGGTGTCAAGCGCACCGGTGAGATCGTCGGCAAGCAGGCGGACGCTCGTCATCGTCATGCCGCTCCCGCGCCAAAAATCTTGCCGGGATTCATCAGGCCGTCGGGATCAAGCAGTTGCTTGATGCCGCGCATCAGCTCGATATCGAGCGAATCGGCAACGCGGGCAAGCCGGCCACGATTGGTGATCCCGATGCCATGTTCGGCACTGATCGCCCCACCCTGTGCCGCGGTCTCGTCGTCGACGATCTCGTTGATCTGCGCCACCAGCGCGGCCGTGGTGCCGGGATCCTGGCAGTATGCGCGGTCGACCAGGGCGATCACGTGGATGTTGCCGTCGCCGATATGGCCGTGCATGACGACGCGCGCATGCGGCACGGCGGCCTTGATCCTCGCATCGACCTCGGTGACGAAGGCCGCCTGACGCTCCAGCGGCACCACGCTGTCGTGCGAGACGACATAGCCGCTGCGCTTGTTGCCCTCGGACACGCTGTGCCTGACCGCCCAGATCGCCTTCGCCTGCGCAAGGTTGGACGCGAGAATGACGTCATCGGCAAGCCCTGCATCCATCGCCTCCGCCAGCGCCGCAGCAAGCAGCTCGTCGAGGTCGACGCCCGCGAGCGTGTCGGTCAGCTCGACGATCAGATACCACGGCGTCGTCAGCTCGAACGGGATCGTGACATCAGGCACGGTCTGCGCGATCGCCTCAATCTGCGACCGCGACATGATCTCGAGGCTGCCAAGCCGGTCGCCGACTGCACCGCGCAGGCGTTGCATGATCTCGAGCGCCTGCTCGACGCCCTGCAATTTCAAGAGCGCCAGAGCCGAGCTGCGCGGCGGCGCGAACAGTTTCAGCACTGCCGCGGTGACGATGCCGAGCGTGCCCTCCGCACCGATAAAGAGCTGCTTGAGCGCATATCCGGTATTGTCCTTGCGCAACGCGCGCAGGCCGTCGAAGACACGCCCGTCGGGCAGCACGACCTCCAGCCCGAGCACAAGATCGCGCGTCGGCCCGTAGCGCAGCACGGCCGTGCCCCCTGCATTGGTCGAGATGTTGCCGCCGATCTGGCAGGAGCCCTCGGCACCCAGGCTCAAGGGGAAGTGACGATCGACGGCCCGGGCCGCATTCTGCACCTCGGCGAGAATACAGCCAGCCTCCACGGTAATCGTGTTGGCGAGCGGGCTGACGTCGCGCACGGTTCGCATGCGATCGAGCCGGATCACGACATTGCCCGCACGATCGTCCGGAGTCGCGGCCCCGCACATCCCGGTGTTGCCGCCTTGCGGCACGATCGTAAGTCCTTTCCCGGCGCAGTATTTGACGACGGAAGCAACCTCGGCGGTCGAGCCGGGCTTCACCACCGCGACGGCACGGCCGTGATACCGCCCGCGCCAGTCCACCACATAGGGCTCCTGGTCGGGCCCGGATGCGATGACGTGCTTGTCGCCAACGATCGCAGCGAGCCCGCTCAACGCATCATGGAAAGGGTCGAACATCGGATCGCCTCGTCGCCCGTGCCAAGCCTAGACGGCAACGGCAGCGAATGCAGCCGCATCCGCGAGCAGCTCCTTCGCCTCGGCAGGCGGCAAGGACTCCAGCGGCGGCCGCAGGCGCTGCCAACCGGCGTGGCCGGTGCGATCGGCCACCAGCGCCTTCAGCGAGGCCATCTGCGGGAAGCGCGAGACCAGTTCGCGCGCTTTGACGATGCGCGCCTGCGCCGCCTTGAGCGCCGAGTCGTCGTCGCTATCGCCAAAATGCCCGTAGACATGGGCAAGGTCGCGCGCGACGAGATTGGAGGTCGCGGTGATGCAGCCCGCGCCGCCCTTGCGCAGCAGCGGCAGCAGCAGCGGATCGGCGCCGACCAGGACCGCAAAGCCCGGGAAGCGTTCGACCATCGCGGTCATGTTGACGAAGTCGCCGGAGGAGTCCTTGATGCCGGTGAAGGTGGACGGATAAGCCGCGCGCAGCCGCTCGATCAGCGCATGCGAGATCGGCTGCGCCGACATCTGCGGGATGTGATAGAGCACGACCTTGAGCCTGGCATCGCCGATGCGCTGCACGACTTCGCTGTAGGAGGCGAAGATGCCGTCGTCGGTAACGCCCTTGTAGTAGAACGGCGGCAGCATGACGACGGTCTCGACGCCGACCGAGAGCGCGTGGCGCGTCAGCGCAATGGTCTCGCTGAGCGCGGCGACGCCGGTGCCGGGCAGCAGCCGCTGCGGCGCGATGCCGGCGGCGACCACCGCCTCGAGCAGTGCGGTGCGCTCGGTGGCCGAAAAGGAGTTCGCCTCACCGGTCGTGCCGAGCAGCGCGATGCCGTCGCAGCCTTCGTCCAGCAGATAGCGGCAATGCGCGACGAAGCGAGCATGATCGGGGGCGAGCTCAGCGTCGAGCGGCGTCAGCGCGGCGGAGAAGACGCCATGAGGGTGCAGCGATGATGTCGACAAACTTCCTCCGATCGTCAAATCGATGTTGTTCGGAATGCGAACATTTGTTATTGGCTTGGCCTGTCGTAAAATCAGCTCGCCGCCACGTCAAGGGCGACGGCTACCCTGGCGGGGCATTCGAGCATGGCCAAGGCCACAAAGCACAAATCTGAAGCTAGCCCGAAGAATGCCAAGAATTACGTCGCTTCGGTCGGCAAGGCCTTCGCCGTGCTCAAGAGTTTCAGCAGCGAGGCCTTCGAGCTGACCCTGAGTGAGATTGCCGCACGTGCCGATCTCGATCGCGGGACGGCATTTCGGCTGATCCAGACCCTGGTCGAGCTCGGCTATGTCCAGTCCGTTCCGCAAAGCCGCCGGTTCCGCCTCGGGGTTGCCTGTCTCGACCTCGGCTATAGCGTGCTGTCGCACGGCTCGTTGCGGCCGATCGTCGAGCCGCTGCTGCGCGACCTCGTGCCCGAAGTAGGCGATGCGGCCTCGCTCGGGATCCTCGATGGCGGCGACGTGGTCTATCTCGCACGCATCGGCGCGGGTCTCGACCGTCACAAGATGGATCGCCGTCCGGGCACGCGCATTCCCGCCTACAGCGCTGCGCTCGGGCATGTCATGCTGGCGCATCTTGCGCGGGACGAGCAGATCGAACGGCTGGAAGCGCGCCCTCGGGTGAAATTGTCCGAGCGAACGCTGACCGATCTTGATGCTTTGCTCGCCCGGCTCGATCAGGTGAAGAAGAAGGGCCACGCCGTCTCCGACGGCGAGAACGCCTACGGCTTGCGTACGCTGGCAACGCCGATCTTCGACGCCCAGGATGTTGTGATCGGAGGGTTGAGCGTCACCATCGACGCGATGCGCATGGACATGCCGGCCTTTCGCGACCAGGCGCTGCCGCGACTGATGCAGGTGACGCGCCAGGTGCAGGATATTGCGATCAAGTCGGGATTATCGGGCTGAGGGCAGCGACTAGATCACGATGCGGTCGAAGTCGGCGGCGATCCGGGTGTTCGGAAAGATTCTTGCCGCTTCGGCCAGGATCTCTTTGTCGTCGTAACGTCCCGACATATGGGTCAGCACGAGCTGCCCGACATTGTTCGCGGCCGCAAACGCGGCTGCTTCTGCTGCGGTGAGGTGGCCGTAGTCCCGCGCGGTCGACGCATCGCGATCGAGGAACGTCGCCTCGATCACCAGCAAGTCGGCGCCAGCGACGTATTGCGACAGCCCCTCGGTGGTCTCGGTGTCGCCGATCACCACAAGCCTCCTGCCGCCGCTCGGCGGCCCCAGCACCTCCTCCGGATTGATCGTTCGGCCGCCTTCGATCACGACCGGTCGTCCTTCGGCCAGTTCTCTGCGCAAGGGACCGTCGGGGACACCAAGGGTCGTGAGGCGACCGGACAACAGATGGCGGCGCGAGGGTCTTTGAAAGGAAAAGCCGAAACTGTCGGTGTCACGATGGCGGACCGGAAAGCAGTCGATGGTGAAGTCTCCGGCGTCGACGATCTGTCCCTCGGTCAGAGGCGCGAACGCCACCGGGATCGGCGCCCTGCCCTCGCCCCACAGGCCTGCGAGCATGCGGGCGACGGTGTCGAGCGTACCCGGGCCGCCATGAATGGTCATCGCGTCGGAGTTCTGCCGCAAGCCGAGTGTCGAGAAGAGGCCGGGGATACCGAGCACGTGATCGAGATGAGCGTGCGTCAGCAGGATGCGGTCGAGCCGCCGAAATCCGGCGCCACTGCGCAGCAATTGGCGCTGCGTGCCCTCGCCGCAATCAACCAGAATGCGTTTGCCCGCGGCCTCCACGAGGAGAGCCGGATGGTTGCGCTCCGCTGAGGGAACGCTTGCCGAGGTCCCGAGAAATGTCAGGGCGAACATGATCGTCAGTGTCCAGCGAACGCCGCTTCCCCCGACGACACCTCAACGGTCCGCAGCGGTGGACGGCTCACCGCCCCCAATGCCACGCGATGAGCAGCGCGTACAGGCCCATCGACGCCGCGTAGAGCGCGGCAAGCAGCGCGTATCCCGCGATCTGGCGTCCGAGCGCCGCCTTCGGCCTGATCCACCAGCCGAGCGCCCTGAAGGCAGCGGGCACCAGAAGCCAGCCGAGAAGCTGGGTGCTGACGAGATTGCCGACGAACAATGACAACCAGACCGGCATGCCGTGACTGTCGATCAAGGGCGCGCTGACAAAATAGCCCCAGAGGTAGACCACGGGATAGAGCACTAGGAGTACGATGAGGTTGCTCTTCCAGATCAGGCCGGGTCCTTGCTCCGACGCCTGGACCTTGCCGGCCGGGAACCAGAAGTTGAAGCCGTAGCTCGCCCGCTTCACGTTCATGCCGGCGTTGAAGCGCGCGCCCTCCTTCAGCAGCGTCTGCCGCAACGGCGAGTCGAGCCACGCGTTGAGGTTGGCGTCACTGTCGAACGACAGGATGATGATCCATTCGTCGTGCAGGCCCGGAATTGGCCGCTCGATCTTGTGGCGCAGGAATCCCCTGAACTCGGCCTCCGCGGCCTGGATGCGCTGCTGCCATTTGAGGAAGGCATCCTCGAGTCCATCGGGGACCTTGAAGGAGATGACGGCGGAGACCGCACTGTCGCGCGCGACGCCGGTGTCGGGCAGGATGTGGACGTCCTCCGAACCGACGAAGAAACGCTGCACCTCTGCAATCAGGCGCGCGCGCACATCGCTCTGAAGCCAGGCGCGTGCGGCGGCGGGGCTTGCGAAACGCAGGATCGTGACCCAGTCCACATGCGCCGGCGGCTGCGGCGGCACCACCTCCTGCCCCAGGAAGCCGGGCCATGCCTTGAGCACCTCGCCCACCTCGCCGTTCCACCGCGCGAACGCGGCAAAGCCGTCGTCGGCGATGCGACGCTGAATGACGAGGGCGACCGGCTGGCCGGCCGTATCGGGAGATTCTCTCATCGCGGCCGTCCGCTTCAGCTCTTCTTGTAGAGACGCTTGCCCATCACCCAGGTCTCGTCGACGCAGCGGTCGTCGCCGACCATCATGACGGCGAACAGCATGCTCGCGGCCTCGTCCATCGTGCGCGGCCCATTGCCGTCGGCGATCAGCGACTGGTGCCACGCTTGCGCGGCTTGCCCGCCGTTCGGATCGAGCGCGACGAAATCGGCCTCCTTGCCGGGCTCGAAATTGCCGAGCTTGTCGTCGATGTAGAGCCCCTCGGCGCCGCCGAGCGTGATCGACCAGAAGCCGCGATAGGGCGAGAGCTTGTTGCGTTCGGCCTCGGCGAGATCCTTTCGCGTCGGGTCGATGCTGCCGTCGAGCAGCGTGTTGTTGCACATGCCGACCTTGTAGGCGTCGTCGAGCACGGAGATCATCGAGAAGCGGTTGCCGCCGCCCACGTCGGTGCCGAACGACATCTTCACGCGGTGCTCCGGATCGGTGGCGCGGCCGAGACGAAACAGGCCGCTGCCGAGGAACAGGTTCGAGCACGGGCAGAACACCACCGCCGCGCCCTTCTTCGACATGCGGCGAAACTCGTTGTTCGAGAGATAGACGCCGTGGCCACCGGAGAATTTCGGGCCGACCAGGTCGAACTTCTCGTAGACGCCGAGATAGTCCCGGCAATCCGGATGCTCGACCAGCACGCCGCTGCATTCGGCCGGATTCTCGGAAATGTGGGTGTTGACCCAGCAGTCCGGATGCTCGTGCTTGAGGCGCTGGCACACCTTGAGCAGCTCCGGCGAGGCGCCGAAGGCGAAGCGCGGCGTGATGGCGTAGAGGTTCCGACCCTTGTTGTGGTACTGCGCGATCAGCCGCTTGCTGTCGCGATAGAAATTCTCGGGCGTATCGACATAGTCGGCCGGCGCGTTGCGATCGATGCCGGTGAGGCCGGCGATCACGCGCATGTTGCGGCGGGCTGCTTCGTCGAACAGCTCCTCGGTCGAAACCGGTGAGGAGCTGGTGAAGGCCTGGCACGTGGTGGTGCCGGAGGCGAGCAGCGTGTCGAGAAAGCGCTTCACGCCCTCGCGCGCGTAGTTGCGGTCTTTGTATTTCATCTCTTCCGGGTAGACCCACATCTGGAGCCACGGCAGCAGCTGCTCGCCATAGGCGCCGAGCACGCGCGTTTGCGGCAGATGGATGTGACCGTCGATGAAGCCCGGGACGATGATGCGGTCCTTGATGTGGCTGATCTGGACGCCGGGATGTGCGGCCGCGATCGTCTCGTAGGGACCGAACGCCTTGATGATTCCGTCGGTGACGACCATGAGACCGTCCTGGTGAAAGCGTGCGGCGGCCTGCTCGTTGCCGACGTGCTTCCAGGGATCGTCGACGAAGTCGAAGAACGTGCCGCGAATACCGACGGTGGTCATGAATTGGTTCCTTCCCTAGGTCTGTGTGGCGTGTCGCGCCGAAGGCAGCGAGATCGCAAGCAGCGTGCCCGCAACGGCGCAGAGGCCGAGATAAAGCCATCCGATCGGCGCCTGCGTTGCTTCCGGCAGCACCGCCGCGATCGCCATGACGCCGCTCACCGCGAGATAGCAGAGCGCGCTGATCAAACCGCCGATCAGGCCGTGGTCGCGCTCGAACAGGCCGAGCGCCATGCCGTACATCATCGGGCACAACACGCCGCAGCCGCCGAGCACCAGCGCGCCGCCGATCGTGATCGAAGCGAAATCGAGACCGAGGGTCATGCCTGTCGCGGCCAGCACGGCAGCGCCCGCAACAAACAGCGCGAAGGCGCCAAAGCCCATCACACGGGCCGGCATCCAGTGCGCGAAATGCGCGCAGCCGAGCTCGCCGGCGAGATTGACGCCGCCAAGGCCGAGCGCGACGAGGCCGTAGATGGAAGCCGAATAGCCAAGGCCGGTCTGGTAGAAGAACGGCGCGACGACGCCGAACGCCAGTTGCGCGCTGGCCGCCGCGGCAAACACCAGCACGAAGGCCAGGAAGCCCGGACGGACCAGCGCCCCGCGCAGAATGCCGGCGGTACGGCGCGGATCGAACGGCGCGCGCCGCTCCACCGGCAACGTCTCGGGCAAGAGCAGCGCGACGATCGCGGCAACGATGGCCGCGGCGATGGCAATGACGACGAAGACGCCGCGCCAGGATGTCAGCTCGACGATGAATCCGCCCGCCGCCGGCGCAAGCACCGGCGCCAGCCCCCAGGCGGCCCCAAGCAGGCCGGAGATCGCCGTGAGCTCGCGGCCGCGAAAACAATCGGCGGCAATCGCATAAGCGACGACGAGACAGGTGCAGCCGCCGACGCCTTGCAGGAAGCGCAGCGCAAGCAGCAGCGAGGCGCTGGTCGCCAGCGCGCACGCGATGCTCATCGCGATGAGCACGGCGAACCCCGCAAGCAGAACGTGGCGGCGGCCGAGCGTATCGGAGGCGACGCCGACCGGCACCAGCGCCAAAGACATGCCGAGCATGTAGGCGGTGACGGTGTTCTGCATCGAGGCGGGATCGGCGGCGAGATCGACCACCATCTGCGGCAGGCCGGGCGTATAGGCATCGAGCGGGATCTGGCTGAACGGCACGACGCACAGCAGGATCGGCACGATCCCGCGCTTCGCGCAACCGGCGTCCGAAGCAAGTGCAGTCATGAAGCAACGCCCCCACAGTGCCCGCCCCGTCTTTTCGTGCACGCGTTGAGACGCGACGATGCAGGTTGCGGATCTTGACGCGCGGGAGCGTGCCAGAACTGTGTATAAAAACCCTTAGGGGTTCCCGTTCAATCCTGGCGGCTAATGCCCGGACCCTGTGGCGTGGTGACGCTCCGACAAAAAATGCGAAAACAACCCCATGCACAGTAGAGATCGGATCGAATCATTGACCTTTCCTTAACTTCTGTAAAAGCGAAATATTCACTTGCGCCGTCGGGCAAAACAGGCGCAGACTTGCATTATCCCCAATCGTGAGTTCGCCGCTGCACCGGACCATTAGCCGTACGGAAGGCATCGCGGTTTCGGATGATGCGGTCCCTCGACCGGCAAGCAGGTCTGGTGTCCGCGGCACCCACCTCCCCATGCCCTTGCAAAATCGCACGTTCGGCGCCCGAGCAATCTGCAGCGGGGATGGCCTCGACACAGCGATGAGATACATTGGAGTTCATGATGAACGCAGACGCCGCCGACTTGAACTACGGCTCGATCAGCGCGCTGCTGAGCGCCCTGCACGCGCGCAAGGTGTCGGCATCGGAATTGCTCGAGCACACGATCGGACGCATCGAGGCGCTGGACGGGCGCATCAATGCCGTCATCGTTCGCGATTTTGATCGCGCAAGGGACGCCGCGCGCGCCGCCGATGCCGCGCTTGGCCGCGGCGAGCGGCTTCCACTGCTCGGCATCCCCATCACCTTGAAAGAGCCGTTCAACGTCGCCGGCCTGCCGACGACATGGGGCTTTCCGCATTTCAGCGACTTTCAACCGGCGGAAGATGCCCTCGTCGTCTCGCGGCTGAAGGCGGCGGGCGCCGTCATCATCGGCAAGACCAACATCCCGATCGGTCTGCGGGATTTCCAGAGCTACAACGAGATCTACGGGACGACGAGCAATCCGTGGGACCTCGGCCGGTCGCCGGGCGGTTCCTCGGGCGGATCGGCCGCGGCACTGGCCGCAGGCTTCGGTCCGCTCTCGATCGGCTCGGATATCGGCGGCTCGATCCGGGTGCCCGCGCATTTCTGTGGGGTGTTCGGACACAAGCCAAGCCTCGGCCTGGTCCCGCTGCGCGGATACAGCCTGCCGCCGGCTCCTCCCGTCCCGGGTCAAGGTGATCTCGCGGTCGTCGGGCCGATGGCGCGCACCGCCTCGGACCTCGCATTGTCGCTCGATGTGATTGCTGGCCCCGACGAGACGCGGGACGGGATCGGCTATCGCCTTGCGCTGCCCGCCCCGCGCCACAACGACCTCAAGGATTTCAGGATCCTGGTGATCGATACCCATCCGCTGATGCCGACGGGTGATGCCGTGCGTTCGGCCATTGGGCGGTTGGCGGAACGGCTCGAACGTTCAGGCGCGCGGGTCGCGCGCGCGAGCATTTCGCTGCCCGATCTCGTCGAATCCGCGCGGCTCTACATGAAACTGTTGAACGCCGCGCGAAGTCCGCGCCTGACACCGGCCGCCCTCGCAGAGGCGCAAGGAGTTGCCGCGGCACTCTCGCCCGACGACCACAGCATGCAGGCTGAGCGCGCCCGCGGCTGGGGCATGCTCCATCGCGAATGGCTGGCGACCGACGCGGCCCGCCTGCAGCTGCAGCAACGGTGGCAGCAGTTCTTCCGCGAGTTCGACGCAGCGATCTACCCGGCCGCGGCCGTGCCGGCCTTTCCGCAAGACCAGTCCGAGCCGTTCGACGCGCGACGGCTCGACATAGATGGAAAGCTCTACAACTACTCGGATGCGTGCTTCATCTGGGCCGATCCCGCCTCGACCTGCGGACTGCCGGCGACCGCCGTCCCGATCGAGCGCACGCCGTCGGGCCTGCCGATCGGCGTCCAGATCATCGGGCCTTATCTCGAGGATCGCACCACGATTGCGCTGGCGGGACTGATCGAACGCGAGTTCGGCGGCTTCGTCCCGCCGCCGTCGCTGTCTGCAATGCAATCCGCAAGATGAATCAGGTTCTATCAGCCGACTGCGCTTCCACCGCCTGAACGGCGACGCTCGCCACCTGCCGCAGCGCCTCGCGATCGGAGCCCGAGGACGCCATCACGCCCATGCCGACGGAGACCGCCGAGACGTAGCGCGCGAGCGCGGCGGGATCCGAGGTCGGCTTGAGATCGCCTTCCGCCTTGGCGCGGATGAAGCGGTCGCGCAGCTGGTCTTCGTTCTCGGCGCGGCGGGCGGCGAGCTCGAAGGGGACGTTCTCGGAGCCGCTGCCGCAGGCGATGCCGCCCTGCACGAGCAGGCAACCGGGCGGATTGGCCGGATCGGTCTGCTTTTCGGCGATGCCCATCAGCATTCGTTCGGCGACATCGCGGGCGGTCGGAGCCGCTACCACCTCGTTCATCCAGACATTGCGCAGTTTGGTGTAGCGGTCGAGCGCGGCCTTCAGCAGGCCTTCCTTGTTGCCGAAGCAGGCGTAGAGGCTGGGCGGATTGATGCCCATCGCCTCGGTGAGCTGGGCGATGGTGGCGCCCTCATAGCCATGGCGCCAAAACACTTCCATCGCCTGGTCCAACGCCGTCTCGGCGTCGAATTCGCGGGGGCGTCCCATGCCCATGTGCCTGTCTCCTCGGGATTCGCGTTCAGCCTGAGGCTTAACGCCAATTCCTATCTATTTGTTCTAGCTTTATTTTCTCTGCCGCTTCCAATTCTTGCGGTATGCCGCTACAATTTTCTTAGTGAATGGTACATAAGTATCTTGCACTGCGGCATCCAGCTCCACATCTGTAGTGAACACTACATATCTGGAGCGCGCAAATGCATCCCTCCCAAAATTCTGACCAAAATACCGTCCGCACCGGTCGTTTCCGCCGCCTTCTCGGCGGCGTCGCCATTGTGGGCGCCCTTGCCGCAGCCGGCACGATCGCGACCGGTCATTATTTCCGTGCAGCCCAGGCGACGGCAACGGCCGCCGCGGCCGAGCAAGCCGTCTCCGTCACCGTCGCGATGATCGAGCCGCGGCAGACCGTGCTGTGGGACGATTTCTCCGGCCGGCTGGAAGCCATCAACCGGGTCGACCTGCGACCGCGCGTGTCCGGTGCGATCATGTCCACCAACTTCACCGAAGGCGCGCTGGTGAAGGCAGGCGACGTTCTGTTCAAGATCGATCCGGCGCCTTACGCGGCCGAGGTCGACAAGGCCAACGCGCAGCTCGAGGCGGCGAAGGCGCGCGTCGTGTTCACCCAGAGCGAGCTGGAGCGCGGCGCACAGCTGGTCGGCAACGCCGTGGTCACGCGCCGCGACTACGACCAGCGCGACAACGCCAATCGCGAAGCCATCGCCAACGTGAAGGCCGCCGAGGCGACGCTCCAGACCGCAAAGCTCAACCTCGACTACACCGAGGTGCGCGCGCCGGTCGACGGCCGTGTCGGCAAGTTCGAGATCACCGTCGGCAATCTCGTCGCCGCCGGCACCGCCTCCCCGGTCCTGACCTCGCTGGTCTCGGTCAACCCGATCTACGCCTCGTTCGACGCGGATGAAGAGGTGGTGCTGCGGGCGCTGAACTCGATCGCGGATGCCTCCGGCCAGCGCGGCAAGCTCGACCAGATCCCGGTCGAGATGGCGACCTCCGGCGGTCTCTCCGCGAAGGGTCACATCCAGCTCATCGACAACCAGGTCAACGGCCAGAGCGGCACCATCCGTGTCCGCGCGGTGTTCCAGAACGAGGACGGGCGTCTCATCCCGGGCCAGTTCGCCCGCGTGCGCATGGGCCAGCCGAAGCAGCAGACGCTGGTCATGATCGACGAGCGCGCGATCGGCACCGACCAGGACAAGAAGTTCGTGATGGCGGTCGGCGACGACAGCCGCGCGGTCTACCGGCCGATCACGCTCGGCGGCTCGGTCGACGGGCTGCGTATCGTGACGGCGGGGCTGAAGACCGGTGACCGCATCATCGTCAACGGCCTCCAGCGTGTGCGCCCGGGCGCCCTCCTCAAGACCGAGGTCGCCGCAATGGGCGCGCGCGGGCCGCAACAGGCTTCCAACCACAGCAACCAGGACGTGGTGCAGCGCTGACAAACTCCGTCATTCCGGGGCGCGCGTAGCGCGAACCCGGAATCTAGAAGTTTAAGAACTCCGAGCACATCACCTCGAGATTCCGGGTTCGCGGGCTTTGCCCGCGCCCCGGAATGACGGCGGAGCTGTGTGGAGACGACCAAGATATTGCCCAGGGGCAAAGCCATGAATCTCTCAAAATTCTTCATCGATCGTCCGATTTTCGCCGGTGTGCTGTCGGTCCTGATTTTCCTCGCCGGCCTGATCTCGCTGTTCGCGATGCCGATCTCGGAATATCCCGATGTCGTGCCGCCCTCGGTGCTGGTGCGCGCGACCTATCCCGGCGCCAATCCGAAGGTGATTGCGGAGACGGTGGCGACCCCCATCGAGGAGCAGATCAACGGCGTCGAAGGCATGCTCTACATGTCGAGCCAGGCGACCACCGACGGCGCGATGACGCTGACGGTGACGTTCCGCCTCGGCACCGACCCCGACAAGGCGACGCAGCTGGTGCAGAACCGCGTGCAGCAGGCCGAGCCGCGGCTGCCGGCCGTGGTGCGCCAGCTCGGCATCATCACCAAGAAGTCGTCGCCCGACCTCACCATGGTCGTGCATCTGCTGTCGCCGAACGGCCGCTACGACATGACTTACTTGCGCAACTACGCCGTGCTCAACGTCAAGGACCGGCTGGCGCGGATCGACGGCGTCGGCGACGTCCAGCTCTATGGCGCCGGCGATTATTCGATGCGGGTCTGGGTCGATCCGCAGAAGGCCGCCGAGCACGGCCTGACCGCGAGCGACATCGTCAAGTCGATCCAGGCGCAGAACGTCGAGGCCGCCGCCGGCGTCGTCGGCTCCTCCCCGAACGTCAGGGGCATCGACCTCCAGATGTCCGTCAATGCGGAAGGGCGGCTCGCCAACGAAGAGCAGTTCGGCGACATCGTGGTCAAGACCGGCACGCGCGGCGAAGTGGTGCGACTGCGCGACGTCGCGCGGATCGAGCTCGGCGCGTCCGAATACGGCCTGCGCTCGCTGCTCGACAACAAGCAGGCGGTGGCGATCCCGATCTTCCAGGCGCCGGGCTCCAACGCGCTGGAGATTTCCGACCACGTCCGCGCCACCATGGCCGAGATCAAGAAGAACATGCCGGAAGGCGTGTCCTACCAGATCGTCTACGATCCCACCCAGTTCGTGCGCTCCTCGATCGAGGCGGTCATCCACACCTTGCTCGAGGCGATCGCGCTGGTGGTGCTGGTCGTGATCCTGTTCCTGCAGACCTGGCGCGCTTCCATCATTCCCCTGCTGGCGGTGCCGGTGTCGATCGTCGGCACGTTCGCAGTGATGCACCTGTTCGGCTTCTCCATCAATGCGCTCAGCCTGTTCGGCCTGGTGCTCGCGATCGGCATCGTCGTCGACGACGCCATCGTCGTGGTCGAGAACGTCGAGCGCAACATCGAGGGCGGGCTGTCGCCGCGCGATGCCACCTATCAGGCCATGCGCGAGGTCTCCGGTCCGATCATCGCCATTGCCATGGTGCTGATTGCCGTGTTCGTGCCGCTCGCCTTCATCTCCGGCCTCACCGGGCAGTTCTACAAACAGTTCGCGCTGACGATCGCGATCTCGACCGTGATCTCGGCCGTCAACTCGCTGACGCTGTCGCCGGCGCTGTCCGCGCTGCTGCTCAAGGGCCACAACGAGCCGAAGGACAGGCTGACGATCATCATGGAGAAGGGCCTCGGCTGGTTCTTCCGCGGCTTCAACAAGGCCTTCACCCGCTCGTCGGAGAATTACAGCGGCACCGTCACCAAGGTGATCTCGGGCAAAGCCGCGGTGATGGGTCTCTATGTGGTGCTGGTCGGCCTCACCGCCTTCCTGTTCCAGCAGGTGCCGAGCGGCTTCGTGCCGGGCCAGGACAAGCAATATCTGGTCGGCTTCTCACGGCTGCCCGATGGTGCAGCGCTCGATCGCACTGAAGAGGTGATCCGCAAGATGAGCGACATCGCGCTGACCCAGCCCGGTGTCGAGAGCTCGGTCGCTTTCCCGGGCCTGTCGATCGCCGGCTTCACCAACTCCTCCAACGCCGGCATCGTGTTCTCGACGCTGAAACCGTTCGACGAGCGCAAGGGTCCAGCCCTGAGCGGGAATGCCATCGCGGCCGATCTCAACAAGAAATACGCCGGAATCCAGGAGGCCTTCATCGCGATGTTCCCGCCGCCGCCGGTCAACGGCCTCGGCACGATCGGCGGCTTCAAGCTGCAGATCGAGGACCGTGCCGGTCTCGGCTATGAGGCACTGAACGAGGCGACGAAGGCATTCATGGCGGCGATGCAGAAGGCGCCGGAGATCGCCGGTGTGTTCTCGAGCTTCCAGGTCAACGTGCCCCAACTGTTCGCCGACATCGATCGCACCAAGGCGCTCCAGCTCGGCGTGCCCGTGACGGAGGTGTTCAACACGCTGCAGATCTACCTCGGCTCCTATTACGTCAACGACTTCAACAAATTCGGCCGCACCTACTCCGTCTATGTCCAGGCCGACGCACCATTCCGTGCGCGGGCCGACGACATCAGGCAATTGAAGGTGCGCTCGTCCTCCGGCGACATGGTGCCGCTGTCGGCGCTGCTGAAGATCCGCCAGAGCGCGGGACCGGAACGTGCGATCCGCTACAACGGCTTCCTGTCGTCCGACATCAACGCGGCGGCCGCGCCCGGCTTCTCCTCCGGCCAGGCGCAGGAGGCAGCGACGCGGATCGCGGCGGATACGTTACCGCCGGGCTTTGCCTTCGAATGGACCGACCTGACCTATCAGGAGTTCATCGCCGGCAATTCTGGCCTCTGGGTGTTCCCGCTGGCGATCCTGCTGGTGTTCCTGGTGCTGGCCGCGCTCTACGAGAGCCTGACCCTGCCGCTCTCGATCATCATGATCGTGCCGATGGGTCTGCTCGCCGCGATGTTCGGCGTCTGGATCTCCAAGGGGGACAACAACGTCTTCACCCAGATCGGCTTGATCGTGCTGGTGGGACTCTCGGCCAAGAACGCGATCCTGATCGTCGAATTCGCGCGCGAGCTCGAGTTCGCAGGCCGCACGCCGATCCGGGCCGCGATCGAGGCGAGCCGGCTGCGGCTCCGCCCGATCCTGATGACGTCGATGGCGTTCATCATGGGCGTGCTGCCGCTGGTGCTCTCGACCGGCGCGGGCTCGGAGATGCGGCGCGCCATGGGCGTCGCCGTGTTCTCCGGCATGATCGGCGTTACCGTGTTCGGCCTGTTCCTGACGCCGATTTTCTACGTGCTGCTGCGGACCGTCACCGGCATGAAGCCGCTGGTGCATCACGGCAGCGGCTCCAGCGTGGCTCCGGTCCAGGAGCTACATCACGAAGGCGCAGGCCACTAGATCAGGGATATCCCCGAGACCAGCAGCAGCACGAGCACGGTCTTGCGAAAGACCGTCTCGTTGACCCGGTGAAACGCGATCACGCCGAGCGCAGAGCCGGCGAACAGCGCCGGCAGGCTGATGGCGAGATCGATGAACACCTTTGACGACAGATCCTGATGTCCCACCAGCAGCGCGATCGCGAAGACCTGCATCGCGGCGATGAAGGGCTGCACCAGACCGCGCTGCTCGCTCTTGGGCATGCCGCGCATGTCGCACCAGATGGTGGGAATCGCACCGGGCATCGCGGTCAGGCCGCCGACCAGCCCTCCCCCGAACCCAATCAAGGCGACCCAGTGCCGGCCGACAGCCTCGCCGGCCGTCACCAGCGTCGGCCGCAGCAGCATGTAAGCGGCGTACAGCGCGACGATGATGCCGAAGCCGCGCCGGAGCAGATGCGTATCCGTGCTCTGGAGCAGCGATACCGCGATGGGAACGCCGATCAATCCGCCGACGATCAGCAGCAGGCTGCCTTCCCAGCGGATGTTGCGCCGAAGTGCCCAGAGGTTGGTGGCCTGCACGCCGATGCTGCACGCCATCATCAGCGGCACGGCTTCGAGCGGCTGAAACACCCGGAGCAGAATGGCGCCCGCCACCGCCGAGAAGGCAAAGCCCGACAGCCCGGAGACGAAGGCGCCCGCGAACACGGCGACGCTCAGCAGGATCAGAGTCGTGATATCAGGCACAAACCGTCCTCCGGTCAATCGTAGGGAATTTGCGAGACGCGGATTTCGGCGCTGTCGGTGCAAACGGCCGGTTCGCGTGGAAATGACGCCTGCATCGCGTGGGCGTGGGATCGCTCCAGCATCGCGAGGCCGACCAGTTGGAGGGTGACGAGCGCCGCTGTCAGCGCAATCGCCACGATGTTGACGTTACGCACGTTCGAACGTGGGGTGGCCGGTCGCGCGCTCGCGCGGATCAACTCCGTTGGCATTCTCAAAAATATCCTCTTCGCGCGAGACGGGACTCATTTCGTTCAAACACGATTTTTCGTCCGGCTGCCCCAGCAGATGGCGATAGCGTCGCAGCACGCGTCGCGCGTCGATTTCCCGCTGCTCGCGGAAGGCCGCGCCGATTGCCGTGACGATATCGCTGAACCTGGCTGCCAGACCGGGTGACGCCGTTGGCATGACAATCTCCTCTCAACCTGTACGAGAGATTGGCGGGATTCACTTCCGCTTGCAGTGGGTTGCTTCACACGGATGTCTGAAACGTCGAACAACCGATCGTGTGACGTCTAGTAGAAGAGAACGCGGAAAATCGCGTCATTCGATCGAACGACGCGCGATAACTTTCTAATGATGCTTCTGTTTGAACCTATCGCGAGCTGAGGCGACTCGCCTGCGCTTGCCGTGCGCGTCAGTGCACGAGCGGATTGGAGAATCCGGCCGCGAGCTTGACGAGATCGGCCTGACGGGAGACGCCGGTCTTGGCGAAAACGCGATGCAGATGCGTCTTCACCGTCGTCTCCGCGATGCCGAGCGCAACCGCCGTCTCCGGAACGCCGCCGACCTCGACGATCGACTGCAACACCCTGAGCTCGGCAGGCGTCAGATCGAAGGTGCGGTCAATCAGGCCGGCGCATGAGCGTCCGTCGAGTTCCGCCTTCCACAGAAACAGGGCGCCGACGGCCGAGCTGCGCTCCGCCGCGCCTTCACGCAGCAGCGACGGCAGCGCGATTACGTGAGCGACGTAGTAGGAACCGTCATGCGACATCAGCGGAATTTTCCGCCCCGAAGCCGCCGCCAGGGCAACCTCGCCTGCATCGCGGAAGATGTCGCGCAGAGCCGAATTTGCAGCGGAGGACCGTGCCACGAGCCGGCCCGCGACGGACCGCAGCACATCATCGGCGGCCAGGATCGTCTCCGCCGCCGGGTTGCTGTGGACGATATGGCAGGCGGGATCGAGCAGGATGACGCCGGCATTGAGCCGGTCCACCACGTCGGCGAGCGCGATCGCACGCTGCTGCTTCCGCTCGATCGCCCGGTTGATCAGCAGCGCCCGGCTCGCATGCGAAACCAGGAACTGCATCCGCGCCCGCTGCCCGGCGTCGAGCATGTCCCTGCCGGGGATCACGGTCATCAGCATTGGACACGGCGACTTCGACTGCTCCAGCACCACGTTGGCGACATCGACGCAGCCCTGCGGACGCAGCCATTCCTGGTAGAAGCGTCCGCGGCGGTACTCGTCGAAATTCACGAGGTCGGGGATGTTTCGGACCTCGCCGTAACGCGGCAGCCTGGCGAGCGGATCGTAGCGGGAGTAGGTCTCGGCATAGAGCTGAATGTAGTGCGGATCGACGCCGCAGTAATAATGCGTCGCGCCGGACTTGCTGACCGGGTCCTTTGAAATCAGGCCGCAGGCCTGGCTGCCGATGAACGCATTGAGCTTGACGACGACATCGCTCCACAACTCCGGGTGGAGACCGGCGTCATAGATCGTCTCGATCAACTCGGACTGTTTTGGAGGACGGGGCATCGGAACAGCTAATGGTGACACATGGAGATAGCGAAATGTTCTTCATGCCCGGCGGCCTAGGTGAGTCACTCGCGAGAGCAAAAGGTTCAACTCCGGCAACGGTCCATCGATCAGTGAACGAGCGGATTGGAGAATCC
Organism: Bradyrhizobium sp. Bra78; assembly: GCF_024519855.1. NCBI lineage: Bacteria > Pseudomonadati > Pseudomonadota > Alphaproteobacteria > Hyphomicrobiales > Nitrobacteraceae > Bradyrhizobium > Bradyrhizobium sp. Bra78. The sequence goes on along the minus strand of NZ_JALJRE010000008.1, from coordinate 121,517 downwards.
CGCCGCAAGCTTGACGAGGTCGGCCTGGCGGGAAACGCCGGTCTTGGCGAACACCCGGTGCAGATGCGTCTTCGCCGTCGTTTCTGCGATGCCGAGCGCAATCGCCGTCTCCGGGACGCCGCCGACCTCGACGATCGACAGGAACACGCGCAGTTCGGCCGGCGTCAGATCGAAGGTCCGCGCGATCAGATCGCCATAGGACTGGCCGCCGAGAGAGACCTTGCGCAGGAGCAGCGCACCGACGGCATCGACCACGCGCTCGCTGCCGTTCCGCAGCACGGACGACAGCGGCAGGATATGCGCGACGTAGCGCTCGCCACTGGGTGAAAGCAGCGGAAACGCATGTCCCCTTGCGGCAAGCAGGGCCATTTCATTGCGGGCCGCGAAGACCTCCCGCAGCGTCTGGTTGGCCTCGGGGCTGCCGGTCACGAGTTGCCCGGCGACGGACCGAACCACCTCGTCGGCCGCAAGCAAGGCATGGCCTGCGGAATTCGCGTGCACCACCCGGCAGAGGGCATCGAGCAGGAAGATACCGGATGCCAGATTGTCCAGGACGTCCGCCAGCGCCGTCGCCAGCGTCAGTTGGGACGTGATGGCGCGGTTGATCAGCAGCGCGCGGCTGGCATGCGGCACGACCAGCGAGAGGCGGTGCTTCATCGCCGGATCCACCATCCGGCGGCCCGACAGCACCGTCATCATCACGGGGCAGCTCGCATTCGACTTGTCGAGCACGACATTGGCCGCATCGCTGCAGCCCTGCGGCTGCATCCATTCCTGGTAAAAGCGCCCTCTCCGATATTCCTCGAAATTGACCAGATCCGGAATGCTGACGATCTCGCCATGCGGCGGCAGCACCGTCAGCGGATCGAACTTCGAATGGGTCTCGGAATAGAGCTGGATGTAGTGCGGGTCCGCGCCGCAATAGTAATGGGTGACGCCGAATTTGCTGATCGAATCCTTGGAAAACAGCCCGCAGGCCTGACCGCCGACGAAGTCGCGGATGCCGGTGACGACGTCATTCCATAGCGAGGGCTCGAGTCCGGCGTCATAGATGGACTCGACGAGTTCGGGCAGCTTCCGAGCTTCGTGCATGGTTTGAAATGGCCTGAGTGATCAATATCACCAAGCATACCACAACCACAGCATGCGACATCCTCCGATCGGAGGACACGCCGGCCGGGCGGATGGAGCCCGGCCGGCGGGCGTCGCGCGAGAGCCGCCAGGGCTGGATGCCGGCTCAGAACGCGACGCGAACGCCCCCCTCACCGTGCCGGTGCGGAATCCGCAGCAGGCGCCGGCTGACGGTCGCAACGAGCCTTCGTTTCATTTTCATTCCCCAGTCGAGGCCCACTCGCGCGCGGGCGTGCTTCAGCCGGCCTTCTCCGATCGGAGAGGGCCGATGCAGCGAAATCGGAATCGCCGATCTCCACGGTAGAAACGTCTGCCGCGCTCGACTTGGACGGAGGCGGCCGGACTTCGTCCCGGAACGAACCAGTGCCGTTTTGCCGGTCACTGGTGCACAGTTGCGACACTGTCACCGGGACGCTCACGCCTCGTCCCAGCCGACCTTTTCCGCATTCTCCGACCAGACCGCGGCGCGATAGATCTCGCGCCCGCCGGCGTCTCTCACGCGGATGCAGGCATCGCGGTCGCGCAAATCGTCACGCCAGACGAACAGATGTCTGGCCATCTCGTCGGCCACCACGAATGTCGCGTTGGCCTGCTCGAAGACCATGCCGCCGGGGTCGATCTTCACGACATTGCCGACCATGAGGTCGAAGAAAAAGCGGCGCATTCAACACTCCGGCTGCCGACGCCGCACGCAAGGCGGTGGTCATGACTTCGCGATCAGGGATCGGCCAGATCCCTGCCCGTCGATTGAAATTGGTTTGAAATCAGTCGCGACAGCTACGGCATTTCGCCGCTCCTGACGTCGCTTGGCGTCGCGTTGTAGGTCCGCCGGAAGCAGCGGTTGAAATAGGAGAGATCGCCGAAGCCGACATCGTAGGCGATCGAGCTCACGGTCCGCTCGGCGAATTCGGGCTCGCGCAGCATGCGATGGGCGCGCTTGACGCGCTGATCGATCAGGAAGGAGGAGAACGTCTTGCCGTCGGCCTCGAACAGGCGCTGGAGATAACGCGGCGTGACGCCGAGTTCCTGGGCAACCGTGGCCACCGAGAGATCCTGCCGCCAGCAATTGTTGGCGATGGAGACTTTCGCCTTCTGCAGCCGCGCCGCCTTGACGCCGCGCCGCCCGGCCAGCTCCAGCGGCTCGCTGGTGGCACCGAGGACGATTGCCAGAAGATCGTGCAGATGCCCGACCCCGAGCTGCCGCAAATGGGGCATCGCGAACACCTTCTCCCGCACCAGCGTCACCGCGTAATCGACCAGCAATCGAAGTCCCGTCGAGCTCTCCGGCATGACACGCATCACCGCATCATCGACATCCACGATCATCGGCGACAGCACGCGTCTCGGCACCCGCAGCGAGAAGCAGCTGCCCAGTGACAATCGCTCGAACGTCGTGACGTCCTCCGCGCTCGTCAGGACCGCCTCTCCCGCACGAAGACTCAGATCATGTCCTCGCTCGGATATCCCGAGAACGCCCGACCTGTTCACGATCAGGGCGAGGCTGTCGTCGCCGTCGGCCACCAGTTGCCTGGTGCGAATGACCCGCGCTCCGCACAATCCTCCGATCAACAGCTGGGCTTCCGGCAAGACGTGGGACGTGAAGCTCGCCGCGGCCGGTCTTCCCTCCCTTGCCTCGACCTCCGCTTTCAACACCCCACGGCAATAGAAGTCGCGAAGCAGCGGGATGCGTTCACCTTCGGGAATCTCGTTCGTGGAAACATTGAGGACGGAAAAATCAACCATGCTGTTCACTGCAATCTCTCCAGCCACGAGCAGGCCCAGCCACGCGCTGCTGTTTCCTCACACGCGCGCTCGATGCCGACACGGCATCTCTTCGCGGCGTACGCTGCTCTCGCTCTTCTGGAGCGCGATATACGAAAGTATCAAATGACGCGCGTCCTGCATTCGGAGGACCCGGTAGCTGGGTTCATCACAATGGATTGAGATTGCGGCACGTAACGGCGAACCATGTGAAATGGATCACACGGCGTCGTCACCGAAGCTCGTTCGCTGTGCGAAAGGCACGGCAAAGCCGGCGGCGATCTTCACCAGATCGGCCTGCCTGCCGGCTCCGGTCTTCTCAAACAAACGACCGAGATGCGTCTTCACCGTCGTCTCTGCGATGCCAAGCTTCGCCGCGATGTCGGGAACACCACCAATTTCGATGATGGCCATCAGTACACGCAGCTCGGATGGCGTCAGCCTGAAGGCCGCTGCGATCGCGTCGGCCGCGAGCGACGGCATCGTCGAGGCCTTTTGAACGAAAAGCGCCGTGGCAGCAATATCTCGCGACAGGCTGCGATCGCGCTTCAACGGACAGGCGTGAAGCAGGTAGTGCTGCCCATCAACCGACGTCGCAAGCTCGATCTGACGGCGAGCACCGGAACGGGTTCCGACGTCTGAATCGATTTCGCACAGGCTGCGGAATATCTTGTCGGCCTGGGTGTTGCGGGCCACGATCCGATCGCCGACCATGGCGAGCAGATTGGCATCGGCGAACAACCGGCGGCATGCGGCGTTGGCATGCACGACCCGGCCGTCTGCATCGAGCAGGCAGATCGCCGTGCTCAACCCATCGAGGACATCGGCAAGGTCGTCCACGGTATGCGCGCGCGCCCTGATCTGCCGGCCCATGATCCTCGAACGCTGGAGGTGCGGAGCAAGCAGCCGCATGCGCTCTCGCATCGGCTCATCGACCGTTCCGCGCGACCGGTGGCGCAACACCTGCAGGATCGTGGTCCGCGCGTCCGACTTCTCGAGTGCGACGGTCGCAAGGTCGATCGCCCCTTGCGGTTCCATCCACTCGCGATAGAAGCTCGTCGCCAGAAAATCGGCATGAGGCATGACGTCGGTTACGCCGATCGTCTGCTCGGCCGCGATCGTGAGGTGTCGGTCGAGCAGAGGGTCGAGCTCCACATAACGGTCGCGATAAAGCTGGCGAAAGCGGGATTCGGTACCAAAATGCTGGTGAATCTCGATCGAGAGCCTGGCTGAATCCCTCGACAGGATGGTCGCGGCACACCCGCCGACGAAATGCGAAACCTGCTCCAACGCCCCGCTGCGCAGCGCGGGATTGACCGCCGCATCGTAGATCTCCCCGACGAGGGACGAGAACCGGTTTGCGTGGAGGATCGTCATCGGCCGGACGACGCAATCGGCGTGTTGCCCGCGCGAGAAAGAGAGCTCGCGATCCGGGATCTGGCGGAGGAGACGGACCGGTCGACCGTCCCCTTCGAGGAGGAGAAATCGTTGCAGCGAAATGCTGGAATATCGAACATCGTCCTTGCGTAACGTCAACCGCTGGATGCGGCTTGGACGTTTTCGCCAAAGACTAGGATAAATGCGAACAGCGCGCGGACTGTGTGCGATGGGTCACGCGCCGGCGCACGCTGAAGAGTCCGTTGCCGGCGATCCTGCTGCCTTCGCAGCCGGCCCCGGCAATTTACTTCCGATTCTCCTCGCAGAATTTGAGCGCCGCCAGCGCTTCGCCGGCACGCGGGATCTGCATCTCGATGCTGTCCTCGTCGTCGTCCTCGAAATCGAGCGAGAGACGCTTCGCCTTGGACAGCCGGTCCATCATCGACTGATCGTATTCGAAGATGCCGCGCACCGTGGTCTTGTCCATGACCTCCCACTTGGCCTTCTTCATGATATCGGCGTCGTCGGTGCCGACATCTGCCCGGAGGATCTCTCCGACCTTGTCCCACTCCCAGCCGTCATAGATCATCACGATGACAATGGCCTTCTCGGAATAGGTGATGACGATGACGTACTCGCGGTTCTCGTCTTCCTTGTCCTTGTAGCCGCGGCTGGCGTTGCAATGCGTGTCCTGCGTACGCTTCTCGATGGTCCAGTCGCCGACCCTGGATTGCTGCGCCAGCACCGGCCCCGCGCTCAAGGCGCCCGCGAGCACCCCGGCGGCGAGAAGGAATTTTTTCATGTCAGCCTCCAGCGTGTTCCCCACGCGAAGATGACCATCTCTATTTGCAACCCGCAAGGGTTTCAGGCGCCTGCATGGAGTAGCCCATGCCCTACGTCCGCCGCGGCACGATCGCGATCGGAGTAAACGTGTAAACCTCCTCGCCGCTCTGGTTGAACATCGTCCATTTGACCAGCGCGATGCCCTGCGGCTTCGACCTCGACGGCGTCAGGCTCATGACCTCGCCGATCAGATGCAGGCGGTCGTCGGGCCTCACCGGGACCGTCCAGCGCAGCCCGTCGACGCCGGCGCCGATCAGCGGATGCGGACCGAAGGGTCGGGTCTGGATCGCGAGGTTCATCGCGATCGCGGCGGTGTGCCATCCCGAGGCAGCAAGGCCCCGAAACAGCGTCTCCTTGGCGGCCTCGTGGTCGAGATGCATCGGCTGCGGATCGAACTCGGCTGCGAAACGCTTGATGTCGGCCTCGGTGACCTGAACTTCCGGGGATTTGAACCGCATTCCGACGGTGAGATCGTCGAACCACTCGACCTGCGCCATGATTCTGCCTCGCAATGGGATGCGCCGCGACCGCGGCTGAAAGAATTGAGGAAGAGTGGGGATGTAGCGGCTCCGCAGTGCACAAACCAGCCCCGGGTTCCCCACGAAACCCGTTTCCCGATGCGACGAAGCACGCCTGAAACAGATCGCTGATTATCTCGTTATCAAAATCAAAACAGGGACGGCCGTCATGCAGTTCTTTCTCGACCTGATCTGGGATTATTCCTGCTGCCAGCACCTCCTCGCCCTGCAACCGCAGGAGGACCAGCAATGATCGAAGTGATCTCAGCCCTGCTCGCCCTTTGCAGTATCGGCGTTTTTGCGGCGCACGCACTGGACGCCTATCGCACCACGCACTCCTGATCGAAAACGCCTAGAACGGCCGCCGGTAGAAATGCTCCGAATGCGTTGCCGGCGGAAACCTGTTGGCGAGCGCGAGAGCGGCCTTCTCGTCCGTCTCGAGGGCGATTTTTTGTGCGAGCATGACGTCGCCAGGAACAAGAAAGCCCGACGGGACGAAGCACCAGCCCATCCTCGCAATTCCGGCTTCGTCGACCTCGTGGACATTTGCCGCCGTGCCGTAGTGGATGCGATAGGTCTTGCCCGTATCACAGCCGACGACATCGAAATACCGGTGCTGCTCGAATTGCGCGCGCTGCGCCGGTGACAGCCATTCGGTCAGAAGCCGGCGGCCGCGGGCATCCGGCGTGTTCTCGCCGAAGAAGCGCCGATAGAGCTCGCGCAGCGCATGCAGACGCGCACGCGCCGGCGCACGGAGCCAGACTGCCGCGATCATGGGCAGCTCAGATCAACCGCCGACCAGGCGAGGATAGAACAGCGTTTCCTGCACGGTCGGGTCGAATGATCGGATCCGCGTGACTTCGCCGGGCCCGGTTCGAAAGGCGGCGGTGAAGCCGGCTCCGGTCAGCTCCCGAAAGCGCTGTTCGGCCCGCGCCAGCGCTTCGGCATTGCCAGGATCAAACTCGTGGCGCGTGTCGCCAGTCTGGTCCATCACGATCTGGGTTGCCATAGTTGAGTCTCCTCATGCCCAGCCCTGAACCTGATCAAAGCAAACCTCGTGCCGTCGGTTCCTGATGGCAACAACTTTCTCGCGCCGGCGCATCACGCCTTGCTGAGCAAGAGCATTCTCAAGCGAAGTGGATGCCGGTCTCGCGTCAAGAAACGCGTCCAAACAAGAATCCAGCGCCCCGTTCGAAACCGGGCTCTGGTCAGCGCAAGGCGGCCGCTCCTCCCCCCTCGTCGATCTGCCGTCCCATCAAGGCGATCGCCTTCTGATAGACGCCGGCGGCATTCCAGGCTTCGATGGCGACGAAATTCGGCTCGCCCGGCTGGTAACCGGCTCCTGCGCGCCAGCCATGGGCTTTCAGGAAATTCGCCGTCGAGTTCAGCGCATTAGCCGCAACCTCGAGATTGCCGGTGCCATAGGCCAGGATGTTCTTGGGCATGAACTGGGTCTGGCCGACCTCGCCATGCATCGAGCCGCGGGTTGCTCCCGACAGCGTGCCGCGATCGACCAGCTTCAGTGCGGCATAGAGCTGGTCGGTGAAGAATTCGGGACGGCGGCAGTCATAGGCGAGCGTCGCAATCGACGAGAGCATGTTCTGGTTGCCGCGCTGGCTGCCGAAGCCGGTCTCCATGCCCCAGATCGCGATCAGCGGCCCCGGCGGGACGCCATAGCGCTGCTGGATCGAGGCGAACAAGGCCGCCTGCGACTGCTTGAGCTGGCGCCCCTTGGCAACGATGGTGGTGGCGCCGCGCTTGGCCAGGAACTGGTCGAGCGACAGCGAGAAGCTGCGCTGGCCGCGGTCGGCCGCGATGGTGGCACTGGCGTAGTTGGTCTGCATCAACGCCGAGAGCGCGGTCTGGCCGATGCCCTTGCCCTGTGCTTCGGCACTGAACTCGCGCTTCCAGGCCTCAAAACCCGCCGGCGAGCTGCCGCATTGGGCGGCCTTGGCCACGGATGCCAGAGAGAGAAGCAGCGTGGTAGCACCGATCATGGCCGTCGCAACGGTCCTGCCCTTGGTCATTCCTAGTTCCTCTCACTTGCGGTGCGCGACCGGCTCGCGCGGGCGCATGATCCTACGTCGGCGCTGACCGCTCAAGCCCCAGCGGGCGCAACCGTCGCCCTGACATCGAGCCGATCGCCTACCCTCCGCCGTCATGATCGAGCAGGAAATCGACCATGATGCCCTGGTGTTGCTCGTACATGTCCGTTCCGGTGCCGGTCACGCAGCCGAGCTTTCGGGCGGCTGCGATGAAGGACGGGACTTCGGGCCTTGTGATCACGCAGCCGCAATAGGCCGACGGCGCAAGGCGCGTCACATCGACCGGCAGCGGATCGCCGTCCGTCATCCCGGCCGGGGTCGCATTGGCGACGAAGTCAAAGCCCGCGGGATCCGCCGTGCCGATCCGCACAGCCGACCTGCCGAGCCCGTTGAGCTGTCCAATCAGGGCGTCGCGGCGCTCCGTCGCGCTGTCATGAATGGCAAGCTCGCTCACGCCGGCCTCGACCAGCGCAAGTGCAATCGCCGATCCCGCGCCGCCGGCCCCGACCAGAAGTGCCCGCATTCCCTTCGGGTCTATCCCCTTCGCCCGCGCCGCGCCGACAAAGCCGAGGCCATCCACCATGTCGCCGTGCCATGAGCCGTCGGCACGTCGTCGCATCAGGTTCACGGTGCGCAGGAAATGCGCGCGCTCCGTCGCACTCGTGCAGGCCCGGTAACAGGCAAATTTGTGCGGGATGGTGACGACGATGCCGTCGAGATTCTTCAGGCGCGTCGCGACGGAGAGGAAGTCGGGCAGATCCGCCGGCGCGACCTGAACGGGCATGAGAATTCCATCGTGCCCCCGCGCAGCAAAGGCGGCCGTCACGCCCGCGGGCGAGCGCACCTGCGCGATGGGATCGCCGATGATGACGTAGAGCCGCGTCGCGCCTGTCGGCGGCGGGATCATGCGGTTTGAGCCGGAGCCTGCGATCCGTCCCCCTCTCCAGCAGCTTCTGAAGTCAATTCCAGCCCGGCCAAATCGCCTTCTCTGCGCCATTTGTCGAGCAGCCGCAGGAACGCCACCGGCCCGCGCCAATACTGGCTGTTTCTTGCCGCGATCGGATCGAGCACGCCTTCATTGTTGTAATAACCGGGGGTGCATTCGGCGAGATAGGTCTGCCGGCCGAGCGCGGCTTTCACGACCTCCGCGACCCAGGCGTTCTCGGCGGCAAGCGTCGGCTCCAGCGTCCGGGCTTTGCGCTTGCGCGCTTCGGCGATCACATAGGCGATGTGCTGCGACTGCTCGTCGATGATGTGCGGGAAGTTGGCGCTCTGGCCCGCCTGCACCGTGACGATCAGGAAGCAATTCGGGAAGCCGCGGCTGTAGAAGCCGTGCATCGTCTTGACGCCGTCGCGCCAGCGCTCGGACAGGCTGATGCCGTCGCGGCCATAGACTTCGAAACCCATGCGGCGGGCGTAGTCGGTGCCGACCTCGAAGCCGCTGGCATAGATCAGGCAGTCGAGCTCATAGGGCTTGCCGGCGACCACGACGGCATTCCCGGTGATGCGATCGACACCCTGCCCCTTGGTGTCGACCAGATGCACATTGGGGCGATTGAAGGTGTCGAGATATTCGTCGTGAAAGCAGGGCCGCTTGCAGAACGCCTTGTACCAGGGTTTGAGCGCCGAAGCGGCCGCTTCGTCCCTCACGATCGCATCGACGCGGGCGCGGATCTCCTCCATCTTGCGGTAATCGGCCTGCTCGATCACCTTCAGCGCCTCCTCCATCGAGGTCACCGGCTGCGGCTGGCGGCGCGGCGCCAGCAGGATCTCGCCGAGCAGGCCGGTCCAGCCGTCCTGCACCAGATCCTGTTCGAACGGCTCGCCCGAGATCACCGCGGTGAAATTGTCCATGCGCTCGCGCTGCCAGCCGGGCTTGAGGCTCTGCGCCCAGACTTGATCCGTCGGCCGGTCGTCGCGCACGCCGATCGCGGAGGGCGTGCGCTGGAAGACGTAGAGCTCCTTGGCCGACCGGCCGAGATGCGGCACGCATTGCACGGCGGTGGCACCGGTGCCGATGATGCCGACGCGCTTGCCGGCTAGGCCGGTGAGTCCACCTTCGGCCGTGCCTCCAGTGTAGGCGTAATCCCAGCGGCTGGTGTGGAAGCTATGTCCCGTGAAGCTGTCGATGCCGGGAATGCCCGGCAGCTTCGGACGGCTCAGCGGACCACCGGCCAGGATGACGAAGCGTGCGCTGATGCGATCGCCGCGATCGGTCTCGACCAGCCAGCGCGCCTCCGGCTCCTGCCACTCCATCCGCGAGATCACGGTTTGAAACAGGGCACGCTCGTACAGACCAAAGTGACGGCCGATGCGGCGGGAGTGTTCATGGATCTCGGGCGCCCGCGCGTATTTGCGCACCGGCATGTAGCCGGTCTCTTCCAGCAGCGGCAGGTAGATGTAGCTCTCAGTATCGCAGGCGGCGCCGGGGTAGCGATTCCAATACCAGGTGCCGCCGAAATCGCCGGCCTTTTCCACAATGCGGAAATCGTCGATGCCGGCCGCGCGCAGACGCGCGCCACAAAGCAGACCGCCGAAGCCGCCGCCGACGATGAGCACCTCGGTCTGTTCGCTGACGGCCTCGCGCGCAAATCCGGGATCGGCCCAGGGATCGTCGAGATAGCGCCCGAACGCGCCGGTCACCTCGACATATTGCGCCTTGCCCTCGGTGCGCAGGCGGCGATCGCGCTCGTCGCGATAGCGCGCACGAAGTGCGGCAATGTCGATGGTAGATCCGCCGGCTGCACCGGTCTTGTGTCTTTCCGCTGACATCGACTTCCTCCACGGCGAACGCTGCTTCGCCGGCAGCTCACCTCACGTTAGCCCTTAAAAAGTGACGCACGCAATCGCGTCTGCCGTTTTTTGCGTGAACGCCGCGTGACGTTCCGCTAACCTTCCGCGCAAATCACAAGCTTGCCATGCAACGACATGGCGATCCGGAGGAAACCATGCAGGGATTGATGATGGACATGCCGCTGCTGATCAGCGGTCTGATCCAATATGCCGCCGACTATCACGGCGAGGCCGAGATCGCCGCGCGCGAGATCGAGGGCGACATCCATCGCTACACCTATGCGGACGCCCATCCGCGCATCCAGCGCATGGCGCTGGCGCTCCAGCGGCTCGGCATGAAGAAAGGCGACCGTGTCGGCACGCTGGCCTGGAATACCCACCGTCATTTCGAGATGTTCTACGCAGCGCCGGGCATGGGCTACGTGCTGCACACGATCAACCCGCGGCTGTTTCCCGAGCAGCTCGTCTACATCGTCAATCACGCCGAGGACCGGCTGCTGTTCATCGACCGCGCCACGCTGCCGATCGTCGAAGCGATCGCGCCGCAATTGAAGACGATCGAGGCCTATGTCGTGATGTCCTCGCGCGAGCGGATGCCGGAGACGAAACTCGCCAACGTCCATTGCTACGAGGAGCTGCTGGACAAGGAGAGCGACGCCGGATTTGCCTGGCCGGAATTCGACGAAAAGTCGGCGTCCACCATCTGCTACACCTCGGGCACGACGGGCAATCCCAAGGGCGTGATCTACTCGCACCGCGCCGCGGTCCTGCAGACCATGACCTGCTCGAGCTTCGATTTCCTGCCGGGCCACGTCGAAGGCGTGCGCGAGGTGATGATGCCGATGGCGCCTCTGTTTCACGGCAATGGCTGGAACATGCCGTTCACCGCGCCCTATACCGGCTCGAAGCTGGTGCTGCCCGGCCGCAATTACGAGCCCGACAAGCTCTATGAACTGCTCGAGGGCGAGAAGGTGACGCTGTCGGCGGGAGTGCCGAGCTTCTGGCTGATCCTGCTCGACTGGCTCGGACGCACCGGCAACAGATTCTCGACACTGCGCGCAACGCTGTCGTCCGGCTCGGCGCCGCCGCGCGCGATGGTCGAGAATCTCAAGCGCGACTACGGCATCGACTACATCCAGGCCTGGGGCATGACCGAGGCGCTGGGCTGCTCGATGCCAAGCTTGCGGCCCGGCTCCGAGCATCTCAGCGAGAAGGAGATATTCGACCGGCGCCAGGTCTCCGGCCGCGCCTGTTTCGGCACCGCCTTGCGCATCGTCGACGACGGCGGCAACGAACTGCCGCGCGACGGCAAGAGCGTCGGCCATTTGCGTGCCCGCGGTCCGTGGGTCGCCTCCGGCTACATGAAGCTCGACGAGGGTCTCGACCGCGACGGCTGGCTGATCACCGGCGACATGGCCGTGATCGACCGCCAAGGCCACGTCACGCTGACCGACCGCTCCAAGGACGTGATCAAGTCCGGCGGCGAATGGATCTCCTCGATCCAGCTCGAGGACGTCGCCCTGTCGCATCCCGATGTGCTGCAGGCCGCGGTGGTCGCCATCAGCCACGAGAAATGGCAGGAGCGCCCCCTGCTTCTCGTGGTCCGCAAGAAAGGCGCGACCGTCGACGGCAAGACACTGCTCGACCACATGCGCCCCAGGATCGCGAGCTGGTGGATGCCGGACGCCGTCGAATTCCTGGACGAATTCCCGATGACCGGCACCGGCAAGGTTCTCAAATCGGCGCTGCGCGAGAAGTTCAGGGAATACCGCGTCGGCTGAACCGCCGCGCGATCGCGCACCCGGCCTGTCCGTCGATCAAGGAGACGAAAGATGCTCTACCCGATGTCGCCCAAAGTCGCCGAGCTCAAGCGCAAGCTCGAAAGCTTCATGGACCGGAACATCTACCCGAACGAGGAGCGCTTCTATCGCGAGGCGGAGGAGCTCGGGCCGTGGAAGGTCTATCCGGTCGTCGAGGAGCTGAAGCCGCTGGCACGCGCCGAAGGCCTCTGGAACCTGTTCCTGCCGGACTCCCGCCACGGCGCAGGCCTGACCAATCTCGAATATGCCCCGCTCTGCGAGGTCATGGGCCGCTCGCATCTCGCGCCCGAAGTGTTCAACTGCTCGGCGCCCGATACCGGCAACATGGAGGTGCTGGAGCGTTACGGCACGGAGAAGGACAAGGAGCGCTGGCTGAAGCCGCTGCTCGCGGGCGAAATCCGCTCCTGCTTCGCGATGACCGAGCCCGCGGTCGCCTCGTCGGATGCGACCAACATCGAGAGCTCGATCGTGCGGGACGGCGACCATTACGTCATCAACGGGCGCAAATGGTACACGACCAACGCGACCGACCCGCGCTGCAAGATCTGCATCTTCATGGGCAAGACCGATCCCGACAATGCGGACCGCCACAAGCAGCAATCCATGATCCTGGTGCCGATGGGCACGCCCGGCGTCGAGGTCAAGCGTCCCCTGCCCGTGTTCGGCTTCTACGGCGTGCCCGATCGCGCCTCCGAAGTCGTCTTCACCGATGTCCGGGTGCCAAAGGAAAACATGCTGCTCGGCGAAGGCCGCGGCTTCGAGATCGCGCAAGGCCGCCTCGGCCCCGGCCGCATCCACCATTGCATGCGGCTGATCGGGCTCTCCGAACGCACGCTGGAAAAGATGTGCCGCCGGGTGCGCAGCCGCGTCGCCTTCGGCAAGCCGGTCTCCGAGCAGACGGTGACGCAGGAACGCATCGCGGAAGCCCGCATCATGATCGAGCAGGCCCGGCTGCTGACGCTGAACGCCGCCTATGCAATGGACACGGTCGGCAACAAGGTCGCCAAAGCCGAGATCGCGATGATCAAGGTTGCCGTACCCAACATGGCCTGCCAGATCATCGACTGGGCAATCCAGGCGCATGGCGGCGGCGGCACGTCGAACGATTTCGGATTGACCCAGGCCTATGCGACCGCGCGTTTGCTTCGGCTGGCCGACGGGCCGGACGAGGTGCACAGGAACCAGATCGCGCGGTTCGAGCTGAAGAAATATTCGAACGCCTGAGAGAAGGGCTCGTCAGATAGCTCGGCGCTCTTCGTCCTCGCCTCAGTTCACCATGTAGACGTCGGGATCGGCGCTCGAGCTCGGCTTCTTGAAGGCGTTGCGCAAGGCGCCCGACAGCGGGACGTTGTAGTTGAGGCCGTTCGGCGGCGTCGGCGATTCCAGCCACCTCTTGTAGAGCACCTCGATCTCCGGGCTCGCATAGAGCTCGGCCGTGGCGCGATCGGCGAGTGCCTTGAACGGCGCATCCTCCCGCCGCAGCATGATCCCGTAGGGCTCAGGTTTCGAGAGCGTTTCTTCGCTGATCATGAACAGCGCCGGCTCCTTCGAGCGCGCGATCGCGACCGCGAGCTGAACGTCGTCGAGCGCATAGGCCTGGGCGCGGTCGGTCTCCAGCAGCAGGAAGGCCTCGGCCTGGTCCGTAGCCGGCATGATCTTGATGCCGAGATTGCGCTCGGTGTTGACCTTGGCGAGCTGGGTCAGGTTGACCGATCCCGCCACCGCCGTCACCGCCTTGCCCTTGAGGTCGTCGATGGTGTTGATCTTCGCGGCCTTCTTGGCGGCAAACCGGGTCGCACTGAGGAAATGCGTGTTGGTGAAGGCGACCTGCTTCTGGCGATCGGCGTTGTTGGTGGTCGCCGAGCAATGCAGGTCGAGCGTCCCGTTGACCATCAACGGAATCCGGTTCGACGACGTCACGGCCAGATAGTCGACGGCGATGTCGGGCATGCCGAGCTGCTTTTTCACGGCGTCCACGATCTTGAGGCAGATGTCCATCGCAAAGCCGACCGGCTTCTGGTTGCCGTCGAGATAGCTGAACGGCACCGACGCTTCCTGATAGCCCAGCGTGATCTTCTTCGTTTCCTTGACCTTCTGGAGCGTGCCCGACAGGTCTTCGGCCGAGGCAGCAGTCGCAAGGCATGTGAGGGCCAAAAGAACGGTGGGAAGACGCATCGGGGACTCCTCAAGGCGATTATGGGCTGCGCCGGCGCGCGGCCGCGCACGGTGTACCCCAGGGCCGAACCAATCACCAGACGAGGTTCCGACTATCAGCTATCGCGGTTTTATATCGGCCGAGAAAGGGGGGATCATGGCCCCTCCCTATTCGCAGGTGAGCTGCTGCTCGAACCAACCGGATAGTCGCTCAGACAGCGGCGGCCACATCCGCTGGAAATTCGACAGCTTGCCGACGTTGGCGCGGTACATCGCACGCAATTCCTGCTCGATGGCCGGAAGGTCGACGGCTGTGCAGGCACCGTCCCTCACGATCGTCTTGCCCGCAACCACGACCTCCTTCACCAGGGACGCATTGCCCCGCGCGAACAGCAGCGCCATGGGATCGACGGGCATGATCCGGTCGCGATCGAGCCGGTCGAGGTCGATCACGACGTAGTCGGCCGGGTTGCCGGCGACGAGCTCGCCGCTGCCCGGCGCACCGGTGCCGCGACGGCCGTTGCGGACGGCGAGCGCGAACAGCTCGGCGGACGTCCATGTCGCCTTGAAGCCGAGGCCGCCATGGACCATCTGCACCAGCCGCATCTCGCGCAGGATGTCGTCGTCCTCGTCCAGCGCCAGCCCGTCGACACCGACAGCGATGGCACAGCCGCATTTGTGGGCGGCGGCGATCGGCGCCAGCCCCGAGCGCAGATGCATGTTCGAGCTGAAATTGGTGACGATACGCGTACCGGAGGCTGCGATCATCTCGAGCTCGTCCGGACGGGCGTGGATGCAATGCGCCAGCGTCAGCCGCTCCGAGAGGAAGCCGATGTCGCGCAGCCAGCGCACCATGTCCGGAAAATACTGATCGGCCCAGGCGCGCTGATACACGGTCTCCAGCAGATGCATGTGGATGCGGCGACCGGTTCGCTCCGAATTCTCCGCCACCGCCTCGAGCAGCGGCTTCGAGCACCATTGCACACCGGCAGGCCCGAGCTGCACGTCGACCATGGGGCCGGCGATGGCAGCGGCAATCGCGTCGGTCAGCTCGATATAGGCCGCTGGCGACATCGGCGCGCGGATGAACAGCTCTTCGATGGTCTTGCGGTCATCGCTTGATAGTCCCGATAGCACCGGTTCGGCGTCGCCATAGACGATCGGATTCCGGTCACGCACCGCAATCGCAAAGGCGATGCGGATGCCGACGTCGGACGCGGCTCTCGCGACAACCTTGGCTTCGTCGACCAGAGGCATCGTTCCGCTCGGACGTGTGTAATGCACCATCATGGCGGCGCAGCCGGCCTTCGCCGCCCGCGCCAGCGCGGAGGCCGCGGTCAGATAGGGATCGACCGGCGTGCCCAGCGCGGTCCGCAGGATCCAGCTTTCCAGGGGCATGCCGACCGCGCCGAAGGACGACGCGGTCGCGCGGGCATGATCATGCGCATTGATGAAGGCGGGAATGACGAAGGAGCGAGGGCTGACGGGCCCCGCTCCACCGGAGATGTCAGTGATGACGCCGCCGTCGTGGCGCAGCGTGACGTCGTCGCGGATGGCGCGGTCAGGACCACAGAACAGGCTGGTTGCCGCAATCTCCGTGGCCATGACCGCGCTACTCCCAAGCTAGTTGGCAGTATATACCAGCTCCCGCTCCGCGCGCGGCGGCAGGAACTCGCGGGAAAACACTTCCGCAGGCGTGGGCGCGCGGGCGAGCTGGTAACCGTCGACGATGATCCCGATCGCGCGCGTCATGCGGTCGTCCTTGATGTCGCCGATGCCGATCTCCTTCATCTCCGGGGAGACGATCAGCTTGTCGAAGGAATATTGCAGCCGGCGCTTCTCGACGGCGACGTCGATCAGATTGTCATAGTTCAGTGCGGCCTTCATGCCCGCATTCTGGTCCTTGGCGACCGCGATCGCGCCCTTGTTGATGGCGCGCACGAGGCCGGCAACCGCCTTCGGATTCGACGCGAGCAGCTTCTTGGAGACCATCACGCCGTTGGAATAGAGATCGAGGCCGTATTCACCGAACGAGAACCATTTGAAGTCCTTGTCCGGATCCTGGCGGTTGAGCACGAGGTTGAAGTAGCTGGTGATGTTGAAGACCAAGGCTGCGTCGATGTCGCCCTTGATCAGCATCGGCTCCTGCAGGTTCGGCGCCATGTTCGAGATCTTGATCTTCTCGCCGTCGAGCCCGTTCTTGCGCGTGAACACCGGCAACAGCCGCGTCGTCGGCGTGCCCTGCGCGCCGCCGAGCGTGTGGCCCTCGAAATCCTTGATGGTGTTGATGCCGCTGCTGTTCTTGGCGACGATCGCAAACGGCGGCTGGTTCCACATCATGTAGACCATGACGGGGGCGTCCTGCGGCTTGGTCGAGGCGTTCTGGATGATGGCGTTGACGTCGCCGAAGCCGGCGTCATAGGCACCCGACATGACGCGCGTGACGGTCGCGCCGGAGCCTTCGCCCTGGTCGATCACGACGTTGAGGCCTTCCTCTTTGAAGAAGCCGTTGTCCTTGGCGTAGAAGAACGCGGCGTCGCTGCCCTGCGTCTTCCAGCCCAGCGTGAACTTGATCGTGGTGTCCTCGGCCGTGGCGACGCCCGTGGACAGGGCCAATCCCAGCAGTGCGGCAGTTGCTCTTCTCAACATCGAGACCTCCTCAAGCTTCGTTGCGTGACGGTTCAGAAATTCAGATCAAGTGGCGATGACGTCGTTCTTGCGCGTGGCCCATCCGGTGACCCGCCCCTCGATCAGCGAGAACACGACGTAGAGCGCGACGCCGAGGGCTGCGAGCACGAACAGGCTGGCGAACACCAGCGGCACGTTGAAATTGGACGAAGCGGTCATCATGACGTTGCCGAGGCCACGGTTGGAGGCGACCGTCTCCGACAACACCGCGCCGACGAAGGCGTAGGAGATCGCGACCTTCAGCGAGGCGAAGAAGAACGGCATGGTCCTGGGCAGACCGACATTCCAGAGGATGTCGAACTTGCTGGCGCCGAGCGCCTTGAGCACGTCCTCGAGCTCCGGCTCGGTGGTCGCAAGGCCCGTGGCGATGTTGACGACGATCGGGAAGAAGCAGATCGACAGCGCAGTCAGCACCGCCGGCACCGTGCCGGAGCCGAACCACAGCACGAAGATCGGCACCACGGCGACCTTGGGGATCGAGGAGAAGCCGATCAGGAGCGGATAGCAGGTGTCATAGGCAGTTTTGGAAACGCCGATGATCGCGCCAAGGGCAACGCCGAGCGCGACGCCCAGAACGAAGCCGAACATCGTGGTGGCGAGCGTCTGCACGATATGCGGCCACAGCACGGGAAAGCGCTGGTACAGGGTCACGAACACCTGCGACGGCCGCGGTAGCACCAGATCCGACATGCCGGTCGCGAGACAAAACAGCTCCCAGCCGACGAAGAACAGCACGATCAGTCCCGCCGACCACGCCTTCTGCCTGATATCAATTCCCGACATCTCAGCCTGTCCCCCGCTCGGCCGCGCCGCGCGCATCCTCGATGAAGGCGCGCAGCTTCTGGTTCAGCGCGACGAAATCCGGCTCGAACGTCATGGCGACGGTGCGCGGCCGCGCGAACTCCACACGGCTGTCGTCGAGAATGCGGCCCGGTCGCGCGCTCATCACGCAGATGCGGCTGGCCAGGAACCCGGCCTCGCGCAGGTCATGGGTGACGAGTAGCACCGTCGGCTTGTGCGTCATCCAGAGGTCCTGCAGGATCGCCCACAGTTCCTCGCGGGTGAACTGGTCGAGCGCGCCGAAAGGTTCATCCAGCAGCAGCAGGCGCGGCTCGTGGATCAGCGCGCGGCAGAGATTGGCACGCTGGAGCATGCCGCCCGAGAGCTGCCAGGGAAAGCGGCTGCCGAAGCCCTTGAGGCCGACCTGCTCCAGCAGTGCATTGGCCTTGTCGCGGAACTCGGTCTTGCGCAGCCTGCGGAAGTCCGAGCGAAACGGCTCGACGATCTTCAGCGGCAGCATGATGTTCCGCTCGATCGTCATCCACGGCAGCATGGTC
Organism: Bradyrhizobium sp. Bra78; assembly: GCF_024519855.1. Classification (NCBI taxonomy): domain Bacteria; kingdom Pseudomonadati; phylum Pseudomonadota; class Alphaproteobacteria; order Hyphomicrobiales; family Nitrobacteraceae; genus Bradyrhizobium; species Bradyrhizobium sp. Bra78. Next base: position 103,050 of record NZ_JALJRE010000008.1, on the reverse strand, counting down.
GGGTTCTGGAAGGCCATGCCGACCCGCAGCGCCCGCGCCGCGACCTCGCGGCCGCCGACGATGACGACGCCGCCGGTCGGCTGCACCAGGCCGCTGACGAGACGCAGAATGGTCGATTTGCCGCATCCGGATGGGCCGACCAGTGCGACAAACTCACCGTCGGCGATCCGCAAGCTGGTCTTCGACAGAGCCGGCACGGCGCGATCGCCGCGCCCGAAGGTCACCGACGCCTCGGACAGCTCGATGGCGGCGGGGCCGAAGACTTCGGGAACGGGCTGGCCGTCAAACTGGACGTTAGGTTGCATGCGCATCACAGCCAAAGTGCATGCAAGCTGAATGCCAGTCGCCGATCTCCGAAAAATCCAGGGCGTAGCCGAACGGTGCGCGAGATGGCGGGATTCGATTTAGGCAATCCGCGCGCCAAACTGCATGCAATTGTAGCGCCGGTTTGCCAAAATGCTGTGCTAAAGACAGGCGACGTCCCGCTCCATGGATTCGCCGATGGCCGCTCGCGCCGCCCACAAGACTTCCGAATCGTCCGACAAGGTCAGCGTGATCTGCCGCGCGCTGCGGCGCGCGATCATCGAGCAGGCGCTGGAGCCCGGCGCCAAGCTGCCGGAGGATTCACTCGGCGAACGGTTCGGCGTCAGCCGCACCATTGCCCGCCATGCATTGGGGCAGCTCGCCGCCGAAGGCCTGGTCGAGCTCCGCCGCAACCGGATCGCCGTGGTGGCGACCCCGAGCTGGCAGGAGGCGCGCGATGCCTTCGACATCCGCATCCAGCTCGAGGGCCTCGTCGTCCGCCAGCTCGCGGGCAAGCTGACCAAGAGCCAGATCGCGGAGCTGAACGACCATGTCGACGCGGAGGACCGCGCGCGCGGCGGCACGGATGCGGTCTCGATCCGGCTCGCCACCGAATTCCACATCCTGCTCGCGCAGATGACGAGCAGCCCGATCCTGGTGCGCTATGTCAGCGAAGTCGCCTATCGCTGCTGCCTGACGCTGTCGCTCTACAGCCGGCCGCATTCGACCGAATGCGCGATCAACGAGCACCGCGCCATCATCGCCGCGCTCGCCAAGGGCGACGGGGCCAAGGTGATGGACTTGATGCATCATCATCTCGATTCCGTGGCCAGTCGCGCGCTGGTGGCTCCTGCCCCGCAGCGCGGCCGCGACCTGCTCGATATTCTCGCGCCCTATGCCGACGAGGCGACGAGCGATCGCGTCGTCAAGCTGCCGAAGGTGGCACGCCGCTAGAGCGCAATGAATTGCGCTTCAGCCTTTTCTAATTGCGCATGATCTCGTCGGAAAGCCGTTGCGCAGTTTTCCGGATCATGCGCGTGCTAGGCTTCAATCCCGCGCTGGACCAGAATGCGCTCGGCGCTGTCGTTCCAGACGTCCATCTTCACGATCTGCCCGTCCCTGACGACAAAGCGATCGACATAGCGGTTACCCTCGAACGGGGTGCCGTCGATCCACTCGCCGAAGAGAGTACCGACGCTGTAGACGACGGTCTCATCCGCACCCGGACAGACGTCGAACCTGTCCATCTTCTTCTTCACCCAGCGATAGCGTTTGGCGTTGAAGCCGGTCGGCCCGCGCGGATGATCGAACTCGCGCCCGCCGGTAAACGTGATCAGTGTCCCGGGCTTCATGTAGGCCGCGGCGGCATCAGGATCGGGTATCATCGAGGCGGTGAGATAGGCTTCCACGATCTCGGCGTCGGTCATCGGGCGTTCGGCTTTTGCAGGGGCGGACATGGCAGGTTCTCCGGGATCTCGATAGTCTACAATTCGCGCGCTAAACTGCATGCACATTTTTTGAACATTTTGGGCGCGTTACTGCACACAATCTGGAGCTGCCCGCTTCCCCAGCTTCCGCTAGGTTACCACAGTTGAATCCGACGCCATGACCACGCAGACCGCCTTCGACCTGATCTTCCGTAACACGCTGTTGCGATCATCCGCCGCACCCGTCGATATCGGCGTGAAGGGGGGCCGCATTGCTGCGATCGAGCCAAAGCTCGCCTGCGAGGCCGTCGAGGTCGATGTCGGCGGGCACCTTGCCCTGCCCGGCTTCGTCGATACCCACATCCATCTCGACAAGGCCTGCCTGCTCGGCCGCTGCGGGCACGATCACGGCAGCGTCTCGGAGGCGATCCGCGCCGTCGCCGGGATGAAAAAGGACTTTACGGTCGAGGATGTCTACGCGCGTGGCGCAAAAGTGCTCGAGCGCGCGATCGTGCACGGCACGACGCGGATGCGCACGCATGTCGAGATCGATCCGCGCGTCGGCTTGCGCGGCTTCGAAGCCGTGAAGGCGCTCAAACGCGACTATGCCTGGGCGATCGACCTGTCGCTCTGTGTCTTTCCGCAGGAAGGCCTGACCAACGATCCCGGAGCTGAGGAGCTGCTGATCCAGGCGCTGCGTGAGGGCGGCGAGGCGATCGGCGGCTGCCCTTACATGGACACCGACCCGAATGCGCACCTCGCGCGCATCTTCGATCTGGCCCAGGAGTTCGACGTCGATGTCGACCTGCATCTGGACTTCGACCTCGATCCCTCCTGGTGGCATCTCGATGAGGTCTGCCGGCAGACCGAGCGGCGCAACTATGGGGGACGCGTGGCGATCGGCCATGCCACTAAGCTCTCGGCCCTGCCGCCGGAACGGATGAAGGCGGCCACCGCGCAACTCGTCAAGGCCGGTGTTGCCGTCACCGTGCTGCCGGCGACCGATCTCTATCTGATGGGGCGCGAAGCGACCCACAACGCGCCGCGCGGGCTGACGCTTGCCCACAAGCTCGCCGGCAACGGCGTGCTGTGCTCGGTCGCGACCAACAACGTGCTCAATCCCTTCACGCCGTTCGGCGATGCGTCATTGCTGCGCATGGCGAATTTCTACGCCAATGTCGCGCACGCCTCGGTCAGCGATTTCGACACCTGCCTCGATCTGGTGACCGAGCTGCCGGCGCGGCTGATGAACCTCGGGGATTACGGCATCAAGGTGGGCAACCCCGCCGATCTGATCGTGCTCGATACCCGGGACAGCCGCTTCGCCATCGCCGAACTGCCGGACATCGTGATGGGCTTCAAAAGCGGCCGGCAGACTTTCGCGCGGCAACGGCCCACTCTGTTCCGCCCCGGCCGCTGACCCGCTGTCGGCGCATATCTGCATTGAAGCGTGGCGGATTGCCGCGCCATTTCAGTTCGATGTTACCGCTGATCGTTCTCATATTCCGAATCCGGTAGAACACCGGATAGTCGATCCGCACTGATTCCCGATAGCTGCACGCATTGCCAGTCCCGCGGTGCCGGTCGAAGCAGAACCTGCACTGATGTCTGCATTCGTCGGGGAAGCATCGACATGTTCAGCGCATTCAACAGCATCGACCGTCACGCCGTTCGAGCGAGAACGCCGAGCGAAGCCGCGATGCAACGGCTCGACGGCATCGGGCACGTCCTGTCCGACCTCGATCTGGCGGGCGTCCGGAACCAGGATGACCTGACGCGCATGCTCCTGACGCTGGATACTGCCGACAAGTGCATTCGGGTGATCCGCGCGGAATTCCGCCTCGAAACCGTGAGCGATCGGCTGGCCCGCAAGGCTGAAAACCTGATGGTGCTGATCGAACGCGCGCGCGACGAACTCACCGGCTGCCGCGCTGCTAAATCCTGAGCAGGATGCCGCCTACGTCTCGCGATTGATCTTCGCCAGAATTCGATCCGCCTCGGTACGCCAGTCCGCACTGCGTGCGAACTCCGTGCTGCCCCTGGTGCCGAACAGCCCCTCATCGGCGAGATCGGCGACCCAGGCCTGACGCTCGGCTGTGCCCTGCGCGGACCATGGCGTCAGTCCTGCCTCACGCACGGTCTCGGCGACCTCGCGAACCTCTTCGGCACGGCGACGGCCATGCTCGATCACGCGCTGGAAGAAGTAGGCCCCCTGCTTTTCCCAGTTGATGGCGGGGAAGGTTTCCGCCAGTGACCCCAGCACCGCATCTTCGACGCCATAGGCGCGCGCAGTGGTGAAGCTTTCGATGACCATGGCCTCGAGACCCTTGATCATGATGCTGCGGCACATCTTCACCGCGGAGGATACGCCCAGCTTGTCGCTGGCAACCTTCGCCGCGAAACCGATCGTGTTCAGGAGCGGTTCCAGCTCCCTGGCGCCGGGACCGCCGAGCAGCAGCGGCACCTTGATGCGATACGGCGGTACCGAGGTCATCACGGCGCCCTCGACATAGCGTCCGGCAGCGCCGTCGATCAGCGCTGCGGCGCGCTGCTTGGCGCCTGGAGACGCCGAATTGAAATCGAGAAACCAGGTGCCTTGGTTGATCGCGGCCGCGCAGGCCTTTGCCACCGGAACGGCCTGGCTCGCCGTGACCGCGGAGATGATGAAATCGGATTTCGCGGTCAGATCGGCGTGAGAGGTCGCGAGCGTGACACCGAATTTGGCCGCATGCTCCTTCAGGGAAGCGCCCTGCTCGCCTGCGAGCTTGATGTCGTAGGCCGCGACCTTGATGTCCTGCTGACGCAAGTCCTCGGCAAGAATCCTGCCGACCTCGCCATAGCCAACCAGCCCGATCTGCCACCGCCTCGGATCCGACATCAGTTCAATCCTCGCGTCGTCTCGTCGAACAGCTCCTCGACCGCATAGCGGCGCGGGATCAGCGCCTGCTGAAATGCATAATCGACGATCAGCTCCAACGGTCTTCTGTTCGCTTCGATTCCGAACGGCACGAGGTCCGGCGTAGCGGCAGCGCCCATCTGTTCCTTGTTCCGCTTGAGCAGATCATAGACGCCCGCGACGACATCGGGGCGCGATTTTGCCAGCTTCTCGGTCACGACCACGAGGTGATTGACCGGGACAGCGCCGCGAAGGGCAAACCATTTGGCGGCTTCCGCGGCCGGATCCGGAAACAGCGGCTTCAGCTTGGGATTGTCAGAGGTCTCGCCGAGGACGGCATCGAGCTCGCCGTCGAGCAGCATCTGAAGGACCTTCTTGTCCTTCGGCGCCCGCTCGGTGGTGTCGACATATTCGGCGACGTGCGGGTCCTCGAAGGTGACCCAGCGAATCTTCTCGAGATTGACGCCGTAGTCGTTGGCGAGGATCCCCCTGATCCAGGCCCCCGTCGTCGTCGTGAACGAGCGGATGCCGACGCGCCTGCCTTCGAGATCGGTTGGCCCAAGCGTACCCTGCGCGGGATTGTACAGCGCGTAAGCATGCTGGAAGCGGCCGAGCATGGTCGCCGGCAACAGCACCAGCGGCTTGCCATGGGCCTTCGCCATCAGATAAGTGACGATCGCCATCTCGCAGACGTCGAAGGCCTGCTCGCGCACCATCGGCTTGAACGCGGTGTTGGTCGGCGTGTACTCGATGAAGTCGAGGTCGAAAAGGTCGGAGCGGAGCTCGCCGCTCTTCACCGCCCGGACGTGAGGGTGACTGCCGAGCACGGCCTTCAGCTTGAGACGATCCATCCGCCCGCTCCGCATCTCTTCGCCCTAGACGTCCTCGGGACTGTCGACATAGACGAGCCCGGCCTTGGCCAGCGTCTCGCGCATGCTGTACATGTCGAGGCCCAGTTCGCCCGACGCGAGGCGCGTGCGCTTGCCGCCTTCATCCGCGTTGCGCTTCTTCGCCTTCTCGGCGACTTCCGCGGCATAACGCTTCGGCACCACCACGACGCCGTCGTCATCGGCCACGATGATGTCGCCGGGATCGACGCTGACGCCGGCGCAGACCACGGGAATGTTGACCGAGCCGAGCGTGGCCTTGACCGTGCCCTTGGCCGAGACCGCGCGCGACCACACCGGAAACTTCATTTCATGCAGGGCCCTCACGTCGCGGCAGCCGGCATCGATGATCAGCCCCTGCACGCCGCGCGCCTGGAGCGAGGTCGCGAGCAGCTCGCCGAACATGCCGTCGGTATTGTCGGTAGTGCAGCCGACGACGAGGATGTCGCCCCTCTTGCACTGCTCGACCGCGACATGGATCATCCAGTTGTCGCCGGGCTGGGCCAGCACGGTCACGGCGGGGCCGGCAATCGCCGCGCCGGCCCAGACGGGGCGCAAGTAAGGCTTCATCAGACCGATGCGGCCGTAGGCTTCGTGCACGGTCGAAACGCCGTACTCCGCCATCCCGGCGGGATCGGCACGCATGATGTTGCGAACGACGACCGGCTTCATGCAAGCTCCTCCGCAACGGTCGGGAACAGGCGCTGATAGGCCTCGCCGTAAGTCATGGGCACGCCTGTGTTGCGGCTGCCCTGGATGCCGCGGTTGAGCGCGACGCGCTCGTAATAGCCCCACAGATGCTTCTGCGCGGCGAGGATCTGGAACGCCTCGTACTTCTCCTTCCAGACCTCGTCGATCTTGAGGAGCAGGTCCGGCTTGTAATTGCACTGCTCGGGCTGGTGCGGCTCGAACAGAAACACCGGCGGCGCCGAATATTTGTACTGCGCGCCGGGCTTGTGGCCCATCGCCTGCGCGACCACGCGGGTCTCCTGCGCGAAATGCGCCGCGTTCGGATGGTCGAAATTATACGGGTCTTCCAGCGCGTGCGTCAGCACGAAGCTCGGATTGAGCTCGCGGTAGATGTCGACCATGCGATCGAAATGCGCCTCGTCAAGCTTCAGCGGATAGTCGCCGCAGTCGAAGAACTCGATCTCGGCGCCGAGCAGCTTTGCCGCCCGCTCCGCCTCGTCCTTGCGGCCGGCCTTGACCGATTCCAGCGTTGCGCCCTTCTCCTTCCAGGCGAACTGGCTTTCGCCGCGCTCGCCGAAGGACATGCACACGATCTTCATGCGATAGCCCTTTTTCGCATGCAGCGCGATGGCACCGCCGGCGCGCCAGACGAAATCGCCCGGATGGGCCGTGACCACGAGACCTGTCTTCATGGGACAAACTCCCCTCTTTCGTTCGTATGCAGCATAGGCCACCCGCGCCACGCAGGCAGCAATTTCATCAAGCGGTGACGGCCGCGGGTTCCTCGCCGTCGAGCACGCGCCTGAGGCGCTCGCCGTCGAGGGCGCCTTCCCATTTGGCAATCGCAATCGTCGCAACCGCGTTCCCGATCAGATTGGTCGGCGTCAGTCCCTGGGACATCAGGCGATGGATGCCGAGCACCAGCGCCACGCTCGTCACCGGAATGGAGCCGGTGGCGGACAGCGTCGCCGCCAGCACGACAAAGGCGGCGCCCGCGATACCTGCGGCGCCCTTGGAGGTCACGAGCAGGATCAGCAGCAGCTCGATCTGCTCGGCGAGCCCGAACGGCGTGTTGGTCGCCTGCGCCAGGAACACCGAGGCGGCGGCGAGATACAGACAGGTGCCGTCGAGATTGAAGGAATAGCCGGTCGGGATCACGAGGCCAACCACGCTCTTCTCGCAGCCGGCCTTCTCCAGCTTGGTCAGCATGCGCGGCAGCACCGTCTCGGACGATGTCGTGGCGATGCAGATCAGAAGCTCTTCCCAGATGTAGCGGATCAGCTTGAGCAGCGAGAAGCCGCAGAGACGCGCGACGGGGCCGAGCGCCACGATGATGAAGATCACGCAGGTGAGATAAAAGCCGCCGAGGAGCTTGCCGAGCGAGGCCAGCGAGCCGACACCGAACTTGCCGACCGTGAAGGCGATGGCACCGAACGCACCGATCGGCGCCGCCCACATCACGAAGCCGACGACGGCGAACACCATCTTTGCGGCGATGTCGATCAGATGAACCAGCGGCGCGCCGCGCTCGCCGAGCTGTACCAGTGCGAACCCGCACAGCACGGAGATGAAGAGCACCTGGAGGATGTTGCCTTCGGCAAACGCGCCGATGAAGGTTGCCGGCACGATGTTCAAGAGAAACGGCACGAAGCCGATGACGGCGGTCTGCTTGACGTAGGGCTCGATCACGCTGGCATTGATGCTGGCGGGATCGATGTTCATGCCGACGCCGGGCTTGAGCACATTCACCGCGACGAGGCCGATGACCAGCGCGATCGTGGTCATGATCTCGAAATAAACGATCGCCTTCACCGCGACGCGCCCGACCCGCGCCATGTCGGCCATGTGCGCGATGCCGTGCACGACGGTGCAGAAGATGATCGGCGCGATCAGCATCCGGATCGCCTTGATGAAGGCGTCCCCGAGCGGCTGCATCTTGGCGCCCGCCTCCGGGCTTACGATCCCGAGCGCGATGCCCGCCGCCATGGCGATGAGCACCTGGATCCAGAGCTCCTTCCACCAGGCCCGGCCGCGCGGCTTGTCGATCGCGAGCGCCGTCATTGGTCGAACTCGAACAGGCGCGCGGGATTGTCGACGAGGATCTTCTGCTGGAACTCCGGCTCCGGCGCGAACAGCGGGATCAGGTCGACGAGATCGCCGTCATTCGGCATCGCCTTGACGTTGGGATGCGGCCAATCGGTGCCCCAGATGATGCGGTCCGGAGCGGTCTCGACGATCTTTCGCGCGAACGGCACGGCGTCCGTGAACGGGGGACCGGCCGAGGACACCCGCTCCGAGCCGCAGATCTTGACCCAGCATTTCTCGTCGCGCTGCATCAGCTCGATCAAAATCTTGAACGGAATCTGGTCGAGCCCGTCGGACGCCTTCACCCGTCCCATATGGTCGATGGTGTAGCTCAGCGGCAGCCGTGTCAGCATGTCGGCATATTCAGGCAGGTCGATCGCATCGAAATGCAGGTCGATGTGCCAGCCGAGCGGGGCGACCATCGCGATGATGCGGTCGAACACCCGCTTGTCAGGAACGCCGCCGAGATGACGGACGAAATTGAAGCGGCAGCCGCGAAAGCCGCCCTCGTGCAGCACGCGGAGGTCGCGCTCGGTGATGGTGTCGTCAATGTTGGCGACCGCGCGGTAGGCGCCATTGCTCTGCGCGATGGCATCGAGCGCGACCGTGTTGTCGGTGCCGTGGACGCTGGCATTGACGATGACGGCACGCTCGACGCCGAGCTTGGCATGCAGGGCGCGGAAATCGGCGAGCGGCGCATCCGGCGGCGTGTAGGAACGGTCGGGCGCGTAAGGGTATTTCGCGCCGGGGCCGAAGATGTGGCAATGCGCGTCGCAAGACAGCTTCGGCAGCTTGAACTTCGGCGTACGGGTGTTCGGATCGGGCGGCGGAATGGTCGGCGTGTACATCATGCTCATCAGGTGAACTTGAACAGGCGCGCGGGATTGTCGACCAGCAGTTTCTGCCGGACCTTTGCGTCGGGCGCGTAGAGGGGAACAAGGTCGACGATCTCGCCGTCGTTCGGCATGATCTTGACGTTGGGATGCGGCCAGTCGGTGCCCCAGATGACGCGGTCGGGTGCATTGTCGATCAGCGCCTTCGCGAACGGCACGGCATCGTGGAACGGTTTGCCGGCCGCGGAGGCACGTTCGAGGCCGGTGATCTTGACCCAGCACTTCTCGTCCTTCTTCTGAAGGTCGAGCAAGGCCGTGAAACCGGGATCGTCGAGCCCTTTGCTCGCCTGGACCGTTCCCATGTGATCGATCACGTAAGGCGTCGGCAGCGCGGTCAGAAGGGCTGCGAATTCGGAGATCGTGCCCGGCTCGAAATAGACATCGACATGCCAGCCGAGCTCGGCGACGCGATGCACGATGCGCTGGAACTTGGTCATGTCGCCGACGCCGCCGAGGCGCTTGAGGAAGGCAAAGCGGCAGCCGCAGATGCCGCCCTTGCCAAGCGCCGCCAGCTCTTTCTCGGTCATCTCGTCGTTGACGTTGGCGATGCCCTTGTAGGCGCCCTCGCTCTGCGCGATGGCATCGGTGACGACGCGATTGTCGGTGCCGTGCACGGTAGCATTGACGATCACGCAGCGCTCGACGCCGATCTTCTCGTGCACGCTGCGGAACGTCTCCAGCGGCGCATCGGCCGTATTGTAAGGGCGCTTTTCCGAGAAGGGATAACGCGACGCCGGCCCGAAAATGTGGGTGTGGCTGTCGCACGACTTCGGCGGCAGCTTGAAGGATGGCGTCTTGGGATTTGGATCCGGCGGCGCGATCGTCGGGATCGCTTTGGGCTCGGCACCTTGCGCGCGCGCTTCGCTCGTGAGCGCGGCACCGGCCAATCCGGTCAAGAGATGCAAACACTCCCGCCTGTTCATTTCCTCAACACCCTGTCACATGGTCCGCTTGCGAGCGAAAGCGCTGTTGCGCGCCTCCGCTCGAGCGGTTTCTTTCAAGTCTTGCTGCTGACGACCGGCCGCCGCTTCGCCGGCGCGGCCTGATCGAGCGCCGGCGCCTGGAACGCGGCAACGGTGGCCTGCACCAATTGCTCGATGGCGCTGGCGGCATCGTTGCCGTCGGCTTCGCCGCGCGACAGGCGCGAGACGCGATCCGGCGTCACCAGCGAGTAATAGAGCGCGCCGAGCAGGAAGTGGCTGCGCCAGACGATGTCGGTGCGCGGAATGTGCGGCAGGCTGTCGTGGATCGCGTCGATGAAGGCGTGGCTGGTATCGTCAAAAGTCTGCGCGATGATTTTTCGCGCCACTTCGTTGCCTTCGGCCGACATCACGGCGCGCAAGCGCGTGAAGCGCGCTCCCCCGCCGGCGAGATCGCTGCCCGAGGTGAAGGCCGGCACGACATAGGCCCGCACCACCGCTTCCAGCCGGTCCTGGAGATCGCGCACGCGCTTGGCGGCAGCGAGCAGCTCGGAACGGCGCAAATTCATCGGCCCGCAATGACGCTGGTAGATCTCCAGCAGCAGGCCGTCCTTGGTCTTGAAATGATAGGTCACGCTGCCGGGATTGGCGCCGGCGGCCTGCGCGATGTCGCGCACCGAAACGGCATTGAAGCCGTTGATGGCGAACAGCTCCTCGGCCGCGGCGAGGATCGCCTCGCGCATGTTCGGCTTGCGGGCCGTTTCCTTGCTGGTGGGCTTGCGTACCATGTGATTTGTACTATCGTACAAAAGATCAGGTCTCGTCAACAAGAACCATGGGCGGCGTCCGGAACGGCCTGGAGACCGCCGCGGGGAAGCGAACGCCATCAAGGAGTGCTGGGAAATGCTGGGTTTGAACAAGACAATCGGCGGGTTGATGCTGGGCGCCGGCCTGCTGCTGGCGGGTGGCGCCGCGCAGGCCGCCGACAACTATCCGAGCAAGCCGGTTCACATCCTCGTGCCCTACGCCGCCGGCGGCGCGGTCGACGTGCTCGCACGCACGCTCGGCCAGGCACTGGCGAAGACCTGGGGCCAGCAACCGGTGATCGACAACCGTCCGGGCGCCGGCGGCATCGTCGCCTCGCAGGCGCTGACGCAGGCAGCGCCCGACGGCTATACGCTGATCCTGGTCGCGAGCGGTCACCCGCTCAACCAGTTCATCTATCCGAGCGTGCCCTATGACACGTTCAAGGACTTTACCGCGATCAGTGAAGTCGCCTCCTCACCGCTCGCGATCGTCGTCGCCAAGGACAGCCCCTACAAGACACTCGGCGATCTGCTCGCTGCGGCCAAGAAGGAGCCGGACAAGCTCTCCTATGGCATGTCCGGCAACGGCACCTCGGCGCATCTCGCCGGCGAGCTGCTCAAATACATGTCGGGCACCAAGATCGTCGCGATCCCCTACAAGGGCGGCGCGCCGGCGTTGACCGCGGTGATCGCCGGCGACATACCAATCAGCATCAATCCACTTGCGGAAGCGATCAGCCAGGTCGAAGGCGGCCCGGTGCGCGCGCTCGCGGTGACCTCGGCCGAGCACTCGAAGGCGCTGCCCAATGTCCCGACGGTCGCGGAATCAGGCGTCCCCGGCTACGACGTCTCGGTCTGGTGGGGCGTGCTTGGACCTGCAAAAATGCCGCCGGAAATCGTGGCGAAGCTCGAAACCGATTTGAAGGCGGCACTACAGGATCCGAACGTGCTGTCGACACTCGGCAAGATCGGTGCAGCCCCGATCGGCTCCTCCGCCAAGGAGTTTGACGCCTACATGCACGCCGAGGCAACCAAATGGGAGCCGGTGCTGAAGGCCGCCGACATCCGCGCGCAGTGAGGCTCGCTACATGAGGACCTCTTACGGTCGCCTTGTCCGCGCCGTCCTGCTCGCGTTTGCAGTCATCGGTCTGCCCGGTGCGCCCGCGTGCGCCGATGGCGAAGCAAAACTGCTGGCGCCGAGCGGCATCTTGCGCGTCGGCATCTATCCGGGCAGTCCGACCTCGATGGTCTCGGACGCGGCCGGCAAGCCGCACGGCCTCGCCTACGATCTCGGCGGCGAGCTTGCAAAACGGCTCGGCGTGCACGTCGACTATGTCAGGTTCCAGCGTGTCGCCGACATCGTCACCGCGATCCATGATCGCCAGGTCGACTTTACCGTGACCAACGCCACGCCGGCCCGCGCCAACGACGTCAGCTTCAGCCAGCCCGTGCTGGCGATCGAGCTCGGCTATCTCGTTCCCGCGAACTCGCCTGTCGGCAGGGTCGAGGACATCGACAAACCGGGCATCAAGATCGGCGTCACCAAAGGCTCGACCTCCGAGCGTACGCTGCCGGCCAGATTCAAGAACGCGACCATCGTTCCCGCCGAAAGCGTCAAGGTTGCCGTCGCCATGTTCGGCCGCGGCGAGATCGATCTCTACGCGACCAACAAGCCGACACTGTTCGAGATGTCCGACCAGATGCCCGGCGCGAGGGTCCTCGACGGCAATTGGGGCCTGGAACACATGGCGATTGCGATTCCCAAGGGACGCGAGGATGCGCTTCCCCTGCTCAACAGCTTCGTCACGGACGAGCAGTCGTCCGGCGCGCTGGACACGATCCAGCAGCAGGCCGGCTTGCGCGGCGCGGCGAAGGCGACACGCGAGTAACCCGCAATTCGCCACCTGCTTCGCGGACCGCGAGACGATCTCCACCCTGGTCTGGGCGCGGCGAAAACTGCGCAAGCCGCGATCGCGCCCCGACCGGCAAGCCGGCGCAGCCGTGGTTGGCGCCGGCTGATCGTGCCCGCGATTCAATTGCGCACGCTCGCTCGCATCTTCTCCGGCGGCGCGGGGCGCCGCAGGACATCGGCATCATCGTCGCTCGACGGGATCAGGATCGCGCGCTCGCGCGGCAGGGCTTCGGGCATCTCGTCGCGAATGAAAGCGATGAGCTTCTCTCTCATCTCGCAGCGCAAGTCCCAGGATTGCGGCGCATTTCGCGCGCTGACCAGCGCGCGCAGTTCGATGGTGCGCGAATCCGCGTCGATCACCTGGAGATTGACCACCGCGCCGTCCCAGAGCCTGGAGTCCTTCACCGCTCCCTCCAGCCAGCGCCGGATGCGCGGCACGTCGGCCCGATAATCGACGTGCAGCGCGATGACACCGATCAGGGACGCGGTGTCGCGGGTCCAGTTCTGGAACGGCTTCTCGATGAAATAGGACAGCGGCACCACCATGCGGCGCCAGTCCCACAGCCGGATCACCACATAGGTCGAGGCGATGTCCTCGACCCAGCCCCACTCGTTCTCGATGATGACGGCATCCTCGATGCGGATCGGCTGGGTGATCGCGATCTGCACGCCCGCGATCAGGTTGCTCAGCAGCGGCCGGGCGGCAAGACCGACGATGATACCGGCTGCGCCGGCGGAAGCGAACAGGCTGACGCCGTATTGCCTCACCGAGTCGAACGTCATCAGCGCGGTCGACACCGTGATGATGACGATGATGATATCGGTGACGCGCTTGAACACACGGACCTGGGTGACGTGCTTGCGCGCGATGAAATTCTCGGTGACGTCGCGAAAGTTCTGGAGATAGCGTGCCGCGCTCATGTCCACGATCCGGATCGATATCCACCCGATCAGCGCGATGAAGGCGACGACGAACAGGCTCGTCAGCGGCGTGCGAAAGGCATCGTCCAGCGGCGCGAGCGGCAGCACCAATGCTACAGTGGCAAGACAGAGGGCAAGTTGGGCAGGGCCAGCCGTCCGCTCGATGAACACGCTCATGAGCGGGAGACGGGTTCCGAAGGCGCGGTTGAACAGCCAAACCGCGAGGCGATAGATCGACAGGGCAACCAGGATCGCGCCGGCGACCAGAGCAAGGCCGACGAACCATGACGGTATCCACCCGAACATCCTGTCGATGTCGGCCAAAAGGGCCTGCCGATTCATTAAAGTCCCCGCATTTGCATCCGCGCTTGCCGTCCAACGCGTTGCAGCGTGGTTCGCTCCCGCGTTCAGTGCAACGCAGCATCCCTCTGATGCAATCACCGCCGAACTGCGCTATTTCTAGGCGATCATGACTCGACGCACCGGCAGCGCTGATCTTCCTCTCCACACGGGACGGGTTCCGCCGTGGCTGGCGAATCGCATGGCTTCGTTAGGGGCGATCGTCACGCAGGCGATCGTGCATCATTACGGCCGCGATGCGTTCCTGCAGCGCCTCTCGCATCCGTTCTGGTTCCAGTCGTTCGGGGCCGTCATGGGGATGGATTGGCACTCCTCGGGCATCACGACGTCCGTGATCGGCGCGTTGAAGCGCGGGCTCGCGCCGCTCCAGGACGAGCTCGGAATTTACGTCTGCGGCGGACGCGGTCAGCACTCGCGCAAGACGCCTGACGAACTGCTGCAACTCGGCGACCGCGTCGGCTTCGACGGCGCCATGCTCACGCGTGCGAGTCGCCTCGTGGCAAAGGTCGACAGCGCCGCGGTCCAGGACGGATTTGACCTTTACCTGCACGGCTTCTTCGTCACCGCCGATGCCAAATGGACGGTGGTGCAGCAGGGTATGAACGGCGACAAACGGCAGGCCCGCCGTTATCACTGGCATTCCGAGGCGCTGACGAGTTTTGTCGATGCGCCGCACAGCGCGATCGACGGGCCGCTGCAAGGCGAGATCGTCAATCTCACCGACCGTCGCGCCGGCGTCTCGCGCGTTGCCCAGCTCGAGCTCTTGAGCGTCCTCAGCCCGGATCGCATCCTCTGCGAATTCGAGCGGCTCACCGGGACCGCGCCCGAGCCTGCGCAGGCGATGCTGCCGCACCTGATCATGCCCGCGCATCACGATGTCAGGCCCAAGGACGTGTTCGCGCGCCGCCTGCACGGCACGCTGGCGGCTGCGGCCGAACGTGGCCCGGTCGATTTTCCGGAGCTCCTGCTGACGCCCGGCGTCGGCGCACGCACGGTGCGATCGCTGGCGATGGTGGCCGAGGTCGTGCATGGCGCGCCCTATCGCTTCAGCGATCCCGCGCGCTTCTCGCTTGCCCACGGCGGCAAGGACCGGCATCCCTACCCCGTCCCGATCAAGGTCTATGACGAGACCATTCGCGTGCTCAAGGGCGCGATCCAGAACGCGAAGCTCGGGCGCGAGGAAGAGATGCAGGCGATCCGGCGCCTCGACGATCAGGCGCGCCGGCTGGAACGCACCGCGCACGGTCCATCGGTGGAGACGTTCATGGCGGGTGAGCGGGCGGCCTCGCCCGATCTCGACGGCCGCTCCGTTTTCGGCTGGGAGCGCGATCTTGTCGCCGCGAAGAAGCTGACCGGCTCTTAGCTTCGCCCACCTACTCGTCCTCGTCCTCCCACAAGCCGGTTGGCCACGGTTCCCGAGTAAGGGGCAACACGTCAACTGGCGAGCAATTGCGAGACGTCGGCCGTAGCCGAACCCGGCTGGGGCGTTGCGCCGGCATCGGCAATGACCGGCAAATTCGCAATCATGCGAATCCCCGGCCGCTTGCGCCAGTGAATCTGTGAGGCATCGACCGCGAGGCCTAGTCGTGGCCAGCGCGTGAACAAGGCCTGAAGCGCGCAAGTGGCCTCGATCCGCGCAAGCTGATGCCCCAGGCAGAAATGGATTCCCGTGCCGAAGGACATATGGCGGTTGGGCTTTCGTTCGAGGTCGAGCCTCTCCGGCTGGTCGTGCACATCAGGGTCCATGTTCGCCGCCGCGAGCATCACCATGACGCGGTCGCCCTTCTTCAGGCGCACGCCCTCCAGCTCGATGTCCCGCCGCACATAGCGCGGTTTTGAAAACTGCACCGGCGAGACGAAGCGCAGGAACTCCTCGACGGCGAGTCCGGCGCGTCTCCAGTCTTCTTCCAGCCAGTCGCGAAGGCCCGGGTTCTTCAGCAATTCGTAGACCGAGCCGCTGATGAGATGCGTGGTGGTCTCGGAGCCGGCCGCGAGCAGCAGGAACACCATCGACACCATTTCGTCCGGCGTGATCTGGCCGCCCTCCCGCTCGACCTGGACCAGCTCCGCGATCAGGCCTTCGCCGCCCTGCACGCGCGCGATCTGCAATTGCCCTTCGAGGTAGGCTCGCATCTTGCGGAACGCGAACAGCAGCCGGAAGAAGCCGGCAACGTTGGTCAGAGAAGACATCGAATTGGCCCAGGCGATGAACCTCGGCCGATCGGCGGGCGGCAGGCCCAACAGTTCGGAGATCACCGCAAGCGGCAGGATGCGCGCGTACCGCTGGACGAGATCGGCGGGGCTACCATCGGCAAACAGTTCGTCCGCGAGGCCATCGGCGATGGCGCGGATACGCGGCTCCATCGCGACGATCGCGCGGCGGCGAAAGGCCTCGTCCACGATGCTGCGCAGCCTCGTGTGATCCGGCTCGTCCATGGTCAGCATGTTGTTGGCGATGGTCCTGACGTAGCCCGGCATCCACCAGCGCAGACCGGCGACGTCGCCATCCTCCCTGCGCAAGGTGAAGGTGGTGCCGTCCTTCAGGACCTGGGCCGTCGCGTCATGAGTGGTGGTGATCCAGACATCGCCGACGAGAGGAAATCGCGTCGCGACCACGGGGCCGGACATGCGCAACCGCGCGATCGCCTTCGGCGGATCGCGAAAGAAGGCCTCGCTGGTGAAGTCGAGGCGTAGAGCCATGTGATCACCGGTGCAGCTGGTGGCGTCTCACCGAGATGGTGCACGGCGCGGCCGGCGCAAGGGGCCGGAACCTCCGCTCCACCTCCGGCGCAGGCGTAGAGCGGCGAGCCTATCCCCGCCCCGGCGAACGCGGGCCGGTCTTGCGCTGCTGCTGATTGGTGTAGGCGTCCCAATGGCTCCAGCTGCCGCTGCTGAGGCTTTGCAGGTCGGTGGTGAGCGGACGGCGCGTGCGCTTGTCGTGATCGGCGATGACGCGCTCGGATTGCGCGATCTTGCGCTTGAGCTCCGCGGTCGCCTTCAGGGTCTGGCCGTTCCGCTTCGAGGTGGCGATCTCGCCCATCGTGAAGCGCGCGGTCTCGAGCGCCTTCAACTCGGCGCGGTTCCTCTTCAACTGAACCCGGTGCCAGGCGATGTTGCTGTCGCTGTCCGCAACCATGTGGGAACTCCCCTGATTCGTTCCCGCATAGTATCGTGTGCCGAATCGGCGCCGCAACGGGCGCCCGGCGGCGAAAATACGGTCTTATTGCGCGAAAACAGCGGGCCTAGCGCTCGGCGAAGGCTTTTTCGACCACGAATTGGGCAGGTTCGCCGTGATTGCCCTCGACGAAGCCCCGCTCGCCAAGGAGCGCGCGGGTATCGGTGACCAGCGCCGGACTGCCGCAGATCATGATGCGGTCGTGGGCGGCTTCCAGTGCCGGCAGGCCGATATCGGAAAACAGCTTGCCTGACGTGATGAGGTCGGTGATGCGACCGCGATTGCGGAACGGATCGCGCGTCACGGTAGGATAATAGATCAGCTGATTGCGGATATAGTCGCCGATCAGCTCGTCCTTCGGCAGCGTCTCGGTGATCATCTCGCCATAGGCGAGCTCCTTCACGTGCCGGCAGCCGTGCAGCAGCACGACCTTCTCGAACCGCTCGTAGGTTTCGGGGTCCTTGATCACGCTCAGGAACGGCGCAAGGCCCGTGCCGGTGCCGATCAAATAGAGGTTGCGGCCGTCTTCCAGATTGTCGATCACCAGCGTGCCGGTGGCCTTGCGGCTGACGATGATCTCGTCGCCTTGCTTGAGGTGCTGGAGCCGCGAGGTCAGCGGACCGTCCGGCACCTTGATCGAGAAGAACTCCAGCGTGTCCTCGTAATTGGCGCTGGCGACGCTGTAGGCCCGCAGCAAGGGCTTCTCGCCGACCTTGAGCCCGATCATGGTGAATTCGCCGTTGCGGAAACGGAAGGTCGGGCTGCGGGTGGTCTTGAAGGAGAACAGCGTGTCGGTCCAGTGATGGACGCTCAAAACGCTTTCCTGATTGAAATTGCTCATCTCACCCTTCCGTGGCGCTTCTTTGCGGTTCCGAGGCGGTCAGCTATGCGTCGTTTGTACACGATCATTCGTATACTAATGAATAATCCGGCTTGATCCCGCGGTCAAGGCTGCCCAAGATCGGAAGCGTTGCAGTTAAGGACAAGGACCCATTCCATGGCGCATGACGCACCCCAGGCCACCGGACCCTCGAAGCTCGTGATCCGAAATATCGGCCTGATCCTGTCCGGCGCGCTGGAAAAGCCGATCCTGGACGGCGACACCATCGTCGCCGAGAACGGCAAGATCACCGCGATCGGCCGCTTCAAGGACCTCGACACCGAAGGCGCGACCACCATCGTCGAGGCCAACGGCACCACGGTGGCGCCCGGTCTGATCGACAGCCATGTCCACCCCGTCGCCGGCGACTGGACGCCTCGCCAGAACCAGATCGGCTGGATCGACAGCAATCTGCACGGCGGCGTCACCACGATGATTTCCGCCGGCGAAGTGCACATGCCCGGCCGCCCCCGCGACGTCGTCGGCCTGAAGGCGATGGCGATCTTCGCCCAGCGCGCATTCTGGAACCTGCGGCCTGGCGGTGTGAAGGTTCATGCCGGCGCGCCGGTGATCGAATGCGAGATGGTCGAAGAGGACTTCAAGGAATTGGCCGCCGCGGGCGTCAAGCTGCTCGGCGAGGTCGGCCTCGGCGGCGTCAAAGACGGTCCCACCGCGCGTAAAATGGTCGGCTGGGCGCGCAAATACGGCATCCAGAGCACCATCCACACCGGCGGTCCCTCGATCCCCGGCTCCGGCCTGATCGACAAGGACGTGGTGCTGGAGGCCGATACCGACGTGGTCGGCCACATCAATGGCGGCCACACCGCCCTGCCCGACGACCAGATCCGCTGCATCTGCGAGGGCTGCAAGCGCGGCCTCGAGCTCGTGCACAATGGCAACGAGCGCTCGGCCCTGTTCACGCTGCGCATCGCACGCGAGATGGGCGACCTGCACCGCGTCATCCTCGGCACCGATGCCCCTGCCGGCTCAGGCGTGCAGCCGCTCGGCATCCTGCGCATGGTCTCGATGCTGTCCTCGCTCGGCGACCTGCCGGCCGAGATCGCGTTCTGCCTTGCCACCGGCAACACCGCGCGGATGCGCGCGCTCGATTGCGGCCTCATCGAAGTGGGCCGCTCCGCCGACTTCGTCATCATGGACAAGGCCCAGCACTCGCCCGGCAAGAGCATCCTGGAGAGCGTACAGCTCGGCGACCTTCCCGGCATCGGCATGACCATCATCGACGGCATCGTGCGCACCCAGCGCAGCCGCAACACTCCGCCGGCCGGCAGGGTGCCCGAGGTGGTGGCGAAGTGACGCAGTCGGAGCGGCTCGCCGCTCCACGCGGTCCCCTGAAAGCATTGAACAAGTCGCTGGCCTGCTGCGTCTAACGCAGGCAGCCCCTGGCGGCGGCAGTTCATTGCTGGGACGTCGAGCAAGACATGAAGAATTCGTCGCGGATTGCCGCCGGCGTTGCCGGTGCGGTCGGAGGTTATGTCGCGACCTTTGTGCTGTTTTCAGTGCTCGATCTGGGCAACCGGGCAGACCCGATCACATCGGGTCTGCTGGCATTGTTCGTCTACTCACCCATCGGCGCGATCGCCGGTCTTGTGCTTGCGACCAGGCTGACGATGCGCTCGGGCAATGCCGAAAGCACTGGCGGCCTCGCACGCACCAGCCTGAAATCGCTCGGCGTGGTCGTCCTCCTCTGCGCCGCCGCCGGCGTCACCTATATTGTCTACGCCTATGCGACGGCCACACCCTGGCTCAACCGGAACGGCGGCAATCCCCTGCTCGTGTTCGAGGTTCGCCTTCCGGCCGGCGCAACGGTGCCGAAATCACCGCAAGGCATCACCGTCGAATTGCAGACAGACCTCAACACCATGCCGGGCGAATTGAACCCAGCCGGCTTCTATCGTGACGGCGATCAGCCCGTTATCGCAGGCGAAGTCGAACTGGCGTTTCGAACCTCGCACCGGCAGCTCGCCGTCAATATCCAGGGACAGCCCAGCCGGGTCTACCCGATCGGATTGACGGCCCGGGCTCCGCATACGCCGGAGTTCGGAACGTGGCAGCGGCTCGCCGACGGCAGCGAAATCCGCTACCGCGCCAAATGGCCGGGAAAGACGTAAGGAGATCAGCGCGGCTTTGCGATCTCACAACGCACATAAGTCTGGCGCCTGGCCTGGCCCACCGGGCCATTGTCCATCACGAGCCTGCCATCCGCAGCGATGGACAGCCGGGGATTGGAGCGATACTTCTCGCCCTCGCCTTCGCAGGCGAGCTTCATTTTCCAGCTGAGCTTTCCATTGGCCGTGATCTGGCTGGCCCGGCACCGCGTCTCATACCAATAGAGGCGGTTGCCGCCTTCGATGCTCATGCGGTTGGCGCTATCCTGATCGCGGCAATCTTTTTTGGTCGACGCCCAGAACCCTTCATAGGCTTGCGCCGCCCAGGCCTGCGCACACCCGCCCGCCAGCGCCGCGCCCAGAGCCAAAACCATCGCAACCCGCCTCGCCACTCTCATGCCGGTAAGCCTCGACAAAACCATCATCGAGGTTAGTCGCGGCTCACCGCAGCTTGTTCAACAGCGCCATCAGCAACTCGCGCTCCTTTGCCTCGAGCGGCGCCAGCGTCTCCCGCGTGATCGCGAGCGCGTTCGGCGCGACCTTTTCCGCAAGCTGCTGCCCCGCGCGCGTCAGGCTGACCAGCAGTCGCCGGCCATCCTCGGGATCCTGGCTGGTCTCGGTCAGGCCGCGCGCCGTCAACCGGTCGATCACGCCCTTGATGGTCGCGACATCCATCGCCGTCAGCCGCCCGAGCTGGTTCTGCGAGCATGGTCCGGCCTCGGCGAGCTTGGACAGCGCCGCCCATTGCGTCGGCGTGATATTGGTGCCGATCTCGCGGGAGAAGATCGCGCTGTGGCGCTGCCAGACCTGGCGCAGGATGAAGCCAACCTGCTCGTCCAGCACGTAAGGCGGCTTTCCGGGTTTGACGCCCTTCTTCACCGCGACGCTTCTCGCCATCCGCTCCCGCCTCTCACAACGACAGATGCGCGTCGCGGATGTCCGGACGCGCGTCGAGCTCGGCCATGGTGCCGCCGAAACAGATGCGGCCGCGCTCGATGATATAGGCGCGATCGGAGATCAATCGCGCGAAATGCAGATTCTGCTCGGAGACGACGATGCTGACGCCCTCCTTCTTCATGGTCAGGATGGCATCGACCATCTGCTCCACGATCTTTGGCGACAGGCCTTCCGAGGGCTCGTCGAGCAGCACCAGCGACGGATTGCCCATCAGCGTGCGTGCGATGGTCAGCATCTGCTGCTCGCCCCCGCTCATGCGGCCGCCCGGGCGGTTCTTCATCTCACCCAGATTTGGAAACAGCGCGAACAGTTTTTCGCGGGTCCAGTACGGCGCGTTGGGACGCTTTGGCCGGCGGCCGACTTCCAGATTCTCCTCAACGGTCAGATCCGTGAAGATGCGGCGCTCCTCCGGGACATAGCCGAGCCCCTCGCGCACGATCTCATGCGTCGGACGCACCGAGACGTCCTTGCCCTCGAACATGATGCGGCCGGTTCGCTGCGCGACGAGACCGACGATCGAGCGGAACGTCGTCGACTTGCCGGCACCGTTGCGTCCGAGCAGCGCCACGACCTCGCCGGCGCCGACCTCGAAGCCGATGTCGAACAGGATGTGCGCGGGGCCGTAATGGCTGTTGAGCCCTTCCACCGTGAGCTTCATGCCGAGGCCCCCTCGCGATGCTGGGCATCGTAGAGAAGACCCTCGCCGAGATAGACCGCCTGCACCTGCGGATTGCCGCGCACCTCGGCGGGCGATCCCTCGGCGATCAGCGTGCCGCGGTTGAGCACGATGATGCGGTCGGCATGCTCGAACACCACGTCCATGTCATGCTCGGTGAAGAGCACGCCGATCGACTTTTCCCGCGCGATCTGCGCGGTCAGCCGCATCAGCTCGACGCGCTCGCGCGGCGCCATGCCGGCGGTCGGCTCGTCCATCAGCAGGAGTTTGGGTTGATTGGCGAGCGCAACCGCAAGCTCGAGCCGCTTGAGGTCGCCATAGGCAAGCTCGCCGCAGGGCCGATCCGCGTAGCCGCCCATGCCGACCAGTTCGAGCAGCCGGCCCGCCTCGCCGCGGTCGAAGTTCGGCGCAGAGCCCCAGAGATTGAACAGCTGCTTCTCATGCGAGATCAGCGCGACCTGCACGTTCTCGCGCACGGTCATCGTCGCGAACGTCGCCGTGATCTGGAAAGTGCGCCCCACTCCCATTCGCCAGATCTCGCGCGGCTTCTTGCCGGTGGTGTCCTTGCCGAGCAGCCGGACATGCCCCGTGTCGGGCCTGTTCTGGCCGTTGAGCATGTCGAAACAGGTGCTCTTGCCGGCGCCGTTCGGGCCGATCAGCGCCAGGATTTCGCCCGCGCGCAGCGAGAACGAGACTCCGCGCACGGCATGGATGCCGCCATAGGATTTGGTCAGGCCTTCGACCGCGAGAAGTGGGGGCGCGACGCTCATTCGGCAGACCCCATCGGCTTGGCAAGCAGGGTTGCCCCTGGCGGCGACGTGCTCTTGCGCCGCTGCGCCAGCATTTCCAGCATGCCGACGATGCCCTTGGGGAAGACGACCACGATCAGCACGATGAAACCGCCGAGCACGAGCTTCGACAGGTCGGTCTGGCTGACCAGCCAGATGTTCAGCGCCTTGTAGACGATGGCGCCGATCACCGCACCCGACACCGTCTCGACGCCGCCGAGCAGCACCATGACCAGCGCATCGACCGACAGCGAGATGCCGAGATTGTCCGGGAAGACGCTGCCCTTCAGGTACGCGAACAGCGCGCCGCCGATGCCGGCGGTCGTGCCCGCGATCACGAAGGCCGTCCACTGGATGCGCTTGGCGTTGATGCCGATCGCCTCGGTGCGCAGAAGCGAATCGCGCGTCGCCCTGAGCGCGTAGCCGAACGGCGAGAATACCATGGCCCGCAGCGCGATCGTGACGAGCGCCGCGACGCCGAGCGCGATCCAATAGAAATGCGACGGGCTCGCCGCCCAGCTCGAAGGCCAGACGCCGAGTATGCCGTTGTCGCCGCCTGTCACGCTCACCCACTGGAACGCGATCGACCAGACGATCTGCGCGAAAGCGAGCGTCAGCATCGCGAAATACACGCCGGAGAGCTGCACCGCGAAGAAGCCGAACACGGCCGCGCCCATGCAGCCGAGCAGCGGCCCGAGCAACAGGCACACGATCATCGGCAGTCCCGCCATCTTGGCGAGGAAGGCGACGCCGTAGGCGCCGAGGCCGAAATAGGCGGCGTGGCCGAACGATGCGAGCCCGCCGACCGACATCAGGAAGTGCAGGCTGACGGCGAAGATCACGAAGATCGCGATCTCCGAGCCGACGGTCAGCGCGTAGTTGCCGGCGAACAGCGGCAGCGTCGCTGCAACGACGAGCGCCGCAAGAGCAGCAAGCCGCTCGTTCGACGTCAGCGGCCGCCAGGGATTGACGGTGAGACCCGGCGTCTTGCGCGCGGGCGCCTCCGGCTTGCCGAACAGACCCCAGGGACGCACGATCAGCACCGCTGCCATCACCAGGAAGACGAGGATGATGGAGATCTTCGGGAAGATCAGGATGCCGAAGGCGTTCAGTTCAGAGACCAGCACCGCCGCGACGAAGGCGCCGATGATGCTGCCGAGGCCGCCGATCACGACGACCACGAACACTTCAACGATGATGCGCAGGTCCATCGCGTGATGCACGGCATCGCGCGGGATCTGGAGCGCGCCGCCGAGCGCGGCGAGAGAGACGCCGACCGCAAACACCGAGGTGAACAGCCATTTCTGGTTGACGCCGAGTGCTGCGACCATGTCGCGGTCCTGCGTCGCCGCGCGCACCAGCACGCCCCAGCGCGTGCGCTGGAACAGCAGCCAGAGAATGCCGAGCACGACCGGCCCGAGCACGATCAGGAACAGGTCGTAGCTCGGGATGTTCTGGCCGAAGAAATCGATCGCGCCCCGAAAGCCGGGCGCACGGCGGCCGACGAGATCGTCGGGCCCCCAGATCAGCACGACGAGGTCCTCGACCATCAAGGTCAGGCCGAAGGTCGCGAGCAGCTGGAACAGTTCCGGCGCGTGGTAGATGCGCCGGAGCAGCACCATCTCGACGATGACGCCGATCAGCGCCACCGCGAACGCGGCCACCACGATGCCTCCCCAGAAGCCGAATGCGCCAGACAGACGCTCGGTGAGCGTGAAGGCGACGTACGCGCCGATCATGTAGAAGGCGCCATGCGCGAAATTCACGATCCGCGTCACGCCGAAGATGATCGACAGGCCCGAGGCCACCAGGAACAGCGACGCTGCGCTGGCGAGACCGGTCAGAAACTGTACGACATAAAAGGCCATCGGCGGTCCGGGGTAGGCATAAGCTTCACTACTTGAGCTTCAGTACTTGGCTGCATCCTTCGAGACGGTGCTACGCGCCTCCTCGGGATGAGGTCCGGGACCCTCATGGTGAGGAGCGCGGCGACGCCGCGCGTCTCGAACCACGAGGCCCCGGTCTCTCTTCGTATCAATCCTTCGGCCGCAGCTTCTCGACTTCGGCGTCGCTCGGCAGATAGTCCGCGCCCTTCCTGTAGACGGACTCCACCATCACGCCCTTGCCGTCCTTCAGCGCGGTCTTGCCGACAAAGGCTCCGAGCGTCGACTGGTGATCGATCTTGCGGAAGGTGATCTCGCCGAACGGCGACGGCATCGACAGCCCCTCTGCCGCGGCAATCAGCTTCTCCGGATCGGTCGAGCCGGCCTTGGCCAGGATCGCGGCGGCGGCCTTGATGGTCTGATAGCCCACGATCGAGCCGAGACGCGGATAGTCGTTGTACTTGGCCTGATAGGCCTTCAGGAACGCGTCGTGCTCGGGCGTCTTGATCGAGTACCAGGGATAGCCGGTGACGATCCAGCCCGCCGGCGTCTCCTCCTTGAGCGGATCGAGATATTCAGGCTCGCCGGTCAGGAAGGACACGACCTCGCGTCCCTTGAACAGGCCGCGGGTGTTGCCTTCGCGAACGAGCTTCACGAGGTCGGCGCCGAAGGTGACGTTGAGGATCGCCTCGGGATTGGCGGCGGCAACGGCCTGCACCACCGGACCCGCATCGATCTTGCCCTGCGGCGGCCACTGCTCGTCGACCCACTGGATGTCAGGACGCTTCTCCGACATCAGCTTCTTGAACACCGCGACCGCGGACTGGCCGTACTCATAGTTCGGCGCGATCGTCGCCCAGCGCTTGGCCGGCAGCTTGCTGGCGGCTTCCACCAGCATCGCGGCCTGCATGTAATTCGAGGGGCGCAGACGGAATGTGTATTTGTTGCCCTTCGACCAGGTGACAGCGTCCGTCAGCGGCTCGGCTGCGAGGAAGAACACCTTCTTCTGGTTGGCGAAGTCGCTGACCGCGAGGCCGATGTTAGAAAGGAACGTGCCCGTCAGCATCGCGACGCCCTCGCTCGACACCAGCTCGTTGGCCGCGGTCTGGGCGTCCGCCGGCTTACCGCCGTCGTCCTTGGAGACGACGACGAGCTTCTTGCCGTTGATGCCGCCGGCCGCGTTGATCTCCTCGACCGCGAGCTGCCAGCCCTTGCGATAAGGTTCGGTGAAGGCCGGCAGCAGCGAATAGCTGTTGATCTCGCCGATCTTGATGTCCTGCGCCAGGGCCGAATGAGCCATGCCGCCCGCCAGAAGCGCGAAGGCCGCGCCGACGAAAATGTTTCTTGCTCGCATCCCAACCTCCAGTTTTAAACTCTCTATCTCTTCAGCGTGATCTCATCGGAGAAGCTGTGCCCGCCTCCCCGGTTCAAGCTCTATCGCAGACCGTCTTCGCCCTTGATCTCCGCAACCGTCAGTCCGCCGACGCGCGGCAAAGGACGACCGCTGTCGGTGACGGCGACCGCGACCATGATCTCGTTGGCACGCGGCGCGTCGTTGATCTGTACTTCCATGCCGTCGAAATGACTACGCACGAAGGCTGCGTCCTTGTGACCAAGCGGAATGTCCAGCGTCGTGCCGGGACCGCTGCGCTTCTTCGACGACGGGATCAGCGCCGCGCCCTTGCTCAGCACCTTGCGCACCGGCGTGCCCATCTTCGGGTGAAGGATGGCGGCGGCGTGCTCCAGCTCACCGTTCTCCCCGACAGCCGCGGCCTTGCCATAGCTCTGCGCCTTCGCGCCATCGATGCCGAGCGCAGCGACCGCGCGCTTCGACAGGAGCTCGCCGAGTTCCTCGCCGATTGCGATCAGCGGCGAGAGGTCCTCGACATATTTTCCGGCAAAGGGATTCTCGATCACGGCGATTGCGGCCGCACGCCGCGTCGGCGGCGAGACCTGGCGGCCCATCTCCATCTGCGTCTCTTCGACGACGGTGACGATCTTGCGGATGATCGCGCTCATGGTTGTTTCCCCGCTTCGTTTCCCTGCTCAGGCATGAACCGCGTTCTCCAGCACAAGCGGGCGCGATCGCTGCCGTTCAATATCCTTCGTTCCGATGACGAGCATATCACCACAAAGCTGCAGCACGGCACCCTCGATCAGTCCGCGATCGAATAATTGCCGTGCACATTTCGCGCCAGACTCCAGCGCGGCCGCAATCTCGTTCTGCGACAACTCACCGACGTCGCGGGTCACGAGCCGTGCGCCGAGATCACTGTCGGGCTGAAGCTCGTTCGCAGGCTTTCGGATGATGGCGGGATGCCCCGGCAGATCGACGGCATTGCCAATGATCGTCGCGGCCGCATCGGCCTGCGACGCCGTTCGCGCCAACACGGTCACCGCATCGGCAATGCCGAGCGAAAAGCTGCGGCCGTGCCGCCCGCTGGTCGCGATGCCGCGCACGGGATCATTGGCATCGACCCTCATCGACCGCATCACGCCGTCGCGATCGGGCCGGTCCATCAGGCCGACCGAAAAATGCTCGCCCTCGCCGAGATGCAGCGCGATATCGCCGCCATTGTTGACGTAGGCCCGATCGAGCGATGCCGCGCCCAGCATTGCGCCCAAAACCTCCTCCGCCACGCTGCCGGCCACAGCGGCCATCGGCGTGATGAAGCAGTCCTCAGCATAGGGCGCCACGGCGGCGTGCATGCGACGTGCGACAACGCCTCTCAACGAAGTCCGCTCCCCGGCGGCGCCCCGCAGTTCCGGCAGTTCCGCGCAGAGCTCGTCGAGAAGCCCGGTGAACCGCCCGGCCGCAGCCTCATAGGCCGCACGCACAGCACCGGCGTGTCCCGTCGCCTCGACGACCAGATCAATCGGTCCATCCTGCAAATGCAGCCGCCGGCCGTCAGACAGCAACGCGATTTGCGGGAGCCTGGTCATGCCCGAGGCCCCGGAATCGGGTTCTGCCAGGGGAGCTGGCGGACATCGTCGCCGCCCTGCACCTCGGAGAGCGGCTTCACATGATCCATGTGCCCGCCGAGCGCGGCATAGTCCGACAGCTTCATCGTGAACTCGATCGGCGCGACCAGCGCCGGGGTCGGCACGTAGCCGAACGCACCCGCCGGCATCTGCGTCACGTCCACCATGTAGGTGATGCCGCCGCCCGGCCAGACATAGACCGGCGCACCGCCGCTGGTGACGCGCGTCAGCGCGTCCTTCACCGAGCGCGTCAGCCGCACCGGATTGTCGGTGACGCCCGCACGGAGCGAACCGCCCGCACCGGCCATGAACAGCACCGTGCACAGCGCCGGCTCGCAATTCTCCTTGATGCGCTCGACCGAAAACTTGAGGTCATCGGGCATCTCGGTCTCGACCGGCTTCAGGGCCTCGTCGAGCACATAGTAGGACGAATGCTCGCCGGTCGTGGAGACCATCAGCATGGAGAGACCGGCCTTGGCTTCCTTGGCGTCGAACGGTCCGAGGATCGCGAGCGGATCGGAGATGTTGGTGCCGCCCCAGCCCGTGCCGGGATCGGCGACCTGGAAATAGCGGCCAGGCGTCGAACGCCGGCCCTTCATCTTGATGCCGGTGTCGACGATGTCGAGCAGCTTGCCGGCCTGGTGCTCCGAGAGCACGCCGGTGATGTGATCGTCGACGACCACGACCTCGTCGACCTTGCCGTGCCATTGCTTGGCGAACATGCCGATCGTCGCCGAGCCGCAGCCGACGCGCATGCGCTCTTCTTTCATGCCGTTCACGATCGGCGGCTGGCCGGCCTGCACCACCACGGTCGCTCCGCCGTCGATGGTGAGCTCGACCGCCTTGCAATTGGCGAGATCCATCAGCGTGTCGCAGGTGACGCGGCCCTCCTTCTTCGAGCCGCCGGTCAGATGATGCACGCCGCCGAGCGATAGCATCTGCGAGCCGTATTCGCTGGTGGTGACGTGGCCGACCGCCTCGCCCTGCGCGCGCACGGTCGCGGTTTCCGGCCCGAGATAGCGGTCGGTGTCGATCTTCACCTTGATGCCGCAATAGGAGAAGATGCCCTCGGTGACGACAGTCACCATGTCGACGCCGTCGACTTCCGCGGAGACGATGAAAGGCGCCGGCTTGTAATCGGGATAGGTCGTGCCCGCGCCGATTGCCGTCACAAAGGTCGACGGCTCGTGGACGAGCTTGCCGTCCCAGTCTTCCGTGCGGCTGAAGGGGACGAGCTTGCCGCCATGGGAGACGGTGCGCTCCAGGATCACATGCGGATCGACACGGACGAGCTTGCCGTCGTGGTTGGCGTAGCGATCGCAGGCGCCTGCCGCACCCGGCTTGATGTAGCACATCACCGGACAGGCATCGCAGCGGATCTTGTCGATGGCGGCGCTCGTCGTTTCAGTCACCATGTCAAAGCCAGCCGACCTTGCGGTTATCATTCGTACACGAACGATGTTGCGCGCCCTCCCGAGAGGTGTCAAGCGGCGGAGCGGGGCAAAAGATGCGCCTGCCGTATAAAACCTCATTTGCCTATCACCACTGTCCACAAAGAAGGCATCCGCGCTGCACTGCGGCATGACCGGTTGCACGTTTGTGTACAAACGGTATCGTCGCGACGTACAATTCGCGTGATCGCAGGGCTTGTGATCACAAGGCTTGGAAATGCAAGGCTTGGGAACGCAACGCTTGGGAACGAGATGACGCAAGCACCGATCCGCCTCACCGTGAACGGCAGGGTCCACGAGATCGCGGCGGCGCACGACACTCCGTTGCTCTACGTGCTGCGCAACGACCTCGCGCTCAACGGCCCGAAATATGGTTGCGGCCTCGGCGAATGCGGCACCTGCACTGTCCTGATCGACGGAGCCGCGGCGCGCTCCTGCGTGATTCCGGTCAGCGGCTGCGCCGGCCGCGACATCGTGACGCTCGAAGGGCTCGGCACGCGCGACGAGCCTGACATCGTGCAGCAGGCCTTCATCGACGAGCAGGCTGCGCAATGCGGCTATTGCCTCAACGGCATGATCATGACCACCAAGGCGCTGCTCGCCATCAACCCGCAGCCGACCGAGCAGGAAGCGCTGGCGGCGCTGCGCTACAATCTCTGCCGCTGCGGCACCCATGTCGAAATTTTGCGTGCCGTGATGCGTGCATCGGGCCAGCTCACCGAGGCCGCGGATTGATGACCTTCCCTTCCTCGAACGGAGCTGAGCGCCAAGCCGGTTCGCTCGTCGTCGTCCGCACCGTGGACGAGGTCACATCCGAGACTTTCATCCGCATCACCGCGGACGGTTCGATCGCGGCCTATAACGGCCATGTCGATCTCGGCACCGGAATCCGCACCGCGCTTGGCCAGATCGTCGCCGAGGAGCTCGACGTGTCCTTTGCACGCGTCGTCGTGGTGCTCGGCGACACCGCGATCGTGCCGAACCAGGGCGCGACGATTGCGAGCGAGACCATCCAGATCACCGCCGTCCCGCTGCGAAAGGCCGCGGCACAGGCGCGGCACTTCCTTATCGCGCGCGCGGCGGAGCGGCTGGAGCTGCCGGCCGGCGACCTCAAGATCGAGGACGGTCTCGTGCGGGGACACGACAACCGCAGCGTCAGCTATGGCGAGTTGATCGGCGGCGAGATCATTCGCCTCGAACTTGCCGACGATGTCGCGGTCAAGCCCGTCGGCGACTACGCCATCGTCGGCCGGTCGGTGCCGCGCGTCGACCTGCCCGCCAAGGCCACGGGCGAATTGACCTTCGTGCACGACATCCGCCTGCCCGGTATGCTGCACGGGCGCGTGGTGCGCCCGCCCTATGCCGGCGTCGATGCCGGCCCGTTCGTCGGCACCAGCCTGATCGCGGTGGATGAATCCTCGGTGCGCAACGTTCCCGGCATCATCGCCGTCGTCCACATCGGCGACTTCGTCGGCGTAGTCGCCGAGCGTGAGGAGAATGCGATCCAGGCGGCCGCGCAGCTCGCCGTGAGCTGGAAGCCAACGCCTGATCTGACCGATCTTGCCGATATCGAGACCGCGCTGCGCGCCAACCCGTCGACCCCGCGCACGCTGATCGACAAGGGCGACGTGACTACCGCGATATCAGGCGCGGCCAAGCCGATGCGGCGCACCTACGTCTGGCCCTACCAGATGCACGCCTCGATCGGCCCGTCCTGCGCCGTCGCCGACTTCCAGGACGGCAACATCCGCGTCTGGTCCGGGACCCAGAATCCTCACGTGCTGCGCAGCGACCTGGCTTTGCTGATCGAGCGTCCCGAGAGCGAGATCGAGGTCGTCAGACTGGAAGCCGCCGGCTGCTACGGCCGCAACTGCGCCGACGATGTCACCGCCGACGCGCTGCTGCTGTCGCGCGCGGTCGGCCGGCCCGTTCGCGTGCAGCTGACGCGCGAGCAGGAGCACGCCTGGGAGCCCAAGGGCACGGCGCAGCTGATCGACGTCAACGGGGGCCTCGACGCAGACGGCGGCGTCGCTGCTTACGATCTCGCCACGCGTTATCCCTCGAACGCCGCCCCGACGCTGGCGCTGCTGCTGACGGGGCGGATCTCGCCAGAGCCCGACGTCCTCCAGATGGGCGACCGCACCGCGATCCCGCCCTACGATTACAACCACATGCGCGTCGTCGCCCACGACATGGCGCCGATCGTGCGCGCGTCCTGGTTCCGCGGCGTCTCGGCACTGCCGAACACCTTTGCGCACGAATCCTACATCGACGAGGCCGCGACCGAGGCCGGTGTCGATCCGATCGAATACCGGCTGCGCTATCTGAAAGACCAGCGCGCCGTCGATCTCGTCAACGCGGTGGCCGAGCGCGCGGGCTGGACGCCGCGCCCGGTCCGCGAAGAGAAGGACGGCGAGGTCGTGCACGGGCGCGGCTTTGCCTACGCGCTCTATGTTCACAGCAAGTTTCCCGGTTATGGCGCGGCGTGGTCGGCCTGGGTCGCCGATGTCGCGGTGAACAAATCCACCGGCGACGTCAGCGTGACACGCGTCGTTGCCGGGCAGGACTCCGGCCTGATGATCAATCCGGACGGCGTCCGCCACCAGATCCACGGCAACGTCATCCAGTCCACCAGCCGCGCGCTGATGGAAGAGGTCTCGTTCGAGCGCGGCGCGGTGGCGGCACGCGAATGGGGCGCTTATCCCATTATTCCCTTCCCCGACGTGCCCAAGATCGACGTGCTGATGCTGCCGCGCCAGGATCAGCCGCCGCTCGGCGTCGGCGAGTCCGCATCAGTGCCGAGCGCGGCAGCCATCGCGAACGCGATCTTCGATGCCACCGGCGTACGCTTTCGCGAGCCGCCGTTCACGCCGGAGCGTATCCTCACGGGGCTTCGCGGCGACACCCCGGCTACGCCGGAGGCCCTGCCCGGGCCCGCTGCGCCGCAGCCGTCCCGCATCTGGGAAAATCCGTTCGCCAAGCGCGCCGGCATCTTCGCGACCATTGCCGCCGTCTGCACCGCGGCGATCGGCATCGGCGCGGCGCTCCTGCCCGGGCGCGCCATCGCGCCGATCGAGCGGCCCGACGCATCGGTTTACTCGGCCACGACGATCGCGCGCGGCCAGCAGCTTGCCGCGCTCGGCAATTGCGCGGAGTGCCACACCAGCTTCAGTGGCGCGCTCAATGCCGGCGGCCGCGCGCTTCAGACGCCGTTCGGCACGATCTACGCGACCAACATCACGCCAGATGTCGAGACCGGCATCGGCGCCTGGTCCTACCCCGCCTTCGAGCGCGCGATGCGCGACGGCTTGCATCGCGACGGTCGGCAGCTCTATCCCGCATTTCCCTATACGCATTTTGCCAGGACCAGCGATGCCGACATGCAGGCGCTGTACGCCTACCTGATGGCGCAGCCCGCGGTGCGCGCGCCGGCGCCCGCGAATGCGCTCGCCTTCCCCTTCAATCTCCGCCCGCTGCTGGCGGGCTGGAATGCGCTGTTCCACCGGACCAAGGAGTTCAAGCCTGATCCTGCCAAGTCCGAGCAGTGGAATCGCGGCGCCTATCTGGTCGAGAGCCTCGGCCATTGCAGCGCCTGCCATTCGCCGCGCAATGCGCTCGGCGCCGAGCAGCGCGAGGCCTACCTCGCCGGCGGCTTTGCCGAAGGTTGGGAGGCGCCGCCGCTGACCTCGCTCTCGCACACGCCGATCCCGTGGAGCGAGGACGAGCTTTTCGCATATTTGCGCACCGGTCATTCACGCTTTCACGGCGTCGCGGCCGGCCCGATGGCGCCTGTTGTGAAGGATCTGAAGTCGCTGCCCGATCCGGACATCCGCGCCATGGCGATCTATCTCAATTCGTTCAACGACACCGCGACCGACGGAAAAGCGCACGATGCGACCGCTCTGAAGCTCGAAGCTGCGACGCAGGTCACCGTCGCATCTTCGACCGGCGCGCGGCTCTACCTCGGCGCCTGCGCCGTGTGCCACGAGGTCGGCGGCCTGCCGCTGTTCGGCAGCCGACCGTCACTCGCGCTCAACAGCAATCTGCACAGCGCCACGTCGGACAATCTCGTGCAGGTGATCCTGCACGGCATTGCGGAGCCCGTCTCGAGCGACCTCGGCTACATGCCCGCGTTCAAGAACAGCATGAGCGACGCGCAGGTCGAGGAGCTCGTCACCTTCCTGCGCAAGCAATTTGCGCCCGACAAGCCCGCATGGACCGGTGTCCGCGAGACGATTGCACGGGTGCGCACGTCAACGCATTAGATTTTCTTGAGCATGACCTTAGCGGAAAACCGCTTCACACCTTTCCGGGTCATGCTCAGCCGTGCTTCGTCGCCTCCACTGGCGGCGTGCCATGGGTGTGGAAGGACTCGATGGTCTTCAACCCCCAGGCCTGCCCCTTCTTGCGCTCCTCCTCGGTCCACACGATCGGCTTCCAGTCGGGCGCGAGGATGAGGCGGGCGCCGGCATTGGCGACTTCGACGCGGTTGCCGCCGGGCTCGTAGACATAGAGGAAGAAGGTCTGCTGGATCGCGTGCTTGTGCGGCCCGGTCTCGATGTGGACGCCGTTCTCCAGGAAGATATCCGCCGCGCGCAAAATCTCCTCGCGGCTGTCCAACGCGTAGGTGACGTGGTGGAATCGGCCGGGCGTGCCGGAATGGTCGAGCGAATAGGCGAAGTCGTAGCTCTTGTTCGACATCGTCAGCCACATCGCGGCTTCACGACCGTCGTTGAGGACGATCTGTTCGGTGAGGCGGCAGCCGAGGTAATTCTCGAAGAACTCGCGGTTGGCCTTGATGTCCACCGCAAGGCAGTTGAGATGGTCGAGGCGGCGGACGTTGACGCCGCGGGCGGGAAAGCGCTGCGCCTGGTTCTTCAGCGCGGGCTTCAGCTCGGGCGGCGCCTGATACCATTCGGTCTCGTAATAGAGCTCGACGATGTGGCCGTCGGGATCGCGGCAGCGGAACGTCGGCCCCTGCCCCATGTCGCCGTCGATCCAGCCGATATCGAAGCCCGAGCCCTTCAGCGCGGCGACGCGGCGCTCGAGCGCCTGCTGGCTACGCGCGCGCAACGCCATGTGCTCCATGCCCGATGTCTTCGACGCCGTCAGCTTGAGCGAATAGCGCTCGTAATCGTCCCAGCCGCGCAGATAGACCGACTCGCCCTTTTGGCCGCTGACGGTCATGCCCATCACGTCGACGAAGAACTTGAGGCTCTCGTCGGGCTTGGGCGTCAGCAGTTCCATGTGGCCGAGATGAGCAAGATCGAAAATCGGTTCGGGCTGCATGATTTCCTCCAAGGCGTCGCCGGATCCGGCGGACCGGCTCCCGCAATCAGGCGCAGGCTGCAAATCCGCTCACGCGCCGGGGCGGCATCAGGGTCGCCGGTTTATTTGTACTAATGTACAAATGATTAGGTCTCGTCAACAAATCAAACTGATTCGGATGGTGCTCCGTCCACATGGCAACATCCTCGAACGGCCGACTGACTGGCCGGATGGTAAAATATTCCTTAAACCCTTTTCGACCCGAAAGCCCAGGAAACCGGCATATTCCGGCCGTTTCCGCCCATCGGTATGCATTAGGAACAAACTTCATGGCCGGATTGTCGCGGATTTAACGAAGCCACCGCGCTTGCCGTTTAACCGTTTGTGCAGCGACGGCCGCGCATAGTCGTCCCAAAGCACTCGCTCTTGCCAGGTTCATTCAAGTGACATCCTTTGGACGCGTGATTTCGGTTCGCGGATCGCTCGCCCGGGTCGGGCTTCTGGCCGAAAGCCGGATGCCGGTCTCGGAGGTTCGGGCGACCGTCGGCCGCTTCGTCAGCATTCGCTGCGCAAGCTCGGTCATCGTCGCGATGATCACCGAGGTCTCCTGCGAAAATCTGTCGAGCGCCGACAATTACATCGCCATCGCCTCGGTCGACCTGCTAGGCGAGATCCTCAACGCCGCCGACAAGGCCAAATTCCAGCGCGGCGTCACCAATTATCCGACCATCGGCGATGCCGTCGACCTGATCACGAGCCAGGAGCTGCGCACGATCTACGCGCCGACCGGATCGGACCAGATCAATGTCGGCTTCCTCCAGCAGGACCGCTCCGTCATCGCCTATGTCGATGTCGAGGAAATGCTGTCCAAGCATTTTGCCGTGCTGGGATCGACCGGCGTCGGCAAATCGACCGGTGTCTCGCTGCTGCTCAACGAGATCCTGAAAGCGCGCCCGAACCTGCGCATCTTCCTGCTCGACGTGCACAATGAATACGGCCGCTGCTTCGGCGACCGCGCGCTGGTGCTCAATCCGCGGAACCTGAAGCTGCCGTTCTGGCTGTTCAATTTCGAGGAAATCGTCGACGTGCTGTTCGGCGGCCGCGCCGGCGTGCCCGAGGAGCTCGACATCCTCGCCGAGGTGATCCCGCTCGCCAAGGGCGTCTACACCCAGTACCAGAATGCCGACCGCATCGGCCTCAAGCGCATCGATCCCAAGCAGGTCGGCTACACCGTCGACACGCCGGTGCCGTACCGCCTGGTCGACCTGTTGTCGCTGATCGACGAGCGCATGGGCAAGCTGGAAAACCGCTCCTCGCGCATCATCTATCACAAGCTGATTTCGCGCATCGAAGCGGTGCGCAACGATCCGCGCTACGCCTTCATGTTCGACAACGCCAATGTCGGCGGCGACACGATGGCCGAGGTGATCAGCCTTCTGTTCCGCCTGCCCGCCAACGGCAAGCCGATGACGGTGATGCAGCTTGCCGGCTTCCCGGCCGAGGTCATCGATTCCGTCGTCTCGGTGCTCTGCCGCATGGCCTTCGATTTCGGCCTGTGGAGCGACGGCGTCTCGCCGCTGCTGTTCGTCTGCGAGGAGGCCCACCGTTACGCCTCCGCCGACCGCAATGTCGGCTTCGGACCGACCCGCAAGGCGGTGTCGCGCATCGCCAAGGAAGGCCGTAAATACGGCGTCTATCTCGGCCTCATCACCCAGCGCCCCGCGGAGCTCGACGCCACCATCATCTCCCAGTGCAACACGCTGTTCACGATGCGTCTTGCCAACGAGCGCGACCAGGCGCTGCTGCGCGCCGCCGTGTCGGATGCGGCCGCGAACCTCTTGTCTTTCGTACCCTCGCTCGGCACCCGCGAGGTGCTGGCGTTCGGCGAAGGCGTCGCGCTGCCGACGCGCCTGCGCTTCAAGGAGGTGCCGCCGCACCAATTGCCGCGCGGCGAAGCCACCATCTCGAGCGTGCCCTCCGCCACCTCCGGCCACGACATGCATTTCGTCAGCGCCGTGCTCGAACGTTGGCGCGGCGCCACCTCGCAGCGTGACGTGCCGAACGACCCCGTGTTCTCGGCACCGCCCGCCAAGACGCTCTCCAACGTCGAGGCCCCGATGCTGCAACCGTCGCTGGGACTCGATCCGGACCGCTTCTCGCTTCTCAAGAAGCCGCTGCGGTAACGCAACGCTCGCTCCCTGACCCGTCATTGCGAGCCTGGCGTCACGTTGAGCATGGCGCCGGCATCGACTATGGTTGCCGGCCCCAAGCCGGAATCCATGCCCATGACCAAGCCTGCGCAACGCTTCCCCGCCCCCGCCCTCGACACGCTTCCCGACGACATCCGCATGCGCCTTCTCGCCGTGCAGGAGAAGAGCGGCTTCGTGCCGAACGTGTTCTTGACGCTGGCTTACCGCCCCGACGAGTTCCGCGCCTTCTTCGCCTATCACGACGCACTGATGGAAAAGGACGGCGGCCTGACCAAGGCCGAGCGCGAGATGATCGTGGTCGCGACCTCGGCGGCCAATCAATGCCAGTATTGCGTGATCGCGCACGGCGCGATCCTGCGCATCCGCGCCAAGAACCCGCTGATCGCCGACCAGATCGCGGTGAACTACCGCAAGGCCGACATCACGCCGCGGCAGAAGGCGATGCTCGACTTCGCGATGAAGGTCTCGGCCGATGCGCAGCGGATTTCCGAGGAGGATTTCGCCGCGCTCGCTCCGCACGGCTTCAGCGACGACGACATCTGGGACATGGCCGCGATCTCGGCCTTCTTCGCCCTGTCGAACCGGCTGGCGAACTTCACCGGCATGCGGCCGAACGACGAGTTCTACCTGATGGGACGGCTTCCGAAGAAGTGATCGACCGCTCCGTGTCTCGAACGCGAACGTAACGCCTCACCAGCAAACGCAACGCGCGAGTTCCCGTCTAACGGGAACTCGACGTTTTCACAATCAGACACGTTTTCTTAAGATACTCACCCTCAACTAGCAGAAACGCTTCGACACAACTTGCACAGTTTCCGTCAAAGGAGACGCGGATGAGTCGTGCCTGCAGAGGGGATCTGTCTCATGAACGTGCGAGCATTCGCCGTCGCGTCTTGCATTGGTGCAACGTTCTTCGCCGCTGGATACGTATGGAACTATCAGCCCGACGCCATCAACCCCGGCGAAATATGGAGCATGCTTCAATCGGAGCACGGCATGGCGCGAGCCGCTGTCGCACGCGTACTGATCGAGCCGAGTTCAGCTCATTTCAACGGATTGCGAACGGTCGACGCGGACAACGCACGTTTCGTGTGCGGCTCCGTGAAGGCGATGGACAAGGAGAGGCAGTATGTCGAGACCGCCTTCGTTTACACGGTCGCGATCGATTATGCCCGTATCGACGACGAGGGACGGATCACGTCGCAGCGCTCGACATACAAGCCCTGCCCAATCGCGGCCGACGACAAAATTGCCGACCGGGGGACGCTGATATCGCCGGGCGCCCTGTCGATGATCAAGACCGTCGAAAAGGTCATACCCAAGTCCAGCGGCGGGACGATGGAACAGCAGCTTGGCCAGTTGGCCGGACAGACAGCGGCGCGCGCACCAGGTTCGGCAGGCGCGCCGAGATCGGGAGTCTCGTCAGGTTCGGCCGGGGCCGGCTGGACGTCAGCAGAGCAGCATCCAGGTTCGCGCGTGGAGGCTGCGCAGAAGGATGAACTCACGTGGCGTGTCGACCAGCCGCCGTCGGTATGGCCGACGTTCCCCTCGGGCCACACCCTGGCGAAATCAACGCAGAAGCGGACGACCGCTGAGGCCCTGGCTTTCGCGAAAGATATCGAGGCTCGCTGGGAGCAGTCGAAATCATCCGAGGGGCCAACGAGGCGTCCTTCGCCGGAAGAGATCAGGGAGGCATGCCGCGCGCTGCTGACGATCGATCCCACGGACAAGGAGTATCCGCGGGCCTGGGCCGCCTTCGTGCGGTTGCGGAAAATCGATCGCGACGCGGCTGCCTGAAGCGGACGTCCAATCCATCCGTGCCGCTCTTGACCCGCTGCGCCGGAGGCAAAAGGAGCCGCGCTAGCCGAGATGCATGCGGAGAACTGGGCGGTCGTCGCTAGAACCGAAGCCGCCGCGCCCACAGCGGTTTCAGCAATTCGAGCATCGTGAGCACCAGCAGTCCCGCGCCGAGCGTGATCATCAAATCGTCCGCATGCAACGGACCAAACCGGAACAGGCCGGAGGCCGGCGGCCAGAGCAGCGCCGTGGCGAGAACGAGGGCGACTGCTGCGAAGATCCAGACCAATGCGGGATTTGGACGGAAGAATGCGGACGCGAACGATGCGCTGAACGACCGGTTGACCAGGACCAGGGCGACGATGCAGACGACGAGCGTCACGAAGGCGAGCGTCCTCGCCTCGTCGGCTGCAAGGCCGGAGCGAAGCGCGCCAATGAAAATGACGGCGGTCAGGGCAAATGCGAAGCTGCCCTGAAGCACGCTCCAGCCAACCAGTGTCCATGAGAACAGTTCGGTATCAGGCCGTCTCGGCGGACGCATCATCGCATCGCGCTCCTCCCGCTCGGCCTCGAACACAAGCGAGCATACGGGGTCGATGATCAGTTCCAGAAACGCGATGTGCACCGGACTGAAAATCAGCGGCAGCCCGAAGACGAGAGGCAACAGCGCCAGCCCGGCAATCGGGATATGAACGGCGAAGATGAAGGCCATCGCCTTGCGCAGATTGTCGTAGATGCGGCGTCCCAGACGAATAGCCGACACGATCGAGCCGAAATCGTCGTCGAGCAGGACGATCGACGACGCCTCTCGCGCGACGTCGGTCCCGCGCCCTCCCATCGCGATTCCGATATGGGCGGCCTTGAGCGAGGGCGCGTCGTTGACGCCGTCCCCGGTCATCGCCACGATCGCGCCGTTGAGCTTCATCGCCTGGACGATGCGCAGCTTCTGTTCCGGCAAGACCCGGGCGAACACGTTCACATGCCCCACGCGGTCTGCAAGTTCCTGATCGTCCGCCCGCTTGACCTGATCGCCGGTCATGACGTCCCCGACCTCGAGCCCGGCCTGGTTCGCGATGGCAACAGCCGTTGCCGGATAGTCGCCCGTAATCATGACGACGCGGATTCCCGCCGCACGGCACTCGCGAACCGCCGCCGGGACAGCAGGCCGCAGCGGATCGGCAAGCCCGACCAGGCCGACAAAGCGAAACACGTAAGCTTGCTGGGTCGGCGGGAGTGAAGCGTCATCGCAGGCGGCGACCGCCATGCCCAGCACGCGAAGCCCGTCCTTCGCCATCGCTCCGACGGCAGCTTGCATCGTCTCTTGCTCGGCAGGGTTCATCTCGCACAGGCGCGCAATCGCCTCGGGCGCCCCCTTCGCGCATACGGTGAGGTCGGCCCGGCCGGCTAACCGCCAGACCTGCGTCATGGCCAGCAGCTCGGGGCGCAGACCGTAGGTACGTACCAGCATCCGCTCGCCATCCAGCGCAGCGCCGTCCCGAAAGGCGTCATGCGCGAACAGATGCAGAGCCTTCTCCATCGGATCGAACGGTTCCGGGGAGCTCGCCAAGACACCACAGCGCGCCAACTCGACAAATTCGGGCCTGGCGTCGTCGTGTCCCACCACCGCCGGACGCATGCGCGCACCATCCGGCAACCGCAGCTCTGCGACGGACATCTGGTTCTGCGTCAGTGTCCCGGTCTTGTCGGTGCACAGAACCGTCGCAGAACCGAGCACCTCGATGGCTGCGGCTCGCCGCGTCAGCACGCGGGCTTGCGAAATCCGCCATGCTCCCATCGCCATGAAGACCGTGAGCACGACGCCGAACTCCTCCGGGAGCATCGACATGCCGATTGCGATTCCTGCGAGCAGCGCTTGCAGCCAATCCCCACGCAAGACCCCGTAGAGCACGATGGCGGCCAAGCTGACCACGGCGCCGCCGAGAAAGCAGAGCCGCACCAGTCTTGCGATCTGTTGCTGGAGCCGGGGCGGCTCGGACTGCAACCCGCGCAGTGACAGCCCGATCTTCCCGATCTCGCTGCGTGGGCCGGTGGCCTCGACCAGCGCCATCCCCTCGCCGCGCACGACGAGCGAGCCGGAATACACGAAGGGCTGATCCTCGCCGCCGGGCCGGTGATCGACTGATGCGGCCTCGTCGGCGACCTGCTTGCGGACCGGTACGGATTCGCCGGTCAGCAGAGACTCGTCGACTTGCAGATCGCGCGTGTCCACGAGCGCGGCGTCGGCCGGAATTCGATCGCCTTCGCCAAGGACGAGGAGATCTCCGTGCACGACTTCGCGCCCCGGAATGCGCCGACGTGCACCGTCCCGCACCACGAGCGCACGCGGGCTGCTCAGGTCGCGCAAGGCTTCCAGGACGCGCTCGGTCCGGGTCTCCTGCACCACCGTGATGACGATCGACATCGCACCGAATGCCAGGAGGATCAGCGCTTCCCTGAGATCGCCGAGCACGAGGTAGACCAGCCCGCCGCATAGCAACAGCACGAGCATCGGCTCGCGCAGCACTTCCATCACGATGCGCAGGGGACTGCGTCGTTCGGGCCGAGGCAATTCGTTGGCGCCGTCCGCCTTCAGCCTCGCCCGGGCCTCGGTCTCGCTGAGCCCGGCCGATCTGCGGCGTTGCGTCTGGCTCACGTCGTCCGCCGCAGGCTCCAGAGGCTGCCGGCACCGACGATGGCAGTGACGAGCAGAACGGCGATGAAGGTCTGAATGATGGTGAAATTCAAGGCATCGCGCGCGACAAACAGCGCCGTGATCGCGCCGGCGGCGACAAAGAGAATACGAAAGATGAGGCTCATGGCCGTATCTCCAGGTCAGCATGACTGGAGCCGACCTGGCCTCTCGGCACGGGGCGCAACGCTGGTTCGGCAATCATGCAGGCGGACCATAGCCGCCTACCGCCGCCGCGAATTTGCGAAAGATCAAGCGTGCCCGGGCCGCCGGGTCGCTAGCGTTTCACCATCAAATCCAGCGCCGGAGCAAAGCGCTCGGAGAATGTCAAAGTCCTGGCGTGGTGGACTGCGGCAAACGATGCCGAGATTCCTGCTGACGCGACCGCGAGCAAGGCAACAATGAAAATCAGACGGCGCATATTGGCCTCCTGTGTGAGCTCGATGACCTCACAACATGGGATTGCTCTGTTTCAGGACGGCTTCATCGGCGCGGGAAATGATGTCGCTCAAGCAGCTGTGATGAGGCCCGGTTTGCGGGCCGCGTGCCGCACTGCTGCGAGCGCCCGCGCCTAATCATCCTCCGCCGGTCCGCACCAGCCGGGCAGATAGATTGCATCCCTGCTCTTGGCCGAGGACATCGCCTTCTCGAGCGCCCTGTCGAAATTGGCATCGACCGCCTTGCGCGACAGCTTTCGGCGCAGATAGTCGGCCCACAGGAATTCGGAGAACGGCGTGGTGTCCTTGGCGAAGCCGCCCATGCGGCGGAGCTCGCCGGCCAGGCTGCGGAACGGATCGTCCTTGAGATCGACGACCGATTTCGGCAGATCGCGGAACGGCCGCCTTTCCCCCTTGGCGTCGTAGGGATAGACCCAGCGCTTGTTGTCCATCACGCCCCAGAACGCCTCGCGCTCGACCATGCGGAGATCGCCGACGATGGTGACCAGCACCTCCTTGACGCCCTCGTCGTGTAGCGCGCGGCCGAGGTGATGATGGTCGATCACGTAGTAGCGCTGGTCCGGCCCGTGGACGACCGGGATCATGTGCTTGCCGAGCAGGTCGGCCTGCTTCGACTTGTCGTGCTCGCGCCAGCGCTTGCGCTTCTCCTTGACCTCAAGCATGCCGACCGTCATCTGCGTCGGCCGAAGCGACAGGATCGAAACCGGATGCACTCTCGGCTCGCGCGCGTTGGTGGTCATGGTCGAACGGCCCTTCACATGGTTTGCCAATGACGGCTCAGGTTCCCTCGACTATGCCACGGGGCATGGCGCCGGGAAAATGCGCCCGGCCGGGCCTGGAGTTGTTGCATCGCAACTCGTGCATGCCGGGACGACGGCGGTTCCGTGATCGTTCGCGCCCCCCTGCAGGATAGTGCGAATGCGCAATGAAGTTGCGCGTTGAGAAGATTTTCTGCAACGCGTTCATCACGTATGCTATCTAAAAATCGCTGCTTCGGAGTGATCTCTGCACCATGAAAACCCAGCGGCCCATAAGCTCGGATGACGAGCACCGGGTGCTCCAGTTCAGGCCGCGCACCTCGCCTTCCCCGACGGCCCACCGGGGCAACGGTAACGTGCAGCCGTTGCGTGTCGCGCCCGAACCGCTCGACCTGTCGCGCTACGAGCAACCCCGCACCGAGCCCGACGATTTTCGTCACCGCATGCTCGCCAACATCGCGGCACTCGCCTTCACCATCGCCCTGACCGCGATCGGGATCTGGCTCGCGGTCAG
The DNA here is from genome assembly GCF_024519855.1 of Bradyrhizobium sp. Bra78. Lineage (NCBI taxonomy): Bacteria > Pseudomonadati > Pseudomonadota > Alphaproteobacteria > Hyphomicrobiales > Nitrobacteraceae > Bradyrhizobium > Bradyrhizobium sp. Bra78. The sequence continues at coordinate 60,338 of NZ_JALJRE010000008.1, read as the reverse complement.
CATCGCGGACCTGCGCCGGACCCAGGATTGCGTGCTGATGGGCCGCCGCGACTGCGTCAAGATCTCGACGCCGCACATCTAGGCGACATGTCTGGCAACGCCGGCCGCCGGTCGTTCGGCGGAAAGGGCTCCATCGGGCATCCCCAGCCCTGCCCCCACCCCTGTCCGGCTCCATTGAACTCAGGGCGGCGCTCCGATATACGGGCTTTCAACCCGGTCAGAGGGGGGTTGAGGGCGTCATCAGGGGCGCGATGCCCACCCGCCGTGCCAACCTGGATAATCAGACAAATATCCGCAATATATCAAAGGCTTAGTGATGTCCACCACATTCGATCAGGTCGCCACGATCATCGCTGAAACCTGCGACATCCCGCGCGACACGATCACACCCGATAGCCACGCCATCGATGACCTCGGCATCGACAGCCTCGATTTCCTGGACATCGCCTTCGCGATCGACAAGCAGTTCGGCATCAAGCTGCCGCTGGAAAAGTGGACCCAGGAGGTCAACGACGGCAAGGCAACCACCGAGCAGTATTTCGTCCTGAAGAATCTCTGCGCCCGCATCGACGAACTGGTTGCGGCCAAGGGCGCGAGCGCCTAAGCGCGCGGTCATGCAACTCGAATACTTCCACATGATCGATCGGATCGTCGACCTCAATGTCGGCGAGAAGAAGATCGTCGTCGAGGCGCTGGTCCCGAAGGAGAGCACCATCTTCGAGGGGCACTTCCCGGGCTATCCGCTGATGCCGGGCGTGCTCCTGATCGAATCGATGGCGCAGGCCTCGGGCTTCCTCCTGCTTGGCGTGCTCAAGTTCGAGCGCATGCCGATTCTCGCTGCCGTGAAGGAAGCCAAGGTGCGCGGCTCGGTGTTTCCGGGCGACCTGATGACCCTTGAGGCGAGCGTGGCCCATGAGGGCTCGGGCTATGCCATGACCGAAGCCAAGATCCGGGTCGGCGGCAAGCTGCGCGCGAATTCGTCGCTGACCTTCACGCTGATCCCCTTCCCCAATGCGGATATGCGCGGATACATGACGAAAGTCGCCGAGCGAGTCGGCTTTCCGCAACAGGCCGTATCGCCATGACCGACACCACTTCGAAGCCCGGCCAGACGGAAGTCTGGATCACCGGCATTGGACTTGCCACCTCGCTCGGCGAGGGCCTGGACGCCAACTGGACCGCGCTCCAGGAGAAGCGCATCAATGTCGACGAGAAGGGCTTTGCGCCCTACATCGTGCATCCCCTGATGCCGGTCTCTTTCGACATCCAGATCCCGAAGAAGGGCGACCAGCGCCAGATGGAAGCCTGGCAGCGCATCGGCACCTATGCCGCGGGCCTCGCGCTCGACTCCGCCGGGATCAAGGGCAACAAGGACATCCTGTCGAAGATCGACATGGTGGTCGCCGCCGGCGGCGGCGAGCGTGACCTCAACGTCGACACCGGCGTGCTCACGGCCGAAGCCAAGGGCGCCAACGCGCCCGGCTTCCTCAACGAGCGCCTGATGAGCGATTTGCGGCCGACGCTGTTTCTGGCCCAGCTCTCCAATCTCCTCGCCGGCAACATCGCCATCGTCCACGGCCTCGGCGGCACCTCTCGCACCTTCATGGGCGAAGAGGTTGCAGGCGCCGATGCCGCGCGCATCGCGCTTGCGCGCATCGCCTCGGGCGAGAGCGACATCGCGCTGATCGGCGGCTCGCACAATGGCGAGCGCAAGGACCTGATGGTCCTCTACGAATTCGGCGACTTCAATTTGAAGGACAAGTTCGCACCCGTCTGGGCGCGCAAGGACCACGCCGGCTTCGCGCTCGGCTCGGCCGGCGCGTTCCTGGTGCTGGAGTCCCGGGCGCATGCGGAAGCGCGCGGCGCAAAGCCGTTTGCAAGGCTGTCGAGCGTCGTTGCCGACCTCGCCCGGCGCAAGCAGCCCGGCGACATGGCCGCGACGCTCGAGAAGCTGTGGGCCAAGCTGCCCAGGCGCGAGGGCAAGGGCGCGATCATCACCGGCGCGACCGGCGCGGAGCCTGCGACCTCGGAAGAGCGCGGCTTCCTGAAGGGCCATGCTGAATTCCCGGTGCGCTCGACCGGTACGATGTTCGGCCACACCATGGAAACGCAATTCCCGCTCGGGCTCGCGCTCGCCGCCCTCTCGATCTCGCGCGGCGCGCTGTTCCCGCCGAACGATTCCACGGGGACCGAGATTGAAATGCAGGGGGCGCCCACCCAGATTGTCGTGGTGGGGGCCGGACATTGGCGCGGCGAAGGCATGGCGCTGGTCGAGGCTGTCAGCTGAGCGCGGCGCGCTCTAGCTGGATGCTCTAGCTCTATCGGGGGATCGACATGACTGCACCACGCGACAAACTCGGGCGCCCCGTCGTCGTCGTCACCGGCATGGGCATCATGACCTCGCTCGGCGCCGGCAAGGCCGACAATTGGGCGAAGCTCGTCGCCGGCGAATCCGGCATCCGCACCATCACGCGTTTCCCGATCGACGGCCTCAAGACCACGATGGCCGGTACGGTGGATTTCGTCAGCGTCGATCCGTTCTCCTCCACCGGCCTGTCCGAGCGGATGGCCGAGCTGGTCACGGAGGAAGCGCTGGAGCAAGCGGGCATCGGCGCCAAGGCCGATTTCCCGGGTCCCCTCTTCCTGGCCGTTGCTCCGGTCGAGGTCGAATGGCCGCAGCGCCGTGAACTCGGCCGCGCCGTAGGCTCACCCGACTTCACCTATGACGATTTGCTGCGCATCTCCGGCGGCGGCAAGTACAGCGCCTATCATCATCGCTTCATGTTCGGCTCGGTGGCCGCATACCTCGCCGAGACCTTCGGCACCAAGGGCTCGCCGATCTCGCTGTCGACGGCCTGCGCTTCGGGCGCGACCTCGATCCAGCTCGGCGTCGAGGCGATCCGCCGCGGCGAAACCGACGCCGCGCTGTGCGTGGCGACCGACGGCACCGTCAATCCGGAAGCGCTGGTTCGCTTCTCGCTGCTCTCGGCGCTGTCGACCCAGAACGATCCGCCGCAGGCGGCTTCCCGTCCGTTCTCCAAGAACCGCGACGGGTTCGTCATGGCCGAAGGCGCCGGCGCACTCGTCCTGGAGAGCTACGAGGCCGCCACCGCGCGCGGCGCCAAAATCCTGGGCGTGATCGCCGGTTGCGGCGAGCTCACCGATTCCTTCCATCGCACCCGCTCCTCGCCCGACGGCAAGCCGATCATCGGCTGCATGAACAAGACCCTGGCCGATGCCGGCATGACGCCGGACCAGATCGACCACATCAACGCGCACGGCACCGCGACGCCCGAGAACGACAAGATGGAGTACAACACGACATCGGCCGTGTTCGGCGATCTCGTGCAGAAGATTCCAGTCACCTCCAACAAGTCGATGGTTGGCCACACCATCTCGGCCGCCGGCGCGGTCGAGGCGATCTTCTCGCTGCTGACACTCGAACATCAGCGCATCCCGCCGACGATCAACTACGAGACCCCGGATCCCACGATCCTGTTCGACGTCGTCGGCAACAAGGCCCGCGACGCCCGCGTCACCGCGGTGATGTCGAACTCGTTCGGCTTCGGCGGCCAGAATGCCTCGCTGATCCTGACCCGCGAACCGGCCTGACCGTCCGCATGGCGCTGCTTCCTGCGAGCATGAAGGCCCGCGCACGGGAGGCCGCCAAGTCGATCGGCGGCGGCCTGATCGGCGCCGCCACCGTCGGCATGCTGCGCACCACGCGCTATTTCGATCCGGCCAAGACCTCGGATTTTTTCGCACGCGTCACCAAGCTGATCGGCCCACGCCTGCGCGAGCACCGCATCGGCCGCGCCAATCTCACCGCGGCATTTCCGGAGAAGTCGCCTGAAGAGATTGAACAGATCCTGATGGGCGTCTGGGACAATCTCGGCCGCGTCGGCGGCGAATTCGCGCATATGGACCACGTCTGGGATTACGACCGCGCGCATCCGGAAAACAGCCGGATCGAATTGCCGAAGCGCACCATCGAGCTGTTCGACCACGTCCGCGACGACGGCAAGCCGGCACTGATCTTCGCCGCGCATCTGTCCAACTGGGAATTGCCGGCGCTTGCCGCCGTCGCACACGGACTGGACACCGCGATTCTCTACCGCCGACCCAACATCGCGTCCGCAGACCGCATCATTCAGGAGATGCGCCAGGTCAACATGGGCACGTTGATCCCTGCTGGCCGCGACGCCCCGCTCCGCCTCGCGCAGGCGCTAAGAGACGGCAAGCACGTCGCGATGCTGGTCGACCAGTACCTGACCGGCGGCGTCGAGGTCACCTTCTTCGGCCGCAAGACCCGCGCCAATCCGATGCTGGCGCGCCTCTTGCGCCAGGTCGAATGCCCCATCCACGGCGTTCGCATCATCCGCAAGCCCGGCGGCCGCTTCGTCGCGGAGCTGACTGAAGAAGTCCAGCCGGTGCGCGACGCCGACGGCAAGATCGACATCCAGGGCACGACGCAGGCGATCACGAACGTGGTGGAGGGCTGGGTGCGCGAATATCCGGAGCAGTGGCTCTGGCTGCACCGGCGGTGGCGGTAGCGGACAGAACTCACTCCGTCATGGCCGGGCTTGACGACTGAGCAAGGGAACGTCTGCTCCGTCTCAGCCCCTCTACCTTCCCGTCTTCACCTTGGTCCACAGCCGGTTGATGACGCGCTGCGTCGCAGGCTCACGCGCCATGATGACGAACAGTTTTGCGAGCGTCGCCTCGTCGGGATAGATGTTCTTGTCGTTCAAAATCTTTGGATCGACCAGCTTCTGGCTGGCCAGGTTGCCGTTGGCGTAGGACAGGAAGTCCGAATTCTTGGCGGCAACGTCCGGACGGTAGAGATAGTTGATCAACTCGTAGGCTTCCTTGACGTTCTTGGCGTCCGCAGGGATCGCCAGATTGTCGAAGAACATCTGCGCGCCCTCCTTCGGGATCGTGTAGCCGATCTCGATGCCGGTCTTCGCTTCCGCCGCGCGGGCGCGGGCCTGCATGATGTCGCCGGACCAGCCGACCACGAAACAGATCTCGCCGGTCGCGAGCGCGCTCAGATATTCGGACGAATGAAACTTGCGCACGGAGGGCCGGACCTTGGCGACGACGTCGGCGGCCTTCTCAAGGTCGGCCTGCCTGGTCGAGTTCGGATCGAGCCCGAGCCAGCTCAGCGCCGCCGGAAAGATGTCGTCGGCGGAGTCGAGCATGTGCACGCCGCAGTCCTTGAACTTCGCAAGGTTCTCCGGCTTGAAGACGATGTCCCAGCTGTCGATCTTGGCATCAGCCCCGAGGATCTGCTTCACCTTGGCGACGTTGTAGCCGATGCCCGTTGTGCCCCACATGTAGTTGGCGGCGTAGACGTTGCCGGGGTCGTAGATGCCGAGGCGCTGCGTCACCACGGGCCAAGCATGGCTAAGGTTCGGCAGCTTCGACTTGTCGAGCTTCTGGAAGATGTTGGCCTTGATCTGGCGCTGCAGGAAATAGGCGGTCGGCACCACGACGTCGTAGCCGGATTTGCCGGCCATCAGGCGGGTCTCCAGCGTCTCGTTGGCGTCGAACGTGTCGTAGACGACCTTGATGCCGGTCTCCTTGGTGAAGGCCTCAAGGACGTCGGGCGCCATGTAGTTCGACCAGTTGTAGAAGTTGACGACCCGCTCCTCGGCCTTTGCAGGGGCGGAAAGCGTCAGCGCGGCTACGATTGCAAAACCAAGGCAAAGCCTCCAGCCGCTGACGTTCGTCATCTCGATCTACCTCTTGCGCCCGCGCACCGCATCCGACAGCCGCTCCAGCGCGGTGTCGAGCGTCTCGTCCTTCTTGGCAAAGCAGAAGCGCACCACCGAAGTCACGGGGTCCTGCTCGTAGAAGGCCGACACCGGGATCGCCGCCACCTTGTATTCCTTCACGATCCGCCAGCAGAACTCGGTGTCGCTCTCGTTGAGCCCGAGCGGGGACAGGTCGACAGTGAGGAAGTAAGTGCCCTGCGACTTCAGCACGGGAAAGCCGAGGCTCTCCAGCCCCCTGGCCAAGCGGTCCCTGCTCCGCGTCAGGTCCTTGCGCATCGACAGGAAGTAGTCGTCGGACTTGCCGAGGCCGTAGGCAACGGCGGCCTGCAGGTTCGGTGCGGTGGTGAAGGTCAGGAACTGGTGCACCTTGGCGGCGACGCGCAGCAGCGGCGGCGCGGCGCAGACGAAGCCGATCTTCCAGCCCGTCAGCGAGAAGATCTTGCCGGCCGAGCCGACCTTGATGGTGCGCTCGCGCATGCCGGGGATGGTGATCAGCGGGATGTGCTTGTGCTCGTCGAAGGTGACGTGCTCCCAGACCTCGTCGCAGATCGCGATGACGTCGAACTCCTGGCAGTAGCGCGCCAAGAGCTCGAGATCCTCGCGCGGATAGACCACCGCGGACGGATTCAAGGGGTTGTTGAAGAGCACTGCCTTGGTCTTTGAATTGAAGACACTTTTCAGCATGTCCTCATTCAGCCGCCAGTGCGGCGGCTCGAGCCGGACGAGGCGCGGAATGCCGCCGGCCTGGCGGATGATCGGCAGGTAGGAATCATAGACCGGCTGGAAGCAGACCACCTCGTCGCCGGGCTGCACCACGGCGAGGATGGCCGAGGTCAGCGCCTCGGTGCCGCCGGAGGTCACCATCACCTCGCTCATCGGATCGAGCTTGAGGCCGTGCCAATGGCCGTAATGGGTTGCGATCGCCTGCCGCAGTTCCGGCAGGCCCATCATCGAGGGGTACTGGTTGTAGCCGTTCAGCGAGGCGTCGGCCGCGGCGCGGCGGATGTCCTCAGGGCCTGGATCGTCGGGAAAGCCCTGGCCGAGATTGATGGCGGCATTGTCGCGCGCGGCCTGCGACATCGCCTCGAAGATGGTGACGGGAAGGTCGGCAAAGACCTTGTTGAGGGACGAGCTTTTGGACATCGGCCGGGTCAGCCGCCGACCTTGCTGGGAAGGCCCGCCGCCTTCCACCCGAGCATGCCGCCGGCCAGATGCTTGTCGTAAGGCAGGCCCGCCGCCTGCGCCGCGAGCGAGGCGGTCACCGAGCGCTTGCCCGAGCGGCAGGCGAACACGACCTCCTTGCCGGCGGGATCGGGGATCGCCTTGGGATCGAAGGTCGAGAGCGGCACCACCACGCCGTAGGGATAGGCCTCGGCCTCGACCTCGTTCGGCTCACGGACGTCGACCAGCAGATAGCGTCCTTCCGCGACACCCTTGGAGACCTCGTCCGGGGTCAGATCCTGCACTTGATTTGCCACATCATCCTCCAACGTCGCAGCCGCATGCCGGAGCGATCCCGGCCGGCGGCAACCTCGCCTCTCGGCTCACGAAAATCAAGCGCTACAAAGGCTTGAGCTCGGTCCTGCAAGTTAAAGCTAAATCGCAGCGACTTGAAGTGGGGCCTTGGTTTGCCTGACTAGATCGTCACCTGGGTGCCGACCTCGACGACGCGGCCGCTGGGGATCTGGAAATAGTCGGTGGCATCGTTGGCGGAACGGCTGAGCGAGATGAACAGCCGGTCCTGCCAGCGCGGCATGCCCGAATGGGCGGCCGGTTTGAGCGCCCTCCGCGACAGGAAGAACGAGGTCGACATGATGTCGAACTGCCAGCCGAGCTTGCGGGCGATCGCCAGCGCCTTCGGCACGTTGGGCGATTCCATGAAGCCGAACTTCAGCGTCACCTTGGAGAAGGTCGGGCTGATCTGTTCCAGCCTCACCCGCTCGGCCGGATCGATGCGCGGGGTCTGTGCGGTCTCGATGGTGAGAATGACGTTCTTCTCGTGCAGCACCTTGTAGTGCTTCAGACTGTGCATCAGCGCGGTCGGCGCGCTGAGGGGATCGCTGGTCAGGAACACGGCGGTGCCGGACACGCGCTGCGGCGGCCGCTTCTCAAGCATGGCCACGAGGTCGGCGAGCGGGAATTCGAGCTTGCGCGACTTCTCGAACAGCAGCCGGCTGCCGCGCCGCCACGTGTACATCAGGATGATCATGAGCGCGCCGAGCGCCAGCGGCACCCAGCCGCCCTCGAACACCTTGAGCAAATTGGCCGCCAGGAAGGTCAGGTCGAGGAACAGGAACGGCGCGATCAGGGCGGCAGCCGCGAACGGCGACCACTTCCATACCTTCCAGATCACGACGAAGCCCATCATCGCCGTGACCACCATGGTGCCGGTAACCGAGATGCCATAGGCCGACGCCAGCGCGCTGGAGGAGCGGAACAACAGCACCAGCAGCACCACGGCGACCAGCAAAAGCTGGTTGATGCGCGGGATGAAGATCTGGCCGGAATGGGCTTCGGAGGTATGGCGAATCTCGAAGCGCGGCAGCAGCCCGAGCTGGATCGCCTGGCGCGTCAGCGAATAGGCGCCGGTGATGACCGCCTGGCTCGCGATGACCGTTGCGGCGGTGGCCAGCACGACCATGCAGCCACGTAAAAAGCCTTGCGGGAAGAGCTGGAAGAACGGGCTCACGATCGCGCCGGGATCACCGAGGACGAGGGCGCCCTGCCCCAGATAGTTCAGCGCCAGCGACGGCAGCACGATGAACAGCCAGGCGGTCTGGATCGGCCGCTTGCCGAAATGGCCGAGGTCGGCATAGAGCGCCTCGGCGCCGGTGACCGCCAGGAACACCGCGCCCAGCGTCACGAAACCGATGATGCCGTGGTGGATCATGAAGGACACGGCGTAGAGCGGGTTCAGCGCAAACAGCACCTGCGGCTGCTGGATGATCGGATGGATCGCCGCGACCGCGATCACGGCGAACCAGACGCACATGATCGGGCCGAAAAACGCGGCGACCCGCGCGGTGCCGCGCGACTGCACGGCGAACAGGCCGACCAGGATGATCACGGTCAGCGGCACGACATAGGGCTCGAAGTGCAGGGTGATGTCCTTCATGCCTTCGATCGCCGACAGCACCGAAAGCGCCGGGGTGATGACGGCGTCGCCGTAGAACAGGGCGCCCGAGATGATGCCGAGCAGGACGATCGTCGCCCCGCGGGTACCGACCGCGCGCTGGGCCAGCGCCATCAGCGCCAGCGTGCCGCCCTCGCCGTTGTTGTCGGCACGGAGCAGGATCACGACGTATTTGAGCGTCACCACCACGATGAGGGCCCACAGGATCAGCGAGAGCACGCCGAGCACGGCCGCGGGCGTCGGCACCCCCTCCGCGCCCGAGGCAGCCATCACCGCCTCACGGAACGCGTAGAGCGGGCTGGTGCCGATGTCGCCGTAAACGACGCCGATGCTGCCGAGCGTCAGCGCACCGAAGCGGGCCGTGGTGTGGGCATCGCCATGCCCATTGGTCGCCGCCGTTTCCGGGGCGGAAATCGCTACGTCACTTGTCATGGGAGAGCCTGATGGCCTCTAAAAATGCTTCACTGCACAACGGCGGAAGAGCGCGCGGCTTATAGGCCTGCGCTACCGGCATAGCCTAGCCCGATTCTGGGCCCTCACCATGCAAAATTTGCATAGGTCGGCCGATTGCGTTCAAATGGTGACTTGGGTGCCGACTTCAACCACCCGTCCGGTGGGAATCTGGAAATAGTCGGTGGCGTCATTGGCAGACCGGCTCAGCGCGATGAACAGATGGTCCTGCCAGAGCGGCATGCCGGACTGCGCCGAGGCCTTGAGCGAGCGCCGCGACACGAAGAACGACGTCGACATGATGTCGAACTGCCAGCCCTGCTTGCGCGCGATCGCGAGCGCCTTGGGTACGTTCGGCTGCTCCATGTAGCCGAAGCGCAGCCGGACCTTGGAGAACTTGTCGCTGATCTTCTCCATCCGGAACCGATCGGACAGATCGACCCGCGGTGTCTGCGCGGTCTCGATGGTCAGGATCACGTTGTGCTCGTGCAGCACCTTGTTGTGCTTGAGATTGTGCAGCAGCGCGGTCGGCACGAAGGAAGGATCGCTGGTGAGGAATACCGCCGTGCCCTTGACGATGTGCGGCGGCCGCTTCTCCAGGCTCTTGATCAGGTCGTCGAGCGGCACCTCGATCCGGCGCGTTTTCTGGATCAGGATCCCCGTCCCGCGCCGCCAGGTCCAGATCGTCCCGGCCATGACGACGCCGAACAGCAACGGTACCCAGGCGCCTTCGAGCAGCTTGAGCAGATTGGCGCTGAAGAAGGTCATGTCGACGACGACGAAGGGCATGATCACGGCGGCTGCCGTTGCAGCGCGCCAGTTCCACAATTTCCAGATCACGACGAAGCCCATGATGCCGTCGGCAACCATGGTGGTGGAGACCGCGATGCCGTAGGCCGAAGCCAGATTGCTGGAGGTGTGGAACAACAGCACCAGCAGCATCACGCCGATCAGCAGCAGCCGGTTCACCCGCGGCAGATAGATCTGGCCGGCATGAGTCTCGGAGGTGTAACGCACCTCGAAGCGCGGCAAGAGGCCGAGCTGCACCGCCTGATAGACCAGCGAATAGGCGCCGGTGATCACCGCCTGGCTCGCGATCACGGTCGCTGCGGTCGCGAGTCCGACCAGTGGCAGCACCAGATATTCGGGCACCATGCGATAGAACGAATGCTCGATCGCACCGGGGTCGGACAGCACCAGCGCGCCCTGCCCGAAATAGTTGATCAAGAGCGAAGGCAGCACGAAGAACATCCAGGCCGACTGGATCGGCTTGCGGCCGAAATGGCCGAGATCGGCATAGAGCGCCTCGCCACCGGTGACCGCCAGGAAGACGGCGCCCAGCGTGACGAGGCCGATGGTGCCGTGTGAGAGCAGGAATTGCAGCGCGTAGTAGGGATTGATCGCAGCCAGTACCGATGGATCGTCGGCGATATGGACGGCGCCCATCACCGCCAGGCAGCTGAACCAGATCACCATCACCGGCCCGAACGCCGAGGCCACCAGCGCGGTCCCCTTGCTCTGGACCGCGAACAGCAGCACCAGAATGAAGACGGTGAGCGGCACGACGTAATGCTCGAAGGCGGGGGTGGCGAGCTTCAGGCCCTCGACCGCCGACAGTACCGAGATTGCCGGCGTGATCATGGAATCGCCGATGAACATGGAGGCGCCGACAACGCCGAGCGCGAGCAGGAACCAGCTTCGCCGTCCGAGCGCACGCTGGCCGAGTGCCATCAGCGAGAGCGTGCCGCCCTCCCCGTTGTTGTCGGCGCGCAGCAGCAGCAGGACGTATTTGGCGGTGACGACGATGAAGAGCGCCCACAGGATCAGCGAGAGCACGCCGAGCACCATGACCCGCGAGACCGGCTCGCCATGGGCCGCACCCCGGACCGCCTCGTGGAACGCGTAGAGCGGCGACGTCCCGATATCGCCGAAGACGACGCCGATGCTCCCGAGCGTCAGGCCCCAGAAACCCGAGGTGACCGGCCCATCCTGAGCTTCGGTGGATGTGATGCTCGCCGTCATGTGAAACTAGAAACGCTTCTTCCAGAGAATTGATCCGGCGCTTGTGACGGTTCTGGCGCGCCTGTCAATCGGCACCCCACCATAGCAGGCGCCGGGGCAGATGCTGTGACGGCGCAGCAACGGTCATCGCCAGCGCGACGACATGCCTCAGGTAAGATGGTAGCGCAAGTGCCGAAAGCCTTTCCACTCCGATTGAATCGGAACGGGATCAGGTTCAAGCGAAGCAGCGTCCGCCTCGCTCGAAAACTAGGGCTTCAGATTCGGCGGCAGCGGCGGGTCTTCGCGCATCAGTGTGATGGTCACCCGCCGGTTGGCCGCGAGCGAGGGATCGTCCGGGAACAGCGGCTGGGTGTCCGCCTTGCCGGCGACGGCGAAGATGTGCGAGGCCGGCAGGCCCTCGCGTTCGAGGATCTGGCGCACGGCATTGGCGCGGTCGGCCGACAGGTCGAAGGCACCGTAGTCGCCGCGGGTCGGCACGAACCCGGCTGCGGTATGGCCTGCGATGGAGACGCGAAGCGGCGTCGCCTTGAGCGGAACAGCGAGCTTCTCGATCAGGCGCCGCGTGCGGTCGTAGGGGACCTTGGAGCCGTCGGCGAACATCGAGCGGCCGTCCTGGTCGACGATCTCCAGGTTGAGGCCCTGCTTGGTTTCCTCGAACATGATGTGCTTGGACATCTCGGTCAGTTCCGGCATGTCCTGCAACGCCTGACGCAGCGAGGCCGCGGCGAGGGCGAAATTGCGGTCGACCTTGATCTTCGCGCCCGACGTGCGGTCGCGGTCCTCCTGGTCCGGTGTCGGCGTGTTGGAGGAGTCTTCAGGCTGGATATGGTCGACGTTCTTCAGCCGCGGACGTGTCGGCAGACCGTCGGACTCGACGATACCGGAATAGCGCGCTTCGCTCTGCACGCCGAAGGCGTCGCGCATCGAACCGGCGACGATCTTCAGCTTGTTGGCATCCTGCGTCGAGAACGCGACGAGCATCACGAAGAAGCTCATCATCAGGCCCATCAGGTCGGCGAAGGTCACGAACCAGCCGTGACCGCCACCGTGAGCATCGCCGCGCTTCTTCTTGGCCATCTCTCGATATCCCGGCGGGCGGCGTTACGCCGGCACCGGCTCGCCTTCGGCGTGACGATGCTTCTCCGGCAGATAGGCCAGCAGCATTTCGCGCACGAGCGTCGGGCTCTTGGAGTCGCGGATCATCAGGATGCCGTCGATGATCAGCGTGCGGTTGGTCTCTTCGTCGAGCAACTTGCCGTGCAGCTTGTCGGCGATCGGCAGACAGAACAGGTTCGCGACCAGGGCGCCGTAGAGGGTTGCGAGCAGCGCGGTCGCCATGAACGGGCCGAGCTTGGAGGGGTCGGTCATGTTGGCGAACATCTGCACCATGCCGATCAGGGTGCCGATCATGCCGAAGGCCGGGGCGCAGTCGCCGATGGCGCGGTAGATCTTGCTGCCCTCGTCGAGGTGCATCAGGAAGTTGTCGCGGTCGCGCTCGAGATTGTCGCGGATGAAGTCGAGGTCGTAACCGTCGGCGACGTAGCGGATGCCCTTGGCCAGGAAGGGCTCGTCGGTCTCGACCTTTTCGAGCCCGACCGGACCCTGCTTGCGGGCGATCTCGGCGATGCGGGCGAGTTCGTCGACGAGGTCATGGGCCGACAGGCGGCTCATGGTGAAGGCGAACTTGGCGCCGAGCGGAAGGCCGTGCAGGAGCGCCGAGAGCGGGAAGCGGATCATGGTCGCGGAGATCGAGCCGCCGAAGATGATGATCATGGCATGTTCGGAGATGAACATGTGGAGATCGCCGCCCATGAAGACCATCGCCGTGATGACGATGATGCCCGCAATGAGCCCGACGCTCGTCATGATATCCATGGGACACTCCAACGCGAACGAACAACGGCCATCCTGGCCGCTGGCGCAGTCCAACCCCGAACCGCATCGGAAACCCTAGAGCGCCGCCCTTAAAGCCGCGTAAAGGTTAAGTTGAGCCGACGCGCCTGACTGGCGCAGCGCGCTGAAACGACGCCGGCTTTGCCGGCCTCCGACAGGCATCTCAACGTTTTGCTAACCATAAGGCGTCGCGCGCCCCGTCGGCTCGGCCCGGTGCGCTCGCTTGATCGCGTGGACAGTCTGGCTGCGGCCCTGGGCCACATCAGGGGGCGGAGGATCGGTTGGTAGTCTGGAGCGGGGCGGACGCTCGTGGCGGGAGCCATCGCAATGGTGACGCTGTTCAGTCTTCTTACCGCACTTCCCGCTGTGCTGGCGCTCCATATGCTCGAGCCCGAGCTCGTCCTGCCGGCGTTCAGCGTGCTGCTCTTTGTCGAGGCTGCCTTCGCCGTGATCGCAGCGCGCCTGATCCACGCCGCCGACAATGCGGAAGACATCACCCTGTGGGATTTGGCCGGCGGCTTCACCTTGATTGGCTGCGCTGCCGCGGTGCTGGGCGAGCCGGATCAGGCTGCCCTGTTCCTGGCTGAACAGGGCAGCCCGCGAGCGGCGTCGCCGCCGTAGATCGTGCCGGTCCGGTTAGTGGATTTCCGCCGAGCGCCTCAGCGCGGCCTTCAGCTTCTCCAGCGAGAAGTCGGGGCTGCGGGCGATCTCCAGGATCGGCGTCTCGCGGCGGCCGCAGAGCTCGGCGGCCTCGGGCAGCTTTGCGGCGATGTCGAGCGGGATCACGATGGCGCCGTGCTGGTCGGCGTGGATGAGGTCGTCGGACTTCACGGTCATGCCGGCGACGCGGACCTCGCCGCCAAAGCTCTCCGCATGCACCCAGGCATGCGACGGGCCGATCGAGCCGGCCAGCGCCTGAAAGCCCGGGGCCCATTGCGGGATGTCGCGGATCGAGCCGTCGGTGATGACGCCGAGACAGCCAAGCGCCTTGTGCACGTTGCTCTGCACCTCGCCCCAGAACGCGCCGTAGCCGACGTCGGGACCGTCGATGTCCTGGATCACCGAGATGCGCGGGCCAAAGCCGGTGCCGACATATTCGTAATATTCGATGCGGCGCTTCGACTGCTCTTCGGCCGGTAGCGAGGACTTCAGCACCGAGCGGATCGCCACCGTGCGGGCATAGCCGACGATCGGCGGCAGGTCGGGAAACGGACAGACCAATTGCTTGGTGGTGTAGCCAATCAAGCGGCGCTCGGGCGCCACGATCTCCATGGCATTGCAGATCGTCGGCGTGTCATAGCGGCCCAGCGCTTCAAGGACGGAAGCGGGCAGCGGCCCGGTCGCGTTATCGGTCACGGCGTTCTCTCCCAGATTGGCGGCCGCTGTTGGCGCGGTGCCGCCGGCACTGGCGATATAGCCGAGATCGGGTCTCAACCCAACTCAGGAAGCCCTCATGGCTGATATCCGGGTTTTGCCGCTCAGTGCCTTGCCGCTCGGTGCCTTGCCGCTCAGTGCAGCCTTCCGGGCCGATCGTCGTCATGCGGCGGCTCGGACAGGTTTGCCAGCGTCGGTGCCGAGGGCGGCGACGGGACCTCGCCTCCCGAAGAAGCTGCTGCTTGCATCGCGCGCGCCTGGTCGCGATAGGATTTGTAGCCGAGCGGCAGGCAGACCAGATACAGCACCGTGCCGATCGACAGCACGTGCCAGGGATAGGCGATCAGCAGCGCGATGAAGACGATCACGGCGACGAACGCCGGCAGCACCAGCTCGGGCGCCACGCGCATCCGCTTGGTCTTGCCGGAGAACACCGGCAAGCGCGACACCATCAGGAAGGCAATCAGCAGCGTGTAGCCGGCCGTCAGCGCCGCGGGCCAGCGCCCCAGATCCAGGAACGCCGCATAGATCGGCAACATCACGGTGATCGCCCCGGCCGGCGCCGGCATGCCAGTGAAGAAATTGGCGGCGAAGGCCGGCTTGTTCGGATCGTCCAGCGTGGCATTGAAGCGCGCGAGGCGCAGGCCACCCGAAATCGCGAACACCATCGCGGCAATCCAGCCGGCATTGCCGAGCTCGTGCAGCTGCCAGAAATACAACATCAGGCCGGGCGCGACGCCGAAATTGACGAAGTCGGCGAGGCTGTCGAGCTCGGCGCCGAACTTGGACTGACCCTTGATCAGGCGCGCGATGCGGCCATCGATGCCGTCGAGCGCGGCCGCGAACACGATGGCGTAGACCGCGAGCGACATCCGCCCCTCGATCGAGAGCCGGATCGAGGTCAGGCCCGCGCAGATCGCCAGCAGCGTGATGACGTTGGGCACCAGCATGCGCACCGGGATCGGGCGGAACCGCCTGCGGCGCACGTCGGGATCTTTGAAGTCATAGGGCGTCATGGCTCGTCCTCACCTTGAGGCGAGATATAGCAAGCCATGTTCCTCTCCGCCATTGCGGCGGAAGGCCCCTTGAGGCCGACTTGATGGTTAATTGGCGCGGTAGGCGCGGCTCGGGTCGTCTCCGGCAAGATCGGCCAAGATCGTCTCGCCGGCGATCGCGGTCTGCCCTTCCGAGACCAGCGCCTTGGTGCCCAATGGCAGATAGACGTCGAGCCGCGAGCCGAAGCGGATCAGGCCGAAGCGCTCGCCGGCGCCGATCGCCTGCCCCTCCTTGACGAAGCAGACGATGCGCTTGGCGACGAGCCCCGCGATCTGGATCACGCCGATCCGCGCCGTCGGCGTCGTTATCACCAGCGAGTTGCGCTCATTGTCCTCGCTCGCCTTGTCCAGCTCGGCATTGATGAACAGGCCGGGCCGGTAGGCGATACGGTCCACCCTGCCCGCGATCGGGCTGCGGTTCACGTGGCAGTTGAACACGCTCATGAAGACCGAGATGCGCGGCAGCGGCCGGTCGCCGAGCCCGAGCTCGGCCGGCGGCAGCGCCATGGTGATCATCGAGACGCGGCCGTCGGCCGGCGACACCACGAGCCCTTCGCGCACCGGCGTCACTCTGACGGGATCACGGAAGAACAGCGCGCACCACACGGTCAGGATGGTGCCGATCCACCCCAAGGGCGACCACAGCCAGAACAGGATGAGGCTTGCCAGCGCAAAGCCGCCGATGAAGGGATAGCCCTCCTTGTGGATCGGCGGGATCTGGCGCTGGATCGAATCGAGAATGGACATCGCTATCTGCCGCTCAGGGTTGATGGCGCAGGTCGTCCCGCGCGGTGGAGTTGTTTAGGCCAGAGTTGGGACCGGAGACAAGGTCACTCGGCAGCCGCAGGTGCCGTCAGGACGTCGGCGACCGGCGGAGGCTCCCGGTTGGGCGCCTCGCGGCTGTCGGCCATCTGGGCCAATTTCTCACGCGCCGCCTCGGCTTCGCGCTGCCTGTTCCACATGCTGGCGTAGAGGCCGCCCTGCGCAAGCAGTTGTGCGTGGGTGCCGCGCTCGGCGATGCGGCCCTGGTCCAGCACGATGATCTCGTCGGCGCCGACGATGGTCGAGAGCCGGTGCGCGATCACGAGCGAGGTGCGGTTCTTGGCCACGCGCTCGAGCGCGCCCTGGATCTCGTGCTCGGTGTGGGTGTCGAGCGCGGAGGTCGCCTCGTCCAGCACGAGGATCGGCGGCGCCTTCAGCACGGTGCGCGCGATCGCGACGCGCTGCTTCTCGCCGCCGGACAGTTTCAGGCCGCGCTCGCCGACCTGGGTCTCGTAGCCCATCGGCGCCATGCGAATGAAATGGTCGATCTGCGCCAGGCCCGCCGCCTCCTCGACTTCGGTGTCGCTGGCGTCCCAGCGGCCGTAGCGGATGTTGTAGCGGATGGTGTCGTTGAACAGCACGGTGTCCTGCGGCACCATGCCGATGGAAGCGCGCAAGCTGGCCTGCGTAACCTCGCGAATATCCTGGCCGTCGATCAGGATCCTGCCGCCGGAGATGTCGTAGAGGCGGAACAGGAGCCGCGAGATGGTCGATTTGCCCGCGCCCGACGGCCCGACGATCGCGACCGTCTTGCCCGCCGGCACCTCGAAGCTGATGCCTTTCAGGATCGGCCGCGCCGGCTCATAGGCAAAGCGCACGTCCTCGAAACGCACGGTGCCGGCGGAGATGACCAGTGGCTGCGCATCGGGAACGTCCTTGATCTCGGCCTCGCGTCCCAGCACCCCAAACATCTTCTCGATGTCGATGATGGCCTGCTTGATCTCGCGATAGACCATGCCCATGAAATTCAGCGGCTGGTAGAGCTGGATCATCATGGCGTTGACCAGCACGAAATCACCGACCGTGTTGGTGCCGTTGCGTACGCCGATCGCGCACATCAGCATGGTCGCCGTCAGCCCCAGCGTGAAGATCACGGCCTGGCCGGTGTTGAGGACGGCGAGCGACGTATAGGCCTGAACGCTCGACTCCTCGTAGCGCGCGACCGAGCGGTCATAGCGCTGCGCCTCGCGCGCCTCGGCGCTGAAATATTTCACGGTCTCGTAGTTGAGCAGCGAGTCGATCGCCTTGGTGTTCGCCTCGGTGTCGGAATCGTTCATCTTGCGGCGGATGCCGATCCGCCACTCGGTCGCGATATAGGTGTAGTACATGTAGACCGTAACCGTGATCAGCGTCGCGACCACGTAGCGCCAGTCGAATTGCCAGAGCAGCACGGCCATCAGGAGCGAGACCTCGACGATGGTCGGGATCAGCTGGAGGATCACCATGCGCACGATGACTTCGATGCCCTCGCGGCCGCGCTCGAGCACGCGCGTCAGGCCGCCGGTCTTGCGCTCGAGGTGAAAGCGCAGCGAGAGCTCGTGCATGTGAATGAAGGTGATGGTGGCGAGCTTGCGCACCGCATGCATGGCGACGCGCGCGAAGATGCCGTCGCGCCATTGCGTCATCACCGCCATCAGGATGCGCATCACGCCGTAGCTGGCGGTCAGCAGCAATGGCGAGGCGATCACCCAGAGATGCCAATTGTCGGGCAGCACCGGCGCGGTGTTGGCGCCGGTCAGCGCGTCTGTCGCCCATTTGAAGCTGAACGGAACCGTCAGCGTGATCAGCTTGGCGGCGAGCAGCAGCACCATCGACCAGACCACCCTCATCTTCAGGTCGAAGCGGTCGCCCGGCCAGATATAGGGCCACAGATGCGCCAGCGTGCCCATCAGCGTAGCCCGCTCCAGCTGTCCCCCGGGAGGCGGATCAGGAACGTCGGCGCCGTCGAACGATTGAGGTTGGTCCATCAAGAAGCCTGAAAGCCCGCCGGATGCGGGCGCGGTACGATTTGCGATTTTCGCTCGTCATATAGAGCCTTCCCGATGCCAGCGCACCCCGCCAGATGGCGAATCTTCGATTGTTTGCCGCCATTTACCGGTAAATATCCGGGTCACCCGAATCACCGATTGGGCTTGACGCCTCTTCGCTGCAATGCATCATGGCACCAATGAGCACGATCAAAACCGTCTGTGTCTATTGCGGCTCCGGCCCCGGAACCAATCCCCGCTTCACCGAGGGCGCCAAGGCGTTCGGCAAGGCCCTCGCCGATAACAACATTCGCCTCGTCTATGGCGGAGGCTCGCTCGGCCTGATGGGCTCGGTCGCGACCTCCGTGCTGGATCACGGCGGCAGCGTCACCGGCATCATTCCCGAATTCCTGCGGAAGCGCGAGAACGCGCTGACCCGCGTGCAGGAGATGATCGTCACCCCCGACATGCACGAGCGCAAGCGGCTGATGTTCGAACGCTCCGACGCCTTCGTGGCGCTGCCGGGCGGCGTCGGCACGCTGGAGGAGCTGGTGGAGCAGCTGACCTGGAAACAGCTCGGCCGCCACGCCAAGCCGGTGCTGCTCGCCAATTTCGACAATTTCTGGGAGCCGCTGTTCTCGCTGCTGTCGCACATGCGCCAGACCGAGTTCATCCGCGCCGGCCTCTCGGTCGACATCCTCAAGGCCGATCGGGTCGAGGAGATCCTGCCGAAGCTGAAGGCCGCCGTGGCGCAGCTCGCCGAGGCGGAAAAAGAGCTCGCGCCGGAAGTTGCACGCAAGCTTTAGCCAGCGGGAAACGTCACCGCCTCGATCCGGTTGCCGTCGGGATCGGTGACGAACGCCGCGTAGTAGCGCACGCGGTCGTGCGGGCGGATACCCGGCGCGCCGTCCGATGCGCCGCCGGCGGCAAGGGCCGCGGCGTGAAATGCATCGACCTCGGCCGTCGTCTTTGCCCGCAGGCAGATGTGCACGCCGCTCTCGGGGGCGACATGCGGCATGCCCTCGCGCAGATTGATCCAGAATTCGGGATAGGCCTTGCCGAAGCCGACCGTCCGCGGCCGCGTGACGAGGCGCGACAGGCCGAGGGCGGCGAGCGTCGCCTCGTAGAATCTTGCCGAGCGATCGAGATCGCCGACGCCGACGGAGATGTGGTCGATCATTGGTCGCGCTCCCCTCTCTCCTCGGCATTGCGAGCCAAGCGAAGCAACCCAGACTGTGCCGGCGGAGACAATCTGGATTGCTTCGTCGCTTCGCTCCGCGCAATGACGGTGTTTGTGGCGCCGCCGTCGTTCTACGCCGGCGCGCCCGACTTCACGAGCTTGTAGATCACCGAATCCATCAGCGCCTGGAACGAGGCGTCGATGATGTTCGGGGACACGCCGACCGTGGTCCAGCGATCGCCGGTCTCGTCCTCGCTCTCGATCAGCACGCGCGTCACCGCGCCGGTGCCGCCATTGAGGATACGCACGCGGTAGTCGATCAGCGTCAGCCCCTCGATGTATTTCTGGTACTTGCCGAGGTCTTTTCGCAGGGCAACGTCGAGCGCGTTGACCGGGCCGTTGCCTTCGGCGGCCGAGATCAGGTGCTCGCCGGCGACGTCGACCTTGACCACGGCGAGCGCCACGGTGACGCGCTCGCCATGCGAATTGTAGCGCTGCTCGACATTGACGTCGAACTGCTCGACCTCGAAATAATGCGGCACCTTGCCGAGCGTGCGGCGCGCCAACAGATCGAACGAGGCGTTGGCCGATTCATAGGCGTAGCCTTGCGCCTCGCGCTCCTTCAACTCCTCGACCAGACGCGTCAGCTTCGGGTCGCTCTTCTCGTAGGGAATGCCGGCCCGGTCGAGCTCGGCGATGACGTTGGAGCGGCCGGCCTGGTCGGACACCAGCACCTTGCGGTGATTGCCGACCAGTTCCGGCAGGACGTGCTCATAGGTCTGCGGATCCTTCAGCACGGCGGAGGCATGAATGCCGGTCTTGGTGACGAACGCGCTCTCGCCGACATAGGCCGCATGCCGGTTCGGCACGCGGTTGAGCATGTCGTCGAGCGTGCGGGACACCTTGACCAGGGTCGCCAGCTTCTCTGCGGTGACGCCGATTTCGAAGGCGTCGACGAATTCCTGCTTCAGCTTCAAGGTCGGGATCAGCGAGCAGAGATTGGCGTTGCCGCAGCGCTCGCCGAGGCCGTTCAGCGTGCCCTGGATCTGCCGCGCGCCGGCGCGCACCGCGGCCAGCGAATTCGCCACCGCCTGCTCGGTGTCGTTATGGGCGTGGATGCCGACATGATCGCCGGGGATGTGCTTCGTCACCTCGGTGACGATGGCCTCGACCTCGTTCGGCATGGTGCCGCCATTGGTGTCGCACAGCACCACCCAGCGCGCGCCGGCCTCATAAGCGGCCTTGGCGCAGGCCAGCGCGAAGCTCGCGTCCTCCTTGTAGCCATCGAAGAAATGCTCGCAGTCGAGCATGACCTCGCGGCCGGCGGCCTTCGCGGCGGCCACGCTGTCGCGGATCGAGGCGAGGTTCTCCTCCTTGGTCGTCTCCAGCGCCACGCGCACCTGATAGGCGGAGGATTTTGCCACGAAGCAGATCGCATCCGCCTTCGCGTCCAGCAGCCCAGCGACACCGGGATCGTTGGAGACCGACCGCCCTGCCCGACGCGTCATGCCGAAGGCGGTGAAGCGCGCATGATCGAGTTTCGGCTTGGTCGCGAAAAACTCGGTATCGGTCGGATTGGCGCCGGGATAGCCGCCCTCGACATAGTCGATGCCGAGATCGTCGAGCATCGCCGCGATCACCTGCTTGTCCGTCAGCGTGAAATCGACGCCATTGGTCTGCGCGCCGTCGCGCAGCGTGGTGTCGAACAGATAGAGACGCTCCCTGCTCATTGCGGTGCTCCGAGCGTCTTCTGCATCGTGGTGTTGGCGAGCCACTCGTCGTTGACGGTGACGGTGTTGCGCTGCTTGGCGATATAGCCGCGCTTGGCGAAGAAGCCTTGCGCGGTGTCGCTGGCATCGACCGCGAGGCTGGTCGCGCCACGGCCGCCGGCGAGCTTCTCCAAAGCATCGACCAGCATGGTCGCGATGCCCTGCCGGCCGACGGCCGGATGCACATAGAGCATGCGGATGTAATCGGCGCCGCGCAGCGAAGCGAAGCCGACGGGTGAGCCCTCGAGCGTCGCGACCAGCGTCAGGTCGGCCGCGAGCCGCTTGCCGAACTCCTCGTCATCGGCCGCGGCCATCCAGGCCTGCTGCTGCGCTTCGTTGTAATCGTCGCCGGTCAGCTCCTCGATGCTGGCGGCGAAGATCGCGGCGAGCACCGGCACGTCATCAGGCAGCAGGGGCCGCAGGCCGGGTTTTGGCAAAGTCTGTCCCATCGTCTTCACCACATCCCATAGAGTTTCAGCGCCAGCGCCACGGCAGCGCCGAGCAGCAGGATTTTCAGCGCGATGTAATAGAGCCAGTGCCGCGGGAACGGCGTGTCGGGGCGCGTCATCGTGCGACCTCCCACGTCGTCCCTTCCTTGGAGTCCTTGATCGCAACGCCCATCGCCGCCAACAGATCGCGGATGCGGTCGGATTCCGCAAAATCCTTGCGCGCACGCGCGGTCGTCCGCTCCGAGATCAGACGCTCGACTTCCCTGGCATCGACCCCGCTCGCCTGCCGCTTGCGCCCTTCCCACTGGGCTGCGCTCTCCGAGAGGAAACCGAGCAAGCGCAATGACCCCGCCAGGGCAGCCACGTCACTGCCACGCAGGCCATGCAGCGCCGCGATTGCGAGCGGCGTGTTGAGGTCGTCGAGCAGCGGCTCGACCACCGACGAAGCCGGCTGGCCGGGCGCGACGTCGGCCGCGACGCGATACCAATCGTCGAGCGTCTTGGCGCTCTCCTCCAGCGACTTCGTGGTCCAGTCGATCGGCGAACGATAATGCGTCTTGAGCATGTTCAGACGCAGCACCTCGCCCGGCCAGTCCGCGAGCAGCTCGTGGATGGTGACGAAGTTGCCGAGGCTCTTCGACATCTTCTCGCTCTCGACCTGCAGGAAGCCGTTGTGCATCCAGGTGTTCGCCATGCGCGGCTGGTGGAAGGCGCAGCAGGTCTGCGCCACCTCGTTCTCGTGATGCGGAAACACGAGATCGATGCCGCCGCCATGGATGTCGAAATGCTCGCCGAGGTGCTTCCAGGCCATGGCCGAGCACTCGACGTGCCAGCCTGGACGCCCCTGCACGGCGATGCCCGCCGGCGACGGCCATGACGGCTCGCCCGGCTTGGACGGTTTCCACAGCACGAAGTCGGTGTTGTCTTTCTTGTAGGGCGCGACATCGACGCGCGCGCCGGCGATCATCTCGTCGAGCGAGCGATTGGACAGCGCGCCATAGCGCGGCAAGCCGGAATTGGCGGCGTTCATCGCCTGCGGCGAGAACAGCACATGGTCCTCGGCGACATAGGCGAAGCCGCCGGCAACCAGCCTCTCGATGATCTCGCGCATCTCGCCGATATGCTCTGTCGCGCGCGGCTCGACAGTCGGACGCAAGCAGCCCAGCGCATCGACGTCGGCGTGAAACTGCCTGCCGGTCTGCTCGGTGACCTTGCGGATCGCCTCGTTCAGCGGGAGCCCTGGAAAATCGCGCGCGGCGCGGTCGTTGATCTTGTCGTCGACGTCGGTGATGTTGCGGACATATTTGACGTGCGCCTCGCCATAGAGATGGCGCAGCAGCCGAAACAGCACGTCGAACACGATCACCGGCCGCGCATTGCCGATATGGGCGAAGTCGTAGACGGTCGGTCCGCAGACATACATGCGGACATTGTTCGCATCGAGCGGCTGGAACGGCCGCTTCTCCTTCGTCAGCGTATCGTAGAGGCGCAAGTCCATATGGATACCCGTCGGCTGTTGGCCGGGCGTCCAGTGCTCTCAATGTTTTTGAGAAAAGACGGCTCCAGCCAGCGAATCGCTAGCTCGTAATCTCGCGGCAAATGGCGCAAATGACGAGGAGACCGTTCATGACGGAACATATGGGCTATGAGGCCGCCCCGCGTCAAGAGAGCCGCGGAAACGCCGCTTTATCTCCGCAATCCGCGGCCGCCTGCCTTTATGGTTCATCATCCTTAACTATTTGAGCCCATTCTGGAACTGGCAGTTCCTTTTTTGCCCCGGTGTTTTCATGCGATCATTGCTTGCGCTGATTTCCTGCGCCTCCATCCTTGCGGCGTCCAGCGCATGCGCCGAGACCCGCGTCTTCATCATCGCCAACCAGGCCGACGGCTACGGCGTCGACCAGTGCCTGGCCAAGGGCGAGACATGCGGCGCGCAGGTCGCACGCACCTATTGCCAGTCACGCGATTTTGCCCAGGCATCAAGCTATCGCCGGGTCGATCCCGACGAAATTACCGGCTCCGTCCCCAAATCCGGCGCAAACTGCTCCCATGGCCATTGCGACGAATATGTCGCAATCACCTGCCAGCGCTGAATTCGCTCGGAACTGGCGTAACTTAGGCCCCGATCCTTGGTCCCCGAAACGACGTGACGATGCCGCAGGAAGCGGCTATTGGAGGGCGCGCTTCGGCCTTCCAGATCACGCTGGGCCGTGACCTCGCTAGAATGGCGGATATGCCTGAATTTTTGTCCCTCTCCCGTGCCCGCTTCCTCCTTGCCTGCGCCGTGCTCCTTGGCACCGTCGTGCTCGCCACCGGCGCTTTCGCACAGGCCGGCCCGCCCGGACCGCCGCCTCAGCCCGGCCAGAACGGGCTTGGATCTAATCCGATGTGCGTGCGTCTGGAAGGACAGCTCGCCGCGCTCGATCGTGGCGGCGGCGGTGACCCCGCGCGCGAGGACCAGATCCGCCGCTATCAGGAGTCCCAGACCCGTCAGCAGGCCGAGCTCGACCGCGTCACCATGCAGGCCAAGCGCATGGGCTGCGATTCCTCCGGATTCTTCTCGCTGTTCAACGGCCAGTCGGCACAGTGCGGTCCGGTCAACACCCAGATCCAGCAGATGCGCGCCAATCTGGACCAGATCACCGGCAATCTCGAGCGCCTGCGCGGCGGCGGCCCCGGCGGCTTCAGCCCGGAGCGCGACAACCAGCGCCGTTCGGTGCTTGCAGCGCTGGCGCAGAACAATTGCGGCCCGCAATATGCCAACGCCGCGCAGTCGCAAGGCGGCGGCAATTTCCTGAGCAATCTGTTCGGCGGCAACAACGCCAACAATCCGCAAGCCGTGCCGCCCTCCGATCTCGGGCCGCAATCCGGCACCTACCGCACCGTGTGCGTGCGCACCTGTGACGGCGCTTACTTCCCCATCTCGTTTGCCACCGTGCCGGCGCGCTTCCCTGACGACGAGAGGACCTGCAAGGCGCTGTGCCCGGCCGCTGAAGCCGTGCTCTACACCCATCGCAATCCCGGCGAGGACATGAACTCCGCGGTCTCCATCAGCGGCCAGCCCTACACGGCGCTGCCGACCGCCTTCAAATTCCGCAGCGAGTTCAACCCGTCCTGCTCCTGCAAGGCCGCGGGCCAGACCTGGGCCGATGCGCTGAAATCGGCCGACGACAAGGCCGCGGCCGAGCAGCAAGGTGACATCATCGTCACCGAGGAGAGCGCCAAGAAGATGCAGCAGCAGCGGCTCAACAAGGGCACGCCTGCGAATGCCAAGAAGGGCGCTGCTCCGGCACCCACGACAGCCGCCGCGCCCGCGGCGACGCCGCCTGCGGATACCGGCACGCCTGCGACCTCGTCCGAGAACAAGCCGATCCGCTCGGTCGGACCGAGCTTCCTGCCGCAGCAGCAGAAGTAGTGCCGTTCCCTTCTCCCCTTGTGGGAGAAGGTGGCGCGAAGCGCCGGATGAGGGGTTCTATCCGCGCTCACATATGCATATGCGTACGTGGAGATAGACCCCTCACCCGAGTGAGTCCGTTTCGACGGCAGTGCTGCCCTCTCCCACAAGGGGCGAGGGCACAATAACGCCCATCTCGCTCGCGGGTATGGGCGGGGTAAACCCAAGCGCCAAACCCGTCACCCCTCGAACGCGTCGATCGACGCTTTGCTCCCGCGGGAGACCAGCGTCTCGTCCGCGGCGGGCAGCGGCTCTCCCTTGTCGCGAAAACGGTTGGTGATGGGGTAGCGGCGGTCGCGGCCGAAATTCCTGGCCGTTACCTTCACCCCCGGCGCGGCCTGGCGGCGCTTGTATTCGGCGACGTTGAGCAGATGGTCGATGCGCACCACGGTCTCGCGATCGAAGCCGGCGGCGATGATCTTGTCGAGCGGCTCCTCGCGCTCGATCAGGCGCTCCAGGATGGCATCGAGCACGTCGTAAGGCGGCAGCGAGTCCTGATCGGTCTGGTTCTCGCGCAATTCCGCGGTCGGCGGACGCGTGATGATATCGGGGGGAATGACCTCGCCTGCAGGGCCCAGCGCGCCATCGGGTTTCCAGCTGTTGCGCAATGCCGCCAGCCGAAACACCTGCGTCTTGTAGATGTCCTTGATCGGGTTGAAGCCGCCGTTCATGTCACCATAGAGCGTGGCGTAGCCGACCGACATTTCCGACTTGTTGCCTGTCGTCATCACCATCAGGCCGGTCTTGTTGGAGATCGCCATCAGCAGCGTGCCGCGGGTGCGGGCCTGGAGATTTTCCTCGGTGATATCAGGCGGCAGATTCTTGAAGATGTCCGAGAGAATAGTCTCGAAGCCGCTCACGGCTTCCGCGATCGGCAGCACCTCGTAGCGGATGCCGAGATGGCCGGCGAGCTCGCCGGCGTCCGCGATCGAGTGTGCTGCCGTATACCGGTAAGGCAGCATCACGCCGTGCACCTGGTCGGCGCCGAGTGCATCGACCGCGATCGCAGCGCACAGGGCGGAGTCGATGCCGCCGGAAATGCCGAGCAGCACGCCGGGAAAGCCGTTCTTGGCGACGTAATCGCGCAGGCCCAGCACGCAGGCGGCGTAGTCGGCATGGTCGCCCTCGGGCTGCGCGGCGATCGGTCCCGTGCAGCGCCAGTCGTCGCCGTTGCGCGTGAAGCGCAGCGTCGTGATGCTCTCCGCGAACGCCGGCAGCTGCGCGGCGAGCGAGAGGTCGCCGTTGAGCGCAAAGGAAGCGCCGTCGAACACCAGTTCGTCCTGGCCGCAGACCTGGTTGAGATAGACCAGCGGCAGCCCGCTTTCGGTGACGCGCGCGACGGCGACCGACAGGCGCACGTCGCTCTTGTCCCGGGCGTAAGGCGAGCCGTTCGGCACCAGGAGGATCTCGGCGCCGGTCTCGGCCAGCGTCTCGACCACGTTCTCGTAATCCTCGGACTGCTCCAGCCAGATGTCCTCGCAGATCGGAACGCCGATGCGCACGCCGCGCACGGTCACGGGGCCTGCGGCAGGCCCGCGCGAAAACAGCCGCTTCTCGTCGAACACGCCGTAATTCGGCAGATTGCATTTGAAGCGCAAGCCGGCGATACGGCCGCCATCGAGCAACGCGCAGGCATTGTAGAGCCTGCCCTCCTCGACCCAGGGCGTGCCGACCAGCATGGCCGGGCCGCCATCGGCGGTCTCGCGGGCAAGCCCCTCGATCGCGGCGCGGCAGGCAGCCTGGAAGGCCGGCTTCTGCACCAGGTCTTCCGGCGGATAGCCGGCAATGAACAATTCCGGAAACAGCACGAGATCGGCGCCGTCCGCGATCGCCTGCAGACGCGCAGCACGGACTTTCGCGGCGTTGCCCTCGATGTCGCCCATGGTCGGATTGAGCTGGGCGAGCGTGACCGCGAATGCGTTGAGACGTTCGGTCATGGCCGCCGCGCTCCGATTATTGGGTTAGAGGAATCCCAATCGCTCGATGATGGCAATGATCCAGAACGCGCCGGCCATCAGCAGCGCAACGCCGACCGCGGCCGAGCCCATGTCCTTGACCCGCCCGATCTGCTTGTCGTGGTCCATGGTCAGACGGTCGGCAAGCTTTTCGATCGCGGTGTTGAGCAACTCGACCGTCAGCACGAAGGCAACCGAACAGACCAGCTCGACCGCCCGCAGCGCCGTCGCGGCGACGAACCATGCCAGCGGCACCGACAGGATGAGCGCAAATATCTCCTCGCGAACGGCCTGCTCCGAACGGAACGCAAAGGCCAGACCGTTACGGGAATTGATCGTGGCCTTCCAGATCCGCAGCAAGGTGTTAGAGCCCCGCTGCGGCCGGCATCGGCTTGACCTTGCCGGCGCGCTCCTGCTTGAGAAGCTCCGCGACCAGGAACGCCATGTCGATGGATTGCTCGGCATTGAGGCGCGGATCGCAGACCGTGTGGTAGCGATCGTTGAGATCCTCGTCCGTAATCGCGCGGGCGCCGCCGAGACACTCGGTGACGTCCTGGCCGGTCATCTCCAGATGCACGCCGCCGGCATGGGTGCCCTCCGCGGCGTGGATCGCGAAGAACGACTTCACCTCGGACAGGATGCGGTCGAACGGACGCGTCTTGTAACCCGACGTCGAGGTGATGGTGTTGCCGTGCATGGGATCGCAGGACCAGACCACCACTTTGCCCTCGCGCTTCACGGCGCGGATCATGTTCGGCAGATGCTCGCCGACCTTGTCGGAGCCGAAGCGGCCGATCAGCGTCAGCCGGCCCGGCTCGTTGTCGGGATTGAGCACGTCGATCAGCTTCAGCAGCTCGTCGGGCTTGAGCGACGGGCCGCATTTGAGCCCGATCGGGTTCTTGATGCCGCGGAAATATTCGATATGGCCGTGATCGAGCTGGCGGGTGCGGTCGCCGATCCAGATCATGTGGCCGGAGGTCGCGTACCAGTCGCCGGTGGTGGAATCGACGCGGGTCATGGCCTGCTCGTAGCCGAGCAGCAGGGCCTCGTGGCTGGTGTAGAAATCGGTGGCGCGCAGCTCGGGATGGGCCTCGAGATCGAGGCCGCAGGCGCGCATGAAATTCAGCGCGTCGGAAATGCGGTCAGCCAGCTCCTTGTAGCGGCGGGACTGCGGCGAGTCCTTGAGGAAGCCGAGCATCCACTGATGCACGCTGCCGAGATTGGCGTAGCCGCCGGTGGCGAAGGCACGAAGCAGGTTCAGCGTCGCCGCCGACTGGCGATAGGCCATCAGCTGGCGCTGCGGATCCGGCACGCGCGCTTCCCTGGTGAAGGCGATGTCGTTGACGATGTCGCCGCGATAGCTCGGCAGCTCGACGCCGTTGATCTTCTCGGTCGGCGAGGACCGCGGCTTGGCGAACTGGCCGGCGACGCGGCCGACCTTCACCACCGGCACCGCGCCGGCGTAAGTGAGCACCACCGCCATCTGCAGCAGCACGCGGAAGAAGTCGCGAATGTTGTTGGCGCCGTGCTCGGCAAAGCTCTCGGCGCAATCGCCGCCCTGCAGCAGGAAGGCCTCGCCGGCCGCGACCCGCGCCAGTGCCTTTTTCAGGTTGCGCGCCTCGCCCGCGAACACCAGCGGCGGAAAGGTCGCAAGCTGCGCCTCGACGTCGGCCAGGGCCTTGGCGTCGGGATAATCGGGCACCTGGAGCACCGGCTTGCTGCGCCAGGACTCGGGCGTCCACCGCTCGGACATCGCAATCTCTCCGTGAAGCAAAAAGCACAACCTGATCTGTGGGTTGCGAGGGCCGCCTTATACACAGGCTGGGTCCCCGCCGCCAGTTGTAAATCCATTCGGCACTGCAAACCCTTGCGGGAAAAGCCAAATTCGCATTTGTTGGGAAACGGCGAGGAAACTGGCAGGATACCGGCTGCCCATGGACGCGGCACTGGACGACGTTTTCATCGACGAGATCAGCTTCCCGGCGAGCGACGGGTATGCGCTGGCCGGCACCTTGTTCCTGCCGCGCGGGACCAAGCGCCATGCCGTCCTGATCAACTCCGCGACCGCCGTCCCGCGAAAAATCTATCGCGGCTTTGCCTCCTATCTCGCCCACCGCGGCTGCGCGGTCCTGACCTACGACTATCGCGGCATTGGCGACTCCCGGCTGCCGGCGATGGTCGGCTACAACCAGCCGAAATCGCTGGTCGGCTTCAAGGCCTCGATGTCGGACTGGGCCGCGCTCGACGTCGCCGCCGCGGTGCACTGGATGCGCGAGCGCTACAACACCCTGCCCCTGGCCTATGTCGGCCACTCCTTCGGCGGCCAGGCGCTGGGGCTGATCGCAAACAACAGCGAGATTTCGCGCGCCGCCTTCGTGGCCTCGCAAGCGGCAACCTGGCGGCTGATGACATCTCCGGAGAAATATCGCGTCTACGCCTTCATGAATCTTGTCGGCGTGCCGCTCGTCCACGCGCTCGGCTACGCGCCGGGCTGGGCCGGCATCGGCGAGGACCTACCCAAGGGCGTGTTCCTGCAATGGGCCGAGTGGGTCTCGAGCCCGCGCTACCTGTTCGATTCAAAGCTGCCGGCGCTGGAGAATTTCGCAAAATTCAAGGGCGAGCTGCGCGCGCTGTGCTTCTCCGACGATGCCTGGGCGACGCGGCCGGCGGTCGAGCTGCTCACGTCCGGCTTCACCGCGATCAAGCCGGAGGTGCTGACGGTGAAGCCGTCCGACGTCGGCGCCAAGGGAATAGGCCATTTCGGCTTCTTCCGCCCCGAGCATCGCGACACGCTATGGCGCGGCGTGGCGGAATGGATCCAGGGGGAGTGAGAATAGAGCGCGAAAGGCGTGGACCGGCACATGCTGCTTCTCGGGGTGAAGCAGACCGGCGCAAAGTGCTCCGGCATTTCGTCTTGTGATTCCGAACGAACGTCGGCGCTAGCCGAAAGCAGTTCTGCGTGCTTTGATGCGCTGGGCCAGATATCATATTTTAGAGGCCATTTTGACCGGCGAGCGCGTGGAACGACGACTTGTAGCGGTGTTGGCTGCGGATGTCGCTGGTTACAGCCGTCTCATGGGCGCCGACGAGGAAGGCACGCTGGCCCGGCTGAAGGAAGCTCGAAAGTCCGTTGTCGATGCCACGATCTCTGCGCATCGCGGCCGCATCGTCAAGACCACCGGCGACGGCATGCTGGTCGAGTTTGCGAGTGCGGTAGACGCGGCGCGCAGTGCGGTTGAAGTCCAGCGCAGAATGGCGGCGCAGAACGCCGACGTCTCCCCGGCAATGAGGATCGAATTCCGGATCGGCATCCACATCGGCGATATCATCATCGATGACAACGACATCTTCGGCGATGGCGTCAACATCGCAGCGCGCCTCGAAGGGATAGCCGACCCCGGCGGCATCTGTGTTTCCGACGATGCTCGTCGGCAGATTCGCGGCAAGATAGACGTCGCCTACGACGATATGGGCCTGCAGGCACTCAAGAATATCGCCGAACCGATGCATGCATGGCGTCTTCTTGTCGATGAGTACTCCTCTGCAGCATCAACGCCAGGTCAAGCGCCTGAAATCGCGGGACCCCTTGCGCTTCCGGACAAGCCATCCATCGCGGTGCTGCCGTTCCAGAACATGAGTCCCGATCCGGACCAGGAGTTCTTCGCCGACGGAATCGCGCAGGACGTCATCACGGCTTTGTCGCGATACTCCTCACTGTTCGTCATCGCCCGCAATTCGTCGTTTTCCTTCAAGGGACGCGCGGTCGACGTGAAACAAGTCGGGCGCGAACTCGGCGTTCGCTATGTGCTTGAGGGCGGTCTGCGAAAATCCGGCAACCGCGTCCGCGTCACCGCACAGCTTGTCGAAGCGGAAACGGGCAAACATGTCTGGGCGGAACGTTACGACCGCGATATAGCCGACATCTTCTCCGTACAGGATGACATCGCGCAATCCACGACCATCGCCATCGCACCGGTCATTGCCGGCGCCGAGCAACAGCGGGCGATGCGCAAGCCACCCGCAAGTCTTGATGCCTGGGGTGCCTACCAGCGTGGAATGTGGCATCTGGGCAAGGCGAGCGCCGAGGATGATGCCGTTGCCGGACAGTTCTTTCAGCGGGCCATTGATCTCGACCCAATGTTCGCGCCCGGATATATCGGGCTCTCCACCATGCTCAGTCGGGCGAAAGGAACACAAGTCAAAGAAGAAGAATTGGCGCGACGCGCGGTCGCTCTGGATGGTGGCAACGCTGACGCCCATTCACGCCTGGCGCTGGCGCTCAACGCTCGGGGCGATCACAGCGGGGCACATGCCCAGGCCGAACGGGCGCTGGCACTCTGCCCGAATCTGGCAGCGGCTCACGGAGCTTTGGGCGTCATTCTCGCGTATTCCGGCCGTCCAAAAGAGGGGCTCGTCGCCCTCGAGACGTGCATTCGACTCGACCCTCGTGACCCGTCGCTGGTGAATCGCTTGAACCAGGTCGCATTGGCTCACTATTTTTGCCGGGACTACGCCGCCGCAGTCGAGACGGCGGAGCACGCGATCCGAACATTTCCCGATTTTCCCTCCCCCTACCGCTGGCTTGCCGCTGCTCTCGGCCAACTCGGTCGCACCGCTGAAGCCGAAGATGCGCTGCAAAAAGCAATCGCAATTTCATCCACATCCTTCGAGTTTCAGGTCCGTCAGCGGCCACCGTGGTTTCGGCCAGAAGATCACGCCCTCATGCTGGACGGCCTTCATAAAGCCGGTTGGGAGGATTGAAGAAGCAGTCGACCGATTTCCGTTCATGGCCCATCGTATCGGTGATGTGGTGCGGAGTCCTGCGCAAACGGGACGTCACCGGCCAAGGGACGAGCCGCCGCGATTGACCCAACTCCGACATTGGCTGTAACTTTCAAGTATTGCTTGATGAATTGAGCTGAAATTTTCCGGCGCAGGTCCACGCGGCCGAACCGCCGCCCTAGCCGTACCGAATATATTGGAGCGTCCTTATGCAGAGGCTATTCGCAATTTTTCTGATTGTCGTTGGTTTTTCCTTGCCTCAACTTGCGAAGGCCGGACCAAACGAAGACGCCGCGGCGGTCAGAGCGCAGTGGGAGCAGGTCTACAATTCGGGCGATGCCGACAAGTTCGTCGCACTCTACACCAGCGAAGCAACGCTTTTCGGGTCGGTTGCCCAACTCTTCTCAGGCTCAGCGGGCGTACGCGCCTACTTTAGTAAGCTCCCTCCAGGCATCCAAGTAAAGATGGGAGACCAACAAGCCGTCGCGGTGGTGCCAGACGTCCTTCTTAGCTCCGGCTTTGCGAATTTCATTCTCAAGGACGGCACAGTGGTCCCCTACCGTTTGACGCTCGCGATGGTGAAGGTAGACGGCCGATGGCTGATTGCTCAGCATCACGGCTCACCCGTGCCAAAATGAACTGAGGAACGAGTTGCTCGTAGGTGGGGGGCTGGTCGTCGGGGCGAAGCGGAACCATGAGTAGACGCCCTAGCGAATGATCATCGTCAGAGACGAGTAACGCTTGTTCGGCTTGGCTTCGCCCGGCGCGAATTGCGCAAAGGCGTCGCTGACGCGCACGGCCGGCGGCGTATCGCCGGCGAACCGGAATTCCTTCGGCCGCGGCGCGTAGAAGCTGGCGCTGTAATAGGCGTCGTCGAAGCGCGCTTCGCCAACCCCGAACAATGCGTCGCACGCGAACAGGAGCGCGTAGACTCCCGCGACGGCAACGACGATCTCCCTGAGAACTGACATGCTGATGCCCCAACCTTTTGCAGGCAGCATGCAGGTCGGTTCCAAAACTCTGGTTTAAGGCGCCGTGCTTCTTGTCCGCAGGGTTTGCCGCGACTGAGCGGAATGCAGACAATTTGACCGATCTCGAAAAGAGAGCCCGCCTGACCGAAAGATCAGGCGGGCTCCAGGCTTGGCCGCTCGGGAGGTATCAGACGGCCAGGTTCATCCACACAGCCTTGGGTTCGGTGAAATTGTCGAGCGCGGCCGTGCCGTGCTCGCGGCCGAGGCCGGAGTCGCGCTCGCCGCCCCAGGGCAGGCGCACGTCGGTGTAGCCATAAGTGTTCATCCACACCGTGCCTGCGCGCGCCCGCTTGGCGAAGCGCTGCAGCCTGCCGATATCGCGGCTCCAGACACCGGCGGCGAGGCTGTAGGCGGTGCCGTTGGCGATCCGCAGGGCATCGGCCTCGTCCCTGAACTTGATGACGCTGAGGACGGGGCCAAAGATTTCCTCCTGCGATATCCGCATCTCGTGTTCGACGCCCGCGAACACCGCGGGGCTGATGAAATAGCCGCGCTCGCCGACCCGCGTCCCGCCGGTGACGAGGGTTGCCCCCTCCTTCTGCCCGATATCGACATAATCGAGGATCGACTTCATCTGCTTCTCGGAGATCACGGGACCGAGCGTCGTCTTGCGATCGAGCGGATCGCCGATCCTGAGCGATCTTGCGCGCGCAGCCAGCCGCTCGACGACCTCGTCATAGGCTTTCTCCTGCACCAGCACCCGGGAGCCGGCCGAGCACACCTGCCCCGCATTGAAGAAGATGCCGGATGCCGCAGCCTTGCTTGCTGCTTCGAGATCGGCATCGTCGAAGATGACGTTGGCCGACTTGCCGCCAAGCTCGAGCGAGACGCGCTTGAAGTTGCCGGCCGCGCCCTTCATGATTCCGCGGCCCACGCCGGGCGAGCCGGTGAAGGTGACCTTGTCGACGTCGGGGTGATTGACCAGCGCGTCGCCGACGACGCGGCCGGGCCCTGTGACGACGTTGAAGACGCCCGCCGGCAGGCCGGCTTCGAGCGCAAGCTCGGCGATGCGCAGCGCGGACAGCGAGGTCAGCTCGGCCGGCTTCATCACGATCGTGCAGCCGCAGGCCAGCGCCGGCGCGAGCTTCCACATCCCGATCATCAGCGGGAAATTCCACGGCACGATCGCTGCGACCACGCCGACCGGCTCGCGCACGGTATAGGTCAGGGCATCGTCACGCACCGGCACGACGTCGCCGCTGATCTTGTCGGCCCAGCCGGCATAATAGATCAGCGTGTCGATGGCGGCCGGAAAGTCCTGGCGCATCGTCGCGGAGATCGGCTTGCCGGCATCGATCGACTCGAGCTCGATTATCTCGTCGGCGTGCTGTTTCAGCAGCTCGGCCCAGCGCAGCATGATCTGGCCGCGCTCGGAGGCGCGCATCGTGCGCCAGGGACCTTCGAACGCCCTGCGCGCTGCCGCCACGGCGTGCTCGACATCCGCCTCGTTGCCTTCGGCAACAGTCGCGATGACCTGACCGGTCGCGGGATTGAGGGACTTGAAGGTGCGGCCGGAGCTGGCGGCCACGCGGCGACCGTCGATCAGCAGATGCTGCGGCCGGGCCATGAATTCGGTCGCCGGCGAATGCGCAAAGTCATATGCAACAGACATCATATTCTCTCCATCTTTGGTATGCCAGCCTAGGCGCCTCGTGCCTGCAGTAAATATGATATGGTTTGCAAATGGACGCCCCACATATGAAGCGCAGTTCATAAGGATATCAGATGCTTCAGATCGAGATCGAGGCCGTCTGGCGGTTTCGCCGCGAGGGCAATCCGCGCACCGTCGTCGTCATGCTCGGCATCCTCAATGAAATCAGGAAGACCGGAAAGATCACCAGCGCGGCCAGCGATGCGCACCTGTCCTATCGCCATGTCTGGAATCTGATCGAGCAATGGTCGGAATTCTTCGGCACGCCGCTGGTCGAGACCCAGCGCGGCAAGGGCTCGAAACTCACGCCGTTCGGCGAGCGGCTGGTGTGGGCCGGCGAGCGCATGCAGGCCCGGCTCGGGCCGCAGCTCCAAAACCTGGCGCAGGAGCTGGCAAGCGAGATCAAGCCGTTCCTCGAGCAGCGCCCCTCGGTGATCCGCGTCCATGCCAGCCACGGCTTTGCGGTGGCGAAGCTGCGCGAGTTCCTCGACCGCGAGCCCGGCATCGGCGTCGATTTGCGCTATGTCAGCAACCAGCATTCGCTGGTCGCGCTGGCACAGGGTGCCTGCGACCTCTCCGGCCTGCATCTGCCGCACGGCGCGCTGCGCGCCCAGGGCATCAAGGCGGCGCGCGAATGGCTCGATCCGCGCGAAGATCGCATCATCAGCTTCGTGACCCGCGAGATGGGATTGATGGTCGCGCGGGGCAATCCGCTGCGCATCGCTTCGCTCGGCGATCTCACCGGCCCCAAGGTGCGCTTCGTCAACCGCGACCATGATTCCGGCACGCGCCTGCTGTTCGACCATCTGCTCACCGCAAGCGGCATCGACGAGAGCAGGATCAACGGCGCGCAGCAGATCGAGTTCACCCACGCCGCGGTCGCGGCCTATGTCGCGAGCGGCATGGCGGATGTGAGCTTCGGCGTCGAGGCGGCCGCCCGGCATTTCGGCCTCGATTTCATCCGCCTCCTCACCGAGGATTATTTCTTCGTCTGCAAGCGCGCGTTCCTGGACACCGGGCCGATGCAACGCATTCTCGAGATCATCCGCAGCGCCGATTTTCGCGCGGCTGTCGCGACGCTACCCGGCTACGTGCCGTCCGACACGGGCACTGTCACCGGCGTGAAGGCGTTTCTGGAGTTGCATGCCGTGCGATGATGCCGAAGAATCCCCTGGCGTTGGCCTTGTCCGCGCCGGTCAGATCACCGGCTCGTCCTTCAGCGCGGAAATCACCTGCTCGCCTCGCGTGGTCAGGCGATAGGTCACCAGCGGACGGCTCGACGGCGGTTTTCGCGCGGTCTCGACGATGTAGCCGCGCACCATCAGGGCTTCGAAGCTTCCATAATAGCCGAACATGCTGATCTGGTTCTGCTTGAGCAACTTGAACTCGCGCAAGAGACGAATCTCGTTGCCCGAGAGCAGCGACCGGCGTACGCGCTGGACGAACCGCGCGCGCTGCTCGAACCAAGCCCGGTCGGGCAGCTCGTGCGAGGGCGGCACGGCGTCTCGCTCGCAGGGACGCACTTCCGGCGCAACGTCGATCGCGACCTGCGGCAGGCAGGGCATGCTGCCGACCACTGCATCCCGGGCGACGTCGAGCAACGCGATCGGCCAACGCCGCTTGTTCTCCACCATCACCGGCGGCGGCACGACGTTGTCGCGCACCAATTGCTCGAAGCGGCCGGCGGTCACGCCGACATAGGCGGCGGCGCGGCGGCGGTCGACCAGGCGGCTGTCCCGCACCCCCTCAGGCCCGCAACCGATATTCCGGTCCACTCCGATCATCACCCAATTCATCCCCTGGCGCGTCGTTGCGCAGGCCTGGCGGCGAGGCCGGCCAAGCCGGCGGAGAACCTAGGTTGGAGAGGCGCGCTCGAAAAGCAGAGAATTTCGCACATGTTGATGCCGTTTCGGCAACAGCTATAAATGGGCCGGGGGTCCCATGCGATTTCACTCACCGGCCATTCAGTACTTCCACGCGGTCCGCCGCACCGGCTCGATCCGGGCCGCAGCGCGCGTCCTGAATGTCGCCTCCTCTGCCGTCAGCCGCCAAATTCTCAAGTTGGAACAAGAGATTGGATCACCCCTGTTCGAACGGACGACGCGTGGCCTGACGCTGACGACGGTCGGCGAGATGCTGGCCCGGCACGTCATGAACGTGCTCCAGGACCTCGACCGCTTCCGCTCGGATGTCGCCTCCCTCTCCGGCGCCTGGCACGGCACCGTCAGCATCGCCTGCATCGAGTCGCTGACCGAGTCGGTGCTGCCGGACCTGATCGCCTCGCATCGCACCCGCGCCCGGCGCGTCAGCTTCACCACCGAGGTGAAGGGATCCTCGGACGTGCTGGAGGCCCTGAGCCGCGGCGAGGCCGACATCGGCATCGCCATGGCGCTGCGCCATCCGCCGGATCTGCGGCAGGTCGCATTGAAGCGGTTTCGCCTCGGCGCGGTGGTCGCGCGCGAGCATCCGCTGGCGCGGCGCAAGACGGTCACGCTGGCACAATGCCTCGCCTTCCCCGTCATCCACGCGTTGCCGGAGCTGTCGATCTATCATCTGCTCCAGCCGCTGATCGCGCAGCTCTCGGAAACGCCGGAGCCGGCGATCCAGGCCAACTCGATCGACCTGATGCGCGAACTCGCCGCGCGCGGCGTCGGCGTCGCGTTCCAGACCCAGCTCGGAATCGGCCGGCTGTCGCGCGACAGCCAGCTCGTCTTCCTGCCGCTCGACAATGCCGGCAGCCCGGTCTGGTCCGACCTCGGCATCTACGTTCGCGCCGAGCGCACCCTGCCCGCCTACACCGAGTCGTTTCTTCAGGAACTCGTGCGCGAACTGGGAGAGCGCGAGCGGCGGGAGAACGCGGCATATCCGCAGGTCGCGTGATCAAGGGTCGCGTGATCGAACGCCGCCGTCGTTACCCGTGCGAACGCTCCAGACCGCCACGCGCGCCGTGCACGGCGTCAGCCTGCATCATTTTCTGCGTCTCAAGCGGCTATGGTCGACCCGCATCCAGCTCATGACCGCCAGCGCCGGCGTGAGCGTCAAGGCCGCAGCACTCGGCAACGGCTTCTGGCAAATGGGCGATTTCGCGAGAGGCTACAAGATGACCTTCGGCGAGGCGCCCTCGGAGACGCCGGCGCGGAGCCGTCGTCTCTGAACGGGGTCCCGGTCGCGGGCTCAGGCGTGCCTGGACTCCTTGCGGTGACCGCTCTCGCTGAGGCGGTCGACCCAGGCGATGCCGACCGCCGAGATGATGAAGGTCAGGTGGATCAGCACCTGCCACATCACGCCGCTCTCGGTGAAATTGCTGCGCGTCGTGCCGAGATTGCCTGCCTCGATGAAGGTCCTGAGCAGCGAGATCGAGGAGATGCCGATGATCGCCATCGCCAGCTTGATCTTGAGCACGCTGGCATTGACGTGGCTCAGCCATTCCGGCTCGTCGGGATGGCCGCTCAAATTCAGGCGCGAGACGAAGGTCTCGTAGCCGCCGACGATCACCATCACCAGCAGGTTCGAGATCATGACGACGTCGATCAGCCCGAGCACGACCAGCATGATCTGCTGCTCGCTGGCGTCGAACGAGTGCAA
Source organism: Bradyrhizobium sp. Bra78 (assembly GCF_024519855.1). Lineage (NCBI taxonomy): Bacteria > Pseudomonadati > Pseudomonadota > Alphaproteobacteria > Hyphomicrobiales > Nitrobacteraceae > Bradyrhizobium > Bradyrhizobium sp. Bra78. Next base: position 21,989 of record NZ_JALJRE010000008.1, on the reverse strand, counting down.
GACCAGGTGCCAGAGCTCCTTCAGGAACAGCAGCACGTAGACCGCCTGCGCGACGATGAGGCCGACATAGAGCGGTACCTGCAGCCAGCGCGAGCCGAAGATGAGTTGCGCAAACGGGCCGATTTGCGGCGCTGTCGCGGAACGCGCCGAAGGTGCTTTGGGTTCAGAACTCATTGATCACTCCGGATGACGGACAGACGCGTTGCCTCAGAGACTCGCGATCACAGGCGCGAGCTCGAGCGAGCCGCGATAGATCATCTCGAAGGCGACGTAGACGATGATGGCGAGGCCGACATAGCCGATCCAGCGCTGCTTCTGCAGCACGCGGCCGAGCAGATCGGCGGCGACGCCCATCAGCGCGACCGACAGCAGCAGGCCGAAGGCGAGGATGTAGGGATGCTCGCGCGCGGCACCCGCGACCGCGAGCACGTTGTCGAGCGACATCGAGACGTCGGCAGCGACGATCTGCACGGCCGCCTGGCTGAATGACTTTCGCGGGGCAGCAGCCGCGCCTCCGCCGCCGCCATGGCTGAACGCGAGCTCGTTCGCATGCGCGGCCTGCTCGCGCAGCTCGCGCCACATCTTCCAGCAGACCCAGAGCAGTAGCACGCCGCCGGCGAGCAGGAGGCCGATCACCTGCAGGAGCTGGGTCGCGACGCCGGCAAAGGCGATGCGCAAGACGGTGGCGGCAATGATGCCGACGACGATGGCGCGCCGGCGCTGCTCTGCCGGCAGGCCGGCGGCGGCAAGGCCGATGACGACGGCGTTGTCGCCGGCGAGCACGAGGTCGATCAGGACGACCTGAAGCAGCGCGGTGAGCGCGTCGGTGGTGATGAATTCGGTCATGATCGATCGTTTTTCGGTGCGGACGGATCGAGCCAGTGCGGCTTCTTCCGCTCAACCCAATCCAGGACCTTGGCGCGCGAGGAGCGCAGCGCGGGCACGTCCTCCGCGAGCAGCGCGAGGCCGAGCGGCAGCATCCAGACGCCGAGCACCGGCAGAAAGGAGAGCACGCCGCCGACGATCAGCAGCGCGCCCGAGGGGATCCTCACCCAGCGGCTGGACGGTTTGAGCAGATAGGTGACGGTGTCGCCCACGCGCGGCGGCAGGCGATCGACGAGCTTGTCAAGGCGCGGATCGCCGCCGGCCATCTGGCGGGCGGCGTCCTCGGTCCCGGTCGTACGCTCGTCCGATGTTGCGCTCATGCTCACTCCTTCGGGACCGTGCCTGCCGCACCCGGTCCGACCTGCTTGGCGCGGGGCAATACCAGCGTCAGCAGCCGCAGCAGCTTGATCGCCTGCACCTCATGGGGATGCACGTCCTCGTCCGCGGCCGCGACGCGCTCCGACAGCTCCATCAGATGGCTCGAGAGCGACATGTTCGAAACCGGCCGCAGCGTGTCGATCACCACATTGGCAAAGTCCGGCTCCTCCAAACGTTCCGCCAGCGCGTCGAACATCGCGAACAATCGGTCTTCGCTGATATGCGGCGCCAATCCGCGATCCCTGATGAAGCGGATCACCTCGTCGCGCTCGACCGGCGAGACGCGCCGGTCGGCCACCGCGACGAGCGCGCCGGCGATGACCAGCGCCACCGCGGCCTGCTCGTTCAGGCCGGACGGTTCGGTGATCTCGATTTCGATCGGATTGGAAGTGGCAGCGTCAGACATCATGGCTCCTCAAGCTTGTGAGATGGCCGCGCGGAGCTGCGATGGGGACGATTGGGTCGGAGAGAACCAAGGAAGGCCCGACGATCGGCCGATCCATCGCATTCGCGCGGGACAGGTCATCCGACATCGCGAGGTTTGCCGACATTCGTCGGCGTCCTCGCCAGAGGGGCCCGGATTCTTGTTCGTCTCACACTTAAAGATGGGCCTGTCGGAATCAAGGCGAGGAGACTGCGACCAGCCGCCGCATCGGGTTCCAGGTTGACGCGCGTCCGGAGTCCGACAATCGCTTTTACCCCATCCGCTCGACAAGATGCGCACGCGAGGGCGAAGGATCGAACCTGTCGCCGAAATACTGCGTTTCGTGCGCCACCAACCCGTCGCTGAATTCCATGATGCTGACGACGTAGGACGGCACGCCGTCATAGGTGAGCACGAACTCGCTCACCCAGAGATCGCCGCCGCCGATGATCCGCCGAACCGTGAAGCGCTTCTTGTTGGGCTGCACGAACCGGCTCTCCTGGATATTCCGGCGGCCGCAGATACGTTCGCCCGATTGCGGATAGTCGAGCACCGCGTCCTCGCGATAGATGTCGTGCTCGGCCTCGAAATCGTTCGCGTCCGAAGCGTCCCAATGGCGCCGGAGCGCGGCCAGCCTGGCCTGATCATTCATCGCCATCTCCCGTTCTTGCGGTTTCCGCTGTTCAAATTGGAGCAAAGAGAGCCGGGAGCAAGGCTGTCTCGCAACGTCTAACAACGACTAACGGGCCAATAGTCCGGCCTGGGTGCAGATTGGCGATGCAGAAATCTGGAAATCGCCGGATTGCGCAGTGGCATTCGTCACGCCGGGAAATACGCATGGCACGTCTGCTTTCCGTCAATGTCGGCCTGCCGCGCGACGTCGCCTGGCAAGGCAGGACCGTTCATACCGGCATCTGGAAGGCGCCCATCGAGGGCCCGCGCAGGGTGCGCAGGCTCAACATCGATGGCGACAGCCAGGGCGATACGGCCGGTCATGGCGGCGAACATCGTGCCGTCTTCGTCTACCAGGACGAGTCCTATCGATATTGGCAGGAGCACCTAAGCCGGTCGAACCTCGTCCACGGTCAATTCGGCGAGAATTTCACCGTCGAGGGCCTCGCCGACACCGACGTGTGCATCGGCGACCGCTACAGGATCGGCTCTGCCCTGTTCGAGGTGACGCAGCCGCGCGTCACCTGCTACCGCCTCGGCATTCGCATGGAGGAGCCGGACATGCCCGCGCTGCTCGTCAAGCACGGCCGGCCCGGTTTCTATTTTCGCGTGATCGAGGAGGGCGACGTCGAAGCCGATGACGAGATCACGCGGGTCGCCCGCGGGCCCGAGCGCATGAGCGTGTTTGAGATCAATGCGCTGCTTTACATGCCGCCTCACCCGCGCGAACGCCTGGAGCGCGCACTGCGGATTCCGGCGCTGAGCCGCGGCTGGCGTCGTTCTTTCGCGGCGCTGCTCGAGCAGCAGCGCGGGAAGAATACGGCCGCGGGAAACGCCGGGCTCGGACCGGGTTCGAGCCCGCCTCCGGCATGGCACGGTTTTCGACCGTTTCGTGTGTCGCGCAAGATCGCCGAGAGCGGCAACGTGACGTCGCTGATCCTCGATCCCATCGACGGACATCCCGTGGCCGCCGCCCTGCCCGGCCAGTTCGTCGTCGTCCAGCTCGAGCCCCCGGCGGCGCGAGCGATAATGCGCAGCTATTCGCTGTCGAGCGGCTCCGACATCGCATCCTACCGCATCAGCATCAAGCGCGAGGCGCACGGTGCCGCCAGCCTCTACATCGCCGACGAGCTCCGACCGGGCGACGTCGTGCGGGTCGGCGCGCCGCGCGGGAACTTCACGCTGCGGCAGGAGGCAAGGCCCGTCGTCCTGCTGAGCGCCGGCATCGGCGTGACGCCGGTGCTCGCCATGCTCCACGCGCTTGCCGCGGAGGCGGCGACACGGGACGTCTGGTGGCTGCACGGCGCCCGCAACGGCCGCGAACATGCGTTCGCCGTCGAGGCGCGCGGGCTGTTGGCTGCGCTGGCTCACCATCACAGCCACGTCTGCTACAGCGCCCCTGAGCCGGGCGATCGTCCCGGCGTGGATTTCGACACCACCGGACGTCTGGATGGGCGCCTGCTCCTGAGGCTCGATGTGCCGCGCGATGCGGACTACTATCTCTGCGGACCGACGGCCTTCATGAGCGATCTCACGGCGGGCCTCGCAAATTTGGGCGTCTCGCCCGGTCACATCCACACGGAATTGTTCGGTGCCAGGCCATCCCTGACGCCCGGCATCGCGGCCTCGCTGCCGAAGCCTGTACATGTGCCCATGGGGGCGCCCGGCCCCGGCCCGATGGTTTCATTCGCCCGTAGTGGCCTCAACGTCTGCTGGGGACCGTCCTACGCCAGCCTGCTGGAGCTGGCCGAAGCATGCGACGTGCCGGTGCGCTGGTCGTGCCGGACCGGCGTCTGCCACAACTGCGAAAGCGGGCTCATTGCGGGAGTGGTCAGCTATGCGCCGGATCCCCTCGACGGACCGGCGGACGGAAATGTCCTGATCTGCTGCTCACGGCCCCGAAGCGACCTCGTGCTCGATCTGTGAAAGTGGGAGTGTCTGATGCGAACTGACATGGTGCCGGGAGCAACCTTCCCGGATTACGAGCTGAGCGACCACACCGGCAAGCACCGAAAGCTCTCGGATCTGCAGGCGGCCGATCCCATGGTGCTCGTTCTCGGTCGCGGCGGATTCTGTCCGAAGGATCGCCGCCAGGCCGAAGGCCTGCTGCAACTCCATCGCGAGATGGAGGTGGGCTATTGCCGGCTAGTCACGATCACCACCGACAACATCGCCCAGACCAACGAGTATCGCAGCGGTGTCGGAGCGCACTGGCCCTTCCTGTCGGATTCGCGGCGCCTCGTTCAGAAGGACCTCGATATCGGCGAATACACCGATCCCGTCCACAATCCGATGATCCCCCACGTCATCGTGCTCGAGCCCCGCCTCGTCGTTCACAGGATCTACAATGGCTACTGGTTCTTCGGCCGTCCGTCGGTCGAAGAGCTTCGCCAGGATCTGCGAGCGGTCAGCATGAAGTGCCGTCCGGATTGGGACATCACCGCGGCCGGGCTGAAAGCTCTCTGGGAGCAAGGCCGCAAGGAGCATTTTTATCCTTACGGCAAGCCTTACGTCGAAACTCTCGGCGGACAGGATTAGAACGCCGGGAACCATCTTCCCGTCAGGTTGGTTGATGCATCTCAGCACCCCATCTGGCGCCCGACAGGAAGCCCAAGGAACCCTCATGTGCCGCTGGATCGCATACCGGGGCGAGACGACCTCGTTCGAACCTTACGTCACCGAGCCCGAGCATTCGCTGATCGCGCAAAGCATGCGCTCGCTGCAGTCGACGGCGGGCTCCAATGGCGACGGCTTTGGTCTCGGTTGGTATGGCGAACATCCGGAACCCGGCCTTTATCGTGAAACACGCCCCGCCTGGTCGGACGAGAATCTCCGCTATCTCTGCCGCCACCTGCGCTCGCATCTGTTTTTCGCCCATGTGCGCGCTGCAACCGGCACGGCGGTGACGCGGCAGAATTGTCATCCCTTTGCCTGCGGCCAGTGGATGTTCATGCACAACGGATTCGTCGGCAGCTGGAATCGCCTGCGGCGCAAGGTCGAGGCGCTGATCCCCGACGCCTACTACCCTTCGCGGCTGGGCACGACCGATTCCGAGGCCGTGTTCCTCGCCATGATGGGCGCGGGCCTCGATGCCGATCCGCTCGGCGCAACGCAAGCCGTGCTGCAAGCCCTCGTCGGCCTCGTCAACGAAGGCCAGCTGCGCGAGCGGCTGCGCTTCACCAGCGCGATCTCGAATGGCCGCGACCTCTACGCCTTTCGAATTGCGGTCAACGACGCCGCGAACTCGCTGTACTTCCGCGAGGCCGGCGGCCAGGTCATCGTGGTATCCGAGCCGTTCGACAAGGAAACGGACTGGACGGAAGTCCCCGCGAATCACGCCCTGATCGCGCGCGCGTCCGAAAGCGCGAAAATTGTTCCGTTTGACCTTGCAATTTCCGGTGAGTCCCCCGCGGAACCCGCACCGGTCAAAAGGATTATCGCCCGCAGGTAATACCTTGGCCGGGTGCACGATGACATTTGCTTCAGACGTTCTGAAACTGCTGCGGCTCGATTCTTCCGACGACAAGCAGCATCTCGTCATCCGCTCCGCCGGCGGAGGCGGCAAGGCGGAGGAATATTCGTTCGGCATCGAGGAGGAATACTTCCTCGCCGACCGCCGTAGCCTTGAAGTCGCGATCCAGACTCCCAACGAGCTGTTCGAATCGGCGAACTGGTCGACCGGCGGCCAGGCGATGCGCGAGATGCTGCAGTCCCAGATCGAGGTCGCCACCAACGTTCACGTCGACGTCAACGACGCGCGCGAAGAGCTCCGTTTCCTGCGCCGCGAAGTCGCCAACGTCGCCGCGCAATACGGCTTCGTGATCATGGCCTGCGGCACGCATCCGACCGCGGTCTGGCGCATGTCACAGCCGAGCCCGAAGCCGCGCTACGAGGAGATGATCGAGGATCTGCGCAGCATCGGTCACCGCAACATGATGTGCGGCATGCATGTCCACGTCCAGTTGCCAGATCCCGAAAAGCGCATGGCGGTGATGCGGGCGATGCTGCCGTATCTGCCGTTGTTCATCGCCCTGTCGGCTTCCTCCCCGTTCTGGAATTCGCACAAGACCGGACTAAAAGGCTACCGGCTCGCCGCCTATTCAGAGCTGCCGCGTACCGGCCTGCCCGAATTGTTCGAGAGCAGGCAGGACTACGACGAATATGTCGGCGCGTTGCAGCGCTCCGGCGTGATCCCTGATGAAAGTCACATCTGGTGGGCCATGCGTCCATCCATGAAGCACCCGACCCTGGAGTTGCGCGCGCCCGACACCTGCACGTTCGTCGACGACGCCGTTGCCATCGCCTCGCTCTATCGCTGCCTGACCCGCTATCTCTATCTGCGGCCTTACCTGTCGAAACAGGTCACCGCGGTCGAGCGCGCGGTCGCGGTGGAGAACAAATGGCGCGCCCAGCGCTACGGCACCGATTGCATCTTTGCCTCCAGGGACGGGCCGGTCACCATCGCGGAGCTGCTCGCGCGCGCGATCGACGACATCGCCGAGGACGCGGCCGCGCTGAATTGCGCCGCGGAGGTCGAGCACTGCCGGTCCATCGTGGAGCGCGGAAGCTCCGCGGAATTCCAGCTGCGCTCCTTCCGCGAGAACGGGGATGACATCGGGTCCGTCTCGCGCTGGATCGCAGATGCGACCATCTCCGGCACGAGCGCCCCGGCCGCCGGCCTCAGAGCGCACTCATAGCGCCCGCGTAAGCTTCGGGGACGACAATGTCGTTCCTGAGTTTGGAAGATCGCGGAGAAGAGGATGAATCGCGTCACGTGTTGTGCCGGCTGCGGCCACGGACTTATTCCGATGCTCTCGGCCAAAGGGCGCCCGGAGCTGAGCTGCCTGTGGTGCGAACTGATCGACGCGCGGGCGATGGACATGGCGAAGTGGGCCGACAGCCCCTCCGGCAAGCCCGTGCGGACGGTCCGTCGGTCGTTCGAATGAACAGCTTCAAACACCCGGCCGCTGGCCTTTGCTGATCGGCAGCTGCACGTCCGCGCGAGGACTTGCCGACAAATTAGCCAGGACAGGCGTCGTCACTGGACCTGATGGCTCGGCGAAGCGGCCCCGGCCGGCTGGTGAAACGCGCCATCTAACCTCAGGTGCAACCTCGATTTTTCTTCGCGTTGCGTCGGGCCGGAGAGCCCGCGTGCCGGGCGGCATCTCGACTGGCCCAAAATTCGCAAGGCAACGTCAGGCCTGATTGCCTGCTCCCCCACGAATTCGAGCTGCAGGCTGCGTGCGCCCGGACGACCGGATGAGCGGCCAGATCGGAGAATGCCATGAACGTGCATGCCGCCGGCGATCTCAAATTCACCGGCCTCACCCGCCCGGATGGCGCGCCCCTTCGCCTCAACGCACAGGATTTCGTGGCGATCGACCGCGACCGGAATGCGAAGTTCGAGGCGACGTACCGGCCGCAGGCCCTCTACAATCGCGCCAACGAGGGCTTTCACGCCAACAACGAAACTTTCCTGCTGCACGAAGTCGCGACCAACCTGCCGATCTATCTTCCCGACACCGGCCCCACCGACTTCCATCTCCATCTGCCGCCGGGCGGCTTCCAGCTCGTGCTGGTCACCTCGGGCGCGTTCACCTTCGACTATGACGGCCGCTTCTATAATGTCGGCCCGGGCGCGGTGATGCTGCAAAGCGCCATCGTGCACCGCCAGCTGTTCTACACCTGGTCGGGCCTGTCGACCGAAGAGAATCTGAAGACGCCGCAGACGGTGGTGCCGGATCCGATCTCGATGGGCTATTCGGGCAAATTCCTCGAAGCCTTCATCACCGATCCCACCACCTTTCCGAACCCGACCATCGTCGGTCCGGACCAGATCAACGAAGCCGAGACGCCGCGCGTGGCCTGGAGCCACCCTCTGCACGATCGTCCCGTCGATGCAGGCTTCTGGCTTCAGGACCCCTTGGCGCTGGATGCGCTGTTCAAGCCGCTGATCGACGGCACCGTCAAATCATCCATGCCGGTTTACGTGCGCGATATCGGGATCGAAGTCCCGAGCGGTCATCTCGTCGCCGGCCATATCATCGCAACCGACCCGCGCGACCAATCGCTGCTGCCGAAGAGCACGTCGGCTGCAGCCGACGTCACCTGTTTCGCCAAGGGCGAGGTCGCGATCTACCGCGTCATTCGCGGCAGCGCAGAATTCAAGAACAAGGCCGGAGAGACCTTCGAGCTCGCCGCCGGTGACGTGGTGACGGCGGGCAAGAACGCGATCAGTCTCACGGGCATCGGCGAAAACACCCAGGTGCTCCGGCTCGGCCTGCTCAAGGGCATGAACGACCTGCGCAGCTGGACACCGACGCAGCGCGATGAGATCGACGGTCTCGCCGGTCAGATCATCACGCAGAAGGACATCCGTCCGCTGCGGACCGAGGGCATGCCGGTCGGGTATCTGTACGGGTAGCCGCACAAGAAACGGCCCGCCGAAGCGGGCCGTCGGGATCTCGATTAGCGCAACGATCAGCCGTAGAGCTGCCGCTCCTTGCGAACCTCGTCGGCACCGTAAGGCTTGCTGGCCGGATCGAACGATTTCCATCCGGCCTTCTGCCAGGCGGCACTGCGGTCACGCAAATTGACAGCAGACTCGTCTAGGATCGAATCAAGGCGCGATCGTTCCGCATCCGCCACACGGGCCGACACGAGCGTGCCTCCGCGACGGACGCCCTCTGCATAAGTGTCGGCATCCTCCCGCGAAACCCCGGCTTCAGTCAGCGCTCCAACGACGCCGCCGGTAGCGGCTCCCGCCGCCGCACCGACCGCGGTCGCGGCGAGCCAGCCGGCAGCGACGACCGGTCCGAGACCAGGAATTGCGAGCAGGCCGAGACCGGCAAGAAGGCCGGCAGTGCCACCCACGCCCGCGCCGATGCCGGCACCCTTGCCTGCACCTTCGGCGCGATCGTCAACGCCATCGCGGTCACGATCCACCTTCTTGTCGGTGTTGAACCAGCTGTCCGAATTGTTGGCGACGATGCTGATGTCCGAATGCGGCACGCCGGCAGCTTCGAGACGCTGAACCGCCTGCTGCGCACTGGTGTAATTGTCGTAGAGACGAGAAATTGTAACGGTCATTTTGATTGCCTCTTTATTTGCTTACTTGGCCGAATTGACGTTGCCTTGAAAGTCGACGCTGACGGCAGAAGCCGATCCGCCCTTGCTGGCCTGGCCGCGCCAGACGCCATTGTCGTCCTTCTTCAACTCGGTGACGTTGGCATAGCCAGCATCCTCGAGCTTCGATTTGGCTTGCCCTTCGGTGAAACTGTTGCGCCCGGCGACAGGAGTGTCGGAGTTGTTCTGACCGGTCGTGTTGACCGCGTTGTTGTTTGGCCCCGACTGCGCCGGCGGATTTTGCGCGGAGGCCGGGGCAGCCGCGAATGCTGTGGCCGCTGCGAATAAAGAAATGCAAACGAAGAGTGACGGGCGTTTCATGATTGTCTCCAGTGACTAAGGAGTGACCCAAGCCCGCATCGGAGCTTTAGTTCCTACCTTTCGCCCCGTGACATCTCCTTCACGCTCAGGTTCTGAAGAATATCATCCACGTGACAGCCGATGAGGACTGCGAGTTCCCCGCTCACATCCAGCAGCATCAGGACACCAGGACCGAGTTCGCCTTGGCGCGCTTCGACTGCAGTCTCGACGATGCGCCCGCTGTTGTCTTGGTCCATCACATCGGTCTCGCATTCGGAGGGATCGGTTTGACCGTTTCCTGGACTAGCGGAGTCGTAGCTGCTGCGCGAACGTTGCGCGCGGATCGATGCCGCATGTCCACCCTGAAGACACCCGCTCCCTGGCCTTCGATCAACGTCCAGAATCGACGCATTCATGGGGTTAGGAACATCCTTCCATCCTTTCTGTTGCATCTGCACGACATGATCCGTGAATGCGCATGCCGTCCCCAAAAATGGAGATTTGACCATGCGTGCACTCTGTTGGCACGGCAAAGGCGACGTCCGGGCAGACACGGTCCCGGATTCCAAGATCCAGCATCCGCGTGACGCGATCATCAGGATTACCGCCTGCGCTATCTGCGGCTCTACCGGAAATTCAGCGACAAAGAAGCCGGCGTCATCAAGGTCGTGATGAGACCAGGACGTTAACCCGGAAGCGTCCCCTCCTACTCTCCAACAACTGGCCCCGGTCAGCGAAAGTGTCACATGCGCATACTGAAAAGACGTTCGCCATCTTTGGCGGCCACGACCCTTCATGCTCTCGCGGAATATCCGTTCGCCTCCGCCCTTGTCGCGGCAGCCGGCCTGATGGCAGCAGCCGCGGTCGTCAATCGGCGCCTTGCCGACAAGGCGCAGCGCGACAACCCACCTCAAGGACGATTCATCGACGTCGACGGAGTTCGCCTGCATTACGTCGAGCGCGGATCCGGACGCCCCCTGGTCCTGCTCCATGGCAATGGCAGCATGATCCAGGATTTCGAGTCGAGCGGCCTGATCGACCTCGCTGCCAAGGACTATCGCGTCATCGTGTTCGATCGTCCCGGCTTCGGCCACAGCCTGAGGCCCCGCAATGTGGTGTGGACGCCTGCGGCTCAAGCCGACCTCTTCAAGGATGCGCTCGCGCATTTGGGCGTCGAGAAGGCGATCGTGCTCGGACATTCCTGGGGAGCGTCAGTTGCGATCGCCTTGGCAAGCAGACATCGCTCAATGGTCGAGGCCCTGATACTGGCATCGGGCTATTATTTCCCGACGGCCCGCACCGACGCGATGATGGCGATGGCCGGGCCGGCGATCCCGGGATTTGGCGACATCCTCAGTCACACGATCTCCCCGATCTTCAGCCGTCTGATGTGGCCGGCAATGCTGCGTCAGCTGTTCGGACCAAAATCCGTCCCGCAAAAATTCGATGGCTTCCCCAAATCACTGGCCGTGCGTCCATCGCAGCTTCGGGCCGGCGCGGCCGAGGCGGCGCTGATGGTCCCTGCTGCAATGCTGTCTGCGAAGACCTATGGCGAACTGGCCATGCCGGTCACCATCATGGCCGGCGAGGATGACCGTCTCATCGACATCGACGAGCAGTCCGGCCGGCTGCATGACGAAATCAAGCACAGCAAGATGCGCCGCGTCCCGAATGCCGGTCACATGATCCAGCAGTCGGATACGGCCGACCTGATGGCCGCCATCGACGAGGCTGCGGCGGGAACGCTGCACTGAGAGCTCAGTCACGTCAGGCGCATCTGATCGCGGCGCGATCCGAATTAGGAACGTCCGATACAGCGCTCGGTTGGCCCCGGTATCTCCTGCAATCGAAGGTCTTTCCATGTATCATCACGTCAAGAAGCTCATGTTTACAGTCCGGGTCGATGAGCCCGATCCGCGGTTCGGCAATATGCTGCTGGAGCAATTCGGCGGAGCCAACGGCGAGCTGGCGGCCGCCATGCAGTATTCCATTCAGGGTCTCAATTGCGACGATCCGGATCGCAAGGACCTCCTGATGGATATCGGAACCGAGGAATTGAGTCACCTCGAGGTCGTCGGATCGCTCGCGCGCTTGCACTTGAAGCCCATGAAGTTCGATCGCGAAGCGGCGGAAGCCGATCCTTTGATCGCGATCGCCGGAGGCGGCGGCGTCGGCCTGTTCAACTCGCAGGGCAACGCCTGGACCGCCGACTACCTCAAGATCACCGGCGAGCTCGACGTCGACCTGCGCAGCAACATCGCGGCCGAAGCCCGCGCCAAGATCGTCTACGAACGGCTGATCAATTTCTGTGATGACGCCGGCACCAAGGACGCCTTGCAGTTCCTGATGACGCGCGAAATCACCCACATGAAGGCGTTCTCGCGCGCGCTGGAAAGCATGAACAAGCCCGCGTTCAGTATCGGCCGCATCGCTCCGACGCCCGGTCTCGTGGACCAGTTCTTCAACGATTCAACCGGGTCCGGCGACAACGGGGAAATCGACACACGAGGTCCCTGGAACGAGGGCGAAGATTGGGTTTTCACGCAATCCCCGGCACTCCAGAGCGGCGATTCCGGCACGGCGCCTTCGATCGTTGCCGAGAGTTCGCCGTCGGAACCTCTCGTCGGCCTTGACGACCTGCTGATCGATCAGTTGCGTGACCTCTTGCATGCTGAGAGGCAATTGACCAAAGCGCTGCCGCAGATGATCGAGGCCGCCCGCTACGACCAGCTCGGCGAGCTCTTCACCGTCCATCTGGCCGAAACCGAAGCGCAGATCGAGCGTCTGGACGGGTGCTTCGAACTGCTCGGCAAGAAGCCCCGCGCCAGGACCTGCAAGGGCATGCAGGGACTTGTCGAAGAAGGCGGCGAAGTGATCAAGGAGGGTGCCAGGAAGGACGATGCCGCCGCTGATCTCGCGTTGATCGGCGCGGCACAGCGGGTCGAGCACTACGAGATTGCCGGCTACACGACTGCCCGCAACCTGGCGCAGCAGTTGCGTCAGGGCGGCGTCGTCGCGCTGCTTTCGAAGAATCTGGCCGAGGAAGAGAACGCAGATCAACTGCTCAATCAGGTCGCGCGTTCGTTGATGTCGGTCGCGAAAATGCCCGCCGCGATCGAACAGAGCTTCGTCGAAGACGAGCCCGCCGGAGGATAAGCCGCGTTTTGACAATAAATCCGGGCGGCCCCATGAAGGGCCGCCTGATTAGTGCCACCACCCGGAAGGCTTCACATGATGCGGAAGATCCAAGAGCATGCTTGCCTGGCCTGCAACGGCACGGGCTTTCCCCCGTCGGTACAATCGGCATCTCCGGGCCGCAGGATCTACCCTGTCAAATGCGCGGTCTGCCAAGGTAAGGGAAGGATACCGGAGGCCGATCAAGGCAGCCTCGATGCTTCGGTCTCTTGACCTCGAACGTGAATTTGACCGGGGCAGGATGGTTAGCTTTCGCTTCCACCATGCCCCGGTTTGCACGGCCGCTTGGATTGCTTCACGCGGCATGCGGGTTGACGATTGCATAGCCTCGCACCGAACGCGGATGAAGTCGCGTTGCGTGCCCGCCTGAATTTGCGTCATATGCCAACCACGTGTCGCCACCAAGGTGCTGCTCCAGCACAAAAACGTGCCCTCGCCGCGCCGCTACCATTCCGGCTGCAGGTGGTGTGCGCGGAAAGCGGAGCCAGTTAGCCGCAAGGTTCAATTCCGGCACGATGCGACCAAACACGCGTATCGCCGCGCCGCAACCGCAGAAAGAACCAGGGCAGCCAGCTGGGCGACTACCGACAATTTGACCGCGAGGGACATTTGCTTCGGCTACGCTGATACGTCGCTCCGCCGCAGTACGCTCTTCCAACAACCCCGGCCGTCGAGCGTAACGCGAAGCCTTCTCGCTGCGCGATAGTGGAGACGAGAAATCACACGGCATGGTCACATTGCATTCTGGAACCTGACCAGTACGGATGCCGCGAGCTTCCGACGCGATGGATCCGGTAACAACGAAGACCGACGCAATAATAAATTGCTTGAACATGCAGAACTCCACACTGAAGGGTCCTGCCCCGAATTCAGAAATCAATGTCAGGCGGGCGGAATTGTGCCCAGAGAGCGGCTAATTTCCGGCAATCCGTTCAGCAGACGCAGGTCAAACCGTCGGCAGATCGCGGAACTGGCTGACAGCTGACGCTGCCGGGCGCCGCCAGTTAAGCAACCTCACTTCGGTCTCTCGGCTGCGCGCCCAGAAGAATGTCACGATAGGACGAACGCTCGTCCCGATGCACAAGGCACCTTGGGGCCAAATGACAGCCCGCCGCGCGATAAGAAAACAGTCCGGTGATTGCCGCCCCTACTCCGCCGCCTGACGCACGTGGCGCGCGGTCGGCGTGCGCATGGTGACGAGTTCTTCGGCCGCGGTCGGATGCAGCGCAATCGTGGAATCGAAATCGGCCTTGGTCGCCTTCATCTTCACCGCGATCGCGACCGCCTGGGTGACCTCGGCGGCGGCATCGCCGACGATGTGGCAGCCAAGCACGCGGTCGGTCGAGCCGTCGACCACGAGCTTCATCAGCACGCGGGTGTCGCGGCCCGACATCGTCGCCTTGATCGGGCGGAACGTCGTCTTGTAGATGTCGACATGGCTGAACTGCGCCCGCGCCTCGGTCTCGGTAAGACCGACGGTGCCGACCTCCGGCTGCGAGAACACCGCAGTCGGGATGTTGGCGTGATCGACCCTGACCTCGCGCTTGCCGAACACGGTGTCGGCAAACGCATGCCCCTCGCGGATCGCGACCGGCGTCAGGTTGAAGCGGTGCGTGACGTCGCCGATCGCATAGATGCTGTCGACCGAGCTCTTCGAGAAATGATCGACCGCGATGCCGCCGTTCTTCGGATTGATGGTAACGCCGGCCTTCTCCAGGCCGAGATTGGCCACCGCCGGATGACGGCCGATCGCGAACATCACCTGGTCGGAGGCAAGGCTCGACCCGTTCGACAGATGCGTGGTGAATTCCTCGCCGTGGCGATCGACCTTCGCCACCGTGCAGCCGGTGAGGATGGTGATGCCCTGCTTCTCCATCTCGGCGCGGACGTGGGTGCGGACGTCCTCGTCAAAGCCGCGCAGGATGTTGTCGCCGCGGTAGATCACGGTGACGTCGGAGCCGAAGCCGGCGAAGATGCCGGCGAATTCCAGCGCGATGTAGCCGCCGCCCTGGATCACGATCCGCCTCGGCAGCTTCTTGAGGTGAAAGGCTTCGTTGGAGGAGATCACATGCTCGATGCCGGGGATGGAGGCGCCGTGATTGGGCGCTCCGCCGGTGGCGATCAGGATGTATCTTGCGGAGATCTTCCTGTCGTTCTCGAGCAGGCGGACGGTGTGCTCGTCCTCGATCACCGCGCGGCTCTTGACGATCTGCGCGCCCGATTTCTCGACATTGGCGGTGTAAGCCGCCTCGAGCCGCGCGATCTCCTTGTCCTTGTTGGCGATCAGCGTCGACCAGTCGAAGCTCGCGGGCGGAACGGTCCAGCCGAAACCGGCGGCGTCCTCGAGCTCGTGACGGAAATGCGAGCCGATCACGAACAGCTTCTTCGGCACGCAGCCGCGGATCACGCAGGTGCCGCCCATGCGGTACTCTTCCGCGATCATCACACGGGCGCCGTAGCCGGCCGCGATGCGGGCGGCACGCACGCCGCCCGAACCGCCACCGATGACGAAGAGGTCGACGTCGAATTCAGCCATTGTCCACTCCGACCTCTCCTAGAGCACGATCCGGATTCTGATCAGATAGGTTCGATCAGATCTCCTTGCCACGCTTGCGCATCTCGGCGCGGAAGGCGCCCATCACGATCTCGGAGAAGCTCTGGGCCCAGGAGTTCATGAAGGCCATGCTGAGGCCGATGGCGCGCGGCTCGGCGTCGATCAGTTTCTTGCCCAGCGGCGACTTGTAGAAGGTGACGAGATCCTTCAGCTCCTGCTCGGTGAACTCGCTGGCATAGATCTGCGCCATGCCATCGCCGATCTCGCTCTGGCGTCCCTGGAGCTGCTGGGCGACGATCGGGGCGACTTCGTTGAGATCCTTCTGGTAATTGAGGTTCTGCTGGGTCAGCACGCCCTTGGTCTTCTCGACGAGGCCGGGCACGGCGCCGGCATACATCGCAGCGGCGTTCTTGATCTGCAAAATCTCCTTGGCCGCAGCGAGCGCCGCCGGCGAAGCCTTCGGCACGCCCGGGGCCACCGCAGCCTTCGGGGCCGGCTGCTGGGCGACAGCCGGAACGGCTGCGACCGCCAGTCCCGCAGCGAGGGCCGCGGCCGGCAAGAATCTCAAAACGCTGTTCATTCCTAGTCTCCTTTCGGCTTTCGCCGTTCAACCACGCGAATCCCCTCGCCACCCGCCAAAACAGCCGAGCTGGCCAAGCCGATGAACAGACCATGCTCGACGACGCCGGGGATCGCGCTCAACGCCTTGGCGAGACGAGCCGGATCCACGATCTTTCCAAGCTGGGCATCGACGATCCAGTGGCCGCCATCGGTGACGAAAACGTGGCCATCCTTGCCCTTGCGGACCGCCATTTGCCCGGAAACGCCGCATTGCGCAAATGCCTTCTCGATCGCGCGGCGCGTCGCGCCGAGCCCGAACGGGATGACCTCGACCGGCAGCGGAAAGCGGCCGAGCGTCGGCACCCATTTGGTGTCGTCGGCAATCACGATCATGCGATCCGAAGCGGCCGCGACGATCTTCTCGCGCAGCAGCGCGCCCCCGCCACCCTTGATCAGATTGAGCTCGGGATCGATCTCGTCGGCGCCGTCGACGGTAATGTCGAGATGGTCGATCTCATCGAGCGTGGTCAGCGGCACGCCGCAGCGCGCCGCGTCGAGGCGCGTCGCCTCTGAGGTCGGCACGCCGATCACCTTGAGCCCGGCGGCGACGCGCTCGCCGAGCAGTTCGACGAAATGTTTCGCGGTCGAGCCGGTGCCGAGCCCGAGCTGCATGCCGTCACGCACCTCCTCGAGGGCGCGCGCCGCAGCCTGCCGCTTCAACTGGTCCATGTTCACGATGCGCCCGCCTCTGGATGAAGACCGTGCCGCCGATATAGCCGGTTGCGGCGGCCTATGTAGCCTCGTTTTTTCCGCCGGAACAGGCCTGCGGGCCTATCTTATAAGGTGATCTTATGGCTCCGGCCCTTGCGCCGGCGGGGCCGGACCGATAGCGCTTCCGACATGACCTCCCCCTACACCCTCGTCTTCGATCTCGACGGCACGCTTGTGGATACGGCGCCCGACCTGATCACCGCACTGAATTACGTGCTCGACCGCGAAGGGCTGCCGCCCGTGCCGATGGCCTCGGCCCGGAACATGATCGGCGCCGGCGCCCGCAAGCTGATCGAGCGGGGTCTGGAGGCCGAGGGCCGCACGGTCACGCCTTCGGACATGGACCGGATGACGGCGGATTTCATCGCTTATTATGCCGATCATATCGCGGTCGAATCCCGGCCCTTCGAGGGGCTGGAGGCCGCGCTCGACCATTTTGCCGCCCAGGGCCATCGGCTCGCGGTCTGCACCAACAAGCTGGAATGGCTGTCGAAGCGACTGCTGGACCAGCTCGACCTCAGCAGGCGCTTCGCGGCGATCTGCGGCGCCGACACTTTTGGCGTCCAGAAGCCCGACCCGACCATTTTCCGCGAAACCGTGGCGCGCGCCGGCGGCGCGATCAAAGCCAGCATCATGGTCGGCGATGCCGGAACCGATGTCGGAGTGGCCCGCAGGGCCGGGGTGCCCGTGATCGGGGTCAGCTTCGGCTACACGGACGTGCCGATCGCCGAGCTGAAGCCGGACCGGCTGATCCATCACATGCGCGACCTGCCGGCCGCAGCCCATAGCCTGATGACGGCGTAGGCGCTCTCAACACGTTGATATGTCGTCGATATTCCGGGGAACCCTGCGTTAACCATCTATTAACTATGCGCAGCCCGCCGGTTGCCTGGCTGGAACGACGCCCCTAAGTTCGCCCGGGGATGTGGCGGTTCGTCGCAGAAGATTGGGATGGTCATGCGTCGTGTCAGCGCGATTGCGTTAGCGGGAGCGAGCCTCCTCGGGGCAACCAGCCTTGGCGGCTGCTCTTCAATGTCTTGGGACATGTTCAAATCGGCGCCGCCGACCGTCCAGGTCCGGCTCGAATCCAATCCCCCCGGGGCTGACGCCACGACCTCACTTGGTTCGGGCTGCAAAACCCCCTGCTCCGTCTCGGTTCCGGCCCCCGACGCCCCCTTCACGGTGGCTTTCGCCCTGCCCAAATACCAGCCGGTCAGCGTCCCGGTGAACGTGATCAAGAATCCCGGCGATTTCACCACACCCGCCTCGGTCACCACGGACCCCAGTCCGGTGTTCGCGGAACTTCAGCCGGCCGCCCCGCCGAAACCGGTCCGCAAGCCGCACCGGCCGAAGAAGCCGAAACCGGCTGCAGCCGCCGCACCGGCCGATGCTGCACCTGCTGCAGGATCGCCGTTCCCCGATCCGACCACGGGCAAGCGCTGACCCAAGCTTGGACCTGCGTCACGCTCGCGATTGTCCTTGGGCATCGCCATGCTTAGATTGCGTCCAGCGCGGCGTTGAAGCAAAGCTTTGCCGTCGCCGTAAGTGACAAGGCATTTGGTATGAACGGACTTTCCGCGAGCCCCCGAGCAGCGCTGTCGAGCGCCATGACCGATCCGTTCGGGCGGACCATCTCGTATTTGCGCGTGTCCGTCACCGACCGCTGCGACCTGCGCTGCTTCTATTGCATGTCGGAAGACATGACGTTCCTGCCCAAGGCGGACCTGTTGACGCTGGAAGAGCTCGACCGGCTCTGCTCGGCCTTCATCGCCAAGGGCGTGAAGAAGCTGCGGCTCACGGGCGGCGAGCCGCTGGTCCGCCGCAACGTGATGACGCTGGTACGCTCGCTGTCGCGGCATCTGTCAAGCGGCGCCTTGAGCGAGCTGACGCTGACCACCAACGGCACCCAGCTTGCGAAATACGCCCAGGAGCTCGCCGATTGCGGCGTCCGCCGCATCAACGTCTCGCTCGACACGCTCGACCCGCGAAAGTTTCGCGAGATCACCCGCTGGGGCGAAATCGACAAGGTGCTGGAAGGCATCGAGGCCGCGCGCGCCGCGGGCCTCGCCGTGAAGATCAACGCCGTGGCCCTGAAGAACCTCAACGAGGACGAGCTCCCGGACCTGATGCGCTGGGCCCACGGCAAGGGCATGGGCCTGACGCTCATCGAGGTCATGCCGATGGGCGAGATCGGCTCGGGCCGCATCGACCAGTATCTGCCGCTGTCGCTGGTGCGCGCGCGCCTCGCCCAGCAATTCACGTTGACGGACTTAAGCGAGACCACCGGCGGGCCGGCGCGCTATGTCAGCGTCGCCGAGACCGGCGGCAAGCTCGGCTTCATCACGCCGATGACCCACAATTTCTGCGAATCCTGCAACCGGGTGCGGGTCACCTGCACGGGCACGCTGCACACCTGCCTCGGCCACGAGGACGCGTCCGATCTGCGCAAACCTCTGCGTGCATCCGATGACAATACGCTGCTTGCGGATGCGATCGACCGCGCCATTGGGCTGAAGCCGAAGGGCCACGATTTCATCATCGACCGCCGCCACGACCGCCCCAGCGTCTCCCGGCACATGAGCGTCACCGGCGGCTAGCGTCAACTTGTCTCTTCCGGGCGATTTCCCTTAACAATCAACAAACTTCCAATTGACGGACGGCACGCCCGCTGGTTTTGTGCGGCGGCCTCATGCCTGCGCGGCGAGACAAGCCGACGCGCCCAAGTCGGCGCAGACAAGACGGCCGGGGCATAAGCGGGGAGGACCTATCTTGACAGCGCTCCTGAAACTGAGCGGCCTCATCGACGCGTTTACACGCTGGACGGGCAAGCGCCTGGCCTGGTTGATTTTGGTCGCCGTGATCATCTCGGCGGTCAATGCGATCGTGCGCAAGACCTTCGACACGTCTTCGAATTCATGGCTCGAGCTGCAATGGGTGCTGTTCAGCATCGTCTTCCTGCTGTGCTCGTCCTGGACGCTGCTGGACAACGAGCACATCCGGATCGACATCGTCAACGCCATGCTGCCGAAGCAGATGCGCAACGTCATCGACCTGGTCGGGCACCTGTTCTTCCTGATACCGCTGACCGTCGTCATGATCATCACCGGCGTACCGTTCTTCCTGCGTTCGTTCCAGATCAACGAGCAATCGGGCAATGCCGGCGGCTTGCCGCAATGGCCGGCCAAGTCACTCATCATGATCGGCTTCGCGATGCTGCTCGTTCAGGCCATCTCCGAGTTGATCAAGCGGATCGCCATCATGCGCGGCATGATTCCGGATCCTCACGAGTCGCAGGTTTCGGCGCTGGAGGCCGAGGTCGAGCATCTCGTTGAAGCGATCGAAAAGAAGTAATCGGCGAGCGGCCTTCGTAGGGGGATTCAATGACCGCGTTTATTATCGCCAATATGGCGCCGATCATGTTTGCGTCGCTGGTGGTCGTGCTGCTGCTCGGCTACCCGGCGGCATTTTCGCTCGGCGCCGTGGGGCTGTTCTTCGCCGTGATCGGCATCCAGCTCGGCGAATTCCATCCGGATTTCCTGCAGGCCCTGCCTGAACGCGTCTACGGCGTGATGAACAACGACACGCTGCTTGCCATTCCATTCTTCACTTTCATGGGACTGGTGCTCGAGCGCTCCGGCATGGCCGAGGATTTGCTCGACACCATCGGCCAGTTGTTCGGCACGATCCGCGGCGGCCTTGCCTATGCCGTCGTCTTCGTCGGCGCGCTGCTCGCGGCAACCACCGGCGTGGTCGCGGCATCGGTGATCTCGATGGGACTGATCTCCCTCCCGATCATGCTGCGCTACGGCTACGACCGCCGCGTGGCGACCGGCATCATCGCCGCGTCCGGCACGCTGGCCCAGATCATTCCGCCCTCGCTCGTTCTCATCGTGATGGCCGATCAGCTCGGCAAGTCGGTCGGCGACATGTACGAGGGCGCGTTCATACCGGGCCTCGTGCTCGCCGGCCTGTACGCGGGATATGCCTTTTTGGTCAGCCTGATCTTCCCGAAAGCGGTGCCGGGCCTGCCGAAGGAAGCGATCGGCTTCCGCGAGCAAGACGGCAGCCGTGGCCTGCCTTCGCTCGGCGTGCTGTTTCTCGCAAGCTGCGTGTTCGGATGGCTCATGATGCGAAATTCGGACACGCATGGCGCCGACTTCGTGGTGCTGAGCATGTTCTTCGGCATCCTGTTCGCGTTCGCCGTCGCAGTCGTGAACTGGATCGTCGATAAGTTCACCGGCTTCCGCTTCCTCTCGAAGATGGCGCAGCAGACGACGTTCGTGATGGTGCCGCCGCTGTTCCTGATCTTCCTGGTGCTGGGGACGATCTTCATCGGCGTCGCCACTCCGACGGAAGGCGGCGCGATGGGCGCAGCCGGCGCCCTCATTCTCGGCGCCATGAAGCGGCGGCTGACCTGGGACCTGGTTCGCCAGGCCACCGAATCGACGGCGAAGCTTTCGGCCTTCGTCGTCTTCATCCTGGTCGGTGCCCGCGTGTTCTCGCTGACTTTCTACGGCGTCAACGGCCATGTCTGGGTCGAGCATCTCCTGACCTCGCTGCCCGGCGGCCAGATCGGCTTCCTGCTCTTCGTCAACGCCTTCGTCTTCGTGCTGGCCTTCTTCCTCGATTTCTTCGAGCTCGCCTTCATCGTGATTCCGCTGCTGGGGCCGGCTGCCGAGCATCTCGGCATCGACCTGATCTGGTTCGGCGTCATCCTCGGCGTCAACATGCAGACCTCGTTCATGCACCCGCCATTCGGCTTTGCGTTGTTCTATCTGCGATCGGTCGCGCCGAAGGAGCGCTACACCGACCGCGTCACCGGCAAGAGGATGGAGCCGGTCACGACGGGACAGATCTACTGGGGCGCCGTACCGTTCGTCGTGATCCAGATCATCATGGTGGTGCTCGTGATCATGTTCCCGTCGATGGTGATGCATTACAAGGGCGAGCTGTCCACCGTCGATCCCAACACCATCAAGATCGAAATTCCGCAGATCGAGCTGCCGCCGCTCGATTTCGGCCAGCCGAAGCAGTAGCTGGCGCGGTTCCCGCCTAGCCCTCCCCCACAAGGCAGGGCTATCGCATATGACAGCGGGAGGTTTCCGAAAGACCTCGGCCTGCATG